>NZ_BAABBX010000016.1:0-627304 GCF_039538245.1 Gryllotalpicola kribbensis
TTCCGCCAGCGAGTCTGAGTCGGCTTCGACGAGTGAGTCGAACAGCGCTTCTGAGTCCGAGTTGGAGTCGGCCAGCACCTCTGAGTCGACGAGTACCTCTGAGTCGGAGTCTGGTTCCACGAGTGAGTCGGTATCCACGAGCGAGTCCGAGTCGACGAGTACGTCTGAGTCGGAATCGGAGTCGACGTCGGTCAGCGAGTCTGGGTCTGCGAGTGTCTCCGAGTCGGAGTCCGTGTCGACCAGCGAGTCCGAGTCGGCTTCGACGAGTGAGTCGGAGTCGACGAGTACGTCTGAGTCGGAATCTGAGTCGGGTAGTGAGTCTGAGTCGGCGAGTGTTTCGGAGTCTGAGTCTGGTTCCACGAGTGAGTCGGAGTCGACGAGTACGTCTGAGTCGGAATCGGAGTCGACGTCGGTCAGCGAGTCCGGGTCGGTCAGTGTTTCGGAGTCGGAGTCGGAATCTGGTTCCACGAGTGAGTCGGTATCCACGAGCGAGTCCGAGTCGACGAGTGAGTCTGAGTCGACGAGTGCTTCTGAGTCCGTGTCCACGTCGGTCAGTGAGTCCGGGTCGGCCAGTGTTTCGGAGTCGGCGTCGGAGTCCGAGTCGGCTTCGACGAGTGAGTCGGGCTCGGTCAGCGAGTCCGAGTCTGAGTCCGAGTCCGAGTCGACCAGCACGTCGGAGTCGGAGTCCGAGTCGACGTCGGTCAGCGAGTCTGGGTCTACGAGTGTCTCCGAGTCGGAGTCCGTGTCGACCAGCGGGTCCGAGTCGGCTTCGACGAGCGGGTCCGAGTCGACGAGCACCTCTGAGTCGAGCAGCACGTCTGAGTCGGAGTCTGGTTCCACGAGTGAGTCTGAGTCGACGATTACCTCTGAGTCGGAGTCCACGTCGACCAGCGAATCGGTGTCGACGAGTACCTCCGAGTCGGAGTCCACGTCGACGAGCGAGTCTGAGTCGACCTCCGCCAGCGAGTCTCTCTCGACCAGCGCCTCAGACTCGGCATCCGCCAGTACCTCGCTCTCGCTGAGCGAGCCGCAGGTGCCGGGCTCGAGCAGCCCGCTCGAGTCGGGGGCCGGGAGCGCGGTGCAGGGAGTGCCGGGCGCCGGCGATGGATCCGGTCCCGCGGCAGTGGTCGGGGCTCCCGAGTTCAGCGCCTCGGCAGGTGGGGGCTCGATGAGCACTTCCACTTCCGGCAGCGAGTCGACTTCAGAGAGCGTGTCGCAGACCGACTCGGTCACAGAGTCGCAGAGCACGGTCATCTACGAGTCCGTGAGCGGCACGCTGTCGGCGAGCGACTCCGAGTCTTCCGTCAGCGACTCGGTGATCGAGAGCATGTCGGCGGCAGAGAGCTACCTTCAGAGCGAGTCGGGGGCGCCGAGCGGCCAGTCCCGCATCGGGTCTCTGCTGCGCTCGCTGGGCATCTTCGGCAATCGGGGCAACAGGCAGTGAGTCCGCAGCGGTGAACGGGGGAAGGACGGCGTGTGGCGCAGATTCGTGAACGCGGCAAGTTCGCTTCGCTGAGGACCAAGCTGCTCTGGACCGCGCTGTTCTTCGCGTGCTTCATGATCGGCCGATACATCCCCGTGCCCCTTCTGCACGGCTCGGCGACGGGCACGGATGCCGCGAACACGCAGTTGCTCAACATCGCGAACATCGCGACCGGCGGCAACTTCTTCTACCCATCGCTGTTCTCCCTCGGGCTCGGTCCGTGGATGGGCGCCGCGATCCTGTGGCGCTTCCTGTTCATCGGGAAGATCGCGCGCGATCGGAAGATCCCCGAGCAGACGCAGGAGCGCGCGCGCTACGTCGTCATGATCGTGCTGGCGATCATCCAGTCGATCAGCCTCATGTCGCGGTACGACATCAGCGGATTGACCTGGGGTCCTTTCTCGGACCAGGTGAACGCGCAGATCGTCATCGTCGTGATCTTCACCGCGGGCGCGGTGCTGGTCGCGTGGCTCGCGAAGCGCAACGAGGACCTGGGCCTCGGCGGCATCACGATGTTCATCCTGTACCAGATCATCATCACCGCGATGCGGAACCTCGAGACGATGCACGTCGCGACCTCGAGCGACCGCTACCTGCTGGTGCTGTGGCTCGTGATCGCCGCGTGCGTCTGCGTCATTCTGATCGGCGTGTTCCTCGGCAACGCCGAGTTGCGGCTGCACGTGAACAAGGTGTCGATCGACAGCGGATTCATCGGCGTGTCGTATCTGCCGATCAAGCTCAACCCGGCGGGAGCCTCGCCGATCATGTACGCGCTGTCGCTGATCGCGATTCCGCAGTTCGTCGTGCACGCGGCCGGGGTGGTGATTCCCGGTGCCGCCTCAGGCGCCGGCCGCTTCCTGTCGGTGTGGGGGCTGAGCAGCCCGATCGGGTTCACCGCATATCTGATGCTGCTGTTCGGCCTCACCATCTTCTTCGGGCTCTTCACCGTCGACCCGAAGGGGGCCGCCAAGCGCATGAGGGACAGCGGCGAGTACTTCGACCACGTCGCCCCGGGCGAGGCGACGCGGGGCTACATCCGTCGTCGCGTCGTGCTGCTCTCGGTGCTGAGCGGGCTGTTCCTCGTGGTGTTCACCGGGCTGCCGCTCTACTTCATCGGCACCTTCCCGAACCTTCAGTTCGTGCTGACGGCACCACAGACCCTGATGATCCTGCTCGGCGTGCTGTGGATGCTGCACGAGGAGATCGCCGACACGCTGCTCGGCACGAAGTACGTCTTCGACTTCCGAGGCGCCGCGACGCGGGCGAGCAAGGCGGTCGCATGATCCACTTCATTCCCGCCTGGTACGGCGCCGACCGCCCCTGGTACTCGACCGACAGCGCCTGGTTCCGCGCGAAGGCCGCGGCCGAGTCCGACGACACGGTCACTCAGCTGCGCGTGTTCCACCAGGGCACCGAAGAGGCCGCACTGATCGTGCTGAACTACGCGCCCAGCCTGCGCCGCTTCCTGCACAGCCAGAGCATCTTCGACGTGCCGTACTGGTCGTTCTTCGACGAGATCCAGGGCCTCGAGGACGACTACACGCGCCCCATCGACTTCCTGCAGCTCGAGTGGCCAGACGGCGTCAGTTTCCACTACAACCCGTTCATCGTGACGGTGATGCAGGGCGATGCCGTCTATGCGCGCGTGTACCTGGCGCGCGAGGGCACGTTGCAGTCGATCCGCTACTACGGCGATGGGATGCCTGCGCTGGAGCGCATCTATGACGACAGGGGATTCCTGTCGAGCGTCCTCATGCACGACGAGACGGGCCGCCCCATGACCCAGTACTACCTGTCGCGCGCGGGCGACGTGATCGTGAGCGAGGACGTGCCGTCGGGCCGCATCGACGTCGTTCAGAACGACGGCGACCGATTCCGGCAGCCGTCGTACGAGAGCTGGGAGGCCCTGATGGCCGAGTTCCTCGGGGCTCATCTCGGCTCGCGCAGCGGTGAGCACGACACGGTCGTCCTCGCCGTGTCCGAGCAGCACAACGACCTCGTGGCATCGGTGCTGACCGACCAGACGCTGGTGCTGTCACGGTCGGTGAACCGCACCGCGCGGGCATCCGGCGAGGTGCTCGCCCGGGCGGGCGCCGTCTTCGCTGACGTGGGTCAGCAGACGAGCGGCGCGGCCGAAGAGCTCGACGTGTGGGCGGCGCTTCCTGTGCTGTCGGTCTACCCGCTCGAGCGCCGATCGACCTTCGGCGCGAGCGCCAACGAGGCGAAGGTCTACATCTCGCTCTTCGTCGACGGCATCACGCCCGAAGAGCTCGACTACGCCATCGCGATGACGGCCGGGCAACTGGTCGGCAACGACCACACCCGCCTGCTCGTGTGCACCTTCCGCTCGCAGGATCTCGACTTCCTCGGCGAGGTGCGCCGTGTGATCGCCGGCTATCAGCACCTCGACCAGGCGTTCGCCGCCGATGACGAGCTCACGGCGCTCGGCGTCGACGTGGGCATCGCCGAAGCCCCGGAGGAGAGGATTCAGCTCACCTTCATCGACCGCGAGGCCGACATGATCCAGACGGTTACGAAGTCGCGCGTGCTGATCGATCTCGGCCGGTCGGTCAACTACCGGCTCGCGACCGAAGCGGTCAACGCCGGTGTTCCTCAGATCAATCGCTACGAGCACGAGCTGATCACGCATCCGATCAACGGCTACGTGGTGAGCGACGAGTCGGAACTGGCGCCGGCCCTCGACTACTTCCTGAACGGACTCGAGCACTGGAACCAGTCGCTCGTGCAGTGCAGGGTGCTGCAGGACCTGTTCCGGGCGCACGAGATTCTCGGCCGGTGGGATCTGATCAGAGAGGCGGTGGCCTATGCGGGTCCTTCAGATCGGGCGTGACGACTGGTCGGCGAGTTCGAGCCTGCCGGCGGGCGTCGAATGGGCGTTCATCCCCGCAGGCGATGTGTCGGCCGTCGATGCGAAGCTCATCGGGCGCGTCGATGCCACGGTGCTGGATGCCCCGTGCGAGCTGGAGCGGCTGCAGGAGTTCGATACCGTCGTGACGCCGTACACGCTGCTGGTCGCCCGTGAGCTGCGCGACGGGTTCGACGATGCGACCCAGCGGTTCCTCGCGCGCAAGGCGGCGGTCTACGAGGATCTCGGCGATCGGCAGGGCATCATCGACGCGCTGCCCCGGAAGTACTTCGCCAAGCCGTTCGGCCAGAAGCTCGAGATCAGGAAGGCACTGCTCTCGCCGTTCCACACCGGCGGCTCTCGGTACGAGGGCAACGCGTACCTCGTTGCGGACATCGACCACGGCGACGAGCTGCGCCAGCTGGTGATCTGGCGCGAGAACATCGCCTACGACAGCGAGCGGGCCCTGGAGCTCTGGCCGGAGTACGTCAAGGATGCCGGCTGCGAGATCGAGCTCAGCGTGCAGCTCATTCAGAGCGGCACGCCCGACGTGATCGTCTTCCAGCGCCGCTATTCCGAAGCCGAACTGGCCGAGCCGATCGTGATCGACGAGCCGACCAGCGGCTACCTCGCCTGCTCGATCTTCGCCAGGGGCACGGGCGAGGTGAAGGTCGGGCCGATCCACTACCGGCACTCGCGGCTCGGCGCGGGGTACTTCCTGCCCGGGGGTCGGCGCATCGTCGACAGTCGACGCGAGGAGCTCTTCTACTACTTCCACCCGGGCGATCTCGAGCCGCCGTTCAACATCTATTTCGCCGGGTATCGGCCCGCGGAAGGCTTCGAGGGCTACTTCATGATGGAGCGCATGTGGCACCCCTTCCTGCTCGTCGCCGACCCCAGGCTGGAGGGCGGCCGTTTCTATCTCGGCAGCGCCGAGTTGGAGGAGGGGCTGCTGCGGGTCATCCGCGAGCACATCCGCGATCTGGGGTTCCAGGAGAGCGACGTGATCGTCTCGGGCCTGTCGATGGGGTCGTTCGGCGCGCTCTACTACGGGTCGCAGCTCGATGCGCTCGCGATCATCGCAGGCAAGGCCATCGTCGACCTCGACTATGTGGCCGAGCGAGGGCGCCTCGTTCGCCCCAACGAGTTCTTCACGGTCTTCGACATGGTGAACTTCTGGAACCGGGAGGATCGCGGCGTCGACGAGTCCACGGCGGCGCGGTTCACGCAGCGACTCGTCGAGCGCTGGACGGGGGACCCCGGCTTCGGGAACACCAAGATCCTGCTGTCGTACATGCAGCAGGACGACTACGACGACGAGGCCTATTACACGCTGCTCGATTCGCAGACCGGGAAGCCGACGACGGTGATCGCGCGCGGCTACCAGGGGCGTCACAACGACGACAGTGCATCGATCGTCACCTGGTTCGTGAACCAGTACAGGCGCATCATCGACGAGTATCAGGGGGCGCTCGATGTCAGCCGCTGAGGTCGCGACGGTGCGCTGGGGCAATCACAACAGCCCGGCGTCGCTCTACGGTTCCGCTCTGACCTTCGACGCGTCGGGCGAGGTGCACCTGGTGAACCGGCTCATGCCGAGCGGCACGACGCTGCAGGAGTGGTACTCGTTCACCGACTACCAGTCGGTGCGCGACACCCCGGCCCTGCCGCTGCTGCACCACGGCAAGAGCTATCGGATCGAGCCGCGCGTGGTGGCCGTGCCGCAGGACACGCTGGTCTTCGAGGTGCGGTTCTTCGACCGGTTCGGCGGGCTGCTCACCGCCCAGCTGCTGTACCCGCCGGACTACTCCTTCGACTACCCGCCCGAGGTGCACCACTACTCGATCCGCTTGGTGAACGCCGGCTGCGACGAGGTGCGCTTCACGTCTCTGACCCTTTTGGAGGTGAGCGGGAATGGCTGACCGCGGAGCGCGCAACGGCCGCCTCATCCAGCGCGTGAACTCCTACCAGGACGCGATGCGGGCCCTGAGCGACGGCGAGCTGCGTGCCAAGACCCCCGAGTTCCGCGAGCGCGTCGCGAAGGGGGAATCCCTCGACGCTCTGCTGCCCGAGGCATACGCGGCGCTTCGCGAGGCGGCGCTGCGCATCGTCGGCAAGTTCCCCTACGACAACCAGGTGCTCGCCGCCACCGTCATGCACCAGGGCGACATCGCCGCGATGAAGACCGGTGAGGGCAAGAGCCTCACGGCCACCCTGCCGCTGTACCTCAACGCGCTGTCGGGCCGCGGCGCGATGCTCGTCACGGTCAACGGCTATCTCGCGCGCCGCGACGCGGAGGAGTTCCGGCCGCTCTTCGAGTTCATGGGCCTGCGGCTCGCGGTCGGCGTTCCTGAGGCGGGCGCACCCGACTTCTCCGTTCCCGAGAAGAAG
The DNA here is from genome assembly GCF_039538245.1 of Gryllotalpicola kribbensis. Lineage (NCBI taxonomy): Bacteria > Bacillati > Actinomycetota > Actinomycetes > Micrococcales > Microbacteriaceae > Gryllotalpicola > Gryllotalpicola kribbensis. Next base: position 6,741 of record NZ_BAABBX010000016.1, read on the forward strand.
GCGATCTACTCGGCCGACGTCATCTACACGACGAGCGACAAGGTGGGCTTCGACTACCTGCTCGAGAACCTCGCGGGGACGACGCAGGAGAAGTTCCTGCAGCCGTTCAACTACGTGCTCATCGACGAGGCCGACGCGATCCTGCTCGACCTCGCGCAGATGCCCCTCGTGATCTCGGGGTCGCCGCGCGTCCAGTCGAACCTGTACCCCCTCGCCGATGCCTTCGTCGCGACGCTGCGCGACGGGGTCGAGTACGAGTACGACGAGAGCTCTGGCGTCGTCGCTCTCACTGACGAGGGCATCGCCGCGGGGAACCGGTTCTTCCACGTCGAGAACATCTACGCCCCCGAGCGCTTCCAATTGAATCGCCACATCCATCTCGCGCTGCGGGCGCGCACGAGCTTCCAGCCGATGCGCGACTACATGGTGCTGGGGGACCGGCTCGTGCTGCTCAGCTCGGTCACGCGCCGCCTGCTCGAGGGCAACAAGCTGCAGGGCGGGCTGCATCAGGCGATCGAAGGCCGCGAGAGCCTTGAGATCACCACCGAGAACCGCGCCATGGCCTCCGTCACCTATCAGAACCTGTTCCTCATGTTCGACAAGATGGGCGGCATGACCGGCACCGCGAAAGGCGCCGAGAAGGAGCTGCTCAAGACGTACGGCACCGATGTCGTCGAGATTCCGACATATCGCCCGGTCATCCGCGTTGACGAGCCGGATGTCGTCGTGCAGACGGTCGACGAGAAGGAGCGGCTGATTCTCGACTATCTCGATGAGGTGCGCGCGACCCAGCGGCCGATTCTGCTCACGACGGGCTCGGTCAAGAGCTCGATCAGGTTCTCGCAGTATCTGCTCGACCGCGGCATCGAGCACAACCTGCTCAACGCGCTGAGCGAGGCGAAGGAGGCCCAGATGGTCCGCGAGGCCGGCCGGAAGGGCGCGATCACGGTCGCCACCCTGATCGCGGGCCGCGGCACCGACATCAAGGTCGAGCCCGACGCCAAGGAGCTCGGCGGCCTCGTCATCATCGGCACCGAGCAGTTCCCCAACCGACGGGTCGAGGGGCAGATCCGCGGGCGCGCCGGCCGGCAGGGCGACCCCGGGTCGAGTCGCTTCTATGCCTCGATGGAAGACGACCTCTTCGTGCGCTTCGGGTCGATCAAACCCGAGGATGTCCGCACGAGGCGCCGGAGCACGCGAACCATGCTGCGCCTGCTCGCCCGCGCGCAGCGAGCCAGCGAGGACTCCGCGAGCGGGGCGAGGAAGCTCTCGAAGGACTTCGACATCGCCATGACGCGTCAGCGCGACCTCGTCTACGCCGTGCGCAATGAGATCATCACGGGCGACCCGATCGGCCGCGACGAGCTCGAGGGCATCGCCGAGCAGGTGTTCGCCGAGGCGCTGGAAGCGGGGGTCGGCGCGGACCGCGGCACGCTCATGCGGTACGTCTTCGACAACCTGAGCTATCACCTTCCCGACGACTTCCACTCGGTCGACACGGGTGACGACTCCCGCGTGAAGGACTTCCTGTCGACGACGTTCTCGCAGGCGATCCAGCAGAAGGTCGACGCGCTCGCCGGCCCCGAGGTGTACGCCCGGTTCCAGAACATCTGCTTCCTCAAGTCGATCGATGTCGCCTGGGTCGAGCAGGTCGACTTCCTCGAGCAGCTCAAGACCGTCGTGCAGGACCGGAACGTCGCCCAGCACAAGGTCGAGTACGAGTACCGGAAAGAGGCGTACTTCGCCTTCGAGCAGATGAAGCGGCGGATCAACCGCGACATCGTGCGGCTGCTGTGCCTGAGTCGCCTCGAGCGCGGTGGCGACGGCGGCCTCGTCATCCAGTTCGCGTGAGCCGGTAGGAGCCCGGTGCGCGTCTTCAACATCAACAAGGCGATCGGCTTCGCCTCGAGCGGGGTGGAGTACGCCCAGGCGTACCGCCGCGAGCTCTTCGCGGGCATCCCGTGGGTCGACGACTACTACGTCTTCACCGACTACATCGGCACCAACCTCAGCGTCTTCACCGATCGGCTCGGATTCCCGCAGCCGCAGGTGCTGTGGATCTACAACCTGGTCTCGGGGCGCAGCGCCCGCCCGTGCGAGACGAGCGCCGACGCCATCATCGCGGCGATCGCCCAGCCGCATTCCGAGCCCGAGGTGCACGACGACCACATCGACATCAGGCTGACGAGCGCGCCGGTGCGGCACCGCATCTGGGCCACGGGCGAGCGCCTCGTCGACCGCGTCGACACGGTCGTCGGCGACCGGCTCGTGCGCGCCGAGCACTACGACGCGACGCTGAACAACGTCGAGTACTACCACCAGAACCAGCCGGTGCGCCGCGTCTTCTTCACGCCGGACGGGCGGGTCGCCGCCGAGCAGTTCTACCGGCAGCGCGAGATCGCCCGCACCGTCATCACATCCGCCTCGCCGCTCTACCGGAGCCCGGCACGCAGGGGCCGCACCGCACCGAGCTCGTTTCGCGGCGACATCTTGCTCGAGGGTCGCTCGCAGTTCTTCCAGTTCGTCTTCGCGCGCCTCTTCGACCGGCCCGACGACGTCGTGATCGTCGACCGTGCGCTCGACGTCATCGACGGCATCTACCCGGTCATCGGCGATCACCGGCTGTACTCGGTCGTGCACGCCGAGCACTACGACCTGAAGCAGATGGACGACGGCGTGCTGCTGTGGAACAACCACTACGAGAACGTGTTCACCCGGCCCGAGCTCGTCGACGGCTTCATCGTCTCGACTCACCGCCAGCAGGCGGTGCTCGACGCGCAGCTCGCGGCGCGGCTTCCGCCGGGCAGCTACCGTGTCGACCGCATCCCGGTCGGCTTCGTGCGCGAGGCGTCGGCCCGAGCGGCCTACGACCGCTACGCGCTCGTCACGGCCAGCCGCCTGGCCGATGAGAAGCACCTCGACGTCCTGATCCACGCCGTTGCGCTCGCGCGGCGACGGATTCCCGAGCTGCGCCTCGACATCTACGGCGAGGGCCGCCGCGACCCTCTGATCGCGGCCATCGCCGACACCGGGACGGCGGACTGCGTGCGGCTCATGGGCCACCACCGGCTCGAGGGGCTGCTCGGCGGCTACGGGCTCTACGTCTCGGCATCCACCTCAGAGGGCTTCGGTCTGTCGTTGCTCGAGGCGATCGCGGAGGGGCTGCCGATCGTGGGCTTCGACATCGACTACGGCAACCGCGAGATGGTCGAGCAGGGCGCGAACGGATGCCTCGTGCCGTACGCCCCTGGAGCGCGGGGCGCCGCCGCCCTCGCCGACGCGATCGTCGCCACCCTCTCGTCTGCGGACTTCGCTGCGATGCGGAGCCACAGCGTGCACTCGGCAGAGTCCTACACCGCAGACCAGGTTCGGCGGCTCTGGGAAGAGCTGCTGCGCAAGGAGGACGCGTGCTAGGCCTCTTCAACGACTACGACGACGCCACGCGAGAGCTCATGCACTCGCTCGAGACGGCAGGTGTGCCGTTGACCCCTGTGGTGATCAACTACGGTGGCGAGCTGGCAGACGGGGCGCTCTGCCCCTTCGTCGTCTACACCGGCCTTGAGTTGCGGGGTGAGCCGCTCTTCTTCAACGAGGTCCCGATTCCCCCGTGGTGCGAGATCCGGCAGGGCAGCGAGGTCTATGGCGAGGTGCTGCGCGACGACGAGGTGATCGGGCGGATCAATTACGAGGCGAACACGTTCCGGCAGGTCGAGAGCGTCGACTGGCTGCTGCGCGACGGGTCGGTGGGGCACACCGACCGCTATGACCGCTATGGGAACCGGTACGCGGTCAGCTACTACGCCGACGGTGTCGCGCATCAGACGGTCTACCGCGGGCCGGGGGAGTGGACGATCGAGGTCGACCATGTCGTGCGATCGGTCGTCATGCGATCGGCCGGGCGCCTGCTCACGTTCCCGAGCCTCACGGATTTCGTCTCGCACTTCGTCGACGAGCAGGGGCTCGCCGACGATGAGGTTCTGATCAATTCGCTCTCGTACCCGCTGTTCGTCATGCGCACGCGCGCACGGCGCCCGAACACGACCCTGTTCTGGCAGGAGCCGATGCCGGGCGACCCGCCCGAGAACATGACCACCGAGTTGCAGCAGCCGAAGGCACTCGCCCGCATCGTCTTCTTCGACGAGCGACTGAGGCGGAAGGTGGCCGCACAGTACCCCGAGACGCCGGTGCACCTCGAGTACCTCTCGCACCTCGATCAGTTCGCCGCTCACGAGAGCTTCGACCCGAAGCGCGTGTTCACCCTGACGAACAGCGACGACCTCGCAGGGCTGCCCGAGCTGCTCGAGGCGTTTCCCGACCTCACCTTCTCGGTCGCCGCGCTCACCCTCATGAGCGAGCGCCTGCACGAGCTCGGGCGGCGCCACTCGAATCTCGTGCTGACCCCCAGCATCACCCACCACCGCATTCGCGATGAGCTCGAGAAGGCATCCGTGTACCTCGACATCAACGCAGGCGGTCATGTGCTCGACGTCGTCAAAGCCGCCTACTATCTCGACCTGGTCGTCATGGCGCTCGCCGGGCGGGCGAAGGCACCGGATTTCTCGCTCACGTTCGCGACGCCGAGCGAGCTGAGGGCCCGGCTGGATGCCGCCACGAGCAGCTCGGAGGGCAGGAGGGCGGCCCTCGCCGCACTGCACGAGCAGCACGGGCCGCTGTCGTCGGTCGACGACTATCGCCGTCTGCTCGGCTAGGGGCGCGGGAACGCCGAGTGCAGCTCGGCGAGCCAGGTCGTCGCCGCGGAATCCGACGGAGCGCGCCAGTCGCCGCGGGGCGACAGCGAGCCGCCGGCCGCCACTTTCGGGCCGTTCGGCACCGCGGTGCGCTTGAACTGCGCGAAGCCGAAGAAGCGCTTCAGGAACACCTCGAGCCACGTCGCGACCTCGTCGACCGAGTACTCGACCTTCGCGTCGTCGGGGAACCCCGCCGGCCAGGCGCCGTTCGCGGCATCCGCCCAGGCCCGCGCCGCCAGCCAGGCGATCTTGCTCGGGCGCAGGCCGTAGCGCAGGGTGTGGAACAGTGCGAAGTCGTGCAGCGCGTAGGGCCCGATGGTCTTCTCGGTCGACTGCACGACGCCGTCCTCGCCGGCCGGCACGAGCTCGGGGGTGATCTCGGTGGCGAGCACCCGCTCGAGAACGTCCGACACCTCGCTCGAGAACTGCCCGGAGCCGCTCACCCAGCGGATCAGGTGCTGCATCAGGGTCTTGGGCACGCCCGAGTTCACGGCGTAGTGCGACATCTGGTCGCCGACGCCGTAGGTCGCCCAGCCGAGCGCGAACTCGGAGAGGTCGCCCGTGCCGACCACGATTCCCCCGCGCTGGTTGGCGATGCGGAACAGATAGTCGGTGCGCAGCCCCGCCTGCACGTTCTCGAAGGTCACGTCATAGACGGGCTCGCCGTTCGCATACGGGTGTCCGATGCGGCGGAACATTTCCTCGGCGGCGGGCTTGATGTCGAGCTCTTCGAAGGTCACGCCGAGCGCGGCGGCGAGGGCGTAGGCATTCGACTTGGTGGCGTCGGAGGTGGCGAAGCCCGGCATCGTGACGGCGATGATGTCGCTGCGCGGTCGGCCGAGCCGGTCCAGCGCCTGCGCGCAGACGAGCAGCGCATGCGTCGAATCGAGGCCGCCCGAGACGCCGATCACGAGCTTGGGGCCGCCGATGGCCGACATCCGCTGCTCGAGGCCCGACACCTGGATGTTGTAGGCCTCGTAGCAGTCCTGGGCGAGCCGGGCCGGGTCGTCGGGGACGAATGGGTACCGGTCGACGGCGCGCTCGAGGCCGATGTCCTCCGTCGGGGGAGCGAGTTCGAAGCTGACGCGCCGGAACCCGGAGATGCGCGCGTCCAAGGTGCGCCGGTTGTCGTCGAAGGTGCCCTGCCGCAGCCGCTCCTGCCGCAGCAGCTCGACGTCGATGTCGGCGACGGCGATACGGGGGCCGTCGGGGAAGCGGTCGGTGGCGGCGAGCAGTCGGCCCGCCTCGTAGATCAGCGTCTCGCCGTCCCACGAGAGATCGTTGCTCGACTCGCCCATGCCTGCGGCGGCATATACATACGCAGCCAGGCATCTCGACGAGGCAGACTTGGCGAGCAGCTGGCGGTCGTCGGCCCGGCCGACCGTGATCGGGCTACCCGACAGGTTGGCGAGCACCGTCGCACCCGCCAGGGCCGCCTCGGCGCTGGGCGGCACCGGAATCCACATGTCCTCGCAGATCTCGGCGTGCAGAACGAGCCCGGGCACATCGGATGCCTCGAACAGCAGCTCGGGCCCGAAGGGTGCGCTCTGCCCGGCCACCTCGATCGCGCCGCCGCGCTGGTCGTCGCCCGGCGCGTACCACCGGCGCTCGTAGAACTCGCGATAGTTCGGCAGGTACGACTTGGGGGCGACGCCGAGGACTCTGCCGCGGTGGACGACCACCGCGCAGTTGAAGAGCCGGTTGCCGTGACGCAGGGGCGCGCCGACGACGAGCACGGGCATCAGCCCGGCGGATGCCTGCACGATGCGCTCGAGCGCGGAATCGACCGCGTCGAGCACGGCGTCCTGCAGGACGAGGTCGTCGTGCGCATAGCCGGTCAGGCAGAGCTCGGTGAAGACGGCCACCGCGACCGAGCGGTCGTGGCAGGCGCGCGCCTGCTCGAGAAGCCGCTCGGCGTTCGCAGCAGGGTCGGCGATCACCAGGGGGAATGTCACCGCGGCGACCCGGGCGAAGCCCTGCGTGTACGCGCCGGCTGCGGCGCCGAGCGCGCGTGCGCCCGTGAGCCGATCTGTCATGCAGCCAGTCTTGCAGACGGTCTCACGGGCGACACAGCGCGCGAGCGGGTCGGGCTAGGCGGTGTAGCGCTCGGGTTCCTTGTCGTCCCGATGGAGATAGGGCGGGGCCGAGGGCAGCTGAGCCATCGCCTGGGTCGGCTCATCGGCCGGTGACGTCGGGGGAACCGTGACGGGGGCTGCGGCGGGTGCCGCGTGCTTCTCGTGGTGCTGTTGCGCGACCCACTGGTCCTGCTCGGCCACCAGCTGGCCCGTCGGAGTCGCGGACTCGAAGCGCCAACGCTCGAGATCGCCCGCGAAGATGCGCTTCGCGCGGCCGGGCTTGTTCTGCCACTCGATGAGCCGGTCCCGGAACTCGGCGACGACCGGGTCGAGCTGGTAGCCGAAGGTGGCGGAGTTCCGCTTCATCTCGGCGAGCTGGTGGGTGGCCCAATTGGCCGCGATGCCGGCGCCCTTGACGGGTAGCAGCCGCACCTGGATGTCGGCCTGGCCCACGGCGCGGTCGCTCAGAACCTGCTCACCGGGGGTGAGCGAGTTCCAGACGGAGGCCTCGGTCGCGGCATCCACCAGCGCGGCGATCGCCGACGCCTTCTGCTGACGGTCGGTGCGCGCGAGCACGCCGCGCACGGTGCCGCGCGCGATCCAGGCGGCGATGAGGCCGGAGAGCACGATGCCGACGAACAACACCGCGACGGCGAAGAGCAGAGGCTGGTTGTCGGGGTCGCCGACCCAGCTCACGAAGTCGTTCCATAGCTGCATGCGGTGAGAGTACGACGCGCGCTGTTCGCGCCCGGGAACGATCTGCGGCGTGCCGTCGTTTGAGAGCATGGACATGACTTCACGAAAGGGGTCCACAATGCAGACCTTCGTCCTCGCAGGCGGTTGCTTCTGGTGTCTCGACGCGGTCTACCGCACCCTGCGCGGCGTGAGCGACGTCGTCAGCGGCTACACCGGCGGCACCGTGGCGAACCCGAGCTACGAGCTCGTGTGCACCGGAACCACGGGCCACGCCGAGGCGGTCGCCGTCACCTTCGACGAGACCGAGATCCCGGCATCCATCATTCTCGACGCGTTCTTCACCCTGCACGACCCGCGCCAGCTGAACCGCCAGGGCGCCGACGTCGGCACGCAGTACCGCTCGGCGATGTTCTACGCCGACGACGAGCAGAAGAAGCTGTTCGAAGAGGCCATCGAGCGGGCGAACGACATCTGGGGCGGCGGTGTCGTGACCCAGCTCGAGCCGCTCGGCGAGTTCTATCGCGCCGAGGAGTACCACCAGGACTTCTTCGCCAAGAACCCGGGCCAGGGCTACTGCCTCGCGGTCGCGCTGCCCAAGGTCAACAAGGTGCGCAAGGCGTTCGGCGAGTACGTGCGCGCCGCGTAGTTCTGCGGATCATTCCCAGCACAGCCCCCGGATCGGCGGATTCGTCCCCGATCCGGGGGCTTCGTCGTGCGAGCGGATGCCTGCCCCGATCACACTCGTGGAACCGCGCCTCTTCGGCGCCGATCAAGGAGGTTCCGCAATGAGTTCGAGCATCACCGTGCGCGGCTTCGCCGCGACCCAGCCCAAGTTCGTGATCGTGAACGGTCTCAGCATCTCGAGCTTCCGTCTCGGTTCGTCCGAGCGGCGCTTCAACCGCACCACCGGCGGGTGGGAGAACGGCCCGACGAGCTGGTTCAGCGTCAGCTGCTTCCGCGAGCTCGCCACCAATGCGTTCGCGAGCATCAACAAGGGCGACCCGATCATCGTGACGGGCCGGCTGAAGGTCAGCGAGTGGAGCGCGGGCGACAAGTCAGGCCTCGACGTCGAGATCGAGGCAGACGGCATCGGCCACGACTTCCGGTGGGGCAGGGCCCTCGGGTTCGCGAAGAACAACGGCAAGCCGAGCGGCGGGAAGGACGACGGCGGCCAGCCCGTCGAAGACGACCAGACGCCGCCCGACGAGGCAAGCGGCGACGCACCGTGGGGAGCGCCCGGCATGTCGATCGGGGCCGCCAGCGTCGCCGACGCGGGCGAGCCGACCGCGCTCGGGCTCGCCGAACTCGGTGCCGAAGCGGGCGACGCGAGTGACGAGGCGCTCGCGACGACGCCGCCGTTCTGAGGGGGCACGAGGCGCGGTGCATAGACTCGACCGAGGTCGGCCGCCGGGCCGGTCGGTGAGGGGGGATCGTGCAGTTCGCTCGTGCCGCAGCCGTGTTCGCAGCCGCAGGGCTCGCGTTGGCGCTGGCCGCCTGTACGAGCGACGGCGGGCAGGCGGCAGCGCCTACCCCCACAGCCACGGCGTGGACGGTGCAGGCGACGGCCGGCGCCACGCCTGGTGCCGGCCCCGCCGAGTTCCGTGCGAACGCGTCGGCTGCCGACAACCGGCCGGCGTTCGATGCCGCGATCCGCGCCGTGCTCGCCGGGAAGCCGAATGCAGACGGGGCGGCCGTGACCTCTGCGCTCAAGTCGGCGGGTTTTCCGATGAGCGCGACGCAGGTGACCGACAGCAAGACGTCCGCCGACCTGCAACCCGGGTCGATCATGGTCGGGGTGAAGATCGGCAAGGAGTGCCTGGTGGGGCAGTGGGGCAGCGCAGTCGACGGCTACCAGTCCGCGGTGACACCCGTGCTGGGTTCGGGTGGCTGCCTCATCGGCGGCATCCCCGCCGTCGGCTGACGGTCGCACGGGCGAGGCCTTTAGACTCGATCAACGTGGCTGACTACATCTATTCCATGGTCCGCGCCCGCAAGGCCGTGGGCGACAAGGTGATCCTCGACGACGTGACGATGGCGTTCCTGCCCGGGGCGAAGATCGGCGTGGTCGGCCCCAACGGCGCAGGTAAGTCCACGATCCTCAAGATCATGGCGGGGCGCGACCAGCCGAGCAACGGCGAGGCGCGTCTCAGCCCGGGGTACTCCGTCGGCATCCTGATGCAGGAGCCCGAGCTCGACGAAGACAAGACGGTCCTCGAGAACGTGCAGCAGGGCGTCGGCGCCATCAAGGCGAAGGTCGACCGCTTCAACGAGATCTCGGCGGCCATGGCCGACCCCGACGCCGACTTCGACGCGCTGCTCGCCGAGATGGGCACCCTGCAGGAAGAGATCGACGCGGCCGACGCCTGGGACCTCGACTCGCAGCTCGAGCAGGCGATGGACGCGCTGCGATGCCCGCCGTCTGACGCGATCGTGAGCGTCCTCTCCGGCGGTGAGAAGCGCCGGGTCGCGCTGTGCAAGCTGCTGCTCGAGAAGCCCGACCTGCTGCTGCTCGACGAACCCACGAACCACCTCGACGCCGAGAGCGTGCTCTGGCTCGAGCAGCACCTGGCAAAGTACCCCGGCGCCGTGCTCGCCGTCACCCACGACCGCTACTTCCTCGACCACGTCGCCGGCTGGATCTGCGAGGTCGACCGCGGTCGCCTCTACCCCTACGAGGGCAACTACTCGACCTATCTCGAGAAGAAGGCCGAGCGCCTCGAGGTGCAGGGCAAGAAGGACGCCAAACTCGCGAAGCGCCTCGACGAGGAGCTCGCGTGGGTGCGCAGCAACGCCAAGGGCCGCCAGGCCAAGTCGAAGGCGCGTCTCGCTCGCTATGAGGAGATGGCGGCCGAGGCCGAGCGCACGCGGAAGCTCGACTTCGAAGAGATCCAGATCCCGGCGGGCCCCCGCCTCGGCGACATCGTCATCGAGGCGAAGGATCTGAAGAAGGGCTTCGGCGACCGTGTGCTCGTCGACGGCCTGAGCTTCACGCTTCCGCGCAACGGCATCGTCGGCGTCATCGGCCCGAACGGCGTCGGCAAGACGACCCTGTTCAAGACGATCGTCGGGCTCGAGAAGCTCGACGGCGGCACGCTCAAAGTCGGCGAGACGGTGAAGATCTCCTACGTCGACCAGAGCCGCGCCAACATCGACCCGAACAAGACCCTGTGGGAGGTCGTCTCAGACGGGCTCGACTACATCCAGGTCGGCAAGACCGAGGTGCCGAGCCGGGCGTATGTCTCGACCTTCGGCTTCAAGGGCCCCGACCAGCAGAAGAAGGCCGGCGTGCTCTCCGGCGGTGAGCGCAACCGCCTGAACCTCGCCCTCACGCTCAAGGAGGGCGGCAACCTGCTGCTGCTCGACGAGCCGACCAACGACCTCGACGTCGAGACCCTGTCGAGTCTTGAGAACGCGCTGCTCGAGTTCCCGGGCTGCGCCGTGGTCATCACCCACGACCGGTGGTTCCTCGACCGCATCGCGACCCACATCCTCGCCTATGAGGGCACCGACGAGGAGCCGGCGAACTGGTACTGGTTCGAGGGCAACTTCGAGGCCTACGAAGAGAACAAGGTGCAGCGACTCGGCGCCGATGCGGCGAAGCCGCACCGCAGCACCTACCGCAAGCTGACGCGCGACTGATGAGCAAGCGGATTCACGTTCCGACGGTCATGCGCTTCAGCGACCTCGACGCGTACGGGCATGTGAACAACGTGGCCATGCTGCGCTTCTTCGAGGACGCGCGTGTGCAGGCCTTCTGGGCCGGTGACCCCGACGAAGAGGGGCACCTCGAGCCGGGGCCGTTCGCCGACACGGCGGTGCTGCGCTCGCGCCCAGGCGAGGGCACGCTGACGGTGCTCGCGAATCAGGAGATCGAGTACCTGGCGCAGATCCCATTCCTGCGCTCACCGCTCGACCTGCAGCTCTGGATCGGGCGCATCGGCGGTGCAAGCCTCGACATGTACTACGAGATCTACTCGCCTGTCACCGCGAAGGATCGCGTGCTGTATGCGCGAGCGGCGACGACGCTTGTGCTCGTGGATGCCGAGACCGGGCGGCCTCGTCGCATCGGAGCCGCCGAGCGCACCGCCTGGGAGCCCTACCTGGGCGAGCCGCTGCAGTTCCGCCGCGGCAGCAGCCGCAGCTAAGCGCGAGCGAGCCCGGCGGCGTCCGCGAGCACGGCGTCAATCCACCGCCGCCGGGCAATGCCCCATCGCGCGGCCCCGCGCGGCACCCGCCTCCTAAGCGCTGAACTCCAGGCTCGCGCCGTTCACGGTGACCGTGACCTCGTCGAGCGGCAGCGACGCCGGGCCGTGAATCGCCTTTCCGGTGAATGCGTCGAACCTCGAGCCATGGCACGGGCAGTGCAGCTCTTTGCCCGCGGCCGCGACAACGCACCCCTGGTGGGTGCACACAGCGGTGTGCGCAACGAACTTCCCGGAGCTCGGCTGCGCGATCGCGACGGCCGGGTCCGACTGCGAGCCGGTCTGCACGACGACCGAGCCGCCGACGGGCACCTGCGACGCAGGGACCGAGAGCTTTCCGGCGGCATCCTTCGTCGGCTTCACATCGCCGCCCGTGTCGCCGGGAGCCTCACCGTTGGTCGGGGAACACGCTGCGAGAGCGAGCGCGGTGGCGCCAGCACCGGTCATGGCGAAAGCGGCACGGCGGGTGATCCGAGTCATGGGGGAATCCTGTCGCGCCAGCCTAGGCGCCCGCTGTGCCGCCGACGGGAGCTTCGCCGTGCGCCTCGCCCTCACGGGGAATGCGCAGCATGCCCTCCTGTGCGACGGTCGCGGCCAGCGCGCCGTCCTGCCGGTAGATGCGGGCGTGGGCGAGCCCGCGGCCGCCCTGGGCGCTGGGGGAGTCCTCGACGTAGAGCAGCCACTCGTCGGCCCGCGCCGGGCGGTGCCACCACATGGCGTGGTCGAGGCTCGCCATCTTGAGGCCGGGCGTCGCCCAGGCGGCGCCGTGCCGGCGCAGCACCGGCTCGAGAATCGTGTAGTCGCTGGCATATGCCATCGCCGCGCGGTGCAGCACCGGGTCGTCGGGAAGCCGGGACTTCGCCCTGAGCCAGACGGCCTGATGAGGCATCCGCTCGCCCGTGTCGTCCAGCGGCAGATAGACGGGCGCATCGATGTAGCGGATGTCGAACGGGCGCGCCTCGGTCCAGAACTGAGCGGCCGGGTGCTGGATGCCGGCGAGGTGATCGCTCACCGTCGGCAGCGACTCGGGCTCGGGCAGCTCGTCGGGCATGTCGACCTGGTGCTCGACGCCGTCCTGCTCGACCTGGAACGACGCGATCAGCGACATGATCGGCACGCCGGACTGGAACGTCTGCACGCGCCGCGTCGAGAACGAGCGACCGTCGTGGATGCGGTCGACGCCGAGCGTCACGCCGAGACTCACGTCACCGGGCCGCAGGAAGTAGCCGTGCAGCGAGTGGATGATCCGCTCATCGGGCAGGGTGCGCGACGCCGCGATGATCGACTGGGCGAGCACCTGGCCGCCGAAGACGCGCCCGTGCGGCATCCACTGGCTGGGCCCCGTGAAGATGTCTTCGTTGGTGCGCGCACCCGTGTCGGTGAGATCCAGAGCCTGCAGCATCGCGGAGACCGGGTCCATGTCTCGTAGTCTATTCAGTGCCCATGAGTTCGACTTTCTCGCTCGACGACGCCCTCGCCGTCTCCGATCTGCAGACCTATCTGGGGCGCGCCGGGCGTGTCGAAGACGGGTCTGTCCGTCTCGTCGCCGCGGCCGGCGTGCTCGCCGCCTATACGGCCGTGCTCTACCCGCACGGACTGCTCGACCAGACCCCCACCGTGCTCGGCCTGCGCACCTTCCGCACCGGCCCCGGCGTCGAGTTCGACGCGGTCGTGCCGACGCGCTCGCTGCTCGACCGACTCGCTCGCGCCGAGCCGAGCGAGATCCGGCTGCCGCTCGAGGTGTCGACCGTCACGTGGGCGGGCATCTCACCACCGCGGGGCGGCTGGCAGCGTGTGGGGGCGACGGATGCCGCACTGCTGCGGCGCGTCGCCGCAGACGGCGTCGCCGAGGTCGCTCGGGCGATCCCCGAGGGAACGGGTGAGCAGCTGGTGTGGCGGGTGCGCGGCTCGGTCTGGGGCGCCCCCATCGACGAGCTGGGCGACGTCGCAGCCGGCGTCGCCTTCGCCGCCGATTCGCTGGGGTTCCTCGGCGACGACGGCGAAGAGGTCGCGATCTTCGAGACCGGGCCGTGGACGCGCCTCTCGATGCGCCGCGGGCACGTGCTGGTGAAGCGCGCGGCCTGGTCGCTCAGAGGTTAGCCGCCACCGCACGCCCCGCGATGCGCCCGCTGAAGAGGCACCCGCCGAGGAAGGTGCCCTCGAGCGCGCGGTAGCCGTGCACGCCGCCGCCGCCGAATCCGGCGACCTCGCCCGCGGCATAGAGCCCGGGCAGCGGCTCGCCGTCTGCGCCGAGAACCCGTGCCGACAGGTCGGTCTGGATGCCGCCGAGGCTCTTCCTGGTGAGGATGTGCAGCTTCACGGCGATCAGCGGGCCGGCCTTCGGGTCGAGAATGCGATGCGGTGTGGCGACGCGGCCGAGCCGGTCGCCGAGATAGGCCCGGGCATTGCGGATGCCGGCGAGTTGCGGGTCCTTGCTGTACGGGTTGTCGAGCTCGCGGTCGCGCTCGCGCAGCTGCTGCTCGATCAGGGCGGTGTCGAGCGGGGCATCCGTCTTCGCGCGCATGCCGGCGAGCAGCTCGGGCAGGGTGTCGGCGACCACGAAGTCCTCGCCGTGCCGCTTGAACGCCTCGACAGGCGGCGGCGCGCCGGGGGTGACGCGCTTGAGCACCCGCCCCCAGTCCTTCCCGGTGAGGTCGGGGTTCTGCTCGCTGCCCGAGAGGGCGAACTCCTTCTCGATGATCTTCTGCGTCAGCACGAACCAGGTGTGGTCGTAGCCGGTCTTCTGGATGTGCTCGAGGGTCGCAAGCGTGTCGTAGCCGGGGAAGTTCGGCGCCGGCAGGCGGCGCCCGGTGGCGTCGAACCACATGGACGACGGCCCCGGCAGAATGCGGATGCCGTGCAGGGGCCAGATCGGGTCCCAGTTCACGATGCCCTCGGTGTAGTGCCACATGCGGTCGGTGTTCACGAGCCGGGCCCCTGCGGCCGCCGCGATCTCGAGCATGCGCCCGTCGACGTGCGCCGGCACGCCCGAGATCATCGTCGCCGGGGGAGTGCCGAGCCGCGCGGGCCATGCCTTGCGCACCAGCTCGTGATTCCCGCCGATGCCGCCTGTCGCGAGGATCACGGCGCCCGCGCGCAGCTCGAAGTCGCCCACGACCTCGCGGTTCGAGGGACGCCCGCGCTCGACGTCGTCGGGGGCGAGCACCGCCCCGCGGATGCCGGCGACAGCGCCGCCCTCGACGATGAGCTCATCGACGCGGTGGCGGTGGCGCAGCACGACCCGCCCGGCCGCCGCGGCCGTCTTCACGCGGTCGGCGAAGGGCTGCACGACGCCGGGCCCCGTGCCCCACGCGATGTGGAAGCGGGGAACGGAGTTGCCGTGGCCGCCTGCCGAGCCGCCGCCGCGCTCGGCCCAGCCGACGAGGGGGAAGATGCGGATGCCCTTCGAGCGCAGCCACGCGCGCTTCTCACCCGCGGCGAACTCGAGGTAGGCATCGGCCCACCGCCTGCCCCACTCGTCGCTGTCGCGATCGAACCCGGCAGACCCGAACCAGTCCTGACGGGCGAGTTCGAGCGAGTCGTGCACGCCGAGGCGGCGCTGCTCGGGGGTGTCGACGAGGAACAGGCCGCCGAACGACCAGAACGCCTGGCCGCCGAGGGCCGCGGCGGGCTCCTGGTCGACGAGGGTCACGCGCTTGCCGGCCTCGAGCAGCTCACAGGCTGCGACGAGCCCCGCGAGGCCGTGGCCGACGACGATGACGTCGGTGTTCTCAGCATCGGGCCCCATTGCCCTCACAGAAGTCACGCCTCGAAAGTATTCACCATCGCGTGGGCGGCACGCTCGAGGTAGGCCCAGAGTGTCGCGTCCTGCAACGGCGGCAGCTCGAGGGCGTCGACCGCCGCACGCATGTGCGCGAGCCACCGGTCGCGCGCATCGGGGTTCACCTTGAAGGGCGCGTGTCGCATGCGCAGCCGCGGGTGGCCGCGCTGCTGCGAATAGGTCGTCGGGCCGCCCCAGTACTGCTCGAGGAACAGCCGCAGCCGCTCTTCGGCGGGCCCGAGGTCGGCCTCCGGGTACATCGGCTTCAGCACCTCGTCGCGGGCGACGCCCTGATAGAAGGCGTGGGCGAGCTTCGCGAAGGTCGCCGAGCCGCCGACCTGGTCGTAGAACGACCCGCCGGCCTGCTCGCCGTTCTCGGCGGCCCGCAGCATGATCGGCTGCGGCTGCGGCTGCGATTCGGTTTCCGGGCTCACAGCTCCTCCTCTGGCGGGTTGACCTGCGGCGGCCCGTCGGTCGGCTTGCGCCGGATCGTGCGCTTCTTCGGCTTGGTCGGCTGCGCCGGAATCGGCGGCAGCGGCCGGGTGCGCGGCGGGTGCGCCCCGTTCACCGATGCGATGCTCTCGAAGCCGGTGAGAATGGGGTTGGACAGCTCGGGCACGGTCACCCCGGCCTCTCGCGCCGCCGCGAACACGCGGGCGTTGAGCTCGTGGGCGACGTCGTCGCGCGCGGTCGAGCGCGTCTTCACCGCGACGCGCAGCACGATCATCTCGGCCGAGATCGACTGGATGCCCCATACCTCGGGCTTCTCCATGATGCGCGGCCGCCACTTCGGCTCGCGAGCGAGCGCCTCGGCCGTCTCGAGCAGCTGCTGGCGCACAGCGTCGACATCGTTCTCGTAGCCGACGCCGACGTCGACGATCACGCGGCTCCAGCCCTGCGACATGTTGCCGACGCGCAGGATCTGGCCGTTGCGCACGTACCAGAGGGTGCCGTTCACGTCGCGGATCTGAGTGGTGCGGATGCCGACGGCCTCGACGACGCCGTCGGTGGCGAGGCTCGCCATGCCGGCCTCGACGATGTCGCCGACACCGAGCTGGTCCTCCATGACCATCAGCAGGCCGTTGAGGATGTCGCCGATCACGTTCTGCGCGCCGAAGCCGAGCCCCGCGCCGATCGCGGCCGAGAGAATCGCGAAGGAGGCCAGCACGTCGGGTGCGAGGAAGTGCAGCACCAGCAGCAGGGCGATCACGCAGATCACGACATTGGAGATGTTCGTGAGCACCGAGCCGAGGGTTCTGGTGCGCTGCACGACGCGCACGGTGGCCACGGGCGACACCTGCAGCGCCTGGGTCGTCTCGACCCCCTGCGACTTCTTCACCGTGGTGACGATGCGCTGCACGATGTGGCGGATGGCGATGCGCATGAGCCACGCGGCGATGATCGCGCCGAGCACGATCAGCACGGCGGAGCCGAAGCGGAAGATGACCGTGCCGAGCGGCGTGTCGAGGAAGTCGCTGAATCCGTTCGTCGCGGTGTCTACGGGAGTGGCGCTCTTCATATGCCGCTCAGTCTACGAAGCGGACTTCGCCGAGCCCTGGGTTCCGGTCACGAGGCCGTGCTCGTAGGCGAAGATGACGGCGTGAACGCGGTCGCGCAGCCCGAGTTTCGCCAGCACGCGGCCTACATGGGTCTTCACCGTGGATTCCGTGAGGAACAGCTCAGCGGCGATCTCGGTGTTCGACAGGCCCCGGCCGATGGCGACGAGGATCTCGCGCTCGCGTGGGGTGAGCGCGGCCGCGGCATCCGCCCGCTCGCGCTCGCCCGGCAGCTGCGCGCCGAACAGCTCGATCATGCGCCGGGTCACGCGCGGCGACACGGCCGCGTCGCCCGCGGCGACGGCCCGGATCGCCGCGAGCAGCTCGTCGGGCCGCGCGTCCTTCAGCAGGAACCCGCTCGCGCCGGCGCGCAGGCCGCCGAAGGCGTACTCGTCGAGGTCGAAGGTGGTCAGCACGAGCACGCGCGTCTCGGGAAGCTCGGCGGTGATCTCGGCGGTTGCGGTGATGCCGTCGGTTCCCGGCATCCGCACGTCCATCAGGACGACGTCGGGGCGGGTGCGGCGCGCAAGCTCGATCGCCTCGCTGCCGTCGGAGGCCTCGCCCACCACCTCGAGATCGGGTTGGGCCTCGAGCACCATGCGGAAGCCCATGCGCACGAGGGACTGGTCGTCGGCGATCGCGACGCGGGTCACGGATTCTCCTCTCTCGGACGAGCCGAGGTCGTGGGCAGCGCGACGGCGAGCAGCCAGCCGGCGCCGCCCGGGTGATGACCCGAGCTGAGGCTACCGCCGAGCGCCGACACGCGCTCCCTCAGGCCGATGAGTCCCCGGCGGGCGCCGACGGACGCGGTCGGCATGCCCGGAAGGCCGTCGTCGTCGACGACGACTCTGATCGGGTCGGATGCCGCGTCGATCACCACGCCAACGCGGGTGGGCCCGTGCGCATAGCGCAGGGCGTTCGTGAGCCCCTCCTGCACGATGCGGTACACCGCGAGGTGGAGCGCCGGCTCAGCGGGAAGCTCGCCGTCGGCGTGCAGCTCGACCGGAAGCCCGAGCTCGCGGAAGCGCTCGACGAGGCGGGGGATGTCGGCAGCGGTCGGCTGCGGCGCGAGGGCGGCCTCTTCGCTCTGGCTGCCGAGCACTCCGAGCATCTGCCGCATGCCGGCCAGTGCCTCGCGCCCCGTGTCGGCGACCTGCTTCATCACGGCCCCGGCGCGCGCGGAATCCGTCTCCGCGATGGCCGCGGAACCTTCTGCGAGCGTGACCATGACGGTCAGCGAGTGTGAGACGACATCGTGCATGTCGCGGGCGATGCGCGCGCGTTCGGCGATCGCGGCGAGCTGCGCCTGCTGGTCCCGCTCGCGCGCGAGCTGGTGGGCGCGGTCGATGAGTGCCGCGAGGTAGCGGCGCCGATTGCCGACGGTGATGCCGATGGCGAGGGCGACGAGCAGCTCCACGGCGTAGGTGGGCATCCACTGCGCGGGCGTGAACGCCCGGCTCGCAGCGAGCGGTGACAGCAGCCAGACGTAGAGGGTCGAGACCGCCTCGAGAATGCCGGCGGCGACCCAGGCAGACGCGTTGGAGCGCCAGACGGCCAGGCTGTAGACGCCGAAGATCGGCAGCACCTCCGACGCGCCGGTGTCGGAGAAGGGCACGGGGATCAGGGCGATGCAGAGAATGGCGAAGGCGAGGATCGGGCGGGTACGCCGCAGCCGGATTCCTGCGCACGACGCCACCACCAGAAGCGCCGCGACGACCGCGCCCCACCGTCCGAGCGCGGTGTGCGAGTCGGTGATGAGAGAGATCAGCGTGATCAGGGTGGGCGGCAGCCCCCAGAAGACGGCGACCAGGCCGTCGGCGAGCTTCTCGTGCCGCGCCCAGAACCGCCGGACGACCCCCGGCTGCCGCGGCAGCCGGAGGTCGTCCTGTGGATCGCTGAGAGTCGTCACGCGGTCGTGCGGTTACGCGTCCCGGCGCTTGATGAGCACGAGCGCGGCGATGCCGACGGCGAGCACCTCGGCGCCGAGCACGCCGAAGCCCTCCCAGCCGTTCAGCGTCACGACGTCGCTGGAGCTCGCCTGGTCGACCTGTGCCCCGCCCGTGGCGGCGCCGGAGGTGTCGCTCGCGAACGCGAACAGCTGCCCGCCCGCGTTCGACGGCAGGAAGGCGTTGATGTTCGCGGGCCAGTTCGCGTCGACGAGGCCGCCGACGATGCTGAAGATGATCGGCACGACGAGCAGCAGGCCGAGCGTGATCGCGATGCCGCCCGCGGTGGTGCGCACGATCATGCCGACGCCGAAGGCGAACAGCGCGATGAGGGTGACATAGACGCTCGAGCCGAGCAGCGGCAGGAACACCTTCGAGTCGCCGAGATCGAAGTCGACGCCCTTGCCGGAGAGGATCGGGTGCACGATCAGTGCCGCTACCCAGGTCGAGATCGCGCTGACGACGAACGCCGCGACCGCGAGCACGATCGCCTTGGCGAACACGGCGCCGAGGCGGCCGGGGTCTGCGGTGAAGGTACCGCGGATCATGCCAGTGGCGTACTCGCCCGAGATGATGAGGACGCCGAGCACGCCGACGATCAGCGAGGTGAAGTTCACGCCGAGGGTGATGACCTGCACGCCGATGGCGCCGGCCGTGTCCCCGCTCAGGTGCGGGTTCTGCGCATCTCCGAAGCTCCCGACGGAGGCGATCAGCAGCGGGAAGCCGATGTTGAGCACGAACAGCAGCGCGAAGCACCACACGGTCGAGCGGATGCTGCGCAGCTTGATCCATTCGCTGCGGACGAGGCGCGGGAAGCTCAGGCGGATGCCCTCGAGACCTGCGTGGGGCGCCGGGGCGGTTGCTGTGGTCACTTGGCCACCTCCGAGTGGTATTCGACTTCGTCCTGGGTCAGTTCGAGATAGGCCTGCTCGAGGCTGGCCGTGACGGGCATCAGTTCGTGCAGCACGACGCCGGCGCGGGCCGCGGCCTCGCCGATGGCCTGCGCGTTGATGCCGTTGACCGACAGGGAGCCGTCGGGGGTCTGCTGCACCGTCACATCGGGGGAGGCGATCGCACCGGCAAGCAGGTCAGGGGTGGGCGTGCGCACGGTCACCCGCTGACCGGAGGCGCCCGAGAGGATCTCGGCGATCGGAGAGTCCGCGAGCACCTTGCCGCGGCCGAGCACGACGACATGGTCCGCCGTCTGCGCCATCTCGCTCATGAGGTGGCTCGACAGGAACACGGTGCGCCCCTGCGAGGCGAGGTAGCGGGTCAACTGGCGCACCCAGAGGACGCCCTCGGGGTCGAGGCCGTTGACTGGCTCGTCGAGGATCAGCGTCTGCGGGTCGCCGAGCAGCGCGACCGCGATGCCGAGGCGCTGCCCCATGCCGAGCGAGAAGCCGCCGACGCGCTTCTTTGCGACCGACTCAAGGCCCGTCATGTGGATGACCTCGTCGACGCGCGCTGCGGGGATGCCGTGGGTGGCGGCGAGCGCGAGCAGGTGGTTGAAGGCGCTGCGGCCCGTGTGCACCGCCTTCGCCTCGAGCAGGGCTCCGACCTGGCGCAGCGGGTCGCGGAGCTTCACATAGGGGCTGCCGTCGATGGTCACGGACCCGGTGGTCGGCTTGTCGAGCCCCATGATCATGCGCATCGTGGTCGACTTGCCGGCGCCGTTCGGGCCGAGGAACCCGGTGACGATCCCGGGGCGGACGGTGAACGTGATGTCGTCCACCGCAAGCTTGGGTCCGTACCTCTTGCTGAGGTTCTGGATTTCGATCATGGCTTCACCGTATTGAGCGCGGGCCCCGCGGCGCATCAGCCGCGGGGCCCGCTTCGAGGCACGGAGGTCTCAGACTCAGGTACTACTCCGGCTGCTCAGGCATCGGCCGCCTGGACCTTGAGCGCGCGCTCGACGCGAGCGAGGTTCTCGACCACGATGCGTCGCAGCGCGGCGGGCTCGGGGTTGGCGTCGAGCCACGCGCGCGTCGCGTCGGCGAGCTCCTGGTTCGCGAGCGTGAACGGGTACAGCCCGTTGATGAGGCCGGCGGCGATCGCGTAGCTGCGCGTGTCCCAGATGGTGCGCAGGCTGTCGAAGTACTTCTCGACGAACGGCGCGAGCAGCTCGGGGTCGTGGGCGCGCTGGAAGCCGGCGCCCGTCGCGCGCACGATCAGGTTGGGCGCGCCGTCCTGCTCGACGACGGATGCCCATGCCGCGGTCTTCCCCTCGAGGGTGGGCAGCGCCGCGCGGGCGTGCGCCGCCGACTGGTTGCCGCTCGCCGTGTTGTCCGCTGCGAGGGCGGCGTCGATCTCGGCGGTGCCGGCCTTGCCGCCGACGACGAGCGACTGCAGCAGCTCCCAGCCGAGGTCGGTGTCGACGCTGAGGCCGGGCAGGGTGACCGAGCCGTCGCGCAGGCCCGCGACGATCGCGAGCTGCTCGTCGGTGCTCGCCAGCTGGGCGAAGACCTTGACGAACTGGAACTGGGCGTCGCTGCCGGGCTCGGCCTGCTGGGCGAGGGCCCAGACCCCGTCGGCTGCGGCGACCGCGACCGCATCGCGCTTCGCCGGGGCGACGTAGGCGCCGACCGAGAGCACGAGCTGGTTCAGCGCGGTGCGCATCGTCGTCGAGCCCGTCTCTGCGCCGATGTTGTTGAGCACGAGCTGCACGAAGTCGCTCGCCCGGCTCTCCGCGTCGCGCGTGGCATCCCACACGGCGCCCCAGAGGATCGAGCGCGCGAGTTCGCTGTCGATCTTGCCGAGGTGCGCGATGGCGGTCTGGAGCGAGCGCTCATCGAGGCGGATCTTCGCGTAGGCGAGGTCGTCGTCGTTCAGCAGCACCAGGTCGGGCTGCTCGAGGCCGACGAGCTCGGCGACCTCGGTGCGCTCGCCGTCGACGTCGAGCTCGACGCGGTGGGTGCGGGTCAAGGCATCCCCGGCGAGGGTGTAGAAGCCGATCGCGAGGCGGTGCGGGCGGATCGTGGGATAGTCGGGCTCGGCCGACTGCAGCACCGCGAACGAGGCGATCCTGCCGTCGGCATCCGTCTCGATCTCAGGGCGAAGCGTGTTGACGCCCGCGGTCTCGAGCCACTTCGCCGACCAGTCGGCGAGGTCGCGCCCGCTCGTCTTCTCGAGCTCGACGAGCAGGTCGGTGAGCTCGGTGTTCGAGTACTCGTGCTTGACGAAGTATTCGTGCACGCCGGCGAGGAACGCCTCCTGCCCGACCCACGCGACGAGCTGCTTGAGCACCGAGGCGCCCTTGGCGTAGGTGATGCCGTCGAAGTTGACCTGCACGTCCTCGAGGTCGCGGATCGCGGCGACGATGGGGTGCGTCGACGGCAGCTGATCCTGGTTGTACGCCCACGACTTCTCGGTCGAGGCGAAGGTCGCCCACGCCTCGGTCCACTCGGTCGCCTCGGCGGTCGCGAGGGTCGAGGCGTACTCGGCGAACGACTCGTTGAGCCAGAGGTCGTTCCACCACTTCATGGTGACCAGGTCGCCGAACCACATGTGGGCGAGCTCGTGCAGCACGGTCACGACGCGGCGCTCGCGCACGGCATCCGTCACCTTCGAGCGGAACACGTACGCCTCGGTGTGCGTGACGGCGCCCGCGTTCTCCATCGCGCCGGCGTTGAACTCGGGCACGAACACCTGGTCGTACTTCGCGAACGGGTACGGGTAGCCGAACTTCGATTCGAAGAACGCGAAGCCCTGCTTGGTCTTCTCGAAGATGTAGTCGGCGTCGAGGAACGGCACGAGCGACTTGCGTGCGTAGACGCCGAGCGGGATCGTGCGCCCGTCCGCCGAGGTGAGCTCGCTCGTCTCGCCCTGGTACGGGCCCGCGATGATCGCGGTGATGTAGGACGACAGCACGGGCGTCGGGTCGAAGACGTAGGTCACCGAGTCCTTCAGGGATTCCCCGTCGATGGGGCCCGAGAAGATCGGCTCGGGCGTGGGGGAGTTGCTGATGACGGTCCAGTCTGAGGGCGTCGTCACCGTGAACTGGAAGGTCGCCTTGAGGTCGGGCTGCTCGAACACGGCGAAGACGCGGCGCGAGTCGGGCACCTCGAACTGCGAGTAGAGGTACACCTCGCCGTCGACCGGGTCGACGAAGCGGTGCAGCCCCTCGCCGGTGTTCGTGTAGAGCGCGTCGGCGACGACGATGAGGGTGTTGGATGCCTGTAGCTCAGGCAGCTGGATGCGGACGCCGTCGTTGACCGCGGCCACGTCGAGCTCGACGCCGTTGAGTTTCACGGAGTACACGGTCTTCGAGATGAAGTCGATGAACGTCGAGGCGCCCGGAGTGCCCGCGAAGGTCACCTTCGTCTCGCTGCGGAACGTCTCGGGGCCCTGCGTGAGGTCGAGCTTGACCTCGTAGGCGTGGGTCTGGACGACCGCCTTGCGTTCGGCGGCTTCGATTCGGGTGAGGTTCTCTCCAGGCATGGGAACCAGCCTAGGGATTGGAGAGGGCCACATCACGACAGCCGGCATCAAGGAGGTCGGCACGGCGCTCTCACGTGGGCACCCCAGTTCGACTGAGGTAGGCCCGAGGTATGACGCGGCGCGCGGTCAGAACCCGCCTCGCGGGCGATGCGCCGGGCATCCGCGCCGCGAAAAGCTCGACGTCATGCACAACCTCATCGAGGCACGCGGCCTCTTCAAGGACTTCGGGCCCACCCGCGCACTGCGGGGCGTCGGGCTCACCGTGGCTGCGGGCGAAGCCGTCGCCATCATGGGCCCGTCGGGCAGCGGCAAGACCACGCTGCTGCACTGTCTCGCCGGCATCGAAACGCCCGGGGCCGGCCAGGTGCTGTTCTCGCGCGTGGGCGACACGGTCGACGTCGCGGCGCTCAGCGACCGGCGCCGCGGCGAGCTGCGCCGCACGAGCTTCGGCTTCGTGTTCCAGCAGGGGCTGCTGCTGCCCGAGTTGACGGCGGGCGAGAACGTCGCGCTTCCCCTGTTGCTGCTCGGTGCCAGGCGGGCGGATGCCGAGGCCGAGGCTCGTCGCCTTCTCGACCTCCTCGGCATCGGCGACAAGGTGGGTGCGCGCATCGGCGAGCTCTCCGGCGGCCAGCAGCAGCGCGTGGCGATCTCCCGCGCCCAGGCATCCCAGCCCGCCGTCGTCTTCGCGGACGAGCCGACGGGCGCGCTCGATTCCGTGACCTCGGCCGAGGTCATGTCGGCGCTGCTCGCCTCGACGGTCGGGTCGGGGCGAGCTCTCGTCGTCGTCACGCACGACGCGAGCGTGGCCGCGCGCTGCGATCGCACGCTGCATATGGCCGACGGCACGATCGTCGAGATGTCGACGTCGGTGCGGGCGGGGGATGCGTCGTGACCCTCATGGCTCTCGCCCGGCTGTTCGCGCGGCGCGCCGGCGGTGACGCATCGACCGTCGTGCTGCCCGCCGTGGCCTTCGCCGTCGTGACGCTCTGCACGACGGTCGTGACCGGCGGCGTGTTCGCCTTCTTCACCTTCCCAGGGCAGGGTGGCGCGACCTACCGCATTCTCGCCCTGCTCGCGCTGGTGCTGCTCGTGGTCCCGCTCGCATCTCTCGGCGGCGCCGCTGCGCGCCTCGCCGCACGCCGCCGTGACGAGCGGCTCTCGAGCCTGAGGCTGCTCGGCGCGTCGACGGCACTCGTCTCGGCCCTCACCGTCGTCGAGTCGACGGCCGTCGCGCTGGCGGGCGCCCTCGTCGGCGCGGTCGCGTCGCTCGCCGCGCTGCCGCTGTTCGGCCTGCTGCACTTCGACGGTCGCGCACTGGGGGGCGCGATCTGGCCGCCGGTGTGGGTTTTCTTCGCCGTCGTCGGCGCGGTGGCCGCACTCAGCGCCGTGAGCGCCGCGATCGGCCTGCGCGGTGTCGTGCTGACGCCGCTCGGGGTGCGCACCCGCGTTGCGACCGCGCAGGTGAAGTGGCTGCGTGCCGCGATCGCCTTCGCCGTACTGGTCGTGGCCGTCATGATCTCGAGCTCGCTCAACGCGCTCGCCGGCATCGGCGGGCTGATCCTGGTCGTCGCCGTTCTGCTCGGCGGGTTCGGCGCCGTTCTCGCGGTGCTGGGCCTCGTCGGCCCGCTCGCGCTGCGGCTCTTCGCGCGTCGCTGGCTGACCCGCGCGAAAACCCCTGCGCGGCTCATCGCCGCGCGCACGGTCCTCGACGATGCGAAGGCGGCGTGGCGCCAAGTCGGTGCGCTGTCGATGGTCAGCTTCGTCGGCGTGTTCACCGGAGTCGGGGTCGCGTTCACGCAGGGGACAGGTGATGAGGATGCCGCGACGAGGCTCCTTCTGGCGGACATCCGCACCGGGGTGATCCTCACGCTCGCGATGTCGTTCGCGATGGTCGCGTGCGCGATCGGCGTGAACCAGGCCGCCGGCATCCTCGACCGCCGGGCGCTCTACGTGAGCCTCGACCGGCTCGGCATGCCGGCCGCTGTGATGGACGGGGCGCGCCGCCGTGCCGTGCTCGCGCCGCTGCTCGTCGTCACGATCGGCTCGGCGGTCGCCGCGGCGCTGGTGCTCCTGCCGCTCACCGGGTACGCACTGCTGGTGCAGCCGCTCGGGCTCGCGATCATCGTCGGGTGCCTCGCCCTCGGCATCGGGCTCGTCTGGGCAGGCCTCGCGGCGACCAGACCCGTCCTGACGCGGGTGCTAAGCGCGGGCATCCCCGGCACCACGTGACCGATATTCTGAGAGCCATGCGCATCCACATCGCCACGGACCACGCCGGACTCGACCTCAGCCAGAAGATCCAGGCGCATCTGCGCGAGCAGGGTCACGAGGTCGTCGACCACGGGCCGAGCGAGTACGACGCGCTCGACGACTACCCCGCGTTCTGCATCAACGCGGCCCGGGCGGTCGTGAACGACCAGCAGGCCGGCACCGAGGCACTCGGCGTCGTGTTCGGCGGCTCGGGCAACGGCGAGCAGATCGCCGCGAACAAGGTGAAGGGCGTGCGCGCCGCGCTCGTGTGGAACGACTCGACCGCGCTGCTGGCCCGGCAGCACAACGACGCCAACGTGATCTCGATCGGCGCCCGCCAGCACACGGAGGACGAGGCGATCCGCTTCATCGACCTGTTCGTGGCCGAGCCGTTCAGCGGCGAAGAGCGCCACGCGCGGCGCATCGCGCAGCTCGCCGAATACGAGCAGACGGGCGACATCGCCGGCAAGGGCGTCGACCACTAATGCCTGAGGGGCACTCCGTCCACCGGATCGCCCGCCAGTTCGCCCGCAACTTCGTGGGCCACCGGGTGGCCGTCTCGAGCCCGCAGGGGCGCTTCGCCGCCGGCGCGAAGATGCTCGACGGCGCCACGATGACGCGCGCGACCGCGGTCGGAAAGCAGATGTTCCTCGAGTTCGACAACGGGCTCTGGCTGCGCGTGCACCTCGGTCTCTACGGCGCGTGGGACTTCGCCGGCGAGATCACGACGGATGCCACGATCAGGTCGGCCGGCGGCCGCATGGGGCAGACGAACCAGCGCGGAACCGAGCTGCCCGAGGCGGCGCCCCTCGAGACCGACCGCGACTACCTCGACGACCGCGATGGCGAGGACTCCATCCACTCGATCGGCGCCCCCCGGAAGGCGCGGCTGCACATGGCCGAGTCCGAGAATGAGAACGACGACGCCGACTTCGAGTTCCCGCCGGCGCCCGTCGGCCAGGTGCGGGTGCGCCTGCTGACCGAGACCGCGTGCGCCGACCTGCGCGGGCCGACCGCGTGCGAGGCCATCAGCGCGTTCGAGGTGCAGCAGGTCATCGACCGGCTCGGCCCCGACCCGCTCAACGACGACTCTCGAGAGGCCGAGGACCGCGTCGTCGCGGCCATCCGCAAGTCGAACCAGCCGGTCGGTCAGCTGCTGATGGACCAGTCCGTCGTGAGCGGCATCGGCAACGTGTACCGCGCAGAGCTGCTGTTCCGCGCGCGGCTCAACCCGTTCACGCCCGGGAAGAAGGTTCCGGAGGAGACGGCGCGGGCGCTGTGGCGCGACTGGGTGCACCTGCTCGACGTCGGCGTGCGCACCGGCCAGATGATGACGATGGATGGCCTGAGCGGCGAGGCCTATCGCCGGGCCATGGCGAGGCGCGATGATCGCCATTGGGTCTACCACCGCACGGGCGAGCCGTGCCGGGTGTGCGGAACGCCCATCGCGATGACCGAGATGGCGAACCGCAAGCTCTACTGGTGCCCGAAGGACCAGGCCTGATCTTGAGGGGCGGCATCCGATGACAGTGACGTTCAACGGCGCACGACTGCTCGACGGGCGGCTCGTCGACGTCACGGTGACGGGCGGCGTGATCAGCGCGGTGACGCCGGCCGGCGAGGTTCCCACCATCGGCGATCACATCGAGCTCGACGGCCACGTCATGATTCCCGGCCTGTGGGACCGGCACACGCACTTCACGCAGTGGGCGCACGCGTCGCGGCGCGTGCAACTCGGCGATGCGCAGTCCGCAGCGGATGCCGCGGCGATGCTCGCGGCACACGCGGACGCCCACCCCGACGGCGACGTCGTCGGGGTCGGCTTCCGCGACGCGCTCTGGCCGGACGTGCCGCATTTCGAGCTGCTCGACGAGGCGCTCGATCACGGCGAGGTCGGCGATTCCGGGGAGCAGCGGCGCGTGGTCGCGATCAGCGCCGACCTGCACACCGTGTGGCTGAACTCTGCGGCTCTCAGGGCGCACGGGTTCTATGAGCACCCGAGCGGGGTGCTGCGCGAGCGCGACGCGTTCGCGGTGATCGACGCGCTCGACGAGGTGCCGGAGAAGACCGTCGACGGCTGGGCACACGAAGCGGCCGAGGCGGCGGCCGCGCGCGGCGTGGTCGGCGTCGTCGATTTCGAGTGGGGCTTCGCGCCCGCGGACTGGCAGCGCCGCTTCGCCGCCGGATTCGACGAGCTGCGCGTCGCCGCCGCGTTCTACCCCGAGCGCTTCGACGACGCCCTCGCGCTCGGCGTCGGCGGGGGAGAGGCCCTCGACACGAGCGGCCTTCTGACGCTGGGGCCGCTCAAAGTGATCACCGACGGGTCGCTCAACACGCGCACCGCCTATCTGCGCGAGCCGTATGCCGGCGACGCGGGCCGCAGCCGCGGCCAGCTCACCGTGCCGCCGGAAGAGCTCACCGCACTGCTGCGCCGCGCGGTGCAGGCGGGGCAGACCGCCGCCGTGCACGCCATCGGCGACCACGCGGTGTCGCACGCTCTCGACGCCTTTGCGATCACAGGGGCGCGCGGCTCGGTCGAGCATGCTCAGCTCGTCCTGCCCGAGGATCTTCCCCGCTTCGCCCAACTCGGGGTCACAGCCAGCGTGCAGCCCGAGCACGCGATGGATGACCGCGACATCGCCGAGCGCTACTGGGGGGCGCGCAGCCGCCACGCCTTCCCGCTGCGCGGGCTGCTGGATGCCGGCGCAGCGCTGGCGTTCGGGTCGGACGCCCCTGTGGCGCCGCTCGACCCGTGGCTCGCCATCGTCTCCGCTGTCTTCCGCAGCCGGGGCGACCGCGAGCCGTGGCACGACGAGCAGTCGATCTCCCTCGAGCAGGCGGTGCAGGCATCCGTTCGCTCATCGATCGCGGTGGGCCAGCCGGCCGACCTCGTGGTGCTCGGCGCAGACCCGCGGCAGGCGGACGCGGTGGCGCTACGCAGCCAGCCGGTCGTCGCGACGATGGTCGCCGGGCGCTTCAGCTACGACGCCATCCGCTGAGCCGCGCAGCAGGACGCCGCGCCAGCGGCTGGCGGCCCAGAAGAGCAGCGCGACGACGGTGGCGATGACGACGATGGCGCCGCAGTACAGCGACACGCTGGCGTAGCCGGTCGCCGGGTCCATGAAGGGGTACGGCACCCAGTGGTCCGTGGCCCCGCGCGTGAGCGTGACGCCGAGCCACACGACCGCGTAGGGGAAGATCACCCAGAGCCGCGCGTAGCGCAACGGTGCCCGGTCGCCGACGAGCAGCCAGTCGAGCAGGCAGTACGCAGGCATGACGCCGTGGACGATCGCGTTGGTCCAGGGGATCTCGGGGGTGGTGATCGGTGCGAGCAGCGTCCAATAGACGGTGCCGACGATGAAGATGTAGACGGTGACGGCGCCGCGGGCGTACTCCAGCCAGCGCAGCCGGCGCCCCTGCAGCAGCAGAACGCCGGCGAAGCTCAGCACGAAGCCGGCGGCGAGGTTGTTCTGATTGGTGAAGTAGCCGAACCAGTCCCACGGCCAGACGTCGCCGCCGTGGGCCGCGTCGTAGACGAACGAGCGCGTGACCGCGACGAGCATGAGGGCGCTGAAGAGAAATCGCAGTGCGGCGACGACGTGTCTCACGCCGGCGAGCGTAGCGCGGCCGGCGAGCTGCGCCTGAGCCTCGCTCCGAAACGCACCAGGGCTATGCCGTATGCTGAACAGGCTGCCTTTTGGCGGCGAGGAACACCCTTCGGGGGCGTAGCTCAATGGTAGAGCCTCAGTCTTCCAAACTGATTACGCGGGTTCGATTCCCGTCGCCCCCTCGCGGTACCACCGTGCGGATCGCATGCATCCGGGGCGTAGCTCAGCTTGGCTAGAGCGCCCGCTTTGGGGGCGGGAAGTCGCAGGTTCGAATCCTGTCGCCCCGACCACTTGCCGCGCAATATCCCTTGAACAACAGGGTCAAATCCACCTAGGAGAACCACCAGTGCCCACCACGGTCGAACAGCTGAGCCCGACGCGCGTCAAGCTCACCACCACGGTCACGCCGGAGCAGCTGAAGCCCAGCATCACCCACGCTTACGAGCACATCGCCGCCGACGTCACCATCCCCGGCTTCCGCAAGGGCAAGGTCCCGCCCGCGATCATCGACACGCGGGTCGGCAAGGGCGCCGTCCTCGAGCACGCGATCAACGACTCGCTCGACGGTGCCTACCGCGAGGCCGTCACCGAGACCAAGCTGCGGCCGCTCGGCCGCCCCGAGGCCGACATCGTGACGCTGCCCGACGTCAACACCTTCGCCGGCGACCTCGTCGTCACCTTCGAGGTCGACGTGCGCCCCGAGATCACGGTTCCCGCCTACGACAAGCTCGCCATCACCGTCGAGTCGTCCGAGGTCACCGATGCCGACGTCGAAGAGGAGCTCGACCGCTTGCGCAGCCGCTTCGGCACGCTCGTCACCGTCGACCGCCCCGCCAAGGCCGGCGACTTCGTGCAGATCAACCTCGAGGCGAAGATCGGCGACGAGATCGTCGACAGCGCCGAGAACATCTCTTACGAGATCGGCTCGGGCGACCTGCTCGAGGGCCTCGACGACGCCCTCGACTCGCTGACCGCCGGCGAAGAGACCACCTTCGCGTCGAAGCTGCTCGGTGGCGACCACGAGGGCGAAGAGGCCGAGATCAGCGTCACGGTGAACTCCGTGAAGGAGCGCGAGCTGCCCGAGGCCGACGACGACTTCGCCCAGATCTCGAGTGAATACGACACGATCGCCGAGCTGCGCGAGGGCCTGAAGTCCGAGGCCGCGAAGTCGAAGACCTTCGCCCAGGGCAACGAAGCACGCAACAAGCTCGTCGACCTGCTGCTCGAGCAGGCCGAGATCCCCGTGCCCGAGGCGGTCATCGAGGACGAGATCCACCGCCACCTCGAGGCCGAGAACCGCCTCGACGACGAGACCCACCGCGCCGAGGTCAAGGAGGCGAGCGAGAAGGCTCTGCGCACGCAGATCCTCTTCGACGAGATCGCCGAGGCCGAGAAGGTCACGGTGAGCCAGAACGAGCTCACGTCCTACCTGGTGCAGGCATCCGCCCAGTACGGCATGGAGCCGAACGAGTTCATCAAGATCCTGGCCGACAACGGCCAGATCCCGCAGATGGTCGGCGAGGTCGCGCGCAGCAAGGCGATCTCGATCGTCCTCGGCAAGGCCGTCGTGACCGACGAGGCCGGCAATGCGGTCGACCTCAGCGAGTTCGCCGCCGTGCAGAACGACGAGGACGACTCCGACATCATCCTGCAGGCCGAGCCGCAGCCCACCGAGGACGAGGCCGTCGAGAGCGCGGCCGAGGCCATCGCCGAGGCGAACAAGCCGGCCAAGAAGGCCAAGAAGTCGTCGAAGAAGGCGGCTGACGAGGCCGACGCCGAGTAGTCGGCGACGACGAGCAACACCGGATGCCGGGGCCGATGGTCCCGGCATCCGTCGTCTCATCGCCCGAATCCCGACACGCCTGCGCCGTGGGCGAACAGCCCCGGCCCCGTGCGTTGGCCACCGATAGATTCGATGAAGTTACTCACTGAAACGGAGCATCACACATGGCCGAACCGACACTGACTCCCAGTGTTTTCGATCGACTGCTGAGGGACCGGATCGTCTGGCTCGGCGAAGAGGTCCGCGATGACAACGCGAACGAGATCGCCGCGAAGCTCCTCCTCCTCGCCGCCGAGGACCCCAAGAAGGACATCTACCTCTACATCAACTCGCCCGGCGGCTCGATCACGGCCGGCATGGCGATCTACGACACCATGCAGTTCGTGCCGAACGACATCGTGACGGTCGGCATCGGCATGGCCGCATCGATGGGGCAGCTGCTTCTCACGGCGGGAACCAAGGGGAAGCGCTACATCACCCCGAACGCACGCGTGCTGCTGCACCAGCCCCACGGCGGCTTCGGTGGAACGGCGAGTGACATCCAGACCCAGGCGCAGCTCATCTCCGACATGAAGAAGCGCCTGTTCCAGATCACCGCCGAGGCGACCGGCAAGACCTTCGAGCAGGTCACCGCCGACGGTGACCGCGACCACTGGTTCAACGCTCAGGAGGCGCTGGAGTACGGCTTCGTCGACCACATCCGCGACACCGCGACCGAGGTCGCGGGCGGCGGCGGCACCGAGCAGCAGGCCTAGGCGCGAGCGAGAGAGAGAAACAAATGGAGACTCCCACCTTTATGGCAGGCGGCAACAGCCTGCAGATGCCGAACTCGCGCTACATCCTGCCGAGCTTCGAGGAGCGCACTGCTTACGGCTACAAGCGGCAAGACCCCTACGCGAAGCTCTTCGAGGACCGCATCATCTTCCTGGGCGTCCAGGTCGACGACGCGAGCGCCGACGACATCATGGCGCAGCTGCTCGTGCTCGAGAGCCAGGACCCCGACCGCGACATCGTCATGTACATCAACTCGCCCGGTGGCTCGTTCACGGCCATGACGGCGATCTACGACACGATGCAGTACATCCGCCCGCAGATCATGACGGTGGTCCTCGGCCAGGCCGCCTCGGCCGCCGCCGTGCTGACCGCCGCGGGCACGCCGGGGAAGCGTCTCGCGCTGCCGAACGCCCGCATCCTGATCCACCAGCCCGCGATCGGCGAGGCGGGCCACGGTCAGGCATCCGACATCGAGATCCAGGCCGCTGAGATCCTGCGCATGCGCACCTGGCTGGAGGAGACGCTCGCGAAGCACTCCAACCGCAGCCAGGAGGAGGTCAACAAGGACATCGACCGCGACAAGATCCTCTCTGCGGCCGAGGCCCTCGACTACGGGCTGATCGACCAGGTGCTGTCGAGCCGCAAGTCGGTTCAGGCGGCCATCGCGCAGTAGCGCGGCGAGTAACACTCCGGGGCCGACATCGCGCAGATCCCTGCCGATGTCGGCCCCTCGCGTTAGGCTCGACGCAAGGCAGCCCGCCCACGTCTGACCGGGACTGTGCTTTTGGAGGAGATAGCGAATGGCACGCATCGGAGAGAGCGCCGACCTGCTCAAGTGCTCGTTCTGCGGAAAGAGCCAGAAGCAGGTCGTGCAGCTGATCGCCGGGCCCGGCGTGTACATCTGCGACGAGTGCGTCGAACTCTGCAACGAGATCATCGAAGAGCGCATGGCCGACGCCGAGGCGGGCACGTCGGGTGAGTTCGAGCTGCCGAAGCCGAAAGAGATCTACAGCTTCCTCGAAGAGTACGTGATCGGCCAAGACGCCGCGAAGAAAGCTCTCGCCGTCGCCGTCTACAACCACTACAAGCGCGTGCGGGCCCGCAACGCCATCGGCCCGGCCGACGTCAAGGCAGACGAGGTCGAGATCGCGAAGTCCAACATCCTGCTCATCGGGCCGACGGGCTGCGGCAAGACCTACCTCGCGCAGACGCTCGCGAAGCGCCTCAACGTCCCGTTCGCAGTGGCCGACGCCACGGCGCTGACCGAGGCGGGCTACGTCGGCGAAGACGTCGAGAACATCCTGCTCAAGCTCATCCAGGCCGCGGATTACGACGTCAAGCGCGCAGAGACCGGCATCATCTACATCGACGAGGTCGACAAGATCGCGCGCAAGGCCGAGAACCCGTCGATCACGAGGGATGTCTCGGGCGAGGGCGTCCAGCAGGCACTGCTCAAGATCCTCGAGGGCACCGTCGCCTCCGTTCCCCCGCAGGGCGGCCGCAAGCATCCGCATCAGGAATTCATCCAGATCGACACGACGAACGTGCTCTTCATCGTCGCGGGCGCGTTCGCCGGCCTCGAAGAGATCATCTCGGCACGGGCCGGCAAGAAGGGCATCGGCTTCGGCGCACCGCTGCACTCGAAGGGCGATGACCTCAATCTCTTCAGCGAGGTCCTTCCCGAAGACCTGCACAAGTTCGGTCTCATCCCCGAGTTCATCGGGCGCCTTCCCGTCGTCACGACGGTGACGCCGCTCGATCGCGAGGCACTCATCCAGATCCTCACCGTGCCGAAGAACGCGCTGGTGAAGCAGTATCAGCGCATGTTCGAGCTCGACGGCGTCGAGCTGGCATTCGAGCAGGGCGCCCTCGAGGCGATCGCCGATCTGGCCGTGCTGCGCCAGACCGGCGCCCGCGGCCTGCGCGCCATCATGGAAGAGGTGCTCGGGCCGGTGATGTTCGAGGTCCCCTCGACCGACGAGGTGGCCCGGGTGGTCATCACCCGCGAGTCGGTCGAGTCGAACGCGGCGCCGACGATCGTGCCGCATCGCCCCTCCCGCCGCGAAGAGAAGACCGCCTGATCGCGCAGGGGTCGCGTCTCGCCCTGCGCCGCAGGCGTGCGGCCGATTGCCCGACCATCGTCGGCTGGGTTCCCGATGCCGCGGCGCTCTATCTGTTCGCCGGCCCGCAGCCGAGCTGGCCGTTCACGGTCGAGCAGTTGCGGTCGTACGAAAGCCGAGACGGGCACAGTGCGTGGGCCGTGGCCGACGGCGAGCGTGTGGTGGGTCAGTTCGAGCTGACGGTCACCGGCGCATCGGCATGGCTCAGTCGCGTCATCGTCGACCCTGCCGAGCGCGGCAGAGGGCTCGCTCGCCCTCTCGTCGAGCTCGCGCTCGGGAAGGCGCGCACATTCGGGGCGACCGAGATCGGCCTGAAGGTCATCGCCGGGAACGTCGCCGCGACCCGGGCGTATCGCGCCGCAGGCTTCGTCGAGACCGACGCCGCCGACCGCCCCGACGTTCTCGCGATGCGCCGCGCCCTCGACTGATCGCCGCGGCCCCGCATTCCGTTCGCGGTCAGTCGACGAGGCCCCGGCGCTTCAGCAGCGGCTCGAGTTCGGCGCGCCGGCCGCGGAAATCGACGTACGCCTCGATGGGGTCCTTGGTGCCGCCGACGCCGAGCAGCCGCGAGCGGAAGCGGTCGCCGTTCTCGCGAGTGAGGCCGCCGTTCGACTTGAACCACTCGACGGTGTCCGCGTCGAGCACCTCGCTCCAGATGTACGAGTAGTACTGCGCGTCGTACCCGCCCGAGAAGGTGTGCGCGAAGTACGAGCTCTGGTAGCGCGGGGGAACGGGTGGGAAGTCGAGCCCGACCTCGGCGAGGGCGGCCGCCTCGAAGGCGGCGACGTCGGTGATGGCGTCCGCCTGCTCGGGGGTGAGCACGTGCCAGGCCTGGTCGAGCAGAGCGGCGCCGAGGTACTCGCTGGTCGCGAAGCCCTCGTTGAAGGTCTCAGAGGCGACGATGCGGTCGACGATGTCCTGGGGGATCGGCTCGCCGGTCTCGTAGTGGTTGGCGTAGTTCGCGAGCACCTCGGGCCACAGCATCCACATCTCGTTGACCTGCGAGGGGAACTCGACGAAGTCGCGGTGCACGCTGGTGCCCGAGAAGCGCGGGTAGACGGCGTGGCCGAACAACCCGTGCAGCGCGTGCCCGAACTCGTGGAAGAGCGTGTGCACCTCGTCGAAGGTCAGCAGCGTGGGCTCGCCCGCGGCGGGCTTCGGCACGTTGTGGTTGTTGACGACGATCGTGGTCGGCTCGCCGAGCAGTTCCGACTGGTCGACCAGGCTGTTCATCCAGGCGCCGCCGCGCTTCGAGTCGCGTGTGTAGAGGTCGTAGAGGAAGAGGCCGAGCTGGGAACCGTCCTCATTGAACACCTCGAAAACGCGCACGTCGGGGTGATAGCCGACGAGGTCGGGCCGCTCGACGAAGCTCAGGCCGTACAGCCTGCTCGCGGCGAAGAACACGCCGTCCTGCAGCACGCGCTCTGCCTCGAAGTACGGCCGCAGGGCGGCCGTGTCGACGTCGTATTCGGCGAGGCGCACCTTCTCGGTCCAGAAGTCCCAGTCGGCCGCCCCCACCGGCGCACCCGCGGTGCGCTCGAGCGCCTCGTGCTCGCGGCGGGCATTGCGGGCGGCAGCGGGTGCGAGCTTCCCCAGCATGTCGGCGACGTTCGCCGCGGTGCCCGCGGTCTGGCCGGCGGTGACGTAGTCGGCGTGGCTCGCGAAGCCAAGCAGCTGCGCGCGCCGCGCGCGCAGGCGCACCAGCTCGAGGATGAGCGGCCGGTTGTCGTTGCTGCCGTCGCGCGCACCGCGCGAGCGCGAGGCCGACATGATGCGCTCGCGCACCTCGGGGCGCACGAGCGACGCCAGCCAGGGATGCCCGGTCGGCAGCACGAGCGTGACGAGATACTTCCCGTCGAGTCCGCGCTCCTTGGCGGCCTCCGCGGCGGCGGAGAGCTCGCCGTCGCCGAGCCCCTCGAGCTCGGCCGCGTCGTCGAAGACCACGGCGAGCTCGTTGGTGTCGGCGAGCAGCTGCTTCTCGAACTTCGCCTGAATTCCGGAGATCCGCTGGTTGAGCTCGGAGAGCGTCGCCTTGGCGTCGTCGTCGAGCCCCGCCCCGGCGAGCGTGAAATCGGTGAAATAGCGCTCGACGAGATAGCGCGCCTCGTCATCGAGGTCGGGGCGCTCCGCAAGTCCGTCGCGCACAGCGCGAATGCGCTCGTACAGCGCGGAGTTCAGCTGGATGGCGTCCTGGTGGGCCGCCAGCCGCGGCGCGAGCTCCTCGTCGAGCGCGTTCGTGACGTCGTTCGAGTCGGCAGAGGACTTGTTGAAGAAGACGAACGCGGCCCGGCGCAGCGTCTGCCCCGACCGCTCGAGGGGCACGAGGGTGTTCTCGAACGTCGGCGCCTCGGGATTCCGCGCAATGGCGTCGATCTCGGCGAGCTGCTCGGCGAACCCCGCATCGAACGCCGGCCGGTAGTGCTCGTCTCTGATCTGCGAGAACGGCGGCAGGCGGTAGTCGAGTGTGCTGGCGGTCAGAAGCGGGTTCGCGGCATCCGTCGTCATGTCGCCACCCTATCGGTGCGGCCGGCGGCTGCCCGTCAGCCCTCCTCGGCCTCGAAATCGTTCGAGGTGATGGTGGCGGTCTCACTGTCGGGGTTGTAACGGATGACGGTTCCGTCGTCGAGTTCGACGACGGGCTTCCGCTCAAGCCAGGTGAGGGTCCAGCGCCAGGTCGACGCGTCGACGCCATCGGCGTCCAGCTCCTCTTCGACCGCCTTCACGGCCGCGCGAACCACGTCGGGAAGGGCTGCGGGCGCGGTTGCGCCGACCGGCCAGCGGGTTCCGAGCTGCATGATGCGGCAGGCCCCGGTCAGGCCGGCTGGGGCGCGGTCTGGAGCTCGATGTAGGCCGAGCTCTCCGCGTTCCCGCCGGCCTCCGCGAGCGCACGCGGCAGCGTCTCGCCCTCGACCTGGCTCCAGCGGATCACGCCGGCGCCCTGCGCGGTCGCCGCGTCGCGCACGGCACGGAACAGCTCGTCGGCGACACCGTCGTCCTTCGCGTGGATCGCGTCGATGAACACGCCGGTCTCGCCGAGCAGCGGGCGCGGGAACGCGTGGAAGTGCACGAGCCCCGTGACCCCGCCGTCCTCGCCGAGAGCGATGAGCGACGTCTCGGGATGGTGCGGGTCGGAGAGCCAGGTCCACAGCTGCAGAGCCCGGCGTTCGGTCAACTCGACCCCGCGCTCGGACGCGTATTCCTCATACAGACTGAGCCAGGGGAAGAAGTCGCTGTCGCGAGCTTCTCGGATTGAAACGGTCATAGCACCCCTCCCGTGGTGACCATAGCGCGAATTGTCCTGGTCAGGACAGATCTCCGAGTTCGGCGCCACGCACCGTGACGGACTCGCCCGGAGCGTATTCGACCGCTGCGATGCGCCCGACGGCCTTGAGGTCGTCTTCGGCGAGCCGCAGCGCCGCGAGCTGCTCGTCAGTGCCCGTCAGGGTCAGCGAGGTGATCGGGGTCTTCTGCGACACCTTGGCGTCGGTCTTCGTGCGGCGGATGCCGACCAGGGCCTGGCTCGCGACAGAGAGCACGGCAGGCCCTTCGCCGCCGGCGGCCAGCTCTTCGCTTTCCGGCCACGCCGCGGTGTGCACCGAGCCGGAGTTGAACCAGCTCCAGGTCTCCTCCGTCGCATACGGGATCACGGGTGCGAGCAGGCGCAGAAGCACGCTGAGCGCGAGGCGCAGCGCGGCGACCGCGGATGCCTGGCCGGCGGCACCTGCGGCGCCGTGTGCGCGCTCTTTGACGAGCTCGAGGTAGTCGTCGCAGAACGTCCAGAAGAACGTCTCGGTGACCTCGAGCGCGCGGGCGTGGTCGTAGGACTCGAACGCCGCCGTCGCGTCCGCGACCACCTTCGCGAGCTCGCGCAGCATCGCCTTGTCGAGCTCGGCGGTGATCTCGGCGCCCTCTGTGGACTCGAAGCCCAGCACGAACTTCGCGGCGTTGAGCACCTTGATCGCGAGGCGGCGGCCGATCTTGAGCTGCGTCGGGTTGTTGATGTCGAACGCGGCGTCGGCGCCGAGGCGGCTCGACGCGGCCCAGTAGCGCGTGGCATCCGAGCCGTGCTGCTCGAGGATCGAGGCGGGCGTGACCACGTTGCCCTTCGACTTCGACATCTTCTTGCGGTCGGGGTCGACGATGAAGCCCGAGATCGCCGCGTGGCGCCAGGGCAGCGAGTCGTGCTGCTGCACGGCACGCAGCACGGTCGAGAACAGCCAGGTGCGGATGATGTCCTGGGCCTGCGGGCGCAGGTCGAAGGGGAACAGGGCCGCGAACAGCTCGGGGTCGCGCTCCCACCCGGCGGCGATCTGCGGGGTGAGCGACGACGTCATCCAGGTGTCCATGATATCGAGCTCGCCGACGAAACCGCCGGCCTGGCCGCGCTGCGACTCGTCGAAGCCGGTCGGCGCGTCGGACGAGGGGTCGACGGGCAGCTGTGCAGGCTCGGGCAGGATCACCTGGTCGAACTGGGTCTCGCCGTTCTCGTCGACGCGGTACCAGACCGGGATCGGCACGCCGAAGAAGCGCTGGCGCGAGATCAGCCAGTCGCCCGCGAGACCGTTCACCCAGTTCTCGTAGCGCACGCGCATGAAGTCGGGGTTCCAGTCGAGCTCGCGGCCGGCCTCGATGAGGCGGGCGCGCAGCGCGTCGTCCTTGCCGCCGTTCTTCACATACCACTGGCGCGTCGAGACGATCTCGAGCGGGCGGTCGCCCTTCTCGTAGAACTTCACGGGGTGCTGGATCGGCTTCGGCTCGCCGATGAGCTCGCCCGAGGCGGTGAGCAGCTCGACCATGGTCTTCTTGGCGCTGAACACGGTGAGGCCGGCGAGCTGTGCGAACGCGTCACGGCCGGCCTCCGAGGTGATCGCCTCGGGCGCCTCGGCGACGATGCGACCGTCGAAGCCGATGATCGCGCGGGTCGGCAGCTGCAGCTCGCGCCACCAGGTGACGTCGGTC
Organism: Gryllotalpicola kribbensis; assembly: GCF_039538245.1. NCBI lineage: Bacteria > Bacillati > Actinomycetota > Actinomycetes > Micrococcales > Microbacteriaceae > Gryllotalpicola > Gryllotalpicola kribbensis. Next base: position 45,676 of record NZ_BAABBX010000016.1, read on the forward strand.
ACATCGCCGAAGGTGCAGACCATCGCGATGCCCGTGCCCTTGTCGGCCTGCGCGAGGTGGTGCGCGAGCACCGGCACCTCGACGTCGAAGATGGGCGTGCGCACGGTCGTGCCGAACAGCGGCCGGTAGCGCTCGTCGTCGGGGTGCGCCACGAGCGCGACGCACGCGGCCAGCAGCTCGGGCCGGGTGGTCTCGATGAAGACGTCGCCCTCTGCGCCGTGGAAGGCGAGGCGGTGATAGGCGCCCGGCTGGTCGCGGTCCTCGAGTTCCGCCTGCGCGACGGCGGAGCGGAAGGTCACGTCCCACAGCGTGGGCGCCCAGTCCTGGTAGGCCTCGCCGCGTTCCACGCCGTGCACGAACGCGAGCTGGGAAGCGCGAATGGACTCGGGGCCGATGGTGCGGTAGGTCTGGGCCCAGTCGACCGACAGCCCGAGCAGGCGGAACAGCTCCTCGAACTGCTTCTCGTCCTCTTCCGTGAGCCGCTCGCACAGCTCGATGAAGTTGCGGCGCGAGATCGGCACCTGATCGGCGGCGCGGCTCGACTTGTTGTCACCGCCCTCGTAGGGCGGCTGGAAGTCCGGCCGATAGGGCAGCGACGGGTCGCAGCGCACGCCGTAGTAGTTCTGCACGCGGCGCTCGGTGGGCAGCCCGTTGTCGTCCCACCCGATCGGGTAGAAGACGGTCTTGCCGCGCATGCGGTGGTACCGCGCGACCACGTCGGTGTGCGCGTAGCTGAAGACGTGGCCGATGTGCAGCGAGCCCGACGCAGTGGGAGGCGGCGTGTCGATCGAGTAGATGCAGCTGCGATCGGATGCCTCGAGCGCGGCCTTCCTGTCGAAGGAGTACGTGCCGCTGCTGCGCCAGACCTCACCCCACTTGGCTTCGAGGCCTTCCAGTGCCGGCTTGTCAGGGATCGCAGTCATGTCAGAGGGCCTCGTCTTCGCTGTGTGCGGCACCGCGTCAGAGGGTGCCTGAGTGTGGGATGTCTGCACAGTCTATCGGTAGACTTGTTGGCATCGACATTGATCCGGCCATCACCGGGGAGTCTTCGGAAGAACGGCGCGAGCTCAGTAGAACCGAACGGGTCGGGCCCGTCACAGCCTCAGAAACGAGAGGGTGCGGCATCCAGGTGCCGCATCAATCGAGGTGGTACCGCGCGACGAGAGCCGCGTCCTCGGCTAGTGATTCAGATCCACTGAGGAGCCGCGTTGCCGTACCCCAAGTCCGATGAGCCGGAAGTCGTCCCGAGCCCGCGCTTTCCGGAGATCGAGCAGAAGGTGCTCGCCTTCTGGAAGGAGGACGACACCTTCCAGGCATCCGTCGACCAGCGCGAGGGCTGCGACGAGTGGGTGTTCTACGACGGCCCTCCGTTCGCGAACGGCCTGCCGCACTACGGGCACCTGCTGACGGGTTACGCGAAGGACCTGTTCCCGCGCTACCAGACGATGCGGGGAAAGCAGGTCAAGCGCGTCTTCGGGTGGGACACGCACGGCCTGCCCGCCGAGCTCGAGGCCGAACGGCAGCTCGGCATCAACGGCAAGGCAGACATCGAGAAGATGGGTCTCGCCGCCTTCAACCGCGCCGCGAAGGAATCCGTGCTGCGCTACACCGAGGAGTGGCAGGCCTACGTCACCCGCCAGGCGCGCTGGGTCGACTTCGAGGGCGGCTACAAGACCCTCGACCTGTCGTTCATGGAGAGCGTGCTGTGGGCCTTCAAGCAGCTCTACGACAAGGGCCTCGCCTATGAGGGCTACCGCGTGCTGCCCTACTGCTGGCGCGACGAGACGCCGCTGTCGAACCACGAGCTGCGCATGGACGACGACGTCTACAAGGTGCGCCAGGACCAGACCGTCACGGTCACGTTCCCGCTGGTCGGCGAGAAGGCCGAGTCGCTGGGGCTCACCGCGGTGCGCGCGCTCGCGTGGACCACCACCCCCTGGACGCTGCCGACCAACCTCGCGCTCGTCGTCGGGCCCGACATCGAGTACGCCGTCGTGCCGGCCGGCCCGAACGGCGCCGCAGACACCCCGGAAGAGGCGGGGGAGTACCTGCTCGCCGTCGACCTCGTCGGCAACTACGCCAAGGACCTCGGCTACGACGACGCGGCCGCCGCGCTGGCATCCGTCACCCGCACGATCATGGGCGCGCAGCTCGCCGGCGTGCAATACGACCGGCTGTGGGATTTCTACGCGGATGCCGAGACGTGGGGCACCGAGAATGCATGGCGCATCCTCGTCGACGACTACGTGACGACGGCAGACGGCACCGGCATCGTGCACCAGGCGCCCGCCTACGGCGAGGACGACCAGCGCGTCTGTGAGGCGAACGGCATCCCGGTGATCGTCTCGGTGGACGACGGCGGGAAGTTCCTCGCGAACATCGCCCCCGTCGCCGGCCTGCAGGTCTTCGACGCGAACAAGCCGCTCACGCAGCTGCTGCGCAGCGAGCACCGCCTGCTGCGGCAGGCGAGCTACGAGCACTCGTACCCGCACTGCTGGCGCTGCCGGAACCCGCTGATCTACAAGGCGGTCTCGAGCTGGTTCGTGCGCGTGACCGAGTTCAAGGACCGCATGCTCGAGCTGAACCAGCAGATCGCCTGGGTGCCCGAGAACGTCAAGGACGGGCAGTTCGGGAAGTGGCTCGAGGGCGCGCGCGACTGGTCGATCAGCCGCAACCGCTTCTGGGGCTCGCCGATCCCGGTGTGGAAGAGCGACGACGCGAACCACCCGCGCATCGACGTCTACGGCTCGCTCGACGAGCTCGAGCGCGACTTCGGCACCCTGCCGAGGAACGCCGAGGGGCAGGTCGACCTGCACCGCCCGTTCATCGACGAGCTGACCCGACCGAACCCCGACGACCCGACCGGACGCGCGACCATGCGCCGCATCAGCGACGTGTTCGACGTCTGGTTCGACTCGGGGTCGATGCCGTTCGCGCAGGTGCACTATCCGTTCGAGAACCGCGAGTGGTTCGACACCCACAACCCGGCCGACTACATCGTTGAGTACATCGGCCAGACCCGCGGCTGGTTCTACGTGCAGCACGTGCTCGCGACGGCGATCTTCGACCGGCCGGCCTTCCGCTCGGCGCTCAGCCACGGCATCGTGCTCGGCTCGGACGGGCAGAAGATGTCGAAGAGCCTGCGCAACTACCCGGATGTCTCCGAGGTGTTCGACCGCGACGGCTCCGACGCGATGCGCTGGTTCCTGATGTCGTCGTCGGTGATCCGCGGCGGCAACCTGATCGTGACGGAAGAGGGCATCCGCTCGGGTGTGCGCGAGCTGCTGCTGCCGCTGTGGAGCTCGTACTACTTCTTCACGATCTACGCGAACGCCTGCGGGTACGAGGCGACGCGGCGCACGGACTCGACGAACGAGCTCGACCGCTACATCCTCGCCAAGCTGCGCGAGACGGTCGAGTCGGTCACAGAGCACCTCGACGACCTCGACAGCCCGTTCGCCGCCGCCGCCCTGCGCGACTTCGCCGACGTGCTGACGAACTGGTACGTGCGCCGCTCGCGCGACCGCTTCTGGGTCGGGGTCACGGAAGACGGCGAGAACGCCGACGCCTTCGACACGCTGTTCACGGTTCTCGAGACGCTCTGCCGCCTCGCCTCGCCGCTGCTGCCGCTCGTCACCGAGCACATCTGGCAGGGGCTCACCGGCGGGCGCAGCGTGCACCTCGAGGACTGGCCCGATGCTGCCGAGCTGCCCGCCGACCACGAGCTGGTCGCCGCGATGGACGCCGTGCGTCAGATCGCCTCGACGGGCCTGTCGCTGCGCAAGGCGAACGGCCTGCGCGTGCGCCTGCCGCTCGCACAGCTCACGGTCGTCGTGCCGGATGCCTCGCGGCTTTCGGCCTTCGACGGAATCCTGCGCGACGAGCTGAACGTGAAGGCGGTGGCGTTCGTGGCAGAGACCGAGACGAGTGCGGACGACTACGGCATCACCCGCCGGCTGTCGGTGAACGCCCGCGCGGCGGGACCGCGCCTCGGAAAGCAGGTGCAGGACGCCATCAAGGCGGCGCGCGGCGGCGATTGGAGCGAGAGCGACGGCGTCGTGACCGCAGGCGGGATCGCGCTCGAGCCGGGGGAGTACGAGCTCGTGCTCGAGGTGGCGCAGAAGGGCGACGGCTCAGAGGCGCTCGCGCTGCTGCCCGGCGGAGGCTTCGTCCTGCTCGACACCTACGTGACGCCCGAGCTTGCAGCCGAGGGCGCCGCCCGCGACCTCATCCGCAACGTGCAGGACGCGCGCAAGGCCGCGGGGCTCGACGTCAGCGACCGCATCCGGCTGCAGCTCACGCTCGACGAGGCATCCGCAGCCGCCGCACGCACCCACGCCGAGCTCATCGCGGCCGAGACACTGGCCGTCGACTTCGACGTGGCGGTCGGCGAGCCGTCGATCGACGTGCAGAAGGTGGAGGTGTCGGCATGACCCTTCGACAGGCTCCGGGCGACGACTCGTACCGCGCAGCGGCCGACGCCGCCTACGCGGAACTGCTCGAGCGCGTCGGCGAGGCGAAGCCCGAGCGCCGCCTCGACGCGACCAGACGCGCCGTCGAGGTGCTCGGCGACCCCCAGAAGGCATACCCGATCATCCACATCACGGGCACGAACGGGAAGACGTCGACGAGCCGCATCGCCGAGAGCATCCTGCGCGCCTACGGTCTGCGCACCGGCCTGCTCACCAGCCCGCACCTCGAGCGCTTCAACGAGCGCATCCTGATCGACGGCGAGCCGATCACCGACGAGGCGCTCGCCCGGAACTGGGAAGAGATCAAGCCCTACCTCGACCTGGTCGACGGGGAGCTCGAGGCGGCGGGCCGACCGCGGCTGACGTTCTTCGAGGCGGTGACGGCGCTCGGCTTCGCCTGCTTCGCCGACGCCCCCGTCGACGTCGCGGTGATCGAGGTCGGCATGGGCGGCGAGTGGGATTCCACGAACGTCGGCGACGGCACGGTGGCGGTGTTCACGCCCATCGCGCTCGACCATATGGCCCAGCTCGGCGGCACCATCGCTGAGATCGCGCGGACGAAGGCCGGCATCATCAAGGACGGCGCCACGGTCGTGACGGCTCGGCAGACGCCTGAGGCGATGCGCGAGCTGCAGGCGGCGGCCGCCCGGCACGGGGCATCCGTGATCGCACAGCCGGCCGAATTCGACGTCACCGCGACGTCCGTCGCCGTCGGCGGCCAGCTGATCGACGTGCGCGGCACGGCGGGCGCCTACGACGGGCTCACGCTGCCGCTCTACGGCGACCATCAGGCGCAGAACGCCGCGGTCGCGATCGCCGCGGTCGAGGCGTTCATCGGCGGCGGCGCGCACAAGCTGACGCACGAGCTCGTGGAAGAGGGCATCGCAGGCGCGACGTCCCCCGGGCGCCTGCAGCTGATCGGCACCGAGCCGACCGTGATCGTGGATGCCGCGCACAACCCGGCCGGAGCGGCGACGCTGCGCGCCGCGCTCGAGCGCTTCTTCGACTTCGACGAGATCGCGTTCGTGCTCGGCGTGCTCAAGGACAAGGACGCGCGCGGCATCGTCGACGAGTTGTCGCCGGCGGCCGCGACGATGATCGTGACGCAATCCCACTCCGACCGTGCGCGATCGAGCGAGGATCTCGCCGAGGACGTCTACGAGTGGACGCACGAGCGCGTCGACGAGGTCGAGGATCTCGGCGAGGCGATCGAGGCGGCGCGCGCGTGGGCTCTCGAGGGCCCGAAGCGGGCCGTCGTGGTGACAGGTTCGATCACCCTCGTGGGCGAGGCCATGGCTCTCGCGACCGAGCGAGGGTGGAAGGCGCCCCGCGCGGAGGACGGCGAGTGAGGAACCGCAGCGTCCGCGAGTCCGTCGGCTCGATCGTGCTCGGCTTCGAGCTGATCGTGCTGTTCCTCGGCGGCCTCGTCGCGTGGGGCCTGCACGTCGCGCCGTCAGCGGTCGTGATCACCGGCGGCGTCGTCCTGATCGCCCTCGCCATCGTGGCCATCCTGACCCTGCGGTACCGCGTCGGCGCCCGGATCGGCTTCGCCGTGCAGGTGCTCGCCATCCTCGCCGGCATCTGGGTGCACATGATGTTCATCGTCGGCGCCCTGTTCCTCGCCATCTGGATCTACGCCATGTACTCGGCCGATAAGGTCGAGCGGCAGAAGCACAACGAAACGGAGAACCCGCAGTGACCACCCCTGTCGAAGAGACCCTCGTCCTCGTCAAGCCCGACGGCGTCGCCCGCAACCTGACCGGCGAGATCCTGCGCCGCATCGAGGCGAAGGGGTACCAGCTCGTCGACATCCGCCTGGTCGAGGCCGACCTCGAGCTGCTCTCGCAGCACTACGCCGAGCACCAGGGCAAGCCGTTCTACGAGCCGCTGATCGAATTCATGCAGTCGGGTCCGATCGTCGCGATCCGCGTCGCGGGCGAGCGCGTCATCGAGGGGTTCCGCTCACTCGCGGGCACGACCGACCCGACGACGGCCGCGCCCGGCACCATTCGCGGCGACCTCGGCCGCGACTGGGGCCTCAAGGTGCAGCAGAACCTCGTGCACGGCTCCGACTCGCCCGAGTCCGCCGCGCGCGAGCTGGCCCTCTGGTTCGGTTAGCCGAGCGCTCAGCCGAACAGCTGGCTGATCAGGTCGAGGCGCAGCTGCGCCTCGAGCGCGATCACGACGTAGAGCACGAGAGACAGCAGCGGCACCCAGGTCACGAGCGCCGTGCCCGTGCCGATGAGCGCCTTCCCATAGCGGCCGACCGCCATGTTGTGCAGCGTGACCGCGAGCCACATCGGGATGACGACGGCGTAGACCAGCGCGCACCAGGGGCAGAGCGTGCCGATGAAGAAGATGCTCTCGGTCGAGAGCCACGCGATGAAGCCGATCGCGAACCAGTGCCCCAGGTTGAACAGCAGCCAGAACCAGTTCGGGAACTCCACACGGCCGAGCAGCGCGACCCCCACGATGATCGGCGCGGTGAACATCATCAGCCCGAGCATCGGGTTCGGGAATCCGAAGACGCTGCCCTGCCACGACCCGATGTTCTTCCCGCACTGGATCGACGCCGAGATCGAGCAGCCGAGGTTCGTGTTCGGGTCGGCGAGGAGGGCGAGGTCGTCCTTCATGAGCGAGAACGAGGCGAGGAGTCCGAGCGCGCCGCCGACGATCAGCAGCAGGGCGAGCGCAAGATGGCGCGGGCGGTCTTCGGTCTCGGGTGCGGTGTCTGACACAGGGCCGAGTATCGCATGCCGGGTTAGGCATGAACCGGGCCGGAAGACACGCCGTGCGATAATGGGCTGCAGGCCGTCCCGCCAGGCGGACGATGGCCGCAGAAGACAAGGTTTTCGTGTTCCCACAGCGAACACGGGCAGGCGGGCGATCTGGCCCGCCGAGTGAAGGTTTGCGGCAGCTGCAGAAGCTGCCCCAGGAGAGTTCCCGTAGCGACCGGGGCGCAGGCTTCGGCCGCTCGGTACGAGGAGTGCACCAGAGATGGTGGAAAAAGATGAATACACGCAGGACAGCGCGACCGAAGGCGCAGGCAAGCGTCGTGGCCGCTTCTTCGGAGGGCGTCGCCGCAAGGCCGAAGAGACGGATGCCCCGCCCGTGACCTCCGAGTCGCCGGCCCAGCCCGACGTTCTGGTCGCGACCGAGCAGGGTGCCCCCGAGCCGGCGCCGATCGACCAGGAGGCCGTCGCCGCCGATCAGGACCACCCCCTGGCGCCGCCGCTGCCGCAGCCGCTGACGACCCCGATCCCCGTGGTCGGCTCGCAGCAGGCGGCGCCTCTCGCGGGCCCGGTCTCGACGACGACGCTGCTGTTCCAGGCGCCGCCCGTGATCGCCCTGCCCGACATCGACGACGAGGACGAGGTCGGGACCGAGCCCGACGGGGGAGCACCGGGCAGCCGGCGACGTCGCAGGCGAGGGGGCTCCGGCGGAGCATCCGACGACCAGCCGCGCGAACGCGAGAAGCCCGCCAAGCGCGAGCCGGAACTCATCACCGAGCCGCAGAAGGTGAAGGGGTCCACGCGCCTCGAGGCCAAGAAGCAGCGCCGCCGTGACGGTCGCGACGCGGGCCGCCGGCGCGCGGTGATCACCGAGGCCGAGTTCCTGGCGCGCCGCGAGGCCGTCGAGCGCACGATGGTGGTGCGGTCGAAGGCGGGGCGCATTCAGATCGGCGTCCTCGAGGACAAGGTGCTCGTCGAGCACTACGTCGCCAAGAGCCAGGAGGCGTCGCTCATCGGCAACGTCTACCTCGGCAAGGTGCAGAACGTGCTGCCCAGCATGGAGGCCGCGTTCGTCGACATCGGCCGCGGCCGCAACGCCGTGCTCTACTCGGGCGAGGTCGACTGGGAGGCCGCGCAGGCCGAGTCCGGTGAGAAGAATCAGCCCCGTCGCATCGAGCTCGCGCTCAAGCCCGGCGACAAGGTGCTCGTGCAGGTCACGAAGGACCCGGTCGGCCACAAGGGCGCTCGGCTCACCAGCCAGGTCTCGCTTCCCGGCCGGTACCTCGTCTACGTGCCGAACGGGTCGATGAACGGCATCAGCCGCAAGCTGCCCGACACCGAGCGCGCCCGCCTCAAGAAGATCCTCAAAGAGGTTCTGCCCGACAACGTGGGCGTCATCGTGCGCACCGCTGCGGAGGGTGCGACCGACGAGCAGCTCACCCTCGACGTGAACCGGCTGACCGCGCAGTGGGCCGAGATCCGCGAGGCGGTCGAGAAGGTGCAGGCGCCGGCGCTGCTGCACAGCGAGCCCGATCTGCTCATCAAGATCGTCCGCGACGTGTTCAACGAGGACTTCCAGAAGATGATCATCCAGGGCGATGACGCCCGCGAGACCATCGAGCGCTATCTCGGTCACGTCGCTCCCGATCTGCTCGAGCGCGTCGAGGCGTACAGCGGCGACAAGGACGACGCGTTCGACGAGTTCCGCATCTCCGAGCAGATCGAGAAGGCGCTCGACCGGAAGGTCTGGCTGCCCTCGGGCGGTTCGCTCATCATCGACCGCACCGAGGCCATGACCGTGATCGACGTGAACACCGGCAAGTTCGTCGGCTCGGGCGGCAACCTCGAAGAGACCGTCACGAAGAACAACCTCGAGGCGGCGGAAGAGATCGTGCGCCAGCTGCGGCTGCGCGACATCGGCGGCATCGTCGTCGTCGACTTCATCGACATGGTGCTCGAATCGAACCGCGACCTCGTGCTTCGGCGGCTCGTGGAGTGCCTGAGCCGCGACCGCACGAAGCACCAGGTGGCCGAAGTCACGTCGCTCGGCCTCGTGCAGATGACGCGCAAGAAGCTCGGTCTCGGCCTGCTCGAGACCTTCAGCGAGCCCTGCGAGGTGTGTGCAGGCCGCGGTGTCATCGTGCACCACGACCCCGTTGTGAAGCACCGCTCTCAGCAGCCTGAGCGCGGCAGCGAGCGCCGTCGAGGCGGTCGCGGCGAGCGAGGCGGCAACGGCAACGGCGGTGGCGCCTCGAACAGCGGCAACGGCAACGGGAACGGCGCGCACACCCACGAGGGCACGCACCAGCTGACGGAGGAGGCGCGCAGCAGCCTTGCCCGCATCGCGGCCTCGACGCTCGGCCACCCGGTCACCTCTCCCGTGCAGGTCATCGACGTCGACGCGCAGCCCGAGCAGGGCGAGGCGGCGCCGGCCGAAGAGGGGGCGCGCTCCGGCGGCCGACGCTCGCGCTCGCGCCGTGCGCGCAGCGGGGGAGCGGGGGATGCTGCGCCGCCCGAGCAGCCGCAGCCTCAGGCATCCGCCATCGAATTGCCCGAGGCGCACCCCGTGGCCGAGTCTCGCCGTGTCGACGCCGAGGCGACCGCGCAGCTGCTGGACTCGGTGCTCGACTCGCTTCCGGCCAAGCAGCCCCGCCGCAGCCGCCGGGTCTCGACGGGGGCGTTGACGACCGAGTCCGGTCAGTCGGGGTCAGCGCCGGTCGACGGCGCGGACGCGTAGACCGCTGCCGCGCAGACGCTCGACGAGCTGACGCATCGACACCGGCTGGGCGCCGAGGGCGACGAGCTCGTCATAGCGCTCGGCCGGCACGTCGTAGTGATCGAGATCGAACGCACGGCGTGGCACCCTGGCCCGTTGCGCGAAGTCATGCAACTCTTGCAGGGACGCATCGCTGACGAGATGCGACCAGAGTGTTCCGTGAGCGGGCCACGCTGGGCGATCGATCAGCACGGTCATGGGCCTCGAGCCTACCGGAGCGCACTGCGCGGCCGGTCGGCAGCGGTTTTGACCGGCCATGCCGCATCAGGTACTCTTGATTGTTGGCGTGCGCTGGCTCGTGCCGCGCCGTAACCTCGGTTTCCCGAGCCCGATCGGTTGTCGCAGACAGTCGCTCGCAGGCCGGTGAGTCACCCAGAAATCAAGCATCGGAGCGGCTTCGCTCCCCGGAGAAGTAGGTACAGAAGTGGTTTTCGCAGTTGTGCGCGCCGGTGGTCGGCAGGAGAAGGTCGAGGTCGGCACCATCGTGACCCTCGACCGCATCAAGGCTGACGAGAACGGCAACGTCGAGCTCGCCCCGGTGCTCCTGGTCGACGGTGACAAGATCACCTCCGACGCCAAGGCCCTCGCCAAGGTGACCGTGACCGCTGAGGTCCTGGGCGACCTGCGCGGCCCGAAGATCGTGATCCAGAAGTTCAAGAACAAGACCGGCTACAAGAAGCGCCAGGGCCACCGCCAGGAGCTCACGCGCGTCAAGGTCACCGGCATCAAGTAGTCCCCAGGACTCCGAGAGACATAGAGGCACTCCAGATGGCACACAAGAAGGGCGCGAGCTCCACTCGCAACGGCCGTGACTCGAACGCGCAGCGCCTGGGCGTGAAGCGCTTCGGCGGCGAGCAGGTGAACGCCGGCGAGATCATCGTCCGCCAGCGCGGCACCCACTTCCACCCCGGCGCCAACGTGGGCCGCGGCGGCGACGACACCCTCTTCGCCCTGTCGGCCGGCGCCGTGCAGTTCGGCGTCAAGGGCCGCCGCAAGGTCGTCAACATCGTGACGGCCGAGGCGTAGACCAGGAATCGTTGAGATTCAATGGAGGGGCGGGCTTCGGCCCGCCCCTCTTGCATTCACCCCTAGGAGAGACCTCATGGCGACGTTCGTCGACCACGTGACGCTGCATCTGCGGGCCGGTCACGGCGGAAACGGCTGCGTGAGCGTGCGCCGCGAGAAGTTCAAGCCGCTCGCCGGCCCTGACGGCGGGAACGGCGGGCACGGCGGCGACATCGTTCTGGTCGCCGACCCGCAGGTCACGACCCTGCTCGGTTACCATCGCCGCCCCCACCAGAGCAGCGAGAACGGCGGCTTCGGCATGGGCGACATGCGGCACGGTGCCCGCGGCGAGGATCTCGAGCTTCCCGTGCCGGTCGGCACGGTCGTCAAGAGCGCCGACGGCGAAGAGCTGGTCGACCTCGACGAGCCCGGCATGCGCTTCGTGGTTGCTGCCGGGGGCATCGGCGGGCTGGGCAACGCGGCCCTCGCGAACCCGAAGCGCAAGGCGCCGGGCTTCGCACTGCTCGGAACGCCCGGCTGGGAAGGCGACGTCGAGCTCGAACTGAAGACGATGGCGGATGTCGCACTCGTCGGCTATCCGTCGGCGGGCAAGTCGTCGCTCGTGGCGGCCCTCTCCGCCGCGAAGCCGAAGATCGCCGACTACCCGTTCACGACGCTGACGCCGAACCTCGGCGTCGTCCAGGCGGGCGATGTTCGCTACACCGTGGCCGACGTGCCCGGGCTGATCGAGGGCGCCAGTGAGGGGAAGGGGCTCGGTCTCGAGTTCCTGCGTCACGTCGAGCGCTGCACCGCGCTGCTCCATGTGCTCGACTGCGCGACGCTCGAGCCGGGGCGCGACCCGATCACCGATCTCGAGGTGATCCAGGCCGAGCTCGCCGCATATCCCGTGCCAGAGGGCCAGGTGCCGCTGCTCGATCGCCCGCAGCTGGTGGCACTCAACAAGGTCGATGTGCCCGACGGCAAAGATCTCGCAGAGTTCGTGCGCCCTGAGCTCGAGTCGCGCGGCTTCCGCGTGTTCGCGATCTCCACCGTGAGCCACGAGGGGCTGCGCCCGTTGTCGTTCGCCCTCGCCGAGATCGTCGAGGCAGAGCGCACGCGCCAGGCGGCCGAACAGCAGGAGCGCCCGCGCATCGTCATGCGCCCGAAGGCCGTCGATGCCGTGCCCTTCACCGTCAAGGTCGAGGGCGGCAGCGACGGCACCTACTACCGCGTGCTCGGTCAGAAGCCCGAGGCGTGGGTGGCCCAGACCGACTTCCAGAACGACGAGGCAGTGGGCTTCCTCGCCGACCGGCTCGCGAAGCTCGGCGTCGAAGACGGGCTGTTCGCGGCAGGCGCTGTCGCCGGCGACACCGTCGTCATCGGGCCGGGCAATGGCATCGTGTTCGATTGGGAGCCCACGCTGACCTCGACCGCCGAGCTCGTCACCGCGCCGCGCGGCACAGACGAGCGCCTCAACCAGAACTCGCGCGCCACGCGCCGCGAGCGTCGAGAGCAGTACTACGAGCGCATGGACGGCAAGGCGGCGGCGCGCGCTGAGCTCGATGCCGAGCGCGAGGCCGGCCTGTGGGCGGGCGACGAGGTCGAGGGGGACCACGATTAGCGCACGACCCGTTCTGACCTCGGCCAAGCGCATCGTCGTCAAGGTCGGCTCCTCGTCGATCAGCGGCGAGAACTCCTGGCGGATCGCGCCCCTGGTGCTCGCCCTCGCGGCGGCGCATCGCAAGGGCGCCGAGATCGTCCTCGTGTCGTCGGGCGCGATCGCGACGGGCATGCCGTTCCTCGAGCTCGAGTCTCGCCCCGACGAGCTCGCAACGCAGCAGGCCGCGGCCGCCGTCGGGCAGAACGTGCTCATGCACCGCTACCAGGCGGCCCTCGACCCCTACGGCATCGTCGCGGGCCAGGTGCTGCTCACGGCGAACGACATGGAGGACCTGACCCACCGCGAGAACGCGCAGCGGGCCATGGAGCGGCTCCTGCAGCTGCGCATCCTGCCGATCGTCAACGAGAACGACACCGTCGCCACGCACGAGATCCGGTTCGGCGACAACGACCGGCTCGCCGCCCTCGTCGCGCGGCTGATCGGCGCCGAGGTGCTCGTCCTCCTCTCCGATGTCGACGCGCTCTACACGAAGCCCCCGCAGCAGCCCGGCGCCGAGCAGATCCCGTACGTGGGCATCGACGACCGGCTGGCCGGCGTCGAGATCGGGGCGACGACCGTGAACGGGGTCGGCACCGGGGGAGCGGTGACGAAGGTCTCCGCCGCCCGGCATGCGGCCGAGGCCGGCATCGCGGTCGTGCTGACGTCGATCGATCTCGTGTCGCAGGCTCTGGACGGGGCATCCGTCGGCACCTACTTCGAACCGGCGCCGCAAAACTAGACTCGCCTCATGTCCCTGCTCGAGAATCCGACGGCGCCCCCGACGGGCGACTTCGACTCCGCGGCCTTCTACGCCGACCTCGACGAGGCGAAGCGTGCGGCCCGTGTGCTCGCGACGGCGAACTCCTCCGCCAAGGACGCGGCGCTCGAGGCCGTCGCCCACGAGCTGCTCGCCCATGTCGACGAGATCGTGGCGGCGAATCGCGAAGACCTGGCTCGCGGCCGCGAGAACGGCTTGAGCAGCGGCCTGCTCGATCGGCTGACACTGACGCCCGAGCGGGTGCAGGGCGTTGCCGACGCCGTGCTCGACATCGTCGGCATCGCCGACCCGGTCGGCGAGTCGGTGCGCGGGCGCACCCTGCCGAACGGCGTCCACCTCGAAGAGGTGCGGGTGCCGTTCGGCGTCGTCGGCGCCATCTACGAGGCGCGGCCCAACGTCACGGTCGACATCGCGGCGCTCGCGCTGAAGAGCGGCAACGCGGCTGTTCTGCGCGGCGGGTCGGCAGCCGAGCGCACCAACGCGGTCCTGGTCGCAGCCATCCAGGCCGCCCTTGGGCAGGCGGGGCTGCCGGCGGCATCCGTGCAGACCATCGATCGCTTCGGGCGCCGGGGCGCATCCGAGCTCATGCGCGCACGCGGCCGGGTCGACCTGCTCGTGCCGCGGGGAAGCGCGCAGCTCATCCAGACGGTCGTCACAGAGTCGACCGTCCCCGTCATCGAGACCGGGGCCGGCGTGGTGCACATCGTGCTCGACCAGAGCGCCCGCGAGGACTGGGCCGTCGACATCGTGCGCAATGCGAAGGTGCAGCGGCCGAGCGTGTGCAACGCCGTCGAGACGCTGCTTGTGCATGCGGATGCCGCGACCAGGCTCCTGCCGCCCGTGCTCGGCGCCCTGCGCGCAGCGGGCGTCACCATCCACGCCGACGAGCGCGCTCTCGCCATCTTCCCCGACGCGGTGCCCGCCACCGAGGAGGACTGGGAGACCGAGTACATGAGCCTCGACCTCGCCGTGCGCGTCGTCGACGATCTCGACGAGGCGATCGCGCACATCCGCCGCTACTCGACGAGCCACACCGAGTCGATCATCACGAACGACCTCGGCAACGCCGATCGCTTCCTCGCCGAGGTCGATTCCGCCGTCGTCATGGTCAACGCCTCGACGCGCTTCACCGACGGCGCCGAGTTCGGCTTCGGCGCCGAGGTCGGCATCTCGACCCAGAAGCTGCACGCCCGGGGGCCGATGGGCCTGCCCGAACTCACCAGCACGAAGTGGTTGGTGCGCGGTTCCGGGCAGATCCGCCGATAGACTGAACCCGACGCCCCACGTCGAAAGGAACGAATCCGCAATGCTGCACACCGCCGTCCTCGCCGCGTTCGAGTACCAGGAGCACGAGCTGCCCATCCCGGCGGTGGTGTACGGCATCATCGGCGCGGTCGCGTTCATCTTCCTCGGCGCCGTGACCTGGAGCTACAAGGATGTCGCTCGCCGGCACGCCCCGTCCCACGACCCCGAGGCGGCGCAGCACATGACCTCGACCGGCTCCGAGTCGCACGGCGCCGGCCACCCGGGCCAGCACTAGGTCGAGTCGGAGCCGCCAGCGCAGATGGTCGTGCCTCAGCAGGGTCGGCGACGTGTCGGCGTCATGGGCGGCACCTTCGACCCGATCCACCACGGCCACCTGGTCGCAGCGAGCGAAGTCGCTCAGTCGTTCGGCCTCGACGAGGTCGTGTTCGTCCCGACCGGCCAGCCCTGGCAGAAGGGCCCCGTCAGCCCGGCCGAGCACCGCTACCTGATGACCGTGATCGCGACGGCATCCAACCCGCGCTTCACCGTGAGCCGCGTCGACATCGATCGCCCGGGGCCCACCTATACGATCGACACCCTGCGCGACCTGAAGGCCGAGCGACCCGATGACGAGCTGTACTTCATCTCAGGCGCTGACGCGATCGCGCAGATCCTCACCTGGCACGACGTCGACCAGCTCTGGGAGCTCGCCCACTTCGTCGCTGTGAGTCGTCCGGGACATGAACTGAGCATTACGGGTTTGCCGACGGGCGACGTAAGCTTGTTGGAAGTCCCGGCACTGGCGATCTCCTCCACGGATTGCCGCAGTCGGGTGAGCAGGGGCTTCCCCGTCTGGTACTTGGTTCCCGACGGCGTTGTCCAGTACATCTCCAAGCACCATCTGTATCGGAGCGTGGCATGACGTTGAGGCAGGATCAGCAGCAGCCGCTGACGCGCCGTCAGCTCCGCGAGATGGAGCGGGCAGCACAGGTCGAATCGACCACCGGTGAGCAGCAGGTTCCCGCCGTCGCGCTCCCCTTCTCCGCATCGCCCGCCCCTGAACCTGCGGATCTGCGGCCTGTCGTGCAGACGGACGCACCGCCGCCCCCGGCCCAGGAGGCGACCCCGGAATCGTCCGCGGCCGCGCCGGTCGTGCCGCTCACCCGCCGTCAGCTGCGGGCGCTGCAGCAGGCGCAGGAGATCCAGTCGGCGCCGGTCGAGCACGGCGCTCCGGCCGAGGCATCCGCTGAGCCCGCCCCCGCTGCTCCCATCGTCGACGTCCCGATCGCCGCGCTGCCGTTGCCGCAGGCGGCGGTCGCCGCCCCCGAGGTCATCTCCGAGGCGCCCGAGCCCGAGGTGCCGGCCGCGTTCACCGCCGCCGAGCCCGAGGTCATCGACGACGCGCCGGTCGGCCCGACGACGGGCGAGGTGCGGGCGTATCAGCCGCCCACGGGCCACTGGTCCCTCGGCGCGAGCGAGAGCTTCGACGACGTGATCGCGCAGGGGGCGGCCGACGCCCACACCCGCTCGGTCGAATCCTCCGGCGCCACGACCGCGTCGCACGCGCTGATCCTGCCGGTCATCCCGTCCGCCGCCGACATGACCGGCCCGCTGAACGCGACCGGCGAGATCCTGCTCACCGGGTCGATCGACCTGCCGCGCGGCCTTGGCGCCACGGGCCAGGTCCAGGGTCACTTCGACGGCCCCGACATCGACCACCTGCTCGACCAGCACGACCGAGACGTCGCGCCGAACTCGAGCGTCGAGCCCGTGGCGGCCACTCGCGCCATCTCGACGCACGTGCCGACGGTCAGCACGAACATCGTCCCGCCCAAGAAGACCAGCCACAAGGTCGGCGCGATCGTCGGCGTCTCCGTCGGAGGCGTCGCGGCGCTCGGCGTGATCGGCGCGGTCGTCGCCGGCTTCGTCTTCCACGCGTTCTAAAGACAGAGAGATCACTGCATGACGGCATCCGCCCAGGCCCGAGAGCTGCTCCAGCTGGCTGCGGTCGCAGCCGACTCGAAGGCCGGCGAAGAGCTCGTCGCACTCGATGTGAGCGGCCCGCTTCCTCTGACGGACATCTTCCTGCTGGTCTCCGGCAACTCCGAGCGCAACGTCGTCGCCATCTCCGATGCCGTCGAGGACGCGCTGAACGAAGCCGGTGTGAAGACACTGCGCCGTGAGGGCAAAGAGCAGGGCCGCTGGGTGCTGCTCGACTTCGGCGATCTCGTGGTGCACGTCTTCCACCAGGAGGACCGCCAGTACTACGCCCTCGAGCGGCTGTGGCGAGACTGCCCGGTGGTGCCCTTCGAGCTGCCCCACTCGGCCGTTGCGGGCCAGGGGTGACGGGGCGCTGAGCCGCCCTCGATTTCTTGGCACGCCGTTCGCTGTAGTAAGCTGAACGAGTTGCCGCGAGGGGAAATCGAACGGCAACGACAACCGAATACGGGTCTGTGGCGCAGCTGGTAGCGCACCTGCATGGCATGCAGGGGGTCAGGGGTTCGAGTCCCCTCAGATCCACCAGAAGTCCTGGTGAGTGGCCATTTGCGAAACCCTGAACAGGGGAAACGAAATGGTCATTCGCCATTTATTCGACACTTCACATCCCGCACGGCGCGTCCGCACGGCGTTACTCGAGAGTTCTCGAAGCGCCGCGGGCCGTCTCGGCCTCCTGTCCTGCATGAACAGCAATACATCGCAGGACGCTCCACTGGAAGAGATCATGACGCTGTCACGACTCGCCGCTTGGCTTGAGCTAGCCGTCCAAACGCTCTACGACCTGCGCAGTCACGAGCGTGGACCCCGAGGCTTTCGCATCGGCCACGAGTTACGTTTTCGCCGAAGCGCGATCGAAGTGTGGCTCGGCCAGCTCGCGGCGGTTGACGAGGCCAAGCACCCTGGGGCGGATCGATGAGCGGCGGCCGGCCCAGAACCGCGATCGGCACTTACGGAACGGTCAGTGTCCGATGCCATGGGCGCAGTTACATTGCGACGACCCGTTTCCGCGACCTCGATGGCCGGCTTCGTTCCGTCGCTGCCTGCGCAGCGTCGCGGTCGGCGGCCCAGGCACGCCTCAAGGCACGACTGGCCAGCCGTTCTGGCTACGGCAGCGGGGGAGTGCTTTCGCTTGCGAGCCCGTTCGGCGACCTCGTCGAGTTGTGGCTCGCGGACCTCGACTTGCAGGAACTTAGCGAGGGCACAAAGAAGAACTATCGACAAGACCTCAGACGTCAAATTTTGCCCGCCTTCCGGCACTACAGCCTCGGAGAAGTCACGACCGGCCGTGCCGAATGGTTCCTCAAATCCGAGGCCAGGGTCTCCTACTCGCGGGCTAAGCACTCCCGAACCATGCTTAACCTCCTTTTCGCCTTCGCGCTGCGGCCGGACGCGATTCCGCGCAACCCGGTGGAGGGCACCTCGCCACTGGAGAAACCGAAGAACGTGCCCCACGCGCTCACACTCACCCAGATCGCCGCGATCCGGCAGGCTGCCTCCTCCTGGCGTACCGGTCCGGACGTCAAAGGCCCAAAGCCGGACGGCCAGGTTCGCGACATCCTCGAAGTTCTCCTCGGCACTGCGTTGCGAATCGGGGAGGCCCTTGCGCTCCGTCCCTGTGACGTCCTCGACTTGCCGCATGGCATGGAACTGCAGGTGCGCGGCACGGTCGTCCTGCGAACCGGGCATGGGGCGGTCCGTCAGGATCATCCCAAGACAGAACACTCCGTACGACGTATCGCCGTACCCGAATTCGCTGCCGAAGTGCTGCGGGCCCGCCTCTTGTTACGGAACCAGACGGACCCACCGCGCACGATTTTCTCGAACAAGAGTGGTGACCCGCTCAGCCCTTACAGCGTGCGACGGACCTTCCGCGAGTTCCTGTTGCTCGCCGGCCTTGAGGACACCGGCATCACGTTGCGCTGGTATCGGCGCACAGGCGCCACAGTGATCGCACGCGGCGCCAGCACCGACGCAGCGGCCTTGTTCCTCGGCCACGGATCGACGGCGATCACCGAAGGGCACTACATCGAACCCGATCGCACCGTCGATCACAGACCGGCATTCCTGCTCGAGCGAACATTGCGGCGCGATGCCTCTGATAACGCCCTGTTGCGCGCGCCGTATTCGACTACCGAGGAACAGGCGCTCGCCGAACTCGACGGCCCAGAGGACATCGGCAGTTGAAGAGGCGGCCGAAAGGCAGTTCGCGTCCGTGTTGCAACTGATCGTGGAGCTGGTCGTGCGCGGCGAGCTCCGCGACGGGGATGAACACCGGATGTATGAGGGCGTCGAGCCCTTGTTTGTTGTGGGTGATCGCGATGGTGTGGGCATGGGCGAAGACGTGCGGGGCGATGAGGTCCCAGTCGATCGCCCATCCGGCGCGCAGGGCGAGCTGATTGAAGAAGACGAACTGAGTGCGGGTGTTGACGTCGCGGAAGGGGTGCAGTGCGGTCGTCTCGCCCCACACCCACGCGAGCCCCGCGGAGAAACTGTCCGTCTCGCGGCTCCGCAGGTAGTCCATGTCGGCGAGTGTGTCGAAGATCCGTTGTGCTTCTGCGGGGATGTGTTCGGGTCGGCAGTGGACCACTCCGGTCCCGCCGGGCCCGGTGTCGGTGTCGCGGAGCCGGCCGCCCCAGGTGTAGAAGCCGTCGACGAGGTGCGCGTGAATGGCTTGCAAGTGCGGGAGGTCGAAGCGCCCTGGGATGGGGTTCAGGAGCAGTTCGGCGTAGTGGGCGTGCACGACGACCGCCTTGGCCGCTTTCCATAAGCTTGGGTCGGTATAGCCGGGGATGTTGATGAGCACTTCGGTGCCGGGATGCGTGTAGTGGTCGGGCATCATGCCGTCATCAGGGGGCGAGGCGGGTCACGGGTGTGACCGTGACGTTCCTCGAGCGCAGCCAGCCCGTCGCGGATCGCGTCCTCGGCGCTAGGCCGGCCAAGGAGAACCTTGTGCGCGGCGTTCCTTGCTCCTCGCCCGCTGCTTGCTGGGCGGCCTCAACCTCTGCCAGCTGCCGCCGGATCCGGGTCCGGGTCCGGGAGATCGTCGCTCGTGTCGCCATCAAGGCAACTCCACTCGACTGAGGCCAGTTTACCGTCCGCCACCGACAACCTGAGAGATGGCGCGACTTCAGGAGACAGGAGTCCCAGCCGACCAGCGGCCTCACCGACATCCGCGTCGCCGCCGAATCGCACAGCGCCCTCGCTGCGCATTCTCTTCAGCGAGAAGCTGCCCCCGCCCGTGCGTTCACCGCCCGAGAACCGCCGAGGCAACGGAGCAGTTCCAGGAGAGCAACCATGGCCGAGGCCGCGTCGCTGTTCCGAGCAGCACCCCACCAAGGCACGCGTACGCGTTTCGCAACCCGGCGTGCCGCAACCCCTGTTGCAACCCCACGCCGCGACCGAGCCGCGGCCTTTCCTCTCAGGCCTTCAACTTTTCCCGCTGGACGCAAGCGTCTCCCGCCGAGCGCGCCGCCCGATCGACACGAGAGCGCCGCTCGGTCACCCACAGCGCCGGGTGGCAGCCCCTGACCTCGATCAGCCGGATGCGCGCCGAGCAAGTCGACGCCACCGGCGATGCGGTCCTTGTGACATTCGATGAGAGCCGATAGAGATGCCGCCCGGTCTCGACGAGCTGATCCGGCAGCAGACCGGCCGCCGCGGGAAGGCGTCTCACGCCTCCCACGGCAACGGCTGGCTCTTTCCTGGCGGCATCCCCGGACGCCCGATCCAGACCGAGATCATCCGCGCACAGCTGGTCGCACTCGGAATCAAGCCCTCCAACAGCCGCAAGGCCGCGCTCTTCCAGTTCGCCGCGACTATCCCGACCCCCATCCTCGCGGATCTCATCGGCATCGCCCCGAACACCGCCGCACGCTGGGCCGCACTCACCTCGCGCAGCTGGTCGGCCTACATCGCACAACGCTGAACACTCCACCCAACTCCACCCCAGACGATCCGAGAGCACATCGGATGTGTTCGCCCTGCGCTACCGTGGTCCCAGCGTCGCGTGCTGGTGGCAGGCAGTGCCAGGCATGGAGGCGTGGGATCCGAAGGAGCACGACGATGACGACGTCGTTCCCTTCGCCCTCTCGTGACTGAGGGCGAGAAGACCAGGCTGATCGCCTGGGGCAACGAACTTGAAGCCGTTCACCGGCGGCTGCGCGACGCACTGCAAGCGACACGAGCGGCCCTCGGCGCCGGGACCACAGCCCGGCCGGTGGAAGGCGAGCTGCTGCCGTTCTGCCACGGCTTCTGCGCAGCTCTGACCGGTCACCACCAAGGCGAGGATCGCGAGCTGTTTCCGGTGATCGCGGCGCAACACCCCGAACTTCGCGAGACTCTGCGGAAGCTCCAACAGGACCACGCGCTGATCGCGGAGCTCGTGGAAGACCTACAGGTGGCGACCGAGGGCTCTCATCGCCCCCTCGAAGCCCTCGAATCGCAGCTCGACGGGATCGCAGCCATCATGGAGTCCCACTTCGGATACGAAGAACGGCAACTGCGCACCATCCTCGACACGATCACGCTGGACGCCAACCCCCACGACGTCTTCGGCCCCCTTTGACCCCGCGCTATTCACCCCAGCCGAATATGTCCCGTGCGCCAGTACCTGTGCATCACCTATGTAAAAACAGGGCCGGGAAACGGGCAATGAATCTCCGCAATGGCAGAGCCACGCAGCAGGACTCAGAATCGGCCGTTTTTCTTCCGGCGAGGCTGGGGTCTGTCGCGATGACCGCCCCTGACCTCGCACTCAGACGCATTGGGGGTCCATCCCGCATGCGACGGGGGAAACACAATCCGGGCACGGAAAGCCGGCTGAGAGCCCAGGGAAAGGCGCCGGCGCGACGCAATCGCACGCCGAGGAAACGCGGACTCGAACCGCGGTGGACGCACAGCAACCCGGAGGCTTCAAGTCGTCCACCTTGCGCCACGACCGCACGGAGTTGCATCAGGCGTTGCAGTTACATCCGGAATGGCGACCCCGCAATCACCTTCGCCGGGTCCGGCTGCGCCGCCCGCCGCGGTCAACAGTGTGGGGGCTGTTCTCCGGAGAACCGTTCTTGGCGGAACTCAGAGTGCGCGACGTGGCGCAGAATAAGACGCCTGGGCCCTCGATCGCCCGGCTCGCCGCCGAATACGAGACCCTGGCGGCGTGGCGCAGCACGACAGACGGGCGTCCCTCGTCCGCGGCCCAGGACTCACCGGCGAGGAGACAAAGGCCGCGATCAGTTCTCCAGCGTTCGGGGCTCTGACCGCAGAGCTGCGCCGGACCAAGGCCAACCACCACGACGTCGAGACGCTGCTGCTCGCCTGCTCCTGGCTTGAAGGATGCTCGATGACATCGCCGCGGTCCTCCACCATCGCCTGACCCGCGCCACCGAACGCGCAAGGCACCACGCCTGGTCACCGACCTCATCCCCGAAGTCGCCGGGCCTTGAACGCCCAACTCCGACAGGCGTTCAGCCAACGCGGTGACCTCATTGAAGCAAGCGCTGAGGCTCGTCTCGACGCGACGCTTACCAACGTTCGCGGATGGAGAGCAGCTCTCGGCAAGGCCCGTGCCGCGACGACGTGGCGGGACGCTGCCGGCGCGGTTGCGGTATAAGAGCAACGCTCCGGTCATGGCGCCAGCCGAGGGCGAACGACGGACCGAGGATGGGGTCCGCCGCGCCAGCCCGTCGCACGTCGGGCCGACGCTGTGGAGCTAGAGCCGGTCCGCCTTGCTGCCGGTCTTTTGCGAATGCCGCCGCTCAGCTCTGTCCTGGCTGTCGAGGCGGGTTCTTCTCCATTGAGGATCTTCCGGGACGGGGCACTCATCTACGTACGGCCTTCTCGACCGAGACATGTGGGACGAGAGGCCCGCTACGCTCCGCGTGCTCTGGGCGTCAATCCTCCGTCCCCACTACTTTCTGCGGTCTACATGCCCGCCAACATCCTTCTCGACCCGATCCGCACCCGCCACGGCCCCAAGTGGGGCGTCCCCAGGATGCTCCGCACGGCGCCTTACCTCCTTCGCTGCAAGCTGGACCAAGCTCCTCGCAGACGGCGGTCTCGGCTGACTCAATTTGGACGAGCAGCAGGCAGCTCTCGGGTCACGTTGCACAGTTGACGGGTGTCGCGGTCTGGCGGCCGGCGATCATGGGGCATTCGAAGGGGTCTTGGTCTCCGAGGCCGACGTTGTCGATGTAGTTCGTGACGCTGCGGAATGCCTGGCGGATGCCGGTCTCGGTGTAGGTGACGTTGCGTTCCTTGCAGAAGGCGCGGACGAGGGGTGCGGCGTGGCGCAGTTGGGGGCGGGCCATTGAGGGGAAGAGGTGGTGCTCGATCTGGTAGTTGAGGCCGCCCATGGTGAATGAGGTGAGCTGTCCGCCGCGGATGTTGCGGCCGGTGAGGACCTGGCGGCGGAAGAAGTCGAGCTTCTGGCTCTTGGGCACGAGGGGCATGCCCATGTGATTGATGGCGAACACGGCGCCGAGGTAGAAGCCGAAGACGGCGAACTCGATGCCGAGGAAGGTGCCGGCGCGGCCAGGTGAGAGCACGAGGAAGGTCAGGCCGATGAAGCCGCCCAGCCGGGCGAGCATGAGGCTGATCTCCACAGAGCGGTGCGGGACATTGGCGCGCCCGAAGACGCGTCCGAAGCTCGAGATGTGCAGGATGAGGCCCTGGAAGAACAGGAAGGGGAAGAAGCCGATGCTCTGGTGGTCGAGCGTCCACCGGGCGAGACGGCTGCGCTCACGCAACCGCATGAGGCCGCCGGGTTGGACGACGGGGATGTCGAGGTCGGGGTCGTAGCCGATCCGGTTGGGGTTGGCGTGGTGGCGGGTGTGTTTGTTGTTCCACCAGCCGACGCTCATGCCGACGAACAGATTGCCCATAATGAGGCTGGCCCAGTTGTTCCAGCGCCCGGATTGGAAGACTTGGCGGTGTGCGGCGTCGTGGCCGAGGAACGCGGCCTGCGTGAACGCGACGGCGAACACCCCGGCCAGCGGCATCTGCCACCAGCTGTTCCCGCCCCGGACGAAGAGCACCACCAGGAACGCGAGCACGATCGTGATCAGCCAGAACTTCGACCAGTAGTACACGCGCCGCCGCCGCAGCAGCCCCGCCTCCTTGACCTGCTCAGAAAGCTCGGCGAAATCCGTGCTCCGCCGCACCGGGCACTCCTCGCCCGAGGCGGGACGGCTTGTGCGCCGAATGGTTCCGGGTCCTATGGGGGTGAGTGCGCCGGCGGTACCGATCGTGATGCCTGCGCTGGTGATGGTGGCCATCCTGGGGTGCTCGGACGCGGGGCCCGTGACGGTGCCGGGGGCTGTGGCGCCTCCTCCGGAACCCGCCGGGGCCGGCCGGCTTGTCGATCGTGTGTTCATCTGTCGTGTCAAACCTTTCGGCGTCCGGTGGCGAGGCGGACGAGCCACACCACCAGGGCGATGATGAGCAGGACGATGCCGACCCAGAGCAGCCAGTGGATGGTTGCGACGATGCCGCCGGTGATGAGGAGGATGATCGCGATCACCGCGATAAGAAGGAGAAGCAGGTTCATGAGTCTCGTGCCTTTCGTTCGTGGGTGATGGATGAGGGCGCGGCTCAGGAGCGTCTGGACCTGATCACGCCGAAGACGAACGCTGCGACGACGACCCCGGCCGCGATCAACGCCGTCCGCGCCCGGTGGCTCTTCGCGGTCCGCGTGGCCCTGCCGCCGATCTCGGCGGCTGTTCTGGCTGCATAGCGCAGTCCCGTGGATGCTCGCCGCTGTGCGGTGTCGATCGCGTCGCTGGTCGCGGCGGCCGCGGAGCCGACCGCGTCGGAGGTCAGCCCGGCTGCCCTCCCCACGGCGTCAGAGGACGCTTGGCCGGCCGTGTTCACGGCCTCGTGCGCGCGTTCCGCAGCCGTGTCGACCGTGTCTTGTGCTTTGTTGTTGTTCGTATCGCTCATCGCGGTCATCGCCCGATCTTCTTGGCTTGCTTGGTGGCCGATGTGACGGCCTTGTGTGCGCGTTTGAGGGCGCGTGTGCGGGCTTTCTTGATTTTGGGGTCGTGCCGGACGGCGTCGACGGCGGCTTTGATTTCCAGGTAGCGGCCGCGGCCGGCTCTGGCGCCGTAGGTGTAGGCGGCGAGGGCGAGGGTGCCGAGGCTGAGCCAGGTGAGGAACTTGCGCATGTGGTTGCTTTCTTTGTCGTTCGGGGCTTATCGGGCGTGAGCGGTGCGGGCGACGCGAGTGCGGCGGGACAGGCGGGCGCGAAAGCCGCCGCTGATCTGGATCAGCGCCGGGATCTGCCGTCCGAGGAGCGTGTCGAGGGCCGTGAGGGTGTTCTCGATGTGCTCGGCGAGTTGCCGCGGGGATTCGCCGCGACGGCAGGTGACCACGATCTTGAGCACCGGCGTGCGGCGCACGCGATAGGTCGACACGTGCGAGGCGAGGAGCTCCGGGCGCTCGTCGAGATCGTGCTGGATCGCCTGTTCCGCGACCTCGGAGTCGATGACCGTGGCCCCGCCCGAGGTGGTGTCTTCACGCAGCAGGGTGTCATGGTGACCGTGCCCTTGGCGGAAGATGAAGATCAGCAGCAGCACCACGATCAGTACCAGGGCGGCGAGGATCAGGATCCAGCCCCAGCTGGTTCCGGTCCCGGCGAGCGGGATGGTCTTGAACCAGCCGGTGAGGTCTCCATGGACCGTCGGGGCGGTTGCGCGGTAGTCGGCGCGGATCGTGTGAACGGTGGTGATCGCGAGAAGCGCAGCACCGGCCAGGAGCGTGAGCAATCCGATCACGAGGATCAGGATGCGATTCAGCGCGCGGTTGGTGTTGTTCATGCCCCGACCTTCCCGTTCGCGTTGATGACCACCGAGGCATGCACGTGCGGGTACAGCTCGAATGAGGCCAGTTGCTCTCTCGTCACGTTCTCGACGGCGTCGCTGCGGACCGACGTTCCGCTCGTGGGGGTCAGGTGTATGACCGCGCGGTGGGCGGAGACGCTGACGACGGCGTTGTCCGGGTGCGTGTTCCCGGCGTGGGCGGCGTGCCGGGCCAGTGCGGAGGCGATGACCTCGTTGTCCACCACGACCGCGGCGCGGATGGAGGGAAGAAGCTGGTGTCGCGCGCGGCGGCCGGGCGTGAGCGCGCCGATGATCAGGAGGACCCCGAGGAGCATCAGGAGGATGCCGATCGTGACGGGCACCGCGATCGGGGTCGCTCCCAAGGTGCTCAGCGCGGAAAGCATGTCCTGTGGCGCCGCAAGGAGCGCCGTATGGTTCACCATCATCAGGATGATCTCGGCGCCGGCGTACAGGCACAGCAGGATAATCGCGACTGCGGCGGCGATCGCCAGGACGGCGCGCGACGAATGGGTCTCGCGGCGCAGGATACGGCGGTACGAATACGGTGCCGGGGCGCTCATGCGACTCTCCTCTCAGCCTGGATCTCGATGCCGGTCAGTTCCACGCTGACGTGTGCGATTTCGGCACCGGTGAGTGCGGTCACCCGCTCACGGATCGTCTGCTGCGCGTGGCTGGCGCGTTGGAGCAGCGTGCCGCCGCTCCCCTCGACGAGGCCCGGCTTCTGCTTCACTCCCTTCAGCGATACGACCTGGATCGGCGTGCGGACGTGGAGAGCGAGGAGCCCGTCACGGTCGGAGAGCTCCACATGCACCGCATGTGCCGTCACGCCGAAGGTGTCTGCGGTCACAGCGGACACCATCCGGTCGAGGGCGCGCGGGGCGACGGTGGTGCGCCCGCGGCCGGGCGTCGTGGCCTGGCCCATGGCGGGTACGGCTGCGGTGGAGCTCATGAGGAGGTGCGCTTGCCGCGGAAGGTGTCCACGAGAGAGCGCATGTCGAGTTTCCCGTCGATGATCCTGCCGGCGATCGCGCCGAGGATCATCGCGATGGCGACGAAGAAGAACGCCCAGAACCCGAGCGCGAACCACACGACCGCGAGGGTCGCGCCGACGAAGATCCCGACCTTGGTGGCGGTGATCACTGGACCCGCGCCTGAGTGCCGCTGTCGGCGTCAGCGGTGTCGTCATCGGAGGGGATGTGCACGTCGTTCACGGTGATGTTGACCTCGGTCACGTCCATCCCCACCAGGGTCTGGATCGCGGTGGTCACGGCGGCACGTACCCGGTCGGCGACGTCCTGCAAGGCCACCGGATATTCGGCGACGAGGGTCACGTCGACGGCGACCTGCGTCTCGCCCACCTCGACGCTGATGCCCTGACCGAGGTCAGTGGTGTTGATCGCATCGCGGATCGCGCCGAACGCGCGGGCCGCCCCGCCACCGAGCGCGTACACACCGGGAACCTCGCGGGCGGCGATGCCGGCGATCTTGGCGACCACGCCATCGTTGATCACGGTCTTGCCCGAGCCGGACTCGGCGATCGTGGCGGTGGTGGGAAGAACGGTTGTGCTGGCCATGAGATGCTCTCTTGTTCCTACTTGGGCGGAGCGTTGTCGCTCCTACCGATAGGACGTGACCGGCGGCGTATTCGTCACGGAACTCACAAAGAAACATCTGCGGACCTGGGTCTGCGCTGTGGAGACGGACCTCTTTCACGGATCGGTCGCCCCCAGGGCGTACCGTCGCTTGCAGGGCACCCCGGTTCCATCCGGTTGCCGAGGGGGTGGTGAATCGTGGCGACCAAGACGGACGATCGCACACCGTCGCCGACCACCGAATCCCGGCTTGACGGCCGGCTGGCTGACGCGGATGATCGCGTCGTCGCTGGCCGCGCCGCGGACGGCGACCCGGAGGCCTTCGAGGTTCTGGTGCGCCGCTACAGCACCCTGATGCGCGTCTATGCTCGCAGCATCCTCGGCACCAACGACGAAGCCGACGATGTGGTGCAGGAAGCGTTCGTGATCGCATGGCAGCAACTTGACTCCATTGAGGACCCCGGAGCGGTCAAGAGCTGGCTGATGCGCATCGTCGGCCGCCGCAGCATCGACCGTCTCCGTGCCCGCCATGAGCATCAAGACCTCGCCGACTACGACCCTGCCGCCGAGGCGGCAGCCGCGCCCGCGCAGGCGGCGCAGACCCGGTCGCTCGCCGCAGCGGTGGGAACCGCCCTCGCCTCCCTGCCAGCCGGGCAACGCCGCTGCTGGCTGCTGAAAGAGGTGGCCGAATACAGTTACCGGGAAATCGCTGCCGACCTGGAGATCCCCGAAAGCACCGTCCGCGGGCTGATCTCCCGGGCGCGAGTGAACATGGCACGAGAAATGCAGGCCTGGCGATGACAGATCCGCGCCCACCATATGATTTCGCAGACCTCGATATCCCGGATGCGGCGAACCTCGATGGCCACACCATCGAGGAACTCAGCGCCTACCTCGACGCCGAACGCACCCCCACCAACTTCTCCATCGAATCCTCCGCGGGCTGCCAGATCGCGTTGACCGCACTCGCGCGGCTGCGCGAGCTGACCGCCCACACCCTCGAGGTGCAAGCTGCGGTCGAGCCTGAACCTCCGGACAGCTGGGTGCACAGCATCATGAACCGCATCGCCCTGGAGGCGCGCACCGGCCGCGACATCCCCATCAGCCACCCGGCGCCCACCGCGCATCTCACCATGACCGAAGGCTCCGTACGCGGCATGATCCGCGCCGCCGGAGACAGCATCCCCGACGTCATCGTCGGCCGCTGCCGAATCGACGGCGACGTCACCGTGCCGGGCGAACCCGTCACGGTCACAATCGACATCAGCGTCGCGTGGGGCGCGAGCATCGTAGTTGCCGCCGACCATGCTCGGCGAGCCATTCGCTGGGAACTCCTGAGACACAGTGAACTGAATGTCGCAGCCATCCACATCACCGTCCAAGACGTCCGATTCCGTCGCGCTGACGCGTTAACGGGAGGACAGTGATCGTGATGGCGATGACCACACTCGAAGAACGCCTGACGGCTGTGATCCTCGCCGAGCCAGACGTCCGCACCATTTATCCGACGCGGCCGGCATTCGGTGAGATCGGTTCGAGGCTCGGCATCGCCGAGATCGGAGCCTCGGGCGAGTCACCGAAAGTCGCCGTGGTCGAATCCGAAGACGGCACTGCGGTCAGCATCTCCATAGGAGTCACGGGTCAACGACCGGCAACAAGCGTGTGCAGGAACGTTCACAAGATCATCGCCGACGAACTTGCTCCGGTGGCAGGGCCCCGCCCGTTGTCCATCTCGATTAAGGTCGCGAGCGTCGGATGAGGAGGCGACGCGCCTCTGCACGTCGTTCCCCTGAGGCTATGAATCCGCACGTCCTGCGCGCGGACCGTCTGATCGTGTGCGAAGCAACACGGTCGCTCACCGCGCCGGGCTCGGTGATCCCGACCCGTTAGGGCTGCACAACATTCTGACGGATCTGCTGCCCCGCACCGCCGACGCGCCCGTCGGCTACGCCTGGCTCTCGCTCTCGTCGGACGCGGCTGAGCTGGGCGAATGGGAAAAACCAGGCAGGCAGCGCTCGAGCCATCAAGACCGGAATGGGGCATGCCTAACCCCACATGCGGGCGGTACGCGCGAGGCCGCCCTTCGTAGGAGTGCGTGCACCAGCCCGAGGTTGGTCCGTCGGCTCGCCGAATGACAGTTCAGACGTAGCCTTGACGAGTGGATGGGCCGCTTGAGAGAGCCGTGTCGGCGGACGCCTCTCTCACTGTCGAACGCGCCGAGGCGACGCGGCGCGGTTGGACCTGGAAGATCCTGACCGGGTACGGGTGGCGAGCTGTCGTGCTCGCGCTCGTCGGGGTGCTGCTGTGGCGAGCCGTCGTGCCGCAGTTCGGTGAAGCCTGGCGAGCGTCGCGCCATCTCACGTTCGCCGCGATCCCGTTCGTCGTGCTCGGCCTCCTGCTCGAGCTCGGGGCGTTCAGTGCCTATGCCGGTATGACCTACAGTGCGCTGCCGCACGCCGAGCGGCCGCGGTACCGCATGATGTGGGGCGTCAACATCACGGGTATCGCGATCACGAACACGATGCCGGCGGGCGGCGCCGTCACGCTGGGCTATCGATTCCGGATGCTCGACAGGATGGGCACTCCGCGGGCCGTCGCGGCCGGTTCCCTGATGATGGAGATGCCCGTTTCCTCGCTTGCCCTGAGCGCTCTGTTCGTCATCGCGGTCGCGGTGTTCCTCCCGGCGAGCCTGGAGGGCGGCGAAGTCGTTGCCGTCGCGTTCGCGGTGGTGGTCGTGTTCGTCGCGGCTGCGACCGCTATGTTCCTCGCCGCAGTCCGGTGCCGCGGTGTCATGCATATGCTGCTGCGTGTGCTGCCGTCCGCGTTCGGGCGCCGGGCTGCACGCTTCGTGGGCGGCTCGCTGGCCGCAATGGCCGCGCTCGCCTCCGACCGCGGGCGCCTGGGCGCGACGGCGGTCAACGCAATGACGAACTGGGCGTGCGACAGCGCCGCATTCTGCGCATTTCTCGCGATGGCCGGACCTCTGCCGACCATCCGCGGCCCTCTGCTGGCTTACGCGCTCACCAGTGTGATCTCGCTCGTGCCGATCACTCCCGGGGGTCTGGGCGTGGTCGAGGCCGTGCTCGTGCCCACGCTGGTCGGTTTCGGCGTTTCGCCTTCGCACGCCGCTCTCGGCGTGACGACGTGGCGGCTCGCGCAGTTCTGGCTGCCGATCGCGCTCGGCGGCTCGGTCGGCGTGGTCGCGCTGACCCGCGCCGGTGTGCGACGGACGTCTCGAGTGGGGGCGGCTACACTCCGTTGACCAGAGTTCTGACACGGGTCCGGAGTCACTGCGCCCTGGCGAGCTCCCGATATTTGCGGCGCGTCTCAGAGTCCGCGTGCCAGTAACGGGCGAGCTTCGCCGGCGCGAGCGTGCGCAGGACGTCGGCTTCCACGCGCATGTCCCTCAGCAGGGCGATGCGGCCACCGGTGCTGAGCACGGCGAGCGTGACGTCGACATCCTCGCTGATGCTGTCGTCGGCCGACAGGATCGGGCGGATCATCTGCCATACGTCCGCGCGCAGCGCCATATTGTGGCCGTACATGATCATCGGCACCCGGAACAGGGTGCGATGGAACACCCGGAAGGCCGAGTAGAGCGCCTTAGCCAGCGGGACAGGCAGGCGCTGTGCGACCGCCGGACCGCCCGCTGCCGCAAGGCCGGGATCGCGTGCGAAGGCGTCACGCGCCGCGACACTCCACCCCGGCGAGACCACAGTGTCGGCATCGATGCGGGCGAGCACGTCTCCCGTCGCGCCGTCGAAGCCACGCGTCCGGGCACCGCCGATGCCGCGCACCGGCTCGAATAGCAGCGTGACGTCCGGATGTCGGCGGACGATTTCCGGTGTGGCATCCGTGGATCCGTTGTCGACCACGATGATCTGCTCTGGCGGTTCGGCCTGCGACTCCAGAGCCGTGAGGCACGCGTCGATGATGCGCTCTTCGTTCAGCACGGGTATGACGACGCTGAGGCGCGGTCGCCGCGCAAGGGTCCGAGAAGAGCTGATCATGTGCGAATGCAAGTCCCTCCTGTCTGAAACCTACTCTCGCTCTCGCCGTCACGAGGCAATATGCAACTGCTCGGCGCCGCAGGAACACGCCGTCACGCAGCTCGCACTAGGTGCCGAGGCAATAGCATGAGAGGCTACGAATCGTGCAACTTCCGGCCTCGGCGCGTTCCTTGTGCTTGCAGAACAGTCGCCTCAGGCGGCGAGAGGTCTCGTGAGCCTCGACGCCGGTCAGAACGCGATTGAGCTGGTCTAGGGGCTCGGGGTGCGTCGCGAGGTCTCCGCAGTATTGAAGCTTGAGGCCGACGGCCCGGCGCAGCTCGCCCTCGCGGTCGCGGTAGCGATGAACTATCGCCCGGAGCATGAAACCTTCACGGTTACGCAGGACGGCCGCGGCGTGTCGTGGCGAGTGATTCAGGATCTACACGGAACGCGGCTGCACGTCGCCGAGATCTCGTCCGGCCGGGCAGAAGTGGCGTATTCCGCGGCGATCGGCGACGGTGCAGACGACGTCGAGGGCGATGAGGCGGATGAGTTCCGGTATCTGCGGCCCAGTCGGTACTGCGAGTCCGACGCGCTAACCCCGACGGCAGTGGCGGAGTTTGGGGGCCTGGCCGGAGCGCAGCTGCTCTCGGCCGTCTCCTCTTGGGTCGGTGTGCAACTGTCCTACGTGCCAGGGTCAAGCTCGCCAACCGATGGCGCACGGCGCACGCTGCTTTCCCGCACCGGGGTGTGTCGCGATTACGCGCACCTCGTCGTGGCGCTGCTGCGTGCGCTGAACGTGCCGGCTCGGGTCGTCTCCGTGTACGCGCCTGGCCTCAAGCCGATGGACTTCCACGCGGTCGCCGAAGCGAAGATCTACGGCAGCTGGAGGGTGGTTGACGCGACCACGCTCGCGCCGCGCCGGTCCCTTGTGCGCATCGCGACCGGCCGGGACGCGGCGGACACCGCGTTCCTTAGCACACGCGGAGGCGCTGTTCGGCTCCTGGACCTGAACGTTGGAGCCGTCGCTGACGTATTGCCGAACGACGACGTCCGGGATCTCATCGGTATCGGCTAAGCGCCACCGTCTGGCGCTGCAAGAGGCGAGGCGCATGGGGGAGTGATCGTCCTCGTCTGAGTCGACGATCCCGGATGTCGGAAACACGGGTTTTGCGGGCGATGATCGTGTGGAGTGCCCCCCCCGATCGCGGCCACGGCCATCCTCGCACTCGTTTCGGAGACCCTCGACTCCCGGCAGATCGGCGTCGCCGCGATCGGCCGCCGCAGCCGCCGGATCGCCGGCGGCATTCGCAGCCTGTGGCTGAACGCGAGCCTCTGGGTGCGGCGTTGGCTGGGTGATGATGCGTAGCCAAGTCCCTCCATCGCGGACGGGAAGCGGGAGCTCGCGAGGCGCTCGGACTCCGACCGGGCCTTCCACGCGCGTGAGCGGCTCGACGTGCGTTCGAGTGCGGCGGTCGGCTGCTCGGGCATGCGTGGCGTGGTCACGGTCGCTGTCGTCCAGACTCTGCCGGTGAACACGCACGACAAGTCGGCGCTCATTCTGATTGCGTTCACCGCGGTCGTGGCGACGCTGCTCCTCAGCGGCCTCACGCTGGCACCTTTGGCCCGCTTGCTCGGAATCCGCGAGGCGCTGTCCTCGACGGGCGAGATCCGCAATCTCTCCACCGAACTGACACGTTCCGGCCAGGAGGTACTCGGCGACCCAGAGCTTATTGCCGTGGCGGCTCGGGATACGCGCTGGAAATCCGCGAATAGCGCAGTGAAGAGTTGCGGCGTCAGGCATCCGCCATGATGCGCAGCGAGGCATCGATGAGTGGCAGATTGTCACTGAAGCGATCCTCACCACGGTCGAAGCGCAGCATGACCAGGAACTCTGAGGCTCGCGCCGCGGCCACCGTGGGTGCGGAGGGCACCGGCCGGCGCATCTGCGGTGCTGTTTCGCATCCGGTAGCGTCCGCCAATCTTCCGCGCGATCTCGAGCAGGCCTACCCGACCGGCGAGGAGCGCCGCCGCAGCTTTGATGACCAGTTCGCCCGCGCCCGCGCCCGTCGAGGCGATCAACGATCCGAGCTGGCGCCGCACATGTTCGGGACCGCCGATCGCCTGCCGCGTGTCCCGGTCCTCGGTAGATTTCCACCCTCATTGCTGAACATGTTGTTTGGACTCAGGACCGGAGGCTGCGCGTCCGGGATGGGCGAGCTCATAGCCTGGGCTGGCAGCGCTGTTGTGGAGATCCGCGATTCGTTCGCCCAGTGACCGATCGGGGTTACTCTAGACACGGGCGCGCGGTTCTATGCCGGCGTCGGAGGTCCGAACTGCACCAGTTCCCGCCTTTCCTGGAGGGGCTGATGATGACAGTCGCAAGCGTGGCTTTCCGCGCAAGGGCGCGTCGTTGCGTTCCGTCGGGGCTTCATCGAACGAGAGACTTCTCATGGCAACAGTGACCTTCGACGACGCCACCCGCGTCTACCCCGGCTCGACCACTCCGGCGGTCGACGCTCTCGACCTCGATGTGGCTGACGGCGAGTTCCTCGTCCTCGTCGGCCCGTCCGGTTGCGGCAAGTCGACGTCGTTGCGCATGCTGGCCGGCCTGGAAGAGGTCAACAGCGGAAACATCTTCATCGGCGAGCGCAACGTCACCGACGTCCCGCCGAAGGACCGTGACATCGCCATGGTGTTCCAGAACTACGCGCTCTACCCGCACATGACCGTGGCCGAGAACATGGGCTTCGCGCTCCGCATCGCGGGCGTCGCGAAGGAGGAGCGCAACCAGCGCGTCCGCGAGGCAGCGAAGATGCTCGACCTCGAGCCCTACCTCGACCGCAAGCCGAAGGCGCTCTCTGGTGGCCAGCGTCAGCGCGTCGCCATGGGCCGCGCGATCGTCCGCAGCCCCCAGGTGTTCCTCATGGACGAGCCGCTGTCGAACCTCGACGCCAAGCTCCGTGTCCAGACCCGCACCCAGATCGCGTCGCTGACCCGCCGCCTTGGCGTCACGACGGTCTACGTCACCCACGACCAGACCGAGGCCCTGACCATGGGCGACCGCATCGCGGTCCTCAAGGACGGCGTGCTGCAGCAGGTCGGCACCCCGCGCGAGCTCTACGCAGACCCGAAGAACGTCTTCGTCGCCGGCTTCATCGGCAGCCCCGCGATGAACCTGTTCGCCGCCGACGTCACCGAGGGCGGCGTCAAGTTCGGCTCGGCCGTCGTGCCCGTCGACCGGGCCACGCTGGGCTCCGCCACGCAGGTCACGATAGGTGTGCGTCCGGAAGATGTCATCGTGTCGACGACGCAGAGCATCGGCTTGCCGGTCGTCGTCGATCTCGTCGAGGAGCTTGGCGCCGATGGCTACCTCTACGGCCACGCCGCAGACAACGTCGCAGAGGTCAATACGCTCACCGACATCGTCGTGCGCGTCGACGGCCGAGTGCACCCCAACGCAGGCGACACGGTCTACTTCATGCCCCAAGCCGTCCACGTGCACGTCTTCGACCCGGAGACCGGCGAGCGGCTCAGCGATGCAATCACGGAGTGAGTAGAACGGGCGAGCCGATTTGCCGGTATGGAGGCTTGTTGCCGAGATGGTAACTCCGGGGCGGTGCGACTTCCGCTGGGCTTGTTGAGCGGTCTTAGGCGTTGAATCGGTGGCCGACGAGTCGGAGGGATTCTTCCCAGAGCTTGTGTGCGTCGGCCATGTTGCGCAGGGGAGTCCATAGCTTGTTCTGGAGTGTGGGGGCGCCTGCGAGGGTGCGTTTGGGGCCGTAGAACTGGTCGCCTCGGGCGGCGGGGTCCGTGGCGGCCATGAGCGCGGGCAGAGCGGCGCTGGCGACGGTGCCGGCGATGCCGAGGCGGGACATGATGCGCACGGCGCGGCGCAGTCCGGTGTCCTTCTGGCGTCCCAGGCCGGGCTGTGCGGCGAGCAGGTTCGTGGGTGAGACGCCGGGGTGGGAGAGGTTGCTGCTGATGCCCCAGCCGGCGGCCGTGCTGCGGGCGTCGAGCTCGCGGGCAAACAGCGCGACGGCGATCTTGGACTGGCTGTAGGCCTTGTTGCCGTCGTAGCCGGCGGCCCAGTTGAGGTCGGCCCAGTTGATCTCTCCGCTCCGGGCGGCGATGCTCGTCTGGTGCGTGACCCGAGCTGTGCAGGCTCTAAGCAGTGGGAGCAGGCCGAGGGTGAGGGCGAAGTGGCCGAGATGGTTCGTGCCGAACTGCAGCTCGAATCCGTCTTTGGTCTCCTGCCGGCTGGGCGGGGTCATTACGCCCGCGTTGTTGATGAGGATGTTGATCGGGCGTCCTTCCGTGCGCAGTTGCTCGGTCAAGGCGGCGACCGAGTCCAGGGAGGAGAGGTCGAGGGAGCGTGTCGTCACGAGCGCGCCGGGCGCGGCGGTGCGGATGCGTGCAGCGGCGCTGTCGCCTTTCGCGGCCGAGCGCACGGGCATGATGACCTCCGCGCCTGCCCGGGCGAGGTGGGTGGCGATCACCTGTCCGATGCCGTCGCTGGTGCCGGTGACGACCGCGAGCTTGCCGGTCAGGTTCGGGATGGGGATATCCGTGTCGGTCATGCGGTGTCCTTCGTGAGGTGGCATCTGGCCACGAGTCTGCGTGTACTGACCACATTGCGCGCCGGGACGCCTCGTATTCAGGGCTGGCCTATCCACTGATTCGCGATCACTGCCTCACCTTGGAAGGGTGGATCGTCAGACCGTGGTTGCTGTGCCGGCCCCGAGGTAGAAAAGAGACCACGGCAAGAATGGCATGGACTGCGGGAGGACGTCATGGTTATCGACCGAGCGGGGCTCGCGACCTTCCTCCGGCATCGACGAGAGGCGCTGCAGCCGGAAGATGTGGGATTGCCGCGTGGCCCGCGCCGCCGGACCTCAGGGCTCCGCCGCGAGGAAGCCGCCGGGCTGTGCCACATGTCTACCGATTACTACGCACGCCTGGAGCGGGGAACGGGGCCCCAACCCTCCGAGCAGATGCTTGCCTCGATCGCCCAAGGCTTACACCTCACTCTGGACGAGCGCGACCACGTCTTCCGGCTGGCCAGTTACAACCCGCCATCGCGGGGTGCGAACAGCGACCACATCAGCCCCGGCCTGCTACGCATCCTGGATCGCCTCCAGGACACCCCAGCCGAGATCGTCAACGAGCTCGGCGAGACCTTGCGCCAGACGCCGATGGGCATCGCCCTCACCGGTGACGGCACCAGGTTCGACGGCCCCGAGCGCAGTCTCGTCTACCGCTGGTTCATTGACCATGGTGCCAGATCGCCATATCCCGAGGACGACCGTCCGTTCCTGTCACGGGTGTACGCCGCGGGGCTGCGAGAGATCGCCACCATGCGTGGCCCGGGGTCCCGTGCGCAGCAACTCGCCAGCCTGCTACGCACGCGAAGCCCAGAGTTCCGCCGAATCTGGGAAGCCCATGAGGTCGGCATCCGTCCGGCCGACGTCAAACGCTTCGTGCATCCAGAGGTCGGAATGCTGGAACTGAACTGCCAGACCCTGCTCGACACCGAACAATCCCACCGCCTCCTCGTGTACACGGCCGAACCCGGCAGCGAGAGCTACGAGAAACTCCAACTCCTCTCGGTCATCGGCGCCCAACCCATCACTTGACGCCCTTCGCGCACAGTTGGTCCTTCACACCCCAACGGCGGAAGCTACGGCAGCAACGCTGCGGCCCGCGATCGCAAGCGAGCAGCCGGGTCAGCGGGCCGCGATATCCGATCCACCGGGGCCTTCGTCCCTCGGGTCGCTATCGTCAATGGTCCTCAAAATTCGCGCACAGAGGAGCGGTCTCGTCTCTCCTCGCCGCGACGAGGATTCCCCTCTCATCAGCACCCTCAAGCGCAACATATGCCGCGTGCTGCCGCCCGGTGCACGCAGTCCAACTCGGTTGGGTTCGTCAAGGACGGCGCCGCGAGCGGCCTCGGCGCACGGCAACAGAACCGAGTCGATCGCGTGCGTCTCGCAGGAGCCAAGGCTCGCATCTGCTGGCTGTGCCGCCACTCGTATGCGTGTGAGCTGTCGGCGGTTGCGGGCTTGAAGCGGCAGGACTGGCTCGACTGGCAGGTCTGCTTCGCCGAGCAGGAGATGACGCGCAGCCGGCTCACGGAATTCAGCCGGCTGTTCGACCTCGGCGCGAACGGTACGAGGGGCCGCGCGGGCGTGAGGAATGGACGGAGACGCTGGTGTCGGACGGCTTGGGAGAGCTCTAGAGCGGGCGGATGTTCGCCGCTTGTGGGCCTTTCTGGCCGGGTTCGGTGTCGAATTCGACTTCTTGGCCTTCTTCGAGGTTGCGGAAGCCGCTGCTACTGATGGCGGAGAAGTGAGCGAAGACGTCGGCAGTGCCGTCGTCGGGGGCGATGAAGCCGTAGCCCTTGTCGGAGTTGAACCATTTGACGGTGCCGGTGACCATGTCGTTGTCTTTCTTTCGTGTTTTCGGGCCGCGAGTGCGGTCGGAGAGGTCGCGATGGTGGTGACGTCGCGAACGGGGTGGGAGGTGCTGTGAGGCGGCCGTCTGTGGGCGGAGCGCGTTTTGCGCCTCGGTCAGCGTGGAGAACAGTCCGAGGGGAAGGGCGTGTGCATCGTGCAGTTCGAAGCCGCCGGGGACGCTCGTCGCGTAGCCGGCGAATTCGCGGCTGAGGGTGGCGACGTGGACGTCGTCCGCGGCTTGGCGCCATTCCAGCATGGTGGCCGTGGAGAACAGGATAGAAGGAGGTGCGGAGATCGGGGAAGAGATAGGAGAAGTCGTTTCGTAGACGCGACTGGACCTGCGTCGGTCCGTTATCGCGGGAAGATCAGTGGCAGTTGATGCGCAGATGTTGTCTGATGTCGACACAGATTGCGGCACATCTCGCCTGCGGATGGACGCTGCGGCGACGGAGCGTCGTACTGCTGCTGTGCTTGCAGTCTACGGCACGCAGATGAGCACGGAAGCCTGACCGGCTTTGGAGGCGTCGCGCTGCACAGTGATGGCTGTGGTTCCCGGATGCTCCTGCACGGTCGCGCGGTGATCGTGACGTAACCTTCGCAGATGATGCGCGCGCCTACTCCATTGCCAGCAAGGGTGCTCCGGGTGGCTGTGGTGTACAACCCGGCGAAAGTAGATGTCGTGCGCCTGCGCCTTCTCCTTGAGGGGGCCGAAGCCGCTGCCGGATATGAACCTGCTTTCTGGTTCGAGACCGCCCCGGGCGACGATGGCGAGCAGGCCGCGATCGACGCCGCGGCAACTCATCCGGTTTTCGTGCTCGTCGCCGGAGGCGACGGCACGGTCCGAACGGTTGCAGAGCAGTTGGCGGGCAGCGCGATCCCGCTCGCGGTCGCTGCCGCAGGAAGCGGCAATCTGTTGGCGCGTGCGCTCGGGCTGCCGGTGAGTGATCTGCCGGCGGCGGTGAAGTCCGCCTTCGACGGCGCCGCGCACGGAATCGATGTCGGGCATGCCACCTTGCAGCATGCCGACGGCACGGTTGCGTCCCACGCGTTCCTCGTGATGGCCGGTATCGGCCTGGATGCGCGGATGGCCGCCGGAACCAATCCTCGACTCAAGAAACGCCTGGGCTGGGTTGCCTATGCCGAGCCGATCGGCCGGTCCGTGCTCGCGAACGCGGATTTCGCGCTTCATTACCGGCTGGATGGCGGTCGTCATCACTCCACCCGCGCGCACACCGTCATCGTCGGCAACTGTGGCACCCTCACCGGAGGCATCTTGCTCATCCCGGACGCACGCCCGGACGATGGGATCCTAGATACCGTCATCCTTCGGCCACGGAGGAAAGGCGCATGGCTTCAGATCGGCGTCCGCCTTGCCCTCTCTCGTTTCCTCCACCGCACGACCACAGGCAAATTCCTCCGTCAGCTGGTCCGGCAACCTTTCGCATTGCGCTACGCCCGAGCGCGCCGGATCGACGTCACGTTCAACACGCCACAAGAGGTGGAGTTGGACGGCGACAGCTTCGGTGCGATCACCGCCGCGAACATCACCATCAGGCCGGGAGCTCTGCAGCTCATCAGCTAGGGCGATCACGTCCGATCGCTCGGCCATATCCCTGCTTCTTGTGAGGACGCACAGGAGGCCTGCGTAACGTCAGGGCTGTCGCTCCGCGCGCACGTCGAGATGGAGGCCGCTCTCCCGCAGCGGCGGCCGTAGGAGCGCTGTCGTCCAGCCAATGACCGCGGACGGTTCATGGGAGCATCCCGTTCGTCCACATCGCGGGCGGGATGCTCGACGAACGGAGACTCCCGATGAACGCCACTACCGCTATCCGTTCGCAGACTGCAGTCCCGTTCGGGCATTCCCGCGAATTCGTCATCGGCGGCCGAACTGTGACGGTCACCCGCACCGAGAGCGGCCTCTATCTCATCAGCCAAGATGACCGCCTAGCGGTCGTTCATCCGCAGCCCAATGGGCGCTATATCGTGACGGGGCCCGGCGAGAGAGACGTTCGTTCAGAGCCGGTCGACTACGAAACAGCCATTGACATCTGTCTCGCCCGGCTTCGTTAGCCGCCGCTGCTACGAGATGCTTACGGTTTCCACGACCGCCTGGTCGAGGTCGGCACCGACATGCTTTAACGCACGAACGACGGTCTCCAGGGCTGCCGTGTGAGCTTGATCCTGGTCGCCGCTCTCGCTGAGAGCATCGATGAGGACCTTGTTCTTGCCACGCTCGGCGCCAGTGGTCTGCCGGATCACCGAGGTGTATCCGAAGGTGAGGCCGGCATGTTCACGCGGGCCGAAGCGGTTGATCGCGTTGCCGAAGCCGGCAAGAGAACCCCCCGAGACGGTCACGAAGGAGGTGCTGCGGAAACGGGTTGTCATCGTGTGACTCTACGGCACTGCCGGACCGGCGACGCGTCTGCTACTGGGCAAAGTTCTGGCTGATCACGACGTCGTCTATGCGGGCTCCGAAAGCTACGAGATCGAGGACCGCGTTCTCGCGCACGCGAAGATCGCCATCACGTCGAAACTACGGCGGAATGAATGCTTCCTGCTGAATTGGAGCGTGCCGGCGTCTTCCGGCTCCGGACGAGTCAGCATCTGGCTCTCACCGGCCATCCCGCTCCAATTTCGGTTCTCCGGCATCAAACCGCCAGAGCTGAATCGGGTCTGGTTGGAGGCGTTGGAACGATCCTCGACCGGCGTTCGGGGGATGCTACTGATGGGCGAGGACGAAGCAGGCCAGTACCTTCAGGCCGCTGGCGGAGCCACCGCCCCATGACCCGCCCGGGTGCGGATCCGGTGTGCGACTGTGCTGTTGTACGGCAGAGCACCTTTCTGTCGTTGTCAACCCTCGGGCGCCGCTGATACGTGGCCGGATGCCCCGGGTACCGCTGGCGTGACGCGACAGGGGACGGTATGCACACGCTCACGGTGACACTCGGGCCTAAGGCCTTCACGCTCAAGCACGGCACGAGCATCCGCAAGCTTGAGAGGCGGATCGTCTCCGCCCTGCGCCGCGGCGCAGGAGTCATCCGTCTGCCGCTCGCCGGCGGCGAGAGTATCGACGCGATTGTGAGCCGCGGACTCATGGTCACCGTCGACCGACACGAGACTGGGCAAATGGATGCGGCCTCCGCGCAGGAGGCCTGGGCCGCCGAAGCAGCACTCGATATGGACGAGTGGGAGGGCATCGACAAGCTTTGAGCTCGTTCTCATGCCCACCCGCACCGTTACCGCGGGCGCGCGGCGTCTAAGCACGGAGAAACAGGTGCTGATGCCGTGACCGCGCGCTTGAGATTCGCGACACGAACCGCGGTGAGTTCGCTCTGACGGCTCTTGAGTGCGTCAACATGTCTCTGTTCGACGAGATATCGTCGCCATCACCGTTCGCGACGCGGAAACAGCTGCCGAGAAGGCGTGGCTCGCCCAGCAGGAACAGGAACGTGCGTAGCACGTCCACAGAC
This sequence comes from Gryllotalpicola kribbensis, assembly GCF_039538245.1. Classification (NCBI taxonomy): domain Bacteria; kingdom Bacillati; phylum Actinomycetota; class Actinomycetes; order Micrococcales; family Microbacteriaceae; genus Gryllotalpicola; species Gryllotalpicola kribbensis. Next base: position 86,682 of record NZ_BAABBX010000016.1, read on the forward strand.
CGCAGCGTCCGTCGACTTAGTCACGCCCTCTATCTGGGTCGGACCGTCGATGTCTCTGGCGAGTAACGTCGGAGCACCTCTGGGATCAGCCCCGCGGCGACGAGGGACCCACAGCTTCGCGGCCGTCCTTGGGATCGAGACCCTAGACAGCGACAGCACGTCCACGGGCAGTCCCACAGCGTCGCGTCCTGCATCCACTCGCGTGGCAGTGCACAGCCGCCCGATCCGAGCGAGCTCTCATCCATGAGCGTGCGCTAAGCCGGCTCCCGTACAGGCAGGCGCTGGTGTTGGCGTTGTCGGCGGGGCGGCCGTCCTGGCTTCGGAGCATCCATCGGTTCTCCTCACTTGAAGGAATCCCGCCCGGCCAACGGGCGGACGGGATTCCACCATGAACCGCCCCCGTCATCGTGGGCGTCAACGCATAAACAGACCGCCTCTATGAGTCAGCATCAGCCGAACTTCCGGCGCGCCATCCACGCGGACTGCCGACTCTACGGAGATCGGATGAGTGCGCTCACATGAAAGAGGCGTAGAGCTTGGCCAGGACACATCGAGAGAGCGGCCGACGGACACGACAAGCGCCCGTAGAACAGACTTTTCTATGTGCTGGGAACCTAGAACCATTCAAACGGTTCCATTCCCGGCGACCGCGGCAGATGCGATGCGGTCGACGGGAACGGACCACCGATCTAGCGCTTTCTCGCGACCATGTCGGCGTTCTCGTTGCGAAGGGCACGCGCCTTCTTGTCGGCCTTGTCGAGCCGCTTTTCTTTCAGCGTCTTCGTCGCCGGGGTCTTGGTAGTGCTCTTACGAGCGGACTTGTCACCCATCGGACTGGCCTCCATCGAGAGCCACCGCGACCCTGTGATCGGAGCATACGCTCCAAGTAGACGACGTCAGCCCATCCGCTCTGGGCCATTCTGCACAGAAGTTGCGGCAAGCGCATCGAAGAGAGTCGCAGAGACTAGCCAGGCGACTGGGACCGGCCGTACCGATTCGGGCCGCAGTGTGAGGGCCGGATCTCGGAGCACGAGTTCCGACGTGGCGTCCATCGACCCGTCGTCGCCCACCATGCTCCGCTCCAGCGTCCTGCCTGCGCCTCGAGATCGGCGAGGCAGACGTCGACAACCCGCTCCTCGCCCAGTACGGGTACGACCATGTGCTTGGAGAGGCCCGTCGCCGCGCAGAGGTACTGCTTCCCTTCACGGGCTGGCTGCTCGGCGATGACGCCCCACAGGCGTTCGACGCGTTTTGTCCTAACGGGCTGGTCGCGACGGAAGAAAGTGGACCGACTCAGCGATCTCGAGGACGGCTGACACGCGGTCGAGCTCCTCCTGAGACCGATCTTCTTGAATCTCCGCGAGAGCGGCGGCGTTTTCGCGTCCATCGAGGCTGATATCCCGGATCAGGTCTGCGAGCACGGTCGAGAGCCCGTCGCGGAGTTCCTCAAGGCTCGTGTTGGCGATCTGCAGTCGTCGATCGGACACAGAGAGCTCAACGGTCGGGTAGCCGGCGCGGTCAAGGCGGTCGCTGGTTTCGCGGCTGTGGATCGCGGCGATCTCGAAATGGCTGGGTCTGCGGGTGAGCATCGCGGTGACGGAGTACCGGTCCGGAGCTTCGGGCGTCCCAAGCGCGTCGGGGAGCGTGGTTGCGAGGACGCGCGACAGTCCGAGGTGCCCGTCGTCGGCCGGACGGATAACAGGCACTGAGTTCGTCATGGGCCTCACACTACGCGCGGTGCCGCATGCGCTAACGAGACATAAGGGTTGGGCTTCTCTCGTCGAGGAACGAGCGCCGGCATATCTGGGAGCGCATGCTTCCCGCGTGGGCGGCCGGTGGCTGTCAACCCCCGAGACGACGCAAAGCCGATGACCTACGGTCACATGGTGGACCGAGACGTGCATCCCCATTGCCCCATCTGCGACTACGAGCTATCGGGCGCCCCACCGAATTGGTGCCCGTACTGCGAACTCGCGTTCATCGGGTAGCGCTCCGAGCACGCTGCGCTTCGGTGACGTCGCGCGGGCTCTCGGCATTCTGCACAGGCTGCGATGTACTACTGTGACCTCACAGAGCCGCGACGCCTGGCGTCCGACGAGCCCATGGCCTTTGTGTTCGCCGAATCGCGTCCACCAAAGCTAAATAACATATGGCATGGTGCGACGCGTTCACCCGCTCCTCCCGCGGCATGCACCGCGTGATCGCATGATGGTTCCAGCGCGTCGCTGCACACGTAGATGTGAGCGCTCGCATCTTGGGCGCGTACCGTCCGGTCATGACGCAAACAACACGATCCTCGACGTCTGAGTCGACGGAATCGGGTACTGCCTTGGGACTCAGCCATATTCTCACCAGCCTCCTGCCCGCGACCGTCCACACGGATGGCGGCCCGGAGCGTTACATGATCAACGCGGTTTTCACGCGGCGCCCCTCTGGAGGGGAGATCCTCGCGCTGAACGGCCCGGAGGCTCGGGCGTGGCTGGACCGAGCCGGCTACCCCCAGGTCACCACCAGGGTCAGCGATCGGCGGTTGGAGATCGCGAACACGAGCCTTGAAGAGCTGCAAGCCGGGCTTGGTTCCGTCCTGGGCCGTCTCTTGGCCGAGATCAGCGCGTCAGATGCTGCGCGCCTGGAAACTCTGGCTCGGAATCTCGATGGTGCTGAGCAGTATGAAGCGAAGCGGTGGGAGGAAGTCCGCGCCCGTGCGGGCGCCATTCAGTTCGCGGAGTCCGTCGAATCTGCGGCACGGCCGATAGCGACGCCGCTCGGCCTGACCCATATCGTCGCCGGTCTTCTGCCGGCAACGCTCGCTACCGACTCAGGCCCCGGCAGCTATGCGGTAGCCGCCGAGTTCACTCGGCCGCCAACAAGAACCGAGCTCGCGATGATCTCCGGGGCTGCCGCTCGCGCTCGCCTCGATGCTGCCGGATACAACGCGACGAAGTTGGCGGTTCGTGACCGGCTGTTGGAGATCCGAGATACCAGTCTTGATGAACTCGAGAGCGGACTTGCTCGAGTACTGGGGATGGTCCTGGCGGAGATCACGGAGGCGGCCAGTGCGGCGGACGCGCTCATGGTCGCGGAGGCTGAGAAGCTCGCGGCGGCCGAACGAGAACGCGAGCGATATGTGGCGCAGGCCGTCGCTGCCGTGCGCTTCGACGCGGTCATCGGCCAGACCGCGGACGGCCCGACCGGGGTCGACGCGTGGGAGGACGAGGGCGGCGGGTTCGATGGACGTCGTTGAGCGGCGAGGACAACCGCCGGTGTCCTCAGCACAGGCGAATCGACAGGTTCGGCGTGTAGCGTCACAGGTCCACTGAGAGAAGGTCATCATGACCGCTGGAGAAGGCATCAAGCGTGGTGCTGAGGGGACGAAGAACGTCACTGACAAGGTCGTGGACTCTGTCGAGGGTGCCATCAACGGCGCGACTGCGGCGGTAGCCGGTGCGGTCAGCCGGGCGGCAGACAGCGTCCACCGTGCGGCAAGCCACCCGAAGAGCCCGGGAAAGTAGCTCGCAGCTTTCACAGCGTCCCCGCGTTCGCGCGGGGGCGCTTCTTTGTCCTTCACCGCTCCGGCACCGGCCATAGCTGCCCGTTCCGCGCCAGCAGCGCGTTCGTTCGCACCGCCGACGCCCTGACGCGTGTGCTCAGGGGGTCAGTCCGTCCGGGATGCGCGTGTGTCGCGCACGAGGTGCGCCGCGCCATGTGCCGGAGGCGATGTAGCTGATCATCACGTGGATCACCGCAACGGCTGGGACGGCGAAGAGCGCCCCGGGAATACCGGCGACGATGGAGCCGCCGGCGACTGAGAGCACCACGGCCAGCGGGTGAACCCGCACGGCAGACCCCATCACCAGGGGTTGGAGGACGTGCGCTTCCAGGAGGTGGACGGCGAGGACACCGGCAAGCATGATGAGAGCCTGCCAGGGGCCGACGAACGCGAGTGCGACGAGCACGGCGAGCGCCCCGGTGATGATGGCGCCGATCACCGGCACGAACGAGGCGAGGAATACAAGGACCGCGAGCGGCACCGCCATTGGCAGCCCGAGGACGAAGGCCACCAGACCCACCCCGACGGCGTCGGCTGCGGCGACGAGGATCTGCACGCGAACGAACGCACTGAGCGTGTGCCACCCTGCATGCCCCGCGCCGTCCAGCGCGGCTCGTGCGCGCCGGGGGAACAACCGGACGATCCACCCCCACACTCCGCTGCCGTCGATGAGCATGAAGATCGTCGAGAACAGCGCGATGAGCGCGCCGGCGCCGATCCGCCCAGCGGTCGCACCGGCAGACAGCGCACCGCTGAAGATCACGCTGCCGTATTTCCGCGCCGTCGTCTCCGCATTCGCGAGGTCTGCGTCCAACGCGGTATCGCTCAGATGGAACGGCCCGGTACGCAAGAACACTCGGAAGTCGTTGTAGCGGGTCACCGATCGAGCCTCGAGTTCGGGCAGCCCGGACCGGATCTGTACCGTGACCAGCAGAGCGAGGCCGCCGATGATGACAAGAACGCCGATCAGGGATACCGCCAACGCCAGCCACTTCGGCCACCGCAGCCGCTGCAAGAACTGCATCGGCGGAGCCACCAGCGCGCACACGAGCAACGCGACCAGGACCGGAATCACGATCTCGCTCAACGCGGCGACGACATAGACACACACCGTGATCGCCGCAGCCACCACCAGGAACCGCCACGCCCACTGCCCGGCGAGCTCCACGCCCGGAGGCAACCCGCCACCCCTCGCTCGGGAATCTCGTCGCGTCCTCATACGGGTCTGCTGAATCGGAGTCATTGCTCAAGTGTGCGTGCCAGGACACTGCCGCCCCGCGTCTTGGCCCAAGTCCATTCCCACTTCTTCTCACTCCCGAGGTGAATCACCCCACCTCCCGCGCGCCCCCAATCAGACAGCGACACACATTTCCTCGACTTGTCGCGCTGCGCAGCACGCTGCGCTGAGGTAGAGGACCCTCCGGTCCAGGCCGTGGGCGCCCACCGCCTGCCACATCCACAGACCAGGCCCACACGTAAGCCGGCCGCACACCACGCATTCCGGTTCCCGGACCTGCACAGGTCCGACGATGCTGTCCAATGATGCGCCGTCAAGCGGCACCGGCCGAAGCGCGTCGCAGTCGACACTTAGTCGACACTTCAGCCGTATTGAGCTGGCTCGAAAGGCGTCGAAGTGGCACGATGCTTAATAAAGTGGTTAAGCTCCGGTTCTGTGAATGGCCCGAATTATTAGGAGTCTTGCCGAGAAGCCTCGAACACTTGGCTCCATGCCGTCACATGTGGGACGGCAGAAAATTCTTCAGGGGGTCAGGGGTTCGAGTCCCCTCAGATCCACCGAAGGGCGCGAACCCCCGCTCAGTGACCGGGGGTTTCGTCGTCTTCGGACCGCAGCTGCGTGAGGTCGTGCGAGCCGGTCAGGGCTCGATCGGCGAGGGAGGAATTCGGCAGCGAAGCCGATCGGTCGTCGGCATCCGTCTCACCGGCGCGCGAGCGCTCCTCGATCTCGCGGTTCATCTGCACCAGTTGCGCATCGCTCAGGCGATAGCGGCTGATGACGATGATCGCGACGACGAGCAGGGCGGCGGGGATGACCGACACCAGCCACAGAATGCCCTGCTGCGCACCGGCGCTCTGGCGCTCGGTGTCCGAGACGTAGCCCGTGAGGGCGAGCACGATCCCGGGAATGACGCCGCCGAGCGCGAAGCCCGCCTTGAAGAAGATGCCGGTCAGGGCGTTGACGATGCCCGAGATGCGCCGCCCGGTCTTCCACTCGCCGAAGGTGATCACCTCGGGCACGAGCGCCCACATATAGCCGGTCGCGACGATGATGCCGATGGATCGGACCACCTGGGCGACGAGCACCCAGGCGACATGGTGCTCGGGGTCGGGAATGAAGTAGAGCATCGCGAGACCGACGATGCCCACGACGAGGAATGCGACGAACAGGGCGCGCTTGCCGATGGCGCGGCGGATGGCGGGCACGATCGGGAGGAAGACGAAGGCGGGCAGCACGCCGAGGGCGTTGAACCAGCCGGCGAGGTCCTCGCGATGCACGACCTCTGTCATGTAGTACGCCGCGCCCGAGTTGCCGACCGCCATCATGGCGAACGCCGTGATGAAGAAGAAGGCCAGGGTGCGCAGGGGCCCGTTGCGGCGGAACTCGACGAGCAGGTCGGAGATCTTCACGTCGTCCTGATGCGCGGCATCCATCACCACGCGCTCACGTGTCTGGCTGAAGCAGAACACCAGCACGACGAGGCCGACCGCGGCGAAGATGAGCATCGTCGTCTGCCAGGCGCCGGCCGCGGCGGGCGTCCCCCAGTCGCCCGTCGGCGAGATCGCCTGCACGATCACCGGCACACCGAACGCCACGGCGAGTCCGCCGATGTTCGCCATGAACATGCGCGTCGTCGTGAGGACCGAGATCTCCTCGTTGTCGCGCGTGAGCGATGCGTTCAGCGCACCGTACGGCACGTTCAGCAGCGTGTAGAGCATCGAGAGGCCGACGTACGTGATGTAGGCGTAGAGCAGCGAGCCCGAGAAGCCGTTCCAGAACACGAGGACGGCGAACACCGACAGCGGGATGCCCGCCAGGACGAGGTAGCCGCGGTACCGCCTTCAGGGCGTCGTGTGCTTGTCGACGAAGGTGCCGACGAGCGGGTCCCACACGACATCGACGAGGCGCACGACCAGGAACATGGTCGCGGCCACGCCGGCGCCGAGGCCGAAGACCTGCGTGTAGAAGAACAGCAGATAGGTCGCGACCGTGTTGTAGATGAGGTTCTGCGCGAGATCGCCCGCACCGAAGCCGACCCGCTGCAGCCAGTTCAGCCGATAGAAGCCGTGCTCGGCGGCATCGGGGCTTGCGTCAGTGCTCGCCATGGTTCCCGAGTGTAGGGCCGCGTGCGTCAGCCGATCCAGAGGACGACACCGGTCATCCCGGTGAGGACGGCGGCGACGCCGGCACGGATGCCGCGGCCGCAGCGCTCCGGCGTGAAGCTGGCCGCGTCGTAGCTCGAGGACATGCCGAGGCCCTCGCCGCGGAACGACGCCCCTGTCCAGTCGACGGCGGTGACGTTGCCGGTGGGCTCGGCGATCTCGGCGCCGACGACGAGGAACTTTTGGTCGAGGTGGCTCGCCGTCACGGTCGCGAGCGGGTCGATCAGATCGTCGCCCGCCGTCACGATCAGATCGGGGCGCAGCTTCATCGCCTGCACGATGCCGTCGATGAGGTCGTCGTCGGCCGCGACGGTGCGCAGCTCGACGTGCTCGGCGTCGGCCCAGGACCTGATCGCGGTGACGAGCGTCTTCGTCGGCGAGTCGTGCCCCGCGGTCAGCAGGACGACGCGCATTCCGGGGGAGGGGCGGACCTCGTCCCACGACCCTGGCTCCGGGTGCACCGTCGCCTCCGGGCTCGGCGAGGTCTCGGGGGCGAATCCGGCTGCCGGCTCGCCGAGCGCGCTGGGCGCAGCGTGCGGAGTGTCCCAGTCGGACTGCGCGCAGCCCGCCAAGAGGGCCGCCGAAAGGAGTCCGGCGGCGATCACAGCGAGGGAACGGAGCAGGGGCACATCACCACCCTCTCCGATGCGGCGGTCGGCTCGACGCGATTCCGGGTCGCGTTCATCTTCCGTTCGCCCCGGGACAGGAACCCATTAATCCCCGCACTGAATCGTCATAGCCAACCCGAAGGAGTTCCATGCCCGCCCCCGCCCGCCGGGTCGCCCTGACCCTGCTCGCCGCCACCGCGGTCGCCGTGCTCGGCTTCCTGACCTCGGCGCCGGCCGCCGCCCACGGCTTCACCTCGGTCGTCTACGCGACGGTGACGGCGGATCGTGTCGGGCATGTGGGCGCGAGGCTCGAGCTCGACTACGACCTGCTGATCGTCTCCGCGGCCGACGCGCACGGCGACGATGCGCTCTTCGAAGCGGGGCAGCCGGCGTTCGACGAGGGCGATGAGAGGGCCGAGGCGGCAGCACTCGACGCGCATGCTGACACGGTGCTCGGCTATGTGGCCGAGCACTTCACCGTGACGTCCGCAAACACTGCGTGCAGGCCGCGGATCGACGGGCCCGTGACGATGACGCAGCGTGACGGTGCCCCGTACGCGAGGATCGCGTTCGACTACAGCTGCCCGACGCCGAGCTCGGCGCACGTGATCGAGAGCACGCTCTTCCCGGATTCGGAGGGCTATGTGCGTGACACGAAGACCGTGTTGAGCTACACGCTGGACACGCACTCCGGCAGTGCGGCGCTCGACGCTCAGCACCCGTCGTTCTCGACGGCGCAGAGCACGGGCGAGAGGTTCTGGGAGTTCTTCCGGCTCGGCGCGGAGCATCTGCTGAGCGGCATCGACCACATCCTGTTCCTGCTCGCGCTGATCGCGGGCTCCCGCCGTCTGCGCGAGGTGATCTACGCAGCGACGACCTTCACGCTCGCGCACTCGGTGACCTTCATCCTGGCCGCGACACATGTGGTGAGCGCCCCGGCCGCCCTCGTCGAGCCCGTGATCGCGCTCTCGATCACCGCGGTCGCGGCCTGGTACCTGTGGCGGCAGTGGCGCGGGCGGGCGGATGCCGCATGGCTCGACATCGCGCGCGGGCGGCTGGGGCTCGACCGGCCCGGCTGGCTGCGCCTCGGCGTCGTGTTCGTCTTCGGGCTCGTGCACGGGCTCGGCTTCGCCAGCGCGCTCGGCATCGACGAGCCGTGGTCATGGACGCTGCTGTGGTCGCTGCTCGTCTTCAACGTCGGCATCGAGGCCGTGCAGCTCTCGATCATCGCGGTCGTCTTCCCGTTGCTCGCCCTGCTGCGGCACCGCTCGCCGCGGCTCTTCATCTGGGTGACGGTCGTCACCGCCACCGCCGTCTCGATCGCGGGGCTCGTCTGGTTCGTCCAGCGGGTGCTCGGCGTGTGAGGCGGCCCATGAGCTCATTCCCCTCGCAGTACAACGCAGTTCCCACCTCGAAGAGAACGGATCACTCCATGCCCGAATCCGCAGCAACGCACATGCTGCGCCGCGGTCGCCGTCGCGCGACCGTCGTCCTCTCCGCCGTCGCGCTCGGCGCGTCGTGCGTGCTCGGCGGCATCGCCGCCACCCCCGCCCTGGCAGCCGACACCCCGTCGGCGAACCAGACCGGCATCGTCCTGGGCGTCGGCGCCACGGAGTCCCAGCGCATCCTGAGCTGGTACACCGCCGTCGACACCGCGCAGGAGGTGCAGCTCGCGCCTACCGCCGCACTGGTGGACGGCGCGTTCCCCGCTGATGCGGTGAGCTTCGCCGCGCTCGGCGCGGCGAACACGACGACGACCGGCTACAACCGGCACGCGACGCTGGACGGCCTGCAGGAGAACACGCAGTACTCGTACCGCGTGGGCTCCGACGGCGACTGGTCGGCGACCTACTCGTTCAAGACGCAGTCCTTCGACGGCCCGTTCGACTTCCTGTTCTACGGCGACCCGCAGATCGGCTCCTCGGGCGACGCCGTCGCCGACGGCGCCGGCTGGGCCGACACCCTGGACGTGTCGCTGGCCGCGAACCCGAACGCCGAGCTCCTCGTCTCGGGCGGCGACCAGGTCGAGAGCGCGAACACCGAGGCGCACTGGAACAACTTCCTCATCTCCGACAAGCTGCGCGAGTACCCGTGGGCCGCGACCATCGGGAACCACGACGTCGGCGGCAAGGCGTACGAGCAGCACTTCTACACGCCGAACACCGATCGCACGGCCCCGTACTACAGCAACGGCAACCCGGCGGGCGCAAGCTCGGGCGGCGACTACTGGTACATCTACAAGGACGTGCTGTTCATCGACCTCAACAGCAACAGCTACGCCACCTCGCAGGGCGGGGGCGGAGATGCCGCGCACATCTCCTATGTCACCGATGTGGTGAGCCAGCACGGCGCCGAGGCGAAGTACACCGTGCTCGTCTACCACCACGCGATCTACTCGCCGGCCGATCACGCGAAGGACGGTGACAACAAGGTGCGCCGCGTCGACTTCCCGACGACGTTCTCGAAGCTCGGCGTCGATCTGGTGCTCCAGGGCCACGACCACAGTTATTCGCGCAGCTATGAGATCAAGAACGGTCAGAAGGCGAACCCGGACGAGCAGCCTGGCCAGGAAGAGGTCAACGTGGGCCCCGGCGGCGTCATCTACGTCACCGCGAACTCGGCCTCCGGCTCGAAGTACTACGACATCACCGCCCCCGACAACAGCGGGACGAGCGGCGCCGGCAACGGCGCGGACCCGCTGAAGCCGCAGGACTACTGGTACAACTCGGTGCAGAACCAGGAGCACGTCCGCACGTACGTGAAGGTGTCCGTGCAGTCTGACCAGCTCGTCGTGCAGAACGTGCGCAGCGGGACCTGCGCCGCGCCGAACGCGGCCGTCGAGCGTCACAACGTCTCGTGGTGCGGTCCGGACAGCGGGGCATCCGCCGCGCAGCCGGTCGGCTCGATCGTGGACAAGGTGACCATCCGCCCGAACCACGGCAACGGCCAGGACATCCAGGTCACCGTGCCGCAGGCCGCCCCCGGTGAGTTCGGGTGGACGATCGACGGGCACAACGGCCTGGTCGACCTCGGCACCGCCGTCGAGAAGCCGGGGGACTACTTCGAGGCACAGGGCCAGATCAACCCGATCGCCGTGACGGACACCCGCAGCTCGCGCGCGCCGTGGTCGATCTCGGCCGCGGTCGGCGATTTCCGCGACGGCACCAACACCTTCTCGGGGAAGTACCTCGGCTGGGCGCCGAAGGTAACCACCCCCGGAGCTGGTGCGGCGGCAGGCGCGACCGTGGTGTCGGGCTTCGACGGCGGGGACGGCCTCTCGGTGTCCCGCACGCTCGGCACCGCCGGCCAGGGGCACGAGCGCGGCACGGCGAAGCTCGGCGCCGGCCTGGACCTGAAGATCCCGACCGAGGTGAGCAAGGGCAGCTACCGCGGCACCCTCACCATCACCGCACTGAGCGAGTAATCCGCCCCGTGCCAGAGACGACCCGGCACGGGTGGGACACGCACGCCCACCCGCGCCGGGTCACCACCGTTCTTCTCACCCCTGAGGACAGCCATGCATACCACCGCCGCCCGCCGCCCCACCCGCCGTGCGCGAGCATTCCTCGTGCTCGCCGTCGCCGCGCTGCTGCCGGCCCTCGCGCTGTCGGCGGCGCCCGCCGCTCACGCCGCCGGCGCAGACGATGTGACCTGGTCCGTGAGAACCGCCTCGAACTCCTACGGCGCCGAGCGCACGAGCTTCCGCTACACAGCGGCCGCCGGCGGCCGGCTCTCCGACGCGATCGTCGTGACGAATCGGGGCGATGAGCCACTTGACCTCGGTGTCTACGCAGCCGACGGCTTCACGACCGAGGCCGGCCAGCTCGATCTGCGGTTGCCAGGCCAGAAGCAGCGCGGGGTGGGCGCCTGGGTGAAGGCCTAAGCGAGCACCGTCAGAGTCGCCCCCGGTGAGGCGAAGCAGGTCCCCTTTCACATCGCCGTGCCGAAGGGCAGCGCGCCGGGGGACTACGTCGGCGGCATCGTCACGACGCTGACCCAACCCGGGCAGGCATCCGGCATCAACGTCGACCGCCGCCTCGGCATCCGCATCGCGCTGCGCGTCAGCGGCGCGCTCGAACCGGCCCTCGCCATCACGGACGCGCGGGCGCGCTTCGGCGGCGGGCTGAACCCCTTCGCCGGCGGCGACGCGACTCTCAGCTACACGATCCGGAACACGGGGAACACGACGCTGTCGGCGACGCAGAGCGTCTCTGCAACCGGCCCGTTCGGGCTCTTCCCCGTCGCGGCCGGGAAGATCGCGCCGCCGCCTGCCCTGCTGCCGGGGGAGAGCCGGGAGGTCACGGTGCCGCTGCGCGGTGTCGCCGCCGCGTTCTGGTTCGCCGCGACCGCGAAGGTCACGCCGGCGTTCGTCGACGCGTCCGGCTCGACGAACCCGCTCGCCGCGGTGACCGCCACCGCGTCGGCGCCGGCCGTGCCGTGGACGCTGCTCGTCATCATCCTCGTGATCGCCGCGCTCGCGGTCGGGGCCGGCCTGCTGCATCGCCGCCGCCGTGAGCAGGCGAGGCAGCGCGAGGACGCGCGCGTGCAACAGGCCGTCGAGCAGGCTCTGGCCGGCGCCGCCGAGGCGGCGCCGGCCGAACGCTGACCCGCTATCGCCTGAACAGGCTGCCGCCCGAGCGCAGGCGGGAGAGCGCGTCGATGGTCGCCGCGAGTACCAGGACGGCGCCGGCGATGACGTTGTTGAGGCCCGACGGCAGGTTCAGCAGGCCGAGGCCGTTGGTGATCACCGCGATCACGAGGGCGCCGACCGCGGCGTGCACCAGGCGCCCGCGGCCGCCGAAGAGGCTGACGCCGCCGACGACCGCGGCTGCGACGCCGGAGAGGACGATGTCCTTGCCGGCGGTGGCATCCACAGACCCGACGCGCGCCGCGGTGAAGAGACCGGAGCCGACCGCGAGGAACGAGCAGATCACGAACACCAGGAACCGGATGAGGACGACGTTCACGCCGGAGCGGCGGGCGGCTTCCGCGTTGCCGCCGACCGCGTAGATGTAACGGCCGAACTTGGTGCGGTCGAGCACGAAAGTGCCGATCCAGAGCACCGCGAGCACGATGGGAACCACGATCGGAACGCCGCGGATCGCGATGATCGACGCCGAGCGGTCCTGGCTGAGCAGGAACACAGCCAGTCCGCCGAGAACGAGCAGGGCGCCCGCCTTGATCAGCACCATCGCGACGGGGCCGTTCGGGACGTTCGCCGCCGTGCGGCGGCTGCGGTCCCAGAACGAGGTCGCGAGCGAGAGCGCGACGAACACCGCGAGCATGAGCCAGCCGCCCCACACGGGCAGATTGTTGTTCATGAGCGCGACGATCGCGGGGGTCTGCACCTGGAAGTTGCCGCCCGCGCCGATGACGATGAGCTCGAGCCCCTGGAAGCCGAGGAACAGGCCCAGCGTGACGACGAACGAGGGGATGCCGATTCTCGCCACGAAGAAGCCGATGAACGAGCCCACGGCGAGGCCGACCGCGAAGGCGATGAGCAGGGCGAGGAACCAGTTGAGCTTCGTCACGTCGGTGAGCACGACCCAGATGCACATCGCCAGGCCGCCCGTGACGCCGGCCGATAGGTCGATCTCGCCGAGGAGGATGACGAAGACGAGCGCCATGCCCAGCATGACGAGTTCGGCGGCCTGGGTGAGGAAGTTCGCGAAGTTGCGCTCGGTGAGGAAGTACGGGCTCAGGAACGAGAACAGGATGCTGAGCACGATGAACCCCGCGACGGCGGGCAGTGCCCCCATCTCGCCCTGACGCACGCGCGACAACCAGGCGCTGAACTGCTGACTGACGCCGCCTTCCTGCCCGCTGCCGATCAGATCGCTGACCGACTCGGGCAGAAGGGTCGTGGTGTTCGTGGTCGTGTCGTTGCCGCTGGGGGCGCTCATGCGCGTGCTCCGGTCGGGTTGTAGGTCTTGCTGCCGGTGATGTAGCCGACGACGTCGTCGTAGGTGGTCTCGGCGGTCGGGACCTCGGCGACCATGGTGCCGAGGTACAGCACGCTGATGTAGTCGGCCACCTTGAAGACGTCGGCGAGGTTGTGGCTGATGATGACGACCGCGACGCCCTGGCTTGCGAGGCGCTGCACGAGGTTGAGCACCTGCTCCGTCTGCGCCACGCCGAGGGCGGCGGTCGGCTCGTCGAGGATCACCACCTTCGCCTTCTTCAGCACGGCGCGGGCGATGGCGACCGTCTGCCGCTGGCCGCCGGAGAGCGATGCGACCTTCTGGCGCACCGACTTGACCGTGCGCACGTTCAACGAGCGCAGCACCTCGGAGCTCTGCCGCTCCATCCTCCCCTCGTCGAAGGTGCCGGCGACCAGCTCCTCGCGGCCGAGGAACATGTTCTGAACGATGTCGAGGTTGTCGCAGAGCGCGAGGTCCTGGTAGACGACCTCGATGCCGAGCGCGGATGCGTCGCGCGGGTGGGTGAGGGACACGGGCCTGCCCTCGAACCGCACCTCGCCCTCGTCGTAGGGCTGCACGCCGGCGAGACCCTTGATGAGCGTCGACTTGCCGGCGCCGTTGTCGCCGACGAGGGCGGTGACCTTGCCGGGGTAGGCGCGCAGCTCGACGCCGCGCAGCACGTTCACGGGGCCGAAGCTCTTGATGACCCCCGTCAGCTCGATGATGGGAGTGTCCATGTGGGGATTCCTAACTCGTGGCGAAAGGAGGGGCCGGAGGCCGACTGAAACGGCACCCCGACCCCTCGTCTCGGTGTGGGTTGCGACTACTTGACGCCGTTGGCGGCGCAGGCTGCGGCGACCGCGCCGGTGCAGAGGTCCGACGCCGAGGCGTCACCGGCCTGGACGACCTTCTCGACGTCCTTCGGGCCGACGAGCACCGGAGTGACGGCGATGTAGGGCGTGCCGTCGTCGAGTTTCTTGTCGACGGTCGGCTTCTTGCCCTTCAGCAGTTCGATCGCGAGGTCGCTCGCGGCCTTCGCCTCGTCGGGGACGTGCTTCCACACGGTGCCCGTCTGCTTGCCGAGCAGGACGTTCTGCAGACCTGCGGTCGAGGCATCCTGACCGGAGACCGGAACCTTGAGGTGGTTCTTGTCGAGGACCGAGATCACGCCGGCCGCGTTGGTGTCGTTGGCCACCCAGACCGCGTCGACCTTGCCGCCGAGCGAGGTCAGAGCCTGCTCGAAGTTGGTCGCGGACTTCGCGCCGTCCCAGACCCCCGGCGGCTCCTTCGCGGGCTTGATGCCGGCGGCCGACATCACCTTGTCGGCGCCGTCGTGGAACATCTTGGCGTTGCCGTCGGTCGGGTCGCCGCCCATGTAGACGACGGTCGCGGTCGCCGGGTCCTTGCCGGCGGCCTTCAGCCCGTCGACGATGGCCTGGCCCTCGAGCTCGCCGACCTTCTCGTTGTCGAACGACACGTAGTAGTCGGCGCCGGCGATCGGGCGGTCGTAGGCGATGGTGGGGATGCCCTGCGCCTTCGCCTTCTTCGCGACCGAGACGCCCGCGCCGTTGTAGTCGACGAGCAGCATCACGCCGCAGCCCTGCGAGAGCTCCTGGTCGGCGATGGTGGCGTACTTGCTCGTATCGCCCTGGGCGTTCTGGATGTCGGTCTTGAAGCCGGCGTCTTCGAGGGCCTTCTTGAGGTCGGGCCGGTCCATGTTCTCCCAGCGGGGCGACGACGCCGCGTCGGGGAGGATGACGCAGGCCGTCTTGGAAGCCGCCTTCCCGGCGGACCCTGCCTTGCTGTTGTCGCCGTTGCCTGAACAGCCGGCCAGCACCAGTGCTGTCGCGGATGCCAGAACAGCGAGCGAAACCAATGAGCTGCGCTTCACGTCGCGCTCTCCTTCGATTGCTGTGAGCGAGAACACTCTCGCTGCCACGCTCGTCCTTGAGAGTGGCATAGGCATCATGCCTGAATTCGGCGATTAACGCACCGCAGAATTGATGCGGTTTCGCCTCAATACCAGTTCGGGGTGTGCGACATCTCGAACGACCAGGCCGCACACGGGCTGCCGTACGAGCTCTTGATGTATGCGAGCCCCCAGTTGATCTGGGTCACGTAGCTCGTCATCCAGTCGGACCCGTACGTCGCCATCTTCTGGCCGGGCCACGCCTGGGGGATGCCGTAGGCCGCGCTCGAGGGGTTGTAGGCGTTGACGCGCCAGCCCGACTCGTGGGTCCACAGGTCGTACAGGCAGCCCCACTGGTCGGAGCCCCAGCCGTGGGCGCCGAGCTGCGAACGGGCATACGCCTGCGCGGCGGCGGGGTCGGGCGTGATGCTCTGCGACACCTGCCAGAGGTATGACGAGTTGCCGCCGCGGGCGGCCTCGGCCGCGCGCTGGGCCGCGAGCGCCGCGAGGTATGCCTGGTGCTGCTGGTACTTCGCCTCGAGCGATGCGCTCTGCGACTTGAGACTCGCCATCTGCGCGTAGGCCGTCTTGCTCTGCTTCTGCGAGATCGCGAGCGCGGCATCCGCCGACTTCTGCGCCGCCTGCGCGGACGCAAGGGCTGCCTGCGCCTCGTCCTGCGCCTTCTTTCGCGCGTTCTGGGCCGACGCCGCCTGCGCGGAGAGCGCTCCGGCGACGTTCGCCTGCTGGGACGCCTTGTCGCGGAGGCCGGATGCCAGGCCCGTCAGCCTGCTCATCGCGCTGAGCCGGTCGAGAAGCTGGGATGCCTCGCCGTCGTTCAGCAGCAGCTGGGTGGTGAGCCCGCTGTTGCCCCCGGCGAGGTACAGCTGAGAGGCGATCGAGCCGAAGCGGCGATCTGCCGACTGCGAGGCCTGCTTCGCGGCATCCGCCTGCGCCTGCAGGCTGTCGGCCTTCTTGCTCGCCTGCTGGTACGCCTGCTCGGCCTTCGCGTAGAGGTTCTGCTTCTCGAGCGCGGTGGCGGCTGCGGCGATCGCCGCGGACTGCTGCTTCCGCACGAGTCCCTGCAGCTTGTTGTACTCAGCCTGCGAGGCGGCTGCGCTCTTCTTCGCCGCCTGGACCTCTGCCTCCGTCGGCCAGTGCTCGGCGGCGGCGGCGGGCGCGGCCCCGCTGATGCCGGCGACGAGCGTTGCCGCGATCGCGATCGCGGTCGCAAGCAGGGTGAGTCTCGTCCTACGCATCGCACGCCACCCTACAAAGACGCGCCGAGGGCGGCCGGTGGAACACGCGAGAGACGCGGAAATCCTGTCGACCCTCGCATGGGGGACAGGGCGCCCGAGTGCCGCAGCGCGGTGATTGACTTGGGCGGTGATGCAGCGATTGGTCCTGCTGGTGGCGATCCTCGCGTCGTTCGTCGCGTTCCTCGACGGCAGCGTGGTGAATGTCGCGCTGCCCGCGATCGCCCGTGAGCTCGGCGGCGGCCTCGCCCTGCAGCAGTGGGTCGTCGACGCGTACCTCGTCACGCTCGGGGCGCTCATTCTCGTCGCGGGCTCGCTCAGCGACCTGTTCAGCCGCACCCGTGTTCTGTTCGGGGGCCTCATCGGCTTCGGTGCGGCCTCGGTGCTCTGCGCGCTCGCCCCCTCTGCCGGAATCCTTGTCGCTGCGCGCGCGGTGCAGGGGGTCGCGGGCGCCCTGCTCGTGCCGAGCTCGCTCGCGATCATCATCTCGGCGTTCGAGGGCGAGGCCCAGTCGAAGGCTATCGGCCGCTGGACCGCCTGGACCGGTGTCGCGATGCTCATCGGGCCGTTCCTCGGCGGGGTGTTCGTCGACACGCTCTCGTGGCGCTGGGTGTTCGGCGTAAACGTGCTGCCCATCGCCGTCACGCTGCTGCTGCTCAGGCGCCTGCCGAAGGCCGAGGCACGGCCGAACGCCCGCATCGACGTGCCCGGCGCGGTGCTCGGGGCGCTGGCGCTCGGCGGGGTCGTGTTCGCGCTGATCGAGCAGGGGCAGCGCGGCTGGGTCGACGGCGTCGTCCTCGTCTCCGCGGCAGTCGGGGTCGCGGCCGGCATCGCCTTCGTGATCGTGGAGCGCCGCACCCGCCGGCCCATGCTTCCCCTGTCGATCTTCCGCGCGCACGACTTCGCCGTCGGCAACGTCGCGACCTTCGCCATCTACGCCGCGTTCTCGCTCGGACCGCTGATGGTCGGCCTGTACCTGCAGCAGGTCGCGGGCCTGGCCGCATCGCTCGCCGGCCTGGCGCTTGTGCCGAGCACCCTCATGGCGCTGCTGTTCGCCGGTCGCTTCGGTGCGCTTGCGGGAAAGCTCGGCGCGCGGTGGTTCATGACAGCCGGGCCCGTGCTCGTCGCGGTCGGATTCCTGTCGATGCTGACGATCAGGACCCCCTTCGACTACTGGACCCAACTGCTGCCCGGCACGATCATCGTCGGCCTCGGCATCGCGACCACCGTCGCACCGCTCACCTCTGCCGTGCTCGGTGCCATTCCGCAAGCCCAGGCCGGCATCGCCTCGGCCATCAACAACGCGGTCGCCCGCGTCGCCGGCCTGGTGGCCGTGGCCTGCGCCGGGCTGATCGTGGGGGAGCGGCTCGACCTCGCGGGCCTGCAGCGCACCATCGTCGTGCTGGCGGTGCTGCTCGTCGCCGGAGCCGCGGTCTCGGGCATCGGAATCCGCGACGAGTTCCTGCAGCGCTCCGCTACGCCAGCTCCTCGCCGGTGATCTCCTCGCGGATGCGCCGCAGGTCCTCGAGCAGCGACCCGATGAGGATCCAGTGCGTCGGGTCGGGCCGGCTCACGCTGAGCGGCGCGGTGAGCGCGGGCGGCTCGCTCGGCGGGGCGGATGCCTCGGCCGGGGCGTCCGCCGGCGTGAGCCTCAGCAGCCTGAGGTCGTGAGCGGCTCGCCGCGTCTCTTCCGCGAGCGCCGCGATGGTCGGCTCATCGAGAAGCTCGTCGGAGTATCTGTCGTGCAGCGTGCGGGTCATCGCGGTCGTGCGGTTGACGAGGTTCCGCAGCCGATCGCGCAGGGCTTCCGCCTCGGCGAGCCCCGGTTGGTGGCGGTTGCGCTGCGGATTGATCGACAGCGACTCGTCGGCGGCCTTGAGCGCGGCATCCGTCTGATCGGCCATGGGCCTCAGCAGGCGAGCGAGCAGCAGCAGCTCGTCGAGCTCGGCCGGGGTCTGCCGTACCGTCAGTGCGTGCGCGATGGCGTCGATGCGGTCGGCGATCTCGTCGAGCAGCCCGTCGACCGAGGCGCGGGCGGGGGCGATAGCCACGGGCGGCACCACGAACACGTTGACGACGAGGCCGATCGCGGCGCCGATCACCGTCTCGATGATGCGGTCGACGGCGTACCCCGGCGTCGACGAGCCGACCGACAGCACGAGCATGGCGCTGATCGGGACCTGCACCGACGTGGTCGGAGTCAGCCGGAGCACCCACGTCACGGCGATCGCGGCGACGATGGACAGCAGCACCACCCAGTAGCCGCCGCCGAAGACCACGCCGACGACATAGGCGACGAGCACCCCCGCGATGACGCCGAGGCTGCGCTCGATCGCCCGCGAGAGCGACTGGTTGAGGCTCGGCTGCACCACGAGCAGGGCGGCGATGCCGGCGAACGCGGGCAGCTGGCCGGGCAGGAGGAATCCGGCGATCACCCACGCCGCGATCGTCGCAAGCGCGGTCTTGGCGGCCTGCAGCAGCGGGACGCGGGCGGAGGCGCGCAGCGAGAGCACGGTCGTCAGACCCTCCGGCCCTCGTCGTGATGGCCGCCGACGAAGCCGAGATCGCGCAGCTGGCGGTACAGGCTCATGCCGTCGGGGCCGTAGACCCACGGGACGTCGCCGGCCTCGGCGCGGCCCTCGGCCTTCGAGCGACCGCCCGCGAGCATCGCCTCGGTGGCGTAGAGCTGGCGGATCGCGACCGCTGCCACCGAGCCTGGATGCTGCTCGATGAAGTTCGTGTAGATCGCCTCGTCGTGCTGGCCGTCGTCGCCGAACAGCAGCCACTTGACCTGGGGGAACTCGCTGGCGAGGCGCTCGAGGTTCTGCTCCTTGTGCACGCGCCCGCTGCGGAAGAACCGGTCGTGCGTCGGCCCCCAGTCGGTGAGCAGCAGCGGGCCCGAGGGGAACAGGTTGCGGGTGAGGAAGCGCCGCAGGGTCGGCGCGACGTTCCAGGGGCCGGTCGAGAGGTAGACGAACGGCGCGCCGCGATGCTCGGAGCGGATGCGCTCGTAGAGCACCGCCATGCCCGGCGTCGGAACCCGGGCGTGCTCGTTGAGCACGAAGGTGTTCCAGGCCGCGAGCATCGGGCGTGGCAGCCAGGTGACCATCACGGTGTCGTCGATGTCGCTGACGACGCCGAACTGCGTCTCGGGTCCCACGATGAGCAGGGTCGCGGTGCTCGCGGTCTCCATGCCCTGCGGGCGCAGGGTGATGTCGTGGCGGCCGGGGGCGAGCTCGACGGGGATGACCTGGTCGATGACGCCGCCGCGATCGGGCCGCAGCACGTGCTCGACGCCGTCGATCTCGGCGATCACGGGAACGTCGTTGATCGGCACGCTGGCGAAGCTGCGCCACCCGCGCACACTCTCTTCGCGTTTGCGGTAGCGGGTGCCCGGCCGAGGATCCTTCGCGAGCACGACCCGCCCGAGCACGCGAGCCCAGCTGGGCGCGCCGTAGCCGGCGTAGGGGACCACGGTCGGCAGGAATCCCTTCGCCCTCGCCCGCCTGGCGCGGTAGCGGTTGACCGCGTCATCGAACTGGGCTGCACGATGAGGGTGTGTGCCGGGCGTTGACATCGCAGAAGAGTCTGGCATGCCCTCGCGACGCGCCGACTCAGGAATCCGTCAGAACGGCCCCGTTAAAAGCTGACGGTCTACACTCAAGGCCAGGAGCAACCGAAGGGAACCTCACTTCCGTGCCAATTCACGATCTCGCCAAGGATCCGGAGCGCTCGCTCGCAGCCCTTGTCCGCACCGAGCCGATCCAAGAGCGCAGTGCCGCGCGAGTGGACGCTCTGCTCGACGCCGCCGCCGCCGTCGTGGACGAGATCGGCTTCGACCGCCTCACCACCGCCATGGTCGCCGAGCGGGCGGATGCGTCGATCGGCACCGTCTATCGCTACTTCCCCGACCGCATCGCACTGCTGCAGGGCCTGCGCGAGCGTGCGATCGCGCGTTTCCGGGTGGCACTGGTGCAGCGCATCGAAGATGTCCAGCCGTCGTCATGGGCTGAGGCGGTCGACTGCGCCGTCGATGCCTCGGTGAGCATGTACCGCTCAGAGCCCGGCTTCCGCATCATCCGCTTCGCCGATGACGAGCGCGGCAATGAGAGCGCAGGCGACGATGCGGCCGAGGCCGTGCCGTTCGCTCACGCGCTCGGGCAGGTGCTGTCGACCGAGTTCGGCCTGCCCGCCGGGGAGGAGCTCGAGTTCCGCCTCTCCATCGCCTTCGACATCGGCGACGCCCTCGTGGGCCGCGCCTTCGTCTCCTCCGACGACGGCGACGAGCGCTACATCGCCGAAGCACGCGCCGTGATCGCCGCCTATCTGGGGCGCTACTACAGCTGACCCGAGCCGACGCGCCGTGTCCCCGTATTGCGCGAATCGTTGCCAGTGTCGGTGGTGCATGGTCGGATTGAGTCGTGATCGAATTCCGCGCCGTCACCAAGCGCTTCGCTGACGGCACCCTCGCGGTCGACGAGCTCGACCTCATCATCCCGCCACGACAGGTGACGGTGTTCGTCGGCTCGTCCGGAAGCGGCAAGACGACCGTGCTGCGCATGATCAACCGCATGGTCGACCCGACCAGCGGCACGATCCTGATCGACGGCGACGACATCGCGACCCGTGAGCCGGTGGCGCTGCGGCGATCCATCGGCTACGTCATGCAGAACTCCGGGCTGCTTCCGCATCGCACCGTGGTCGACAACATCGCGACCGTTCCGCTGCTGCGCGGTGAGAAGAAGCGAGATGCCCGGGCCCGCGCTCGCGAGCTGATGACGGTGGTCGGCCTCGACGCATCACTCGCCGACCGCTACCCCGCGCAGCTCTCCGGTGGCCAGCAGCAGCGCGTGGGGGTGGCGCGCGGCCTCGCCGTCGACCCGAACATCCTGCTGATGGACGAGCCGTTCGGCGCCGTCGACCCGCTGGTGCGGGTCGAGCTCCAGACCGAGCTGAAACGACTGCAGCACGAGCTCGACAAGACCGTCGTGTTCGTCACGCACGACATCGACGAGGCGTTCCTGCTCGGCGACCAGGTCGTGCTGTTCCGGCCCGGCGGGGTCATCGCACAGGCAGGCACGCCTCGAGAGCTCCTCGAAGCCCCTGCCGACGATTTCGTGGCCGAGTTCATCGAAGCCGGTCGCCCGAGGAGCATCCTGCGGTGAACTGGGTCGTCACCAACTGGAGCCAGATCTCGGACTACGGGCTGGCCCACATCTGGCTGTCGATCCCGCCCATCGTGGTCGGCTTCGCGATCTCGCTTCCGCTCGGGTGGGTCGCCAACCGCTTCGCGATCTCGAACGGGGCGCTTCGGCTCGTTCGTCCGGTGCTGCTCACCGTCGCCGGCATCCTCTACGCCATTCCGTCGCTGCCGCTGTTCGCGCTCCTGCCGTCGCTCATCGGAACGCGCATCCTCGACCCGCTCAATGTCGAGATCGCGCTCACGCTGTACGCGATCGCGCTGATGGTGCGCACGACGGCCGACGGCCTCGCCGCGGTGTCAGACGACGTGAAGCTGTCCGCGTCGGCCATGGGCTACAGCACGGCCCGCCGCTTCTTCGGCGTCGAGCTGCCGCTCGCCGGGCCCGTGCTGCTCGCGGGCCTCAGGGTCGTCTCGGTGAGCACCGTCTCGCTCGTCACGATCGGCTCGGTCATCGGCGTGAACAGCCTCGGTTTCTTCTTCATCGACGGCTACCAGCGCGCCTTCCTCACCGAGGTCTGGGTTGGCATCATCGGCACGGTCGTCATCGCTCTCGTGTTCGATCTGCTGCTCGTGCTGCTCGGCCGCTGGCTCATGCCGTGGACGAGGCGGCAGCGCGTCAGCCGAGCCGCACGGCTCGCCGCGGCCGAGGTGGTGGGCGCGTGAACTCGTACTCGCAGGCCTTCGCCTGGCTGGCCGACGGTGCGCACTGGGCCGGGCCGAACGGCATTCCGCAGCGGCTGCTCGAGCATCTCGGGTACACGGGGCTGACCCTGGTGATCGCGATCGTGATCGCCCTGCCGGTCGGGCTGTACATCGGCCACACCGGCCGTGGGCGCGAGGTCGTCGTGCCGTTCACCGGCGCGCTGCGCGCACTGCCGACCCTCGGCCTCGTGATCCTGCTCGCCCTGGGGCTCGGCATCGGGATCCTGCCCCCGCTCATCGCGCTGGTGATCCTCGCCCTGCCGCCGATCATCGCCGGCGCGTACTCGGGGCTCGAGTCCGTCGACCGGCAGGTGGTCGACGCCGCGCGCTCGGTCGGCTTCACGGGGCCCGGCGTGCTGTGGCGCGTGGAGGTGCCGCTGGCGCTGCCGCTCATCGTCGGCGGAATCCGGTCAGCCTGCCTTCAGGTGATCGCCACCTGGACGGTCGCCGCGTTCCTTCCGCTCGGGGGCCTCGGCCGCTTTCTTTACGACGCATTACCGAATCAGGATTACGCGCAGCTCCTGGCTGGTTCGATTCTTGTGATCGTGCTGGCGCTGCTGGTCGACGGGCTCTTCGCCCTCGTGCAGCGACTGGTCACCCCGCGAGGGGTGCTCGCAGGGCGCACCGCCGACATCCGCACCAAGACGCAATCACCCACCCGAAAGGACCCGTCATGGCTCGCACCAGAAGAGGCCTGATCGCCGCGGCAGGCGCACTGAGTCTCGCCGCGCTCGTGCTCACCGGCTGCTCCGGCAACAACGGCAACCCGCTCTCCGACGACTCGGGCTCCAAAGGCTCGTCCGGCACCATCACCGTCGGCTCGGCGGCCTTCCCCGAGAACGCGATCCTCGCCTACATCTACGCCGACGCGCTCACGAACGCGGGCGTCAAGGCCGACGTCAAGCCGAACATCGGTCAGCGCGACCGCTATATCGCGGCCCTCAAGAGCGGCGAGATCCAGCTCGTCCCCGAATACACGGGCAACCTGCTGCAGTTCCTCGACGGGAACGCCACCGCGACCTCCAGCGACGACGTCTACACCGCTCTCAAGACGGCCGTGAAGGACGGCGGGGGCAAGCTCGACGCGGGCGAGGCCGAGGTGCTCGACCAGGCGCCCGGCGAAGACGCTGACTCCTACAACGTCACGAAGAAGTTCAGCGACGACAACCACGTCACGAGCCTCGCCGATCTGAAGAACGTGAAGACGCCGCTCAAGGTGGGGGCGAACCCCGAGTTCGCGACCCGCCCCTACGGCATCCCCGGGCTCAAGTCGGCCTACGGGGTGAGCGCGACGCTGACGCCGATCAACGACAGCGGCGGCCCGAACACCCTGAAGGCGCTTCTCGACGGCACCGTCCAGCTGGCCGACATCTACTCGACCGACCCGTCGATCGCGACGAACGACCTCGTCACGCTCGCGGACCCGCAGCACCTCATCGCCGCGCAGAACGTTGTGCCGCTGATCGCGACGAAGTCGGCCACCGACAAGGTCACGAGCACCCTCAACAAGGTCTCGGCGAAGCTCACGACGAGCGAGCTCAGCGACATGCTGAAGAAGAGCTACGACGACAAGGAGTCGTCCGAGCAGATCGCCAAGGACTGGGTCAAGGCGAACGGCTTCTAGACCGCATTCGGAACGAACGCCCTCTGCTCGCGCAGGGGGCGTTCGTCATGCTCCGGTAATCTTGAATGTCGGCGCGCGGCGCCGAGTACGCAGCACGGAAGACAGGAAGCACGTGGCAGACGAGCAGACGGCGATGCGGGACAGCGACGAGGCGCGCGAGGCGCGCTACGACTTCGCTGCCATCCAAGACAAGTGGGCTCCCGTCTGGGAGGAGCTCCAGCCGTTCGCGACCGACGACCCCGCCGACAAGCGGCCGCGGAAGTACGTGCTCGACATGTTCCCGTACCCGTCGGGCGACTTGCACATGGGCCACGCCGAGGCGTTCGGCTTCGGCGACATCGTGGCGCGCTACTGGCGCCAGCAGGGCTTCAACGTGCTGCACCCCATCGGCTGGGACAGCTTCGGGCTTCCCGCCGAGAACGCCGCGATCAAGCGCGGCATCGACCCGCGCGGCTGGACCTACGACAACATCGCCCAGCAGAAGGCGTCCTTCAAGATCTACGCGCCCAGCTTCGACTGGTCGCGCGAGCTGCACACGAGCGACCCCGAGTACTACAAGTGGAACCAGTGGCTGTTCCTCAAGCTGTACGAGAAGGGCCTCGCCTACCGCAAGGACGGCAGCGTCAACTGGTGCCCCAACGACCAGACCGTGCTCGCCAACGAGCAGGTCATCGACGGCCATTGCGAGCGCTGCGGCTTCCTCGTCACGAAGAAGAAGCTGACGCAGTGGTACTTCCGCGTCACCGACTACGCAGACCGCCTGCTCGACGACCTGAACCAGCTCGAGGGCACCTGGCCCGCGCGGGTGCTGACGATGCAGCGCAACTGGATCGGCCGCTCGGTGGGCGCCGACGTGCGCTTCACGATCGAGGGCCGCGACGAGCCGGTCCCGGTCTACACCACGCGGCCCGACACGCTCTACGGCGTGACCTTCATGGTCGTCGCGCCCGACTCCGATCTCGCTCAGGAGCTGGCGGCAGGGGCATCCCCCGAGGTTCAGGCCGAGTTTAACGCCTACCTCGAGAAGGTGCGCGGCACGACCGAGATCGAGCGACTGTCGACCGAGCGTGAGAAGACCGGCGTATTCCTCGGCCGCTACGCGAAGAACCCGTTGACCGGCGAGCGCATCCCGATCTGGTCCGCCGACTACGTGCTCGCCGAATACGGCCACGGCGCGATCATGGCCGTGCCCGCGCACGACCAGCGCGACCTCGACTTCGCGCGCGCCTTCGGCCTGCCCGTCCGGGTCGTCGTCGACGTCACCGCGCCCGTCACCGGGGCGATTCCGGTGATCACGGGCGACGAGGTGCCCGACGACCTGCCGCCGGTGCTGCCCGACCCCGCCGTCACCGGTGAGGCGCTGACCGGCGTCGGCCGCCTGATCAACTCGGGGCCGTTCACCGGCCTGAGCAAGAACACCGCGATCGCGAAGGTGACCGAGGCGCTCGAGCAGTCCGGCATCGGCGGCGCGGCGCGCAACTACCGCCTGCGCGACTGGCTGATCTCGCGCCAGCGTTACTGGGGCACGCCGATCCCGATCATCCACTGCCCGAGCTGTGGTGAGGTGCCGGTTCCCGAGGACCAGCTGCCGGTGCGTCTTCCGGATGCCGCAGGGCTCGACCTGCGCCCGAAGGGGTCGAGCCCCCTCGGCGCCGCAGATGACTGGGTGAACGTCGACTGCCCGACGTGCGGCGGCCCCGCCAAGCGCGACAGCGACACCATGGACACCTTCGTCGACTCGTCGTGGTACTTCCTGCGCTTCCTGTCGGCGAACGACGACACCCGCGCGTTCGACCCGGCCGAGGCCGGCAAGTGGGCGCCGGTCGACCAGTACGTCGGCGGCGTCGAGCACGCGATCCTGCACCTGCTGTACTCGCGGTTCATCACGAAGGTGCTCTTCGACGAGGGCCTGGTCGACTTCACCGAGCCGTTCATGTCGCTGCTGAACCAGGGCCAGGTGCTCATGGACGGCTCGGCGATGAGCAAGAGCAAGGGCAACCTGGTCGAGTTCGCGTCGCAGCTCGCCGAGTACGGCGCCGACGCCCTGCGGGTCACCATGGCGTTCGCCGGGCCCCCCGAGGACGACATCGACTGGGCGGATGTCTCTGCCACCGGCTCCTCGAAGTTCCTCGCGCGTGCCTGGCGCGTCGCTCGCGACGTCACCTCGTCGCCCGATGCGATCTGGAAGGACGGCGACCTGGCGCTGCGGAAGCAGACGCACCGCTTCCTCGCCGACGCCCCGGGCCTGGTCGAGTCCTTCAAGTTCAACGTGGTCGTCGCGCGCCTGATCGAGCTCGTGAACGCGACCCGCAAGGCGATCGACTCGGGCCCGGGCTCCGCAGACCCCGCGGTGCGCGAGGCAGCCGAGGTCATCGCCATGTCGCTGAACCTGTTCGCGCCGTACACCGCAGAGGACATGTGGCAGCTGCTCGGCTATGAGCCGACGGTCGCGAACGTGCAGTGGCGCAAGGCCGACCGCACTCTGCTGGTCGAGGACACCATCACCGCCATCGTCCAGGTCAACGGCAAGGTGCGCGACAGGTTCGAGGTTCCGGCGAAGATCGGCGCGGACGAGCTCGAGCAGCTCGCCCGGTCGTCGGCGGCGGTCGCGCGCGCGATCGGCGAGCAGCAGATCGTGAACGTGATCGTGCGCGCTCCCAAGCTCGTCAACATCGCGACGAAGCCCTAGCGCGCGACGGGTCTTCCCCAGCACAGCAGCGTTGTCGGGCGCGGCATCCCCAGTCCGGATGCCGCGCCCGACGTCGCGTAGGCCGCGGCTTCTAGCCTCGCCGGGTGAGCGATTCGCAAGCGGAGCCCGAGGGGGCGCTGGCCCCGTCCGCGCAGGGCGGCGCGCGCTGGCGCGTCGGCCTCGGCGCGGCCGTCGTGCTGCTCGTGCTCGGCGTCGCCGTGGCGGTCGTGGCGGGCCTCATGTCCGACGGCGGCGCGGCAGAGCCGGTCGCCGAGCTCACGCCGACCTCTGGGGCGGCGGTGACCCCGGGGTCGCCGGCGCCCACCGCTGCAGCATCCGTCGTGATCCACGTGCTGGGCCAGGTCAAGCGGCCAGGCGTGTACGAGCTGAGCGTCGGGGCCCGGGCCATCGACGCGATCGGCGCGGCGGGCGGGTTCACGGCCGGTGCCGACCAGTCCGCGCTCAATCTGGCCCAGGTTCTCGTCGACGGTCAGCAGGTGCTGGTGCCTCGTCCCGGCGAGGCGCCGCCCGCTTCAGCAGCCGGGGCGGGAGCGCCCGCGTCGGGCACACCTGCGCCCGGCGCCGAGGTCGACCTCAACACGGCGACCCTCGAGCAGCTCGAGACCCTGCCGCGGGTCGGGCCGGCGATGGCGCAGCGCATCATCGACTGGCGCACGCAGAACGGCGGGTTCTCCTCCGTCGACGATCTGAACAACGTGTCGGGCATCGGCGACAAGACCTTCGCCGAGCTGAAGGACCTGGTGGTCGTGCGATGAGGCTGGGCGGCCACGATCTGCGGCTCGTGCTGCCGGCGGTGGCCGCGTGGGCCACGGCGGGGGTACTGGTGGCCGCGCCCGGCGCGGGCTGGCGGGTGGCCGTCGGCTGCGGCATCGCAGCGGGTGCGATCGCGGCAGGCGGATTCCTCGCCAGGTCACGCTTCGCCGGAATGCTCGGCGCGGCCGCGCTCGTGGCCGGCGCTGCCGGGCTGGCGGCCGCTGCGGTGGCGGTCGCGGCTCCGGTGCGGCATCCGGCCGCCCTCGACTCCGCTGCCGACGGGCACGCCGTCGTCATGCTCGCCACGGTCGACTCCGGCACCCGCTCGGCGCCAGGCAGTCCCTTCGGGAAAGGGGAGCGGGTCTCCTTCCGCGTCACTGCGACCACCCTGGAGGCCGGCCGCGCGCGCATCGCCGGGCGCGTGCCGGCCCTCGTCTACGCGGACCGCGCAGGCGCCTCGCCGGTCATCGGCGCGAGGCTCCGGATCGTCGGCACGGCGAAGGCCGAGGCGCCCGAAGACGATGTGGCCGTGGTGCTGTACGCCGACGAGTGGCGCGCCGTTGCCGCGCCGCCGGGGTGGCTCGCGTGGGCCGACGGGCTGCGCTCCGCCTTCAGCGCCGCGACGGCCCGGCTGCCGGGCGACGGCGGTGAACTGCTGCCCGGCCTCGTCATCGGCGACGACACGCGGGTCGGCGCCGATCTCGACGCCGACATGAAGGCGTCGTCGCTCAGCCATCTGACCGCGGTCTCCGGGTCCAACTGCGCCGTGATCATCGCCGGTCTGCTGGGCATCGGCGGCGCCATCGGCCTCTCGCGTGCTGCGCGGGTGACGATCGCCCTCATCGGGCTCGCCGGGTTCGTCGTGCTCGTGACGCCGGGGGCAAGCGTGCTGCGGGCTGCGGTCATGGCGGCGATCGTCGTGCTCGGCGCAGCACTCGGGCGGCCGGGTCGTGCTCTTCCGGCGCTCGCTCTCGCCGTGCTCGTGCTGCTCGTCGCGAACCCGTGGCTCGCCCGCGACTACGGGTTCGCGCTCTCGGTCGTCGCCACGGCCGCGCTTCTCGTGCTCGCACCGCCCATCGCCGCGCGCCTCGAGCGGTGGCTGCCGCGTTGGCTCGCGATCGGCCTGTCGGTGCCGCTTGCCGCGCAGCTCGCCTGTCAGCCCGTGCTGGTGCTGCTGAACCCGGCGGTGCCGCTGTACGGCGTGGTCGCGAACATGCTGGCCGAGCCCGCCGCGCCCGTCGCAACTGTCGTCGGTCTGCTGGGCTGCCTTCTCGTTCCGCTGTCGCCGGCGCTCGCGGCACCGCTGCTCTCGGCCGCGTGGGGTCCCGCGGCGTGGATCGCGGGCGTGGCCCGCACCTCGACGCAGCTGCCGGCGAGCGCCCTGCCGTGGCCGCCCGGCGCGGTCGGCTTCGGACTCGCGGCCGTCCTCACGCTCGGCACGCTCGCCGTCGTCGCCCGGGCGCGCAGCGCGTGGGGCCGGCGTGTTCGCCGGGGTGTGGGCGGGGCATCCGCGCTGCTCATCGTCGTGGCGCTCGCGCTGCAGGCCGGCCCGGCGGTCGCCGCGCGCGCCGCCATGCCGCGTGACTGGGTCGTCGGGCTCTGCGATATCGGGCAAGGCGACGCCGTCGTCCTGAAGTCGGGCGCAAGCTTCGCCCTCATCGACACCGGCCCTGAACCCGAGCCGCTGGCCAGGTGCCTCGACCTGCTGGGCATCCGCCACCTCGCGCTGCTCGTGCTGACGCACTATGACGCCGACCATGTCGGCGGCCTCGACGCCGTCGCCGACATGACCGGCACGGCCGTGATCGGCACCCCTCCGCCCGACGACCCGGCGGCTGCCCGGCGAGTCCGCGAGCTGCGCGAGCACGGCGTCGCGATCCGTTTCGGCGTGCGCGGCGATCAGGGGTCACTCGGTGCGCTGCGATGGCAGGTGCTCTGGCCCGACGGAGCGCACCCCGGCATGTCCACGAGCAATGAGGGCGGGGTGACGCTCTCGGTCGACGGCCAAGGGGCGCGGATGCTGTTCCTGGCCGATCTCGACGAGAAGGCACAGAACGCCCTGCTCGGCGACGGCGGCCTGGGCCCGGTCGACGTGGTGAAGGTCGCGCATCACGGCAGCGCGGACCAGAGCGCCCGGCTCTACGGGGTCCTGCATGCGCGGCTCGGGCTGATCTCCTGCGGCAGCGGGAACTCGTACGGACACCCGACGGCGACGGCGCTCGACCTGCTGCGAGCGGCCGGCACCCAGGTCGCCCGCACCGACCTCGAGGGAACCCTGCTCGTGACCGCGCGCGCCGGCCGACTGGCGCTGTGGTCGCAGAAGCACCCGTCGGGCGGCGCGCTGTGGGTGCCCGCGCGCCGGTAGGCTGGACGAACAAGGAGGACGAGTGGCCGCGAAGACCGCGATCCCGCAACTGAGCTGGGGCGAGGTGCGACCCGCCCCCGTCGTGCTGGTGTCAGGCACCGAGACGGTGCTCGCCGATCGCGCCATACGTGCGTTGCGCGACCAGCTCAAGGCCGCCGACCCGAGTCTCGAGGTCAGCGACCTCGATGCGGGCGACTACGCGCCGGGCGAGCTCGTGACGCTGGCGAGTCCGTCGCTCTTCGGCGAACCCCGGCTCATCCGCGCGAGCAACGTCGAGAAGTCCTCCGACGCGTTCATCGTCGAGACGCTCGAGTATCTCGCCGCTCCTGACGACAGCACGGTGCTCGTGCTGCGGCACGGCGGGGGCGTGCGCGGCAAGAAGCTGCTCGACGAGATCAGGGCGGGCCGCGGTGGCGGAATCGAGGTGGTCTGCGCCGAGCTCAAGCGCGACTCCGACAAGTTCGACTTCGCCCGCGATGAGTTCCGCCGAGCGGGCAAGCGCATCACGCCGCCGGCTCTGCGCGCGGTCGTCTCGGCCTTCGCCGACGATCTCGCCGAGCTCGCCTCGGCGTGCCAGCAGCTCATCAGCGACAGCTCCGCAGAGATCGACGAGAAGGTCGTCGACAGCTACTACGGCGGCCGTGTCGAGGTGAACTCCTTCGCCGTCGCGGACGCGGCCATCGCGGGGCGCTACGGCGAGGCGCTCGTCACCCTGCGGCACGCGCTCGCGAGCGGGGCGGACCCCGTGCCCATGGTCGCCGCATTCGCCAGCAAGGTGCGCACGATGGCCAAGCTCAAGGGCTCCCGTGGCGCCGACGGGCAGCTCGCCAGCAAATTCGGTCTGTCGCCCTGGCAGGTCAAGCGCGCCCGCGAAGAGCTGCAGGGGTGGGACGAGCAGGGACTGGTCGCGGCGATCCAGGCGCTCGCGGCGGCCGACGCCGAGGTCAAGGGCGGCGGCCGCGACCCGGTGTTCGCGCTCGAGCGGCTGGTGCGCATCGTGAGCGCGAAGGGGCGCGACTGAGCCCGGGCATACGAAGGGGCCCCGCCGAAGCGGGGCCCCTTCGTGAAGCAGTCGCCTAGAGCGAGTTGACCAGCTTGGCCAGGCCCGACTTGCGGTTCGCGGCCTGGTTCTTGTGGATGACGCCCTTGCTGACGGCCTTGTCGAGCTTCTTCGACGCGGCCTTGAGAGCAGCGGCGGCCTTCTCGGCGTCGCCCGCGGCGACGGCGGTGCGGGTGTTGCGCACGAGGGTCTTGAGCTCGCTCTTGACGGCCTTGTTGCGCTCCTCGGCCTTGCGGTTGGTCTTGATGCGCTTGAGCTGCGACTTGATGTTTGCCACTTGCGTGTTCTTTCGTTCGAACGGACTGATGAAAGGCCACCAGGTGGTAGAGGGGCACCGGCGGCGATTCGCACGCGTGTGGGACACGTGCGGAAGTCGACCACTCATGCTACCAGAGGCCCCCGATAGCCTCGGAGGCATGCCAGAGCTCGCCCACCACATCGCCGACGTTCCCGCGTCGGGCATCCGCCGTGTCTTCGACGCGGCTCACGGCCTCCCCGACGTGATCATGCTCGCCATCGGCGAGCCCGATGCCGAGCCGGCCCCGCACATCGCGGCCGCAGCGGAGCGCGCGTGGGCCGACGGCTTCACGGACTACACGCCGAACGGCGGCATTCCGGAGTTCCGCGCGGCCGTCGTCGAGAAGCTCAGGGCCGTCAACGGCATCGAGGTCGATGTCGAGCAGGTGTGGAGCACGGTCGGCGCGACGCAGGCGCTGTATCAGGCCCAGGGTCTGGTGCTCGACCCCGGCGACGAGATCCTGGTGCCGGACCCCGGCTACACGACGTTCCCGATGGCGGCGCGCATGCACAGCGCAATGCCCGTGCGCTACCCGCTCCGGCCGGAGCACGGGTTCCTGCCTCAGACATCCGACCTCGAGAAGCTCGTCACGCGCCGCACGCGCGCCCTGCTCATCAACTCGCCCTCCAACCCCCTCGGCGTGGTCTTCCCCGAGGGGACGCTGCGCGAGTTGCTCGCCTTCGCCAAGCGCCACGACCTGTGGGTGATCAGCGATGAGGTCTACGAGTACTTCGCCCACGGCAGGCCGCACATCAGCATCGCGAGCCTCGACGACGACGATCGCGTGCTGTCGGTGTTCTCGCTCTCGAAGACGTACGCCATGACGGGCATCCGCGCCGGCTACCTGGTCACGCCGCCCGGTCTCGGCGACGAGCTGCGCCGCGTGCAGGAGGGCTCGATCAGCTGCATCAACGCGCCCGCCCAATACGCGAGCATCGCGGCCCTCACCGGCCCGCAGGACGCGGTCGCCGCCGCGGCGCGGCACTACCGCGACAACGTCGCGCAGGCGACGGCGCTGCTGCGCGAGCGCGGCATCCGCCACTACGAGCCAGAGGGCGCGTTCTATCTCTGGGTGGATGTCTCGCACGACGTCGGCGAGGGCGACGTCCAGAGCTGGGCAGAGCGCTTGGTCCTCGAGAAGCGCGTGGCCGTCGCGCCGGGCAGCGCCTTCGGGCCCTCCGGAGAGGGCTGGATCCGCGTGTGCGCGGCGAGCCCCACCGAGGCGCTTCTCGAGGGCCTCAGCCGCCTGCCCGTGCAGATCTGAGATTCGAAGGCGAGTCTGCGAGAATCGTCGGTGACATGTCACCACGAGCCCAGGCGGCCCTAGAGCCCGCAGCAACGGACCCGGCCCGCATCCGCAATTTCTGCATCATCGCGCACATCGACCACGGCAAGTCGACGCTCGCCGATCGGATGCTGCAGCTGACCGGCATCGTGGAGGAGCGCGCCATGCGCGCCCAGTACCTCGACCGCATGGACATCGAGCGCGAGCGCGGCATCACGATCAAGAGCCAGGCCGTGCGCATGCCGTGGGAGCGCGACGGCGAGACCTACGCGCTCAACATGATCGACACGCCGGGGCACGTCGACTTCACCTATGAGGTGAGCCGCAGCCTCGCCGCATGCGAGGGCGCGATCCTGCTGGTCGACGCTGCACAGGGCATCGAGGCGCAGACGCTCGCGAACCTCTATCTCGCGCTCGAGAACGACCTCGAGATCATCCCGGTGCTCAACAAGATCGACCTGCCGGCTGCCGATCCCGACAAGTACGCGGCCGAGCTCGCGAACCTCATCGGCGGCAGCCCCGACGACGTGCTGCGCGTCTCGGGCAAGACGGGCGCGGGCGTTGATGAGCTGCTGGACAGGGTGGTCGAGCGCATCCCGGCCCCGAAGGGCGATGCATCCGCCCCCGCGCGCGCCATGATCTTCGACTCGGTGTACGACGCCTATCGCGGCGTCGTCACCTACGTCCGCATGGTCGACGGGAAGCTGACGCCGCGCCAGCGGATCCAGATGATGTCCACGCGCGCGACGCACGAGCTGCTCGAGATCGGTGTGAGCTCGCCGGAGCCGGCGCCCACCAAGGGTCTCGGGGTCGGCGAGGTCGGCTACCTGATCACGGGCGTGAAGGACGTGCGCCAGTCCAAGGTCGGCGACACGGTGACCGACTCGGTCAAGCCGGCGACCGAGCCTCTCGCGGGCTACACCGACCCGAAGCCGATGGTGTTCTCGGGCCTGTACCCGATCGATGCGAGCGACTACCCCGAGCTGCGCGAGGCGCTCGACAAGCTGAAGCTGTCGGATGCCGCGCTGAACTACGAGCCCGAGACCTCGGTCGCCCTGGGCTTCGGCTTCCGCTGCGGCTTCCTCGGGCTGCTGCACCTCGAGATCGTCACCGAGCGCCTCGAGCGCGAGTTCGGGCTCGACATCATCACGACCGCGCCGAGCGTGGTCTACGAGGTCACGACGGAGGACAAGAAGACCGTCACCGTCACGAACCCCTCGGAGTTCCCCACGGGGAAGATCGACTCGGTGCGCGAGCCGATGGTGCGCGCCGCGATCCTCGCCCCCAAAGACTATGTCGGCACGATCATGGAGCTGTGCCAGTCTCGACGAGGAACGCTCATCGGCATGGACTACCTGAGCGAGGACCGCGTCGAGATCAAATACACGATCCCGCTCGGCGAGATCGTCTTCGACTTCTTCGACCAGCTGAAGAGCCGCACGCAGGGCTACGCGAGCCTCGACTACGAGCCCGCAGGCGAGCAGGAGTCCGACCTGGTCAAGGTCGACATCCTGCTGCAGGGTGAGCAGGTCGACGCCTTCAGCGCGATCGTGCACCGCGACAAGGCCTACGCCTACGGCGTGCTGATGACGGGCCGGCTCAAGGAGCTCATTCCGCGCCAGCAGTTCGAGGTGCCCGTGCAGGCGGCGATCGGCGCCCGGATCATCGCGCGCGAGTCGATCCGCGCCATGCGCAAGGATGTGCTCGCCAAGTGCTACGGCGGCGACATCACCCGCAAGCGCAAGCTGCTCGAGAAGCAGAAGGAGGGCAAGAAGCGCATGAAGATGGTCGGTCGGGTCGAGGTCCCGCAGGAGGCGTTCATCGCCGCGCTCTCCGGTGACACCGAGCGCAAGGACAAGGACAAGTGAGCGCTCAGCGCCGCGGTCGCGACGGCGCAGCCGAGACGCCGGTCACCTACGGCGCGATCGGCGGCACCCAGGCGCTCGACCTGCTGCAGTACCCGCCCCACGGCTACAAGCCGATGGAGCGCAGCGTGCGCATCGGCAGCGGCGCGGAGCGCTGGGAGACCTCGAAGGCGGCCCTGATGTCGTGGGGCGTTCAGCGCGGCGCCGGCCTGAAGGTCACGAACGTCGACCTCGGCACGGGGGAGCAGTACGCGGGCATCCGCTACAGCGACGACGGCACGCCCGTCGGCATGCGCGACGTCGGCGGCACAGAGTCGGTCTACAACGACGAGGGCGAGCCGCTGATCGCGAATGGCATGTCGGCGGTTCTCCGCACGAAGGTCGGCCCGATCACCGTCGACGCGCCCGTGCGCGTCGTCTACGTCATCGACGACCCGAACCGCGTCGGCTTCGCCTACGGCACGCTGCACGGGCATCCGGCGAGCGGCGAGGAGGCCTTCATCCTCGAGCACCGCGACGACGACTCGGTGTGGCTCACGGTGCGCAGCTTCTCGCGCCCCGCCTCGTTCGGCTGGCGACTGCTCGCGCCTGTGTACGCTCAGGTGCGCAAGGGCATCACGGCGAAGTACCTGCGCGCGCTGCACCCCATCAACGCGGCCGACTGACCGTGCCGTCCGCTCTTCCCCTCGGCGACCCCGCGCCTGAGGACGGCCGTCTGCCCGCGCAGGCAGCCGCCGGTGCCGAGGCGCGCGATTTCGGCGTCTACCTGCATGTGCCGTTCTGTCGCGTGCGCTGCGGCTACTGCGATTTCAACACCTACACCGCTACCGAGCTGCGTGGGGTGAAGCAGGCGGATTACCCGGACCAGGCGATCGCCGAGGTGCGGTTCGCCGCCCGCGCGCTGGAGGCATCGGGCGTGCCGGGCCGCGCCGTCTCGACCGTCTTCTTCGGCGGCGGCACGCCGACGCTGCTGCCGCCCGGTGACCTCGCGCGCATGCTCGCGGCCGTGCGCGACACCTGGGGGCTCACCCCGGGGGCCGAGGTGACGACCGAGGCGAACCCCGACTCCGTCGACGCCGCTGCGCTGCGGCAGCTCGCCGACGCCGGCTTCACGAGGGTGAGCTTCGGCATGCAGTCGGCGGTGCCGAGCGTTCTCGCGACGCTCGAGCGCACCCATGACCCCGAGCGGGTGCCGCTCGTCGTCGAGTGGGCGCGCGAGGCCGGGCTCGACGTCAGCCTCGACCTCATCTACGGCACTCCGGGTGAGAGCCTCGACGACTGGCAACGCTCACTGGACGCCGCGCTCGCCTGCGCGCCCGATCACCTCAGCGCCTACGCGCTCATCGTGGAAGAGGGCACCAAGCTCGCCAGGCAGATCCGGCGCGGCGGGGTGGCCGAGCCTGACGACGACCTCACCGCAGACATGTATGAGCTCGCGGATGCCGCGCTGGCTCGAGCCGGCTACGAGTGGTACGAGGTGTCGAACTGGTCGAAGGGGCCGGGGCACCGCTCGCGGCACAACCTCGGCTACTGGCGCGGGGCCGACTGGTGGGGCGTCGGCCCGGGCGCACACAGCCACGTCGGCGGCGTGCGCTGGTGGAACGTCAAGCACCCCGCCGCCTACGCCGCGCGCGTGCTGCAGGGCGCGTCGCCGGCGGCCGGCCGCGAGACGCTCGACGACGAGACCCGACGCGTCGAGGACATCCTGCTGAAGGTCCGCATCGCGGAAGGACTGCCGGTCGCCGAGCTCGACCGCGCCGCCCGCCCGGAGGTCGCCGGGCTGATCGCCGAAGGGCTGATCGACGGGGCGGCGGCGATCGGCGGCAGCATCCGCCTCACCCTGCGCGGCCGGCTGCTCGCCGACGCGGTCGTGCGCCGGCTTACTTGAAGAAGCGGATCGCCAGCGGGTAGGTGTACGGCTCGCCGCGGCTCGCCGCCAGGGCGCCCATGATGCTGAAGACGATGTTCACGATCCACGCGGCCGCGAGGATGAAGAATCCGACCAGCACGAACGCGAGGATCCAGCCGATGATCTCGACGATGATCAGCGTGATCTGGAAGTTGAGCGTGGTCGTCGCGTGCTGGCGGATGAGCGGGCCGCGGTCCTTGAAGACGACGTAGACCACGATCGCGCCGATGAGACCGGCGAAGAGGCCGCCGGTGACGAGGTTGAGGCCGCCTGCGATGACGTGCGTGAGGATCGCCCAGGTGCGCTCTTCGCTCTGGCGCAGCGGCGGCGGTGTGTACGACAAGGTGTGCGACCTCCATGACGCTAGTTTCGAGTCAGCGTAGCCGGGTTAGTATTGGCACTCATAGGTATTGAGTGCTAGTCGGGCGAAGGGAGCGTCGTCGATGGTTTCGGAACGTGGACTCGCAGTGCTCCGGGCGATCGTGCAGGACTACGTGGCCACCCGCGAGCCGGTGGGCTCGAAGACGATCGTTGACAAGCACCGCTTCGGCGTCTCGGCCGCCACGATCCGCAACGACATGGCTCTTCTCGAGGACGAGGAGCTGATCGCCGCCCCGCACACCTCGTCCGGTCGGGTGCCGACCGACAAGGGCTACCGCGTCTTCGTCGATCAGCTGGCAGACATCCGCCCGCTGTCGCCCGCGCAGCGGCACGCCAT
This sequence comes from Gryllotalpicola kribbensis, assembly GCF_039538245.1. Classification (NCBI taxonomy): domain Bacteria; kingdom Bacillati; phylum Actinomycetota; class Actinomycetes; order Micrococcales; family Microbacteriaceae; genus Gryllotalpicola; species Gryllotalpicola kribbensis. The sequence continues at coordinate 123,814 of NZ_BAABBX010000016.1, forward strand.
CGAGATCTTCCTCGGCGAATCCGTCGACATCGACGACGTTCTGACGCGCACCGTGCGCGCGCTCGCCCAGCTGACGCACCAGGTCGCGCTCATCCAGTACCCCTCGGTCTCGCGCGCCCGCATCCAGCACCTCGAGTTCGTCGCCCTGGCTCCCCGCCGCGTGCTGACGGTGCTGATCGCCGACACGGGCGTGGTCGAGCAGCGCGTCGTCGAGCTGAGCGTCGACTACGACGACGCGGCGCTGCGTGCGCTGCGCGACGCGACCAACGCCGCGCTCGTCGGCATGCCGATGGCGGATGCCTCGGCGGTGCTGCCGGCCATCGTCGACGGCTTCCCCGAGACGCTGCGCCCCCTCGCGGGCGAGCTCGTGGAGTCGGTGGGCGCGATCATTGGGTCGACGCGGCAGGAGCGGCTGATCATGGCCGGCACCGCCAACCTGGTGCGCACCGAGCACGACTTCACCGGCAGCATCTTCCCGATCATGGAGGCGATCGAAGAGCAGGTCGAGCTGCTCAAGCTCTTCGGCGAGATGGCCGCCGAACAGCACGGCGTCGGCGGCAACCGCGACGTGAGCGTGTCGATCGGCCGCGAGAACGAGCCGTTCGGCCTCGCCGAGACCTCGGTGCTGACGACGGGCTACGGCGCGGCGAGCGGGCCGGTCGCTCGGCTCGGCGTGCTCGGGCCGACGCGCATGGACTACTCCACCAACATGGCCGCCGTGCGGGCTGTCGCCCGCTATCTGAGCCGCGCGCTCGGCGATCAGGCCTGAGAATCCACGAACACTAAGGAGCCGCCAGTTCATGGCAGCAGACCACTATGAAGTCCTGGGCGTCGAGCGCGACGCGAGCGCCGACGAGATCAAGAAGGCGTACCGCCGCCTCGCGCGCGAGCTGCACCCCGACGTGAACCCCAGCCCGGAAGCCGCGGAGCGGTTCAAGCTCGTGACGCACGCCTACGACGTGCTGTCGGACCCGCGGCAGCGCGAGCAGTACGACCTCGGCCCGCAGGCGGGCCCCTTCGGCGGCGGCGCGCAGGGCTTCGGCGGCTTCGAGGACATCTTCTCGACCTTCTTCGGCGGCGGTGGCAGCAGCCGTGGACCCAAGTCGCGGCGCGAGCGCGGCCAGGACGCGCTGCTGCGGGTCGAGATCGACCTCGCCGATGTGATCTTCGGCGCTCACCGCGACCTCGAGGTCGACACCGCCGTGCTGTGCGAGCGGTGCCAGGGCTCGTGCTGCGAGCCCGGCACGCACCCCGTCACGTGCGACATCTGCCACGGCACGGGCTCGATCCAGCGCTCGGTGCGCTCGCTCCTCGGCAACGTCATGACCTCGAGCCCGTGTGGCACGTGCCGCGGCTACGGCACCGTGATCGCCACCCCGTGCGTCACCTGCCAGGGGCAGGGCCGCGTGCGCGCCCGCAAGACCATCCCCGTCGACATCCCCGCGGGCGTCGACACCGGCCTGCGCCTGCAGCTGCCCGGCCACGGCGAGGTCGGCCCCGCCGGCGGGCCGAACGGCGACCTGTACCTCGAGATCAAGGTCAAGCACGACGACGTCTTCAGCCGTGACGGCGACGACCTGCTGGCGACCCTTGAGGTGTCGATGGCCGACGCGATCCTCGGCACATCCACGACGTTCCAGGCCCTCGACGGGCCCGTCGACGTCGAGCTGCACGCCGGAACGCAGAGCGCCGAGATCCTCACGGTCAAGAACCGCGGCATCACGCGGCTGCGCGGCAACGGCCGAGGCGACCTGCGCATCGGCATCCAGGTCGTGACGCCGACCAAGCTGGGGCGCGGCGAGCGTGAGCTGATCGAGCGCTTCGCGAAGCAGTACAAGGGCGACAAGCCGAGGCTGTCGCAGTTCCAGCAGGGGCTGTTCGCGAAGATCCGCGACCGCTTTCTGAACCTCTAGGCGCGGCGGTGGCCAACTTCTATCTCGTCGAGGCGCTCGCCGGCGCGACCGTCGGCGGCCTCGTCACGGTCACGGGCGCCGAGGCGAAGCACATCGCGACGGTCGCCCGCACCCGCGTCGGCGAGCGGATGCTGGTCGGCAACGGGCGCGGCCTGGTCATGGGCGGCGTGGCCGAGTCGGTGTCGCCGGGCGCGGTCGACGTGCGCGTCGACGACGTGCGCGTGACGGATGCCGCGAGCCCCCGCATCCTGCTCGCGCAGGCGCTCGCCAAGGGCGACCGTGACGAGCTCGCGATCCAGGCCGCCACCGAGCTCGGCGCCGACGGCGTGATCCCGTGGCAGGCCGATCGCTCGGTGTCCCGCTGGAGCGGCCCCAAGCTCGAGAAGGGCCGCGAGCGCTGGGCCGCGATCGTGCGCGAGGCGAGCAAGCAGTCGATGCGGCCCTGGCTGCCCGAGGTCTCGGCGCTCGCCTCGACGAACGACCTCGTCGAGCTCGCCGCGAGCCGCCGCGTTCTCGTGCTCGAGCCGACCGCGCCGCATCCGATCACCGCCGTCGCACCCGACGGGCGCGACCTGCTGCTCGTCGTCGGCCCTGAGGGCGGCATCGCCCCCGCCGAGCTGGGCGCGCTCGAGGCTGCGGGCGCCGAGCTCGTGCGGCTCGGCGACGCCGTGCTGCGCACGTCGACGGCGGGGCCTGCGGCGATCGCGGTTCTGAACGCCGCGCTCGGGCGCTGGTGACGCCTGCTTTCGTAGACTGAGTACATGAGCGATCGCGCCCCGTCCGTCTTCTCCCGCATCATCGCGGGCGAGATCCCCGCCGACGTCGTCTACGACTCCGACCGGCTGATCGCCTTCAGAGACATCAACCCGCAGGCGCCCGTGCACGTGCTCGTCGTGCCGAAGACCGAGCAGTACGCGAACGTCGGCGAGCTCGCCGCGGGCGACCCCGAACTGCTCGCCGAGCTCGTCGCGACCGCGCAGCGGCTCGCCGCGGACCTCGCCGACGGCGACTACCGACTCATCTTCAACACCGGCGAGGGCGCGGGTCAGACCGTGTTCCACGTGCACGCGCACGTTCTCGCCGGCGGCTTGACGGAAGGCTCTCTTGCCCAACTCTGACATCCCTGTTCCCGGCGCAGGCGCCAACGCCGAAGCGCACCTCGAGATCGACGGCGTCGCGATGGTGCGGCTGCTCGGCCCGCAGGATCGGCTGCTGTCGACGCTCGAGAAGCAGTACCCGGCCGTGCAGGTGCACGTGCGCGGGAACGAGCTCACCCTCGTCGGCGACCCCGCGCAGGTCGCGAGCGCTCGAACGCTCGTCGAAGAGCTCATCGCCCTCGTGAAGAACGGCCACGACCTGCACCCCGCCGAGGTCGGCCGGGGCCGCCAGATGGTCGACGCGGGCCTCAGCCCGAGCGCGGTGCTCGGCGAGTCGATCCTCCAGGTGCGCGGGAAGACGATCCGGCCGATGACCCCCGGCCAGGCCGACTACGTGCACGCGATCGACGAGAACACCATCGTGTTCGGCATCGGCCCCGCGGGCACAGGCAAGACCTACCTGGCGATGGCGAAGGCCGTGCAGGCGCTGCAGCGCAAGGAGGTCGACCGCATCATCCTGTCGCGGCCGGCCATCGAGGCGGGGGAGCGGCTCGGCTATCTGCCGGGCACGCTCACCGACAAGATCGACCCCTATCTGCGCCCGCTCTACGACGCGCTCAACGAGATGATGGACCCCGAGCTCGTGCCCAAGCTGCTCGCCGCGGGCACGATCGAGGTCGCCCCGCTCGCCTACATGCGCGGCCGCACGCTGAACTCGTCGTTCGTGGTGCTCGACGAGGCGCAGAACACGACGCCCGAGCAGATGAAGATGTTCCTGACGCGGCTCGGCTTCGGCTCGCACATGGTGATCACGGGGGATGTCACGCAGATCGACCTTCCTGCGGGGGCATCCGGTCTTCGCCTCGTCACCCGTGTCCTCAAGGACATTGACGACATCGAGTTCTCGTACCTGACGAGTGAGGACGTCGTGCGGCACAGCCTCGTCGGCCGCATCGTCGACGCCTACACCGAGTACGACCAGAAGCAGCAGGCGAAGCACTTCGAGCGCGAGCAGGCGCGCGACTTCGCGAACCGCGCCGAGCGGCGCGCCGCCGACCCCTCCCTCCGACCCAGAAGGCCGAAGAGCTGACGAATGACCATTGAAGTGAACAACGAGTCGGCGATCGAGGTCGACGAGGCGGCGCTGCAGCGCCTCGCGAGCTACGCGCTCGACGCCATGCACGTGAGCCCGGAGGCCGAGCTCGCGATCGTGCTCGTCGATGAGGCCGCAATGGAGCAGCTGCACGTGCAGTGGATGGACGAACCGGGCCCCACCGACGTCCTGAGCTTCCCGATGGACGAGCTGCGCCCCGGCACCGAGGACCAGCCCACGCCGGCCGGGCTGCTCGGCGACGTCGTCCTTTGCCCGCAGGTGGCGCAGACGCAGGCTGAGAACGCGGGCCACGCCATGCAGGAGGAGCTGCAGCTGCTCACCGCGCACGGCATCCTGCATCTTCTGGGGTTCGACCACGCGGACCCCGCCGAGGAGCGCGAGATGTTCGGCATCCAGCGCGACATCCTCGTGGGCTTCACGCTGCAGGAACGTCGCCGGTAGGCGCGGGTGTTCGCTGCCCTGCTCTTCGTCGGCGCGTTCCTCCTCGTCGCGCTCGGCGGCTTCCTCGCCGCTCTGGAGTCCGCGCTCGCGGTCACCAGCGGCGACATCCGCGACCAGAACGCGGTCGGCTTCGTGCGTGTCGTCGCCGAGACGACCGCCGCGGTGCTCGTCACGCTGGGCTTCGTCATCGTGCTCGACCACTGGTGGCTCGCCCTCATCGTGAGTGCGCTCATCATGACCGGGGTGAGCTTCGTGCTCGTCGGCACGAGCCCCCGCAGCGTCGGCCGCGCGCACCCCGATCGGCTGCTCGCGTTCGCGCGCCCGCTCGTCGTCGCTCTGCGCGCCGTGCTCGGCCCCGTGGCGGGCCTGCTCATCGCGCTCGGTGACCGGGTGACGCCGATGCGGGCCCGCTCGACGGTCGGCAGCGAGGAGCAGCTGCTCAACCTGATCGACGACGCGGCCTCGCATGACGTGCTCGAGGAGCAGGACGCCGAGCTGATCCACTCGGTGTTCGAGTTCGGCGACCGGCTCGTGCGCGAGGTCATGGTGCCGCGCACCGACATGGTGACGGTGGATGCCGACGCCACGGTCGCCGCCGCGATGAGCGTGTTCCTCGGCCGGGGCGTCTCGCGCGTGCCCGTGATCGGCGACGGGCCCGACGACGTCACGGGCGTGCTCTACCTGCGCGACGTCGCGCGGCTTGTGTACGAGCGGCCCAGCGGGGCGGATGCCGCCGCCGTGGCATCCCTGCAGCGCCCTGCCGTCTTCGTGCCAGAGTCCAAGCCTGCCGATGCTCTGCTGCGCCAGATGCAGCTTGAGAAGAACCATCTCGCGCTCGTCGTCGACGAGTACGGCGGGATCGCGGGCCTCGTCACCATGGAGGACCTCATCGAAGAGCTCGTCGGCGAGATCACCGACGAGTACGACAAGGGCGCGCCGCTCGTGGAGCCGCTCGACGAAGGGGGCACGGCGTTCCGCGTCAGCGCCCGCCTGTCGACCGATGAGCTGGGGGAGCTGTTCGACCTCGAGCTCGACGACGAAGACGTCGACTCGGTCGGCGGGCTGCTCACGAAGGCGCTCGACAAGCTGCCCGATCCGGGCGACCACGCCGTCGTCACCGGGCTCGAGCTCACGGCCGAGCGCACGCAGGGGCGCCGGGGAAGGCTCGCGACCGTGCTCGTTCGGCGTGCCACCATTGATGACGATGAGTGACACCACCGCCAGCACGCCCTTCAAGGCCGGCTTCGTCAGCTTCGTGGGCCGCCCGAACGTCGGCAAGTCGACGCTGACCAACGCGCTCGTCGGCGAGAAGGTGGCGATCACCTCGTCGAAGCCGCAGACGACGCGCCGCGCGATCCGCGGCATCGTGAACCGCCCCGATGCGCAGCTCGTGATCGTCGACACCCCCGGCGTGCATCGCCCCCGCACCCTGCTCGGCGAGCGGCTCAACGCGCTCGTCGAAGAGACGCTCGCCTCCGTCGACGTGATCGGCATGTGCTTCCCCGCCGACGAGAAGGTCGGCCCGGGCGACCGCTTCATCGTCGAGCGGATCGAGGGCGCGCCGCGCGCGAAGAAGGTCGCGATCGTGACGAAGACGGATGTCGCGGGCAAGGCCGCCGTCGCCGAGCAACTGCTCGCCGTCTCGAAGCTGCGCGACTGGGACGCCATCATCCCGATCTCGGCGGTCAAAGGCCGCCAGCTCGACGAGCTCGTCGACGAGCTCGTGAAGCTGCTGCCCGCCTCGCCCCAGCTGTACCCCACGGGGCAGCTCACCGACGAGGCCACGATCGACCGCATCGGCGAGTTCGTTCGAGAGGCCGTGCTCGAAGAGGCGCGCGAAGAGCTGCCGCACTCGCTCGCCGTCACGATCGACGACATGGTCGAGCGCGACGACAAGGACCTCGTCGAGATCTACGCGAACCTCTTCGTCGAGCGCGACAGCCAGAAGGCGATCGTCATCGGCCGCGGCGGTGCGCGCCTCAAGCAGGTCGGCGCCGACGCGCGCGCGCAGATCGAGGCGCTGCTCGGCCGGAAGGTGTTCCTCTCGATCCACGTGAAGGTCGCGAAGGACTGGCAGAGCGACCCGAAGCAGCTCGGCCGCCTGGGGTTCTGAGTCGTACGACCAGCGGATGATTCCGGGCGCACCTGCCCGCCGACCGTGCCCGGCGCCTCTAGCGTTGACCCGTGCGTGAACTCACCAGACGGCAGCTGACGGTCGACGTCGGCATCGCCGGGGCGTTCGCGCTCGTCTGCGTCGTGTTCACGATCAACGACGGCAAGATCCTGCTCGTGCCGCTCGTGGTCGCCTCCGCGGGCGTCGCGTTCCGCCGGCTGTTACCCGCCCTCGCGCTCGGCATCGCGTGGGCGGCCGCGCTCATCCAGATCTCGGCCGGGCTCGGTCCGTCGGCCTACGACCTCGGCATCTGCGTCGTGCTGTACGCCACCGCGGCGTACGGGGGCGAGGTCGTCCGCTGGCTCGGCCTGGCGTCGGCCATCGTCGGCGCGATCATCGCGACGGTGTTCCTGCAGCTCAGGTTCTCGTGGTTCAGCGCGTTCCTCTCGTCGCCGGGCGAGCTGCTCGACCAGCTGCGCAACGCGGTGGCGGTCGGCACCGGCATCCTCGCGCTCCTCGTCCTCTCCTGGGTCTCCGGTCAGCTCGCCCGCACGATGCGCATCGGTCGCGAGACGAGTCGCCGCGAGGAGGCGGCACGCCACGATGCCGACATCGCCGAGTACCGCGTCGTCGTCGAGCAGGAGCGCAATCGCATCGCGCGCGACATGCACGACGTCGTCGCGCACTCGCTCGCGGTCGTGATCGCGCAGGCCGACGGCGCGCGGTTCGCGGCTCAGACGCGCCCCGAGCTCGCCGTCACGGCGCTCGGCACGATCTCGGGAGTCGCACGCGACGCGCTGGGTGAGGTGCGGATGCTGCTCGCCGAGCTGCGTCATGACGAAGGCTCGACCCCGCAGCCGACCGTGGTCGACTTCGACGCGCTGTTCGAACAGCTGCGCGGCGCGGGCCTCGAGCTGCGCGTGCACGAGTCGGGCGCGCGCATGCCGCTCGGGGCGAGCCACGAGATCGCCGCCTACCGGATCATGCAGGAGGGGCTCACCAACGCGCTGCGGCACGGAGCGCCGGTACGCCCGGTCGATCTGACGCTGTTCTGGGCGGACGATGCCGTGCACATCGAGCTGGTCAACGAGGTCGTCGACGCCGTCGGCGCGCCTCCCACGCCCGGCCAGACGCCGGGCCACGGGCTGCCCGGCATGCACGAGCGCGCACAGCTCGCCGGCGGCTTCCTCACCGCGACGCCCGACGGCGCCGGCCGGTTCGTGTTGCGCGCCCGGATCCCGCAAGGGGGCGCCGCATGACCGGCATCCGGGTCGCGCTCGTGGACGATCAGGCGCTGTTCCGCGCGGGCATCCGCATGCTGGTCGAGTCGCAGCCCGACCTCGTGTTCGCGGGCGAGGCCGGCGACGGCGTGGCCGCCCGGGAATTGGCGGGACGATCGCGGCCCGACGTCGTGCTGATGGATGTGAGGATGCCGCGCAGCGACGGCATCCAGGCGACACGCGACATCCTCGCCGATGCCGACGCGGGCGGCTACGAACCGCCGCGCATCGTCGTGCTGACGACCTTCGATCTCGACGAGAACGCCGCGAGCGCGATCCGCGCCGGTGCGAGCGGCTTCGTCTTGAAGGACGCCGACCCGGAGTTCCTGCTCGCCGCGATCCGCACCGTGCACCAGGGGAACGCGGTGATCGCCGCGACGGCCACGCGGAAGCTGTTCGCCCACGTCGGTCACGGCGGCGGCCGACGCGAGGTTACCGCCGGCTGGAGCGACCTCACGCAGCGCGAGCGCGAGATCTTCCGGCTCGCCGCCCGGGGCCTGTCGAACGCCGAGATCGCGAGCTCGGAGTATCTGTCTGAGGCCACGGTCAAGACGCACATCAGCCGGGTCCTGGCCAAACTCGGCCTGCGGGACCGGGTCCAGCTCGTCGTGTTCTCGTACGAGCACGCAATCCCACCCGAGGGCTGAGCGCCGTCATCCTCGAGGATGACGCGAAAGCCCACCCGCGGCCGACGCGCCGGCCAAGCCGCCGTCCGTAGCGTCGAAGCATGGTCCTTCTGCTCTCAGATCCCCGCGTCGCGCAGGTCCCCGTCGCCGACTGCGGCGACCCCGTCATCAGCTTCCCCGCGGTCATCGGCGGGTCGATCTCAGGCGCGGTCGACGGGGTCGTCCGGGTGCGCCGCGGCCTTGCGGCCCGGCTCGTCGAGGCGGCGATGTCGCTCGGCGACGGGCTGTCGCCGAAGATCATCGAGGGTCATCGCAGCGCACATGCACAGCTGCGCATCATCGACACGTATGCCACGGAGCTGCGCCGGCTGCACCCCGAGCTCGATCGTGCCGAGGTCACGCGCCTGTCGAGCCGGTTCGTCGCACCGCTGGGGGTTGCGCCGCACGTGGCGGGTGCCGCGGTCGACCTGACGCTGGTCGGGCCCGATCTGGAAGAGCTCGACCTGGGCACCCCGATCAACGCGACGCCCGAGCAGAGCGCGGGCGCGTGCTACTTCGCGGCGACGAACATCAGTGCGCAGGCGCGCGCGAACCGCGACCGGCTGGCGGCTGCGCTCAGCGGCGCCGGTCTCGTGAACTATCCGACCGAGTGGTGGCACTGGAGCTACGGCGACCGCTACTGGGCCGCAATGGGCGGTCACTCCCACGCCATCTACGGCGCGATCACGGAAGCGCACGCGGCATGACCGGCGCACGACTCGTCGTCGACCGCTCGGCGATCGCCGCGAACACCCGCCACTTCGCGGCTCTGATGCCCGGCCGGCTGATGGCCGTCGTCAAGGCCGACGGATACGGTGCGGGCGCCGAGCTCGTGGCGCGCACGGCGTTGGCGAACGGCGCGACCCGTCTCGGGGTGACCAGCATCGCCGAGGCGCTGGCTCTGCGCGCCGCCGGCCTCTCGGCGCCCATCCTCAGCTGGCTGAACACTGTCGACGCCGACTTCGCCGGCGCCATCGCCGCCGAGGTGGAGATCGCGGTTCCGGGCGTCGCCCAACTCGACGCGGTGCGCCGCGCGGCGCGCAGGAGCGGTCGGCGCGCGCTGATCCACCTGCAGATCGACTGCGGCATGGCACGTGAGGGGTGCGCGCCCGCACTGTGGCCGCAGCTGCTCGGCTTCGCGGCAGCTGCCCAGGCCGAGCGCGACGTCGAGGTCGTGGGCGTGATGGGTCACTTGAGCTGCGCGAGCACGCCGAGTGCCGCTGCGAACAGGCGCGAGCGCGCGCGATTCCTGAAGGCGGTGCGCGCGACCGCAAGCGCGCGGCTGCATGCGCCGCTGCGTCACCTCGCCGCGACAGCCGCCACGTTGACCCAGCCCGCTGCGCGTCACACCCTCTGCCGGGTGGGTGCCGGGCTCGTCGGTATCGACCCGAGCGGCACCGTGCCCCTGCGCGGAGCACTGATGCTGCAGAGCCAGATCGTCGATGTGCGGCGGGTGCCGGCCGGAACTCCCGTGGGCTACGACCACAGCGCCGTGACCTCGCAGGACACCACACTCGCGCTCGTCGCCGCCGGTTACGCCGACGGGGTTCCACGCGCCGTCGCCCCCGACGCCGAGATCCTCGTGCGCGGGCGCAGACGGCGCATCGTCGGGCGGGTGTCGATGGACCAGCTCGTCATCGACCTGGGGGCTGACGGAGACGCGATGCCCGGGGAGTTCGTCACGATCTTCGGGCCGGGCGACCAGGGCGAGCCGACCGTCGCCGACTGGGCCGCGTGGTGCGGAACGATTCCCAACGAGATCCTGACCGGCATCGGCCGGCGGGTCGAGAGGGTCGAACGGGCAGAGGGCCTCGCGCACGCCGAGACGGTCAAGGCCGCATCGTGAGCGAGAAGACCAGGGTCGCCGTCATCGGCGGCGGCGCGAACGGCGAGCACGAGGTCTCGCTCGCCTCCGCCCGGGCCGCCGCGTCGGCGCTCGACCCCACCCGCTATGAGCCGGTGCGGCTCACGATCGCCCAGGACGGGTCCTGGCGCATCGGGGACAAGCCCGCCCGGCTTTCCGAGGCCGTCGCCGCGTTGGGGGACTGCCATGTTGCGCTGCCGCTCGTGCACGGAGCCCCGGGTGAGGACGGCACCATCGCGGCGCTGTGCGAGCTCGCCGGAATCCCGTATGTCGGCAGCGGCGTGAGCGCCGGGGCCCTGGCGATGGACAAGCACGCGACCAAGCTGCTCGCGGCATCCATCGGCCTGCGCACCGCCGCAGGCGCCCTGCTCACCCGGGCCACGCGCGATGCCTATGCGTGGGCCGGCCCCGTCGTCGTGAAGCCGGCCGACGGCGGTTCGAGCCGCGGCGTGACCCCGGTGCGCGAGCCGGCCGCGCTCGTACCCGCGCTCGACGAGGCGTTCCGCTGGGGCGATCGCGTGCTCGCCGAAGAGCTGATCACCGGTCGTGAGATCGATATCGCCGTGCTCGAGACCCGCGAGGGCGTCGTGATCGGCCCGCCGCTCGAGATCCGGGCGCGCGGGTTCTTCGACTACGAGGCCAAGTACGGCGCGGCGCACGAGAGCGAGGTCGCCTTCGAGACTCCGGCAGCGATCACCGCGCAGCAGCACCGCCGGCTCGAGCAGGGCGCGGTCGCGCTCTATCGCGGCCTGGGCTGCCGGGGCGTCGCGCGGCTCGACTTCTTCCTCGACGAGCGCGGCTGGGTGCTCAACGAGGTCAACACGACGCCCGGCTTCTCGCCGGCGTCGCAGGTTCCCCAGATGTTCGCCGCCATCGGCATTCCCTACCCGCGGTTGCTCGACCTGCTCATTCGCGAGGCGCTCCGCTGACCAGCGACGCCGTGCTCGCCGTCGGGTGAGGGGCCGTGTTAGCCTTTCCGCAATGTTCGGCCAGCTCCTCCTTAGCTGCCGCGCCGAGTCCTCGATCTAGAGGCCAGACTCGTCGCGGAGTTTCCTGTCGGCTTCTTTCCGGCTCAGGAAGTCATCCTGAGAACGACAGCGAGAGAGTTGTAAGCGATGAAGAACACCCAGCAGCCGAGCGCGATGCCGATCCACCGCTATCGCCCGTTCCACGAGCAGATCAAGGTCGACCTGCCCGACCGCACCTGGCCCACCAAGCACATCACCGAGGCGCCGCGCTGGTGCGCCGTCGACCTTCGCGATGGCAACCAGGCGCTCATCGACCCGATGAGCCCCGAGCGCAAGCGCATCATGTTCGACCTGCTCGTGAAGCTCGGCTACAAAGAGATCGAGGTCGGGTTCCCGAGCGCCTCGCAGACCGACTTCGATTTCGTCCGCAGCCTGATCGATGAGGGCGCGATTCCCGACGACGTCACGATCCAGGTCCTGACGCAGAGCCGCGAGCACCTGATCAAGCGCACCTACGAGGCGATCGCGGGGGCCAAGCAGGCGATCGTCCACCTGTACAACTCGACCAGCATCCTGCAGCGCGACGTCGTGTTCCGCACCGACGTGCAGGGCGTGATCGACATCGCGCTGACCGGCGCCCGGCTGTGCCGCGAGTACGAGAAGACGATCCCAGAGACGCAGGTGTTCTACGAGTACTCGCCCGAGTCGTACACGGGCACCGAGCTCGAGGTCGCCGCGCGGATCTGCAACGAGGTGCTCGAGGTCTTCGAGCCGACCCCCGAGCGCAAGGTCATCATCAACCTGCCCGCCACGGTCGAGATGGCGACGCCCAACGTCTACGCCGACTCGATCGAGTGGATGTCGCGCCACTTGAACCACCGCGAGAGCGTCATCCTCTCGCTGCACCCCCACAACGACCGGGGCACCGCGGTTGCCGCCGCCGAGCTCGGCTACCTGGCCGGCGCCGACCGCATCGAGGGCTGCCTCTTCGGCAACGGCGAGCGCACCGGCAACGTCGACCTTGTCACGCTGGGCGTCAACCTGTTCACGCAGGGCATCGACCCGCAGATCGATTTCAGCGACATCGACGACATCAAGCGCACGGTCGAGTTCTGCAACCAGCTGCCGGTCGGCGAGCGCGTGCCCTGGGGCGGCGACCTGGTCTTCACTGCGTTCTCGGGGTCGCACCAGGACGCGATCAAGAAGGGCTTCGAGCGCATGGCGTCGGATGCCGCAGCCCGCGGCGTCTCGGTGGACGAGATCGAGTGGGCCGTGCCCTATCTGCCGGTCGACCCGCGTGACCTCGGCCGCAGCTACGAGGCGGTCATCCGCGTGAACTCGCAGTCGGGCAAGGGCGGCGTCGCATATCTGCTCAAGACCGACCACGCTCTCGACCTGCCGCGCATGCTGCAGATCGAGTTCTCGGGCGTGGTGCAGGTGAAGACGGATGCCGAAGGCGGCGAGGTCTCGAGCGACGAGCTCTGGGCCGTCTTCCAGGACGAGTACCTGCCCGCGGCCGATGCCGACGCGAAGTGGGGTCGCTTCGAGCTGCTCGGCACGAAGATCGACAGCGAGGCGACGGGGGAGTGCTTCTTCACCGCCCGCCTGCGCGACGGCGACGAGACCGAGATCGCGAGCGGCGAGGGCAACGGCCCGATCGATGCCTTCATCAACGTGCTCGCGCAGCGGGGCATCCACGTCTCGCTCTACGACTACGTCGAGCACACGATGAGCGCGAGCGGCGACGCGCAGGCGGCCTCCTACGTCGACCTCGACGTGAACGGAACGCGGCTGTGGGGTGTCGGCATCGACGCCAACACGTCGATCGCGAGCCTCAAGGCGATCGTGTCGGCTGTGAACCGCGCCATCCGAGCGCAGCAGGCCGCGCCGTCGGCCGAGACCGAGCTCGTCGGCGCGTAGCGCTCTGCCACGAGCAGATCGGCCCTGGGCAGAAATCGCCCAGGGCCGATCTGCTTCTCGCGAGGGTGGAGTCATGACAGATGACGCACCCAAGATCCCGCTCTTCACCGAGCGCGTGCGCCGCGAGCTCTACGAGCAGCGGGTGCTCGTGCTCGACGGCGCGCTCGACGACGACAACGGCACGCTGCTCGCCACCTCGATGCTGAGCCTCGCCGCGGAGGACCCGGCGTCCGACATTGCACTCTGGATCCACTCGCCAGGCGGCTCGGTGCCGTCGATGCTCGCGATCAGGGACGTGATGCGGCTCGTGCCGTGCGAGGTGTCCACACTCGCCATCGGCATGGCGGCCAGCGCGGGTCAGTTCCTGCTGTCGGCGGGCACCCCGGGCAAGCGGCGAGCTCTGCCGCACGCGCGCATCCTGATGCATCAGGGCTCGGCCGGCATCGCCGGCTCTGCCGTCGAGCTCGAGATGCAGGCCGACGACCTTCGGCAGATGCGCGACACCGTGCTCGGTCTCATCGCCGACGACACCGGGCAGCCCTTCGAGCGGCTCTTCGAGGACTCGCTGCACGATCGCTGGTACACCGCACAGCAGGCGCTCGACTACGGCTTCATCGACGCCATCGTCGACAGCTTCGGCGACATCGTGCCCGCGGGCCGCTCGCGGCTCGGCTTCGCGGCCGAGGAAGGGGCGCTGCGATGACCAGCTACACGATCCCGAACGTGATCGCACGCGACGCACGTGGTGAGCGCATCATGGACGTCTACTCGCACCTGCTCACCGAGCGCATCGTCTACCTCGGCACACCGATCGACGCGGGTGTCGCGAACGCCCTGATCGCCCAGCTGCTGCACCTCGAGTCGGACAGTCCCGACAGCGACGTCCAGCTCTACATCAACTGCGAGGGCGGCGACCCGAGCGCGATGCTCGCCGTCTACGACACCATGCAGTACATCCGCCCGCAGATCGCCACGACGTGTGTCGGCGAGGCGGTGTCGGTCGGTGCGGTGCTGCTCGCCGCCGGCGCACCGGGGAAGCGCGCCGCTCTGCCGCACACCCGCGTCATCCTGCACCAGCCGGCGGCGCAGGGGCGCGGGGCGATTCCCGACCTGATCCTGCAGGCCGACGAGGTCGTCCGCATCCGGGCCGACCTCGAGCAGGTGCTGTCTCGCCACACCGGTCAGTCGGTCGCCACTCTGCGGGCCGACACCGACCGGGACCGCATCTTCACGGCGCCCGCTGCGCAGGCATACGGCCTCATCGACCACGTGATCGAGCGACGGTGAAGATGCCGCAGGCTACGCGGCCAGCGCGAAGAGCGCCGGGCCGCGGGGCGCGCGAGCGGGAGCGGTCTGCGCGTCGCGCAGCCCCTCTGCCACCGCGATCGTCAGATCGAGCAGCGTCACGTCGAGCGCCTCTGCGACCGCGGCGATGACCTCGCTCGAGGGCTCCTTGGCGCCGCGCTCGATCTCGGAGAGGTATTGGGTCGAGACACCCGCTCGGCGAGCCGTCTCGCTGAGCGTCTCGTCACGGCCGTGCCGTAGCGTGCGCAGCTGCGCGCCGAGCATGTGCCGCCACAGCGGCTGACGGTCGAGGCGGGGCTTCGGGCTCGTCTGGGGCGTCGGTTCAGGCATGCCTCATGCTAGGCCGGCGATTCGGCGGTGCCGCCGTCGTTCTGCTCTGGGCAGAACGCACTGCCCGTGCCCGGGTGCACATCGAAGGGGGCGGGACTCCAGGTGGTCGGGACCGGCGGGTCCGGCGGGTCGGCAGTGTGGTCCCAGTACCGGCGGCCGCCGGGGGAGGTCCAGATGTCTTCGCCTCGCGGGCCCGGGGTGACCTTCCATCTGGTCTCGTGCTTCATGACGTGATCACCGGGACACTTCGGGTTGAGGTTCGCGACATCGGTCTCACCGCCGAGTGCCCAGTCGATGCGATGGTCGAGATCGCAGTCGTCGCCCGGGCGCGTGCACCCGGGGCGCGCACAGGTCTCATCACGCGCGAGAACGAACCGCTTCATGTCAGCGGTCGGCGCGTATTGCCTGCGGCCGACGCCGAGGATCGCGGCGTCGACCGGGTCAGTGAAGAGGCGGGTCAACGAGGTGCATGTCCCGACCAGTTGCCGCGCACGCGCGGGCGAGATCGGAACCTGCCCGTCGATCGTCGCCGGCCGCAGCTCGTCGGGGCAGCCGGCGAGGTTGAGCAGCGGAACATAGACGTTGATGGACGGACGCACCTCGGACTCGAGGCCCCTGCCGATCAGGACATCGGCGAATACGTCGAGTCGCTTCTGGTCGAGGGTGCGCTGCTGCTCTGCGGGCAGCGGCGAGTCGTCGAGGGTCTCGGCCATCAGGTCGATGCGCGTCTTCGCCATGATCGCCTGGTCGCCCGGCAGATAGGCAGTCAGATATGCCATGCCGGTGCCCTGCTCATGCTCGACCCACAGCCGGCGCCGCCGGCTCGCCAGCTCGTGCTCGCACTCGAGCGGACGATCGGCGAGCCGCTCGGCGAGCGTGTCGGCGAGTGCCCTGAGCTTGGCGTTGGTTAGCTGCGCACCTCTGTCGGCCAGGAACCGGTCGAAGTACAGCTGAAGCTCTTCGTCGACCGGAACGCGGTGGAACGCCGAGAGAATGGTGCGCACCTTCGCGCCGCCGAGCTCGCCACGCTGAAACGCGGCCCAGGTGTAGGTTCCGCGTCGAGATGGCGAACTTCACCGGGGCATCCACGATACTTGTCGCCGATTCCAGTCGCGGATTCCGCGGAAGACGACGAATTCCTACACGTTGGCGCCGCCCGTGTTTCATAAGGGGATCGGTCAGCGAGCGGCATAGAACCGGGGGCGGTTCAGTCTCCCACGGACGGCTATGCGGCGATTGGCAAATTTGACGCCTGTTTGGGGGGCGAATCGGACTTTTTCTTCATTTTGCGTGTTGGATTGCTGCTGGATCGCTGGTTTTGCTGACAGTTCGTCGATAACCTTGGGATCGATAGCTGGTCGCCGCGCCCGCTGGTGGGTGTGTTGCGTCCGTTCAATGCTAAGTGGAAGAGGTTCTGATGTTGCGCAGTGATTCTCGCGAGGGGAAGTCGTTCATTCGGCGACCCTTCTTGCGGGGGGGGGGGGGGGGGGCTAGATCTGTAGCTGTCGCCTCCATCGCCTTGGGGGCGGCCCTTGCTCTCGTTGTTCCGTCGGCCGCGAATGCGGCTCCTGTCGTGTCGCAGGCGAATGGTCGCCTCGTCACGACTTCGTTGTTAAGCAGTGATGTTCTGGATTCGCTGGTTGCGTTGAAGGGCGCGACGGCGGTGGATTCGGACGGCTCCGGGGATGTGACCTCGGATACGCCGCTGGATGCTTCGGCGATCGCCGGCTTGGTGGGCTTGCAGGCTGGTACGACGAATCTGTTTGGTGACAACGGCATCATCCAGTTGGGTGCTGTCGGCCAGTACGCGCAGGCGAATGATGATGGTTCGTCGTCGGCTTTCTCTGGTGCGGTCTCACAGGCACCGAGTCTGATCGGTGTGAGCACGGTTACGCCGTCGAACGTCGGTGCGCCCACCGCGGATAGCACGGCGGAGATCGCTCTGGGGAGTACTACTGATCCGGTGAGCCTGGATGTCACGCTGGGTGCTCTGGCTGCGTCGGCGCAGGAGACTGCTGCTGGGGATCAGAGCGGCCAGTACACTCTCGCCGATGCCGGGATCACGGTCGGTGGCAGTGTTCTCTCGCCGGTTCTCGCCTCGCTGAACACCCCGTTGCAGACGCTTCTGGGTGTAGCCAGCGGCCTCGGTGTGAACGTGGCGGACCCGATCAGCTCCGATGGCACGGTCACCCTGACCCTGCAGGATCTGCTGGATGCGGCGGGTGTGACGAGCATCAACGACCTCCCGCCGGGCACGAACCTGTTGACCTATGTCCCGGCCGCGGTGGTGACCGTGGTCACGAACGCCGTCAACGGGGTGTTGACCACGCTTCAGAATGCTGTGTCGACCATTCCTGTCCTTGGACCGACGGTGCTCGCCCCTGCGATCGCGACGGCGCAGGCGGTGATCAACCCGATCCTGTCGGGGCTGACGGGCACTCTGGAGGGCCCGTTGGGTGCGGCGATCACCGCTCTGGCGCAGCTGGCGGTGAACGTGCAGACGCATAACAGCGACGGCTCGTTCACGGAGACGGCGCTGCGGGTCGGTGTCGGCCCGAATGGCTCGCTGGCATCGGTTGACCTGGCAAATGCCACGGTGGGTCCGAACGCCGGCCCTGTCGCGGTGCCGCTGATCAACCCGTCCAGCGCGGGCATCGCGGGCGGTGTCGCGCTTCTCGGCGGCGGAGCCTGGTTCCTGGCTGGGCTGCTGCGGAGGCGTCGTCTTCTGGCGACGGCCGCGTAGAGGAGCCGAGACATGTACGGAGGCAAGATCGGGGGTGGCGCCGGGCCGTCTGTCCTTACGGGCGGTGCGCTGGTTGCCAGCTCTCAGTTCTCGATCGCGCCGTATCTGCTGATCGGCATCGGCGTTCTGGTCGCGGGATTCGTGTTCGCGCGGATCGTGTACCGGAACCGCCGGCAGCGCGCGTCTTCGGACGCCTGAGGGGTGCTGCCGGCTCACGGGGCGGCCCTGATCGGGTAGGGGCCGTCCCTTTCCGAGGGGCAGGCGCACACTTCTCTCTCCCCCCACACAGTGCGCCTGCCCCTTTCTCTGATTCGACGACGGTGAAAGAGCAAGTTGAGCGCGAGCGAATCCACACAGGCTCTGGCGTTCGTCCTCCTCGTGGTCTTCCTGGCCTACGTGCTGGTGATCATGATCCCGTTCCTGCGACGTAGGCCGGATGAGGAAGGCGACCCAGACCGGTTCTCCTGGCACGTCTTCGTGCCCTGCCGGGACGAGGAGGCCGTGATCGGGCGGACCATCGATCGGCTCTGCGACCAGTTTCCTTCCGTGCAGGTGTGGGTCATCGACGACGACAGCGACGACGGCACGGCACAGGTGGTGCGAGCACGGATGGACGTCAGTGAGCGCGTCCACCTGGTCTCCCGTCGCCGCCCGGAAGCCCGAACCGGCAAGGGTGACGCTCTGAATGCCGCATACCGGGCCTTGACTGCGTGGCTTCCGGAGGGAACCGACCGCAGCGATGTCGTCGTGGTGGTCGTGGACGCCGACGGAAAGCTGGCATTGAATGCGCTCCGTCAGGCTGCCGGGCCGACCGCGTTCGGGGACCCGGAGACCGGTGCAGCGCAGGCGGCCGTGTGGATGTCCAACAGGGACTCGGAACGGCCGGCGCCTGGGGGCGCTGGCCGGTTCCGGCAGTGGTGGGGGCGGTATCTGGTGCGGATGCAGGACATCGAGTTCCGGACCACGATCGCGGCGATGCAGTGCTTGCGCGGCCGTACGCTGTCCGTCGGGCTCGGCGGCAATGGCCAGTTCACCCGGCTGAGTGCTCTGGACCGGATCGCTGCGAGTTCTGGCAGCCCGTGGCATGGTTCCCTGCTCGAGGACTACGAGCTCGGCGTGCACGTGATGCTCGCCGGCTATCACAACGTGTACATGCACGACACGCATGTCGAGCAGGAGGGGCTCCCGTCGACCCGGCGGCTGCTGACGCAGCGGACCCGGTGGTGCCAGGGCGGCATGCAGTGTGCTCGGTATCTGCCGGAGATTTTCGCGTCCCCGTCGATCACGAACGCGGGAGCGCTAGAGGCCAGCTACTTCCTCCTCATGCCGTTCCTGCAGCTGATCGGCGTGTTCCTGTGGCCGACCGTGTTCATCACCATGATCGCCCAGGGAACCATCACCTCCGGAAGCTTCCTGGCCTGGCTGGACGCGTCGTGGTGGATCCTGCCGCTGATCGTGCTGACCGGCATCGTCCCGTTCGCGATCTGGCCGTTCTTCTACCGCAGCCGTGCCGCCACCCGCACTTCATGGCTGACGGCGGTGGCATGGGGGGCCGGCTACTGGCTGTACATGTACCAGAGCTACGCGTGCGTGCTGCGCGCCTTCGGCCGGCTCATCACCGGTAAGAACGGGTGGGCGAAGACCCGCCGCAACGCCGAAGCCGACCGTCAGCTCCTGGCAAAGGAGGCCTGACCCCATGACCGCAGACCACACCATCGGCTCCGCACCTGCCCGCGACACCAGCTCGCGGCCGTGGCATGCCGCCGCAGGGATGCTACTGCTGGCTTCCGCCGTGTTCCTGATTGTGGAGCAGGCCGGGTTCCGCACGATCGAGGCGGCGGTGACGGCCCGCGTGGTTCAGCTCGTCACGGCCGGGCACACGAACAGCGCCGGCAGCATCGTCTACTTCGGTCTCGGCACCGGCGACGTCGAGGGCATCGTGATCACGACGCTGTGCTCGACGGTCGTGCTCGTGACACCGCTGCTCGCCCTGTCCGGGATCCTGCTGCTGATGCCCTCTTTCCGGGCTGTGCGCGTGACGTTAGGTCTGCTGCTGGCACTCGCGCTGGCGGCAGCATGCAACCTCGCCCGGTACGTCGCGGCAGCGGCGGCGATGCAGCGCTGGGGGCGGGCAGGTTTCGATCTCGTCCACGAATATCTGGGTTCGCTGCTGGTGATCTTCGGCTTCGCTGCCGCGTTCATTCTGCTGCTGTGGATCGCGACCCGCAGGCCCCGATCTTCCCGGCGTCACACCGCATGAAACCGAAGCTAAGACGGATGGTGCAGTGGGTGATGCTGGCGCTCGGGGTATGTCTGACTGCCGCGTCCCTGGCGGGCTGCGACGAGACCCAGCCCGGGGCCTCCACCGCCAACGCTCGGCTCGGGGCGTGTCATGACCTGCAGTACTCCCAGGAGGTGACTGCGGTTAGCGATGCGAACCCTGCGGTGTCGTGCGTGAGCCCGCACACCGTGCAAACTTTCGCCGTTGGACAGGTCGTCGGGAAGTTCGCTTCGTGGGAGACCCGCCCTGACCAGGAGTCGTTGCAAAGTCTGACGTCGACGATGTGCACGGTCGACGCGCTGCGGGCCTTTCTCGGCGCCGGTGCACGCGATTCGGTGACCGGGGTGTCTATCCACGCCTATTTCCCGAATGATGCCGCCTGGCAGGGCGGCGCCCGGCAGGCCAGCTGCGATGTGTCCGTCAACGGCTCCGACGGCGCACCGCGGTCGATCGGCTTCAGCCTCGACGGTGTGATGTCCAAGCCGGGCTCGGCGATGATCCGCACCTGCTACCGGCAGAAGCCGCTATCGGGCGGCACCTGGACGCTGACCGGGACGTCGACCACCTGCGACAAGCCGCACAGCAGCCAGGACATCAACGCCTGGGTGATGCTGAAGACCCCGACTGCGAGCCAGGCCCAGGTCGCAACGCTGTGCACTCCCTATGCAGAGGAATTTGCTGGAGCAGACGCCCTCCGGAGCCTCGGCCTGCGGGTCACTGGGATCGTGGCGAAGCAGACGAACGACACCTATTCGCTGCACTGTGCGATCGGCGGTGATAGCAGACATGGCGACATCACCGGCATCCTTCTTGCGCACAACGACTGAGAGCCCTCGGAGCGAGGGGCCGCGGCTGCCGACACGAAGGGCATACCCCCGGCTGCGCCGCTTCCGGCTTTGGGCCGGCCGCCTGCTGCTGCCGGGGCCAGCCGCGGCAACGTCGCAGCCGATGTGGCTGGTGGCGGTTCTGTGCGGCCTCGGCGCCTGCGGGGCGCTGCTGCTGCACCTGTTCGTCCCCACCGTGGTCGGCATGGGCGACCAGGGAGACGGGCAACGACTCGTATGCGAGCTCGGCGTGGCCAACCAGGCTCCGTTCGACTATACGAAGTTCACCCAGTACATCTACACCTCCTGGGTCCCGCACCAGTGGTTCGGGGAGTCCTGCGGGGCAGGCGGATCTGGCGAGCCGTATTACTCTTCTCAGTCCCTGCTGCTGTGGCCGGCGAAGTGGATCACGCCGCTGCTCGGCTGGGGGCCGGGCCTGGACACCCGCGCGGTCGGGGTCCTGTGCATTCTCGTGTTCAGCGCCCTGCTGACCCTGTTCGTCACCCAGCTTCCGGGACGGGTGGGATTCCGCATCCTGATCGCCGCCGCCGTGACCGCGGTGATGGACGACGGGGCCTTCGCCGACTTCTTCGTCTCTCCCTACAGTGAGCCGGCGTGCTTCCTCGGGGTATTCGCCACCCTGATCGCGTTGATGTTCCTGTGGCGCAGGGAGCACGTCACCTGGCTGGGGATCCTGCTGGTCACCCTCGCCTGCACGATCACGATCACCGCGAAGACCCAGATGATCTCGATGCTGCCGGTCATCGCCGTCGCGCTGCTGTGGCGCCCCTACCGCACCCGTCGGCGGCCGCATGCCGCCGCATTGGGGTCCCGTGGCCGTGCGCTGCGCCGGGGTGTCTTGCTGCGGGTGCCCGCCATGATCGCGGTCGCCGCTCTACTCGGCGTTACCGGCGCATACACGCTCGGCCAGCCCAAACGGTTCAGCGAGCTGAACTTGTACAACGCGGTGTTCGTCGAGATGCTGCCGCACAGCCCCGACCCGAAGGCCGACCTCGCGTGGCTGGGTCTGCCGGCGGACTTCGCCTCGAGCTCCGGCACAACCGTGGCCTCCCCGAACGCGGCGATCTACGACGCCGACTACCCACAGTTCCTGCAGAAGGTCAGCCAGGAGAAGATCATCCTGTTCTACCTCGCACATCCCGACCGGCTGGTGTCAATGGCTGACCGCGGCCTGGATGCGATCGCGCACCCGGTGCTGGGGTACATCGGCTCCTACACCGCAGGCAGCGGGCACAAGCCGTGGACGAAAGAGCACCGCTTCGCGCCTATCGAAGGCATCTCCGTCGTCTTCGCCGCCGTGCCGCTGCTGATCCTGATACTTCAACTGGTCACTTTGGTTCTCGGCTTGGCGGTCGCCTCCCGCCGAAAACTCGGTCCTGCCCGCACCACGTTCGGTACGGCCACCGTGTTCTTTGTCGCGGCGCTCTGGCTGCAGTTCTGGACGGTGATGCTCTCGGAAGGGGAGTCCGAGATCTACAAGCACATGATCGTGGCCACGTTCATGTCCTCCCTCTGCATGGTGTGGATCCCGGCTCTGATCCTGCTCCTACGCAACCCGGGGCCGCCTTCACCGGCAGCGACGGCTACGCGGATCGTGGAGGTCACCAGTGCGGGCTGAGCCTCTCATCATGGTCGTGTACGGTACCCGTCCCGAGGCGATCAAAGTCGCCCCCGTGATCCGGGCGCTGCAGGCCGACCCGGACCTGGCTGTACACGTGACTGTCACCGGACAACACCGCGAGCTCCTCGACAGCGTCAACGCGTTCTTCGGCATCACGCCCGACGTCGACCTCGACATCGGACGGCCAGGGCAGAGCCTCGCCGACATCGGCGCGGCGGTCCTCTCCGGGCTCGCCTCGGTCCTCGACCAAACCCGCCCGGACGCGGTCCTCGTGCACGGCGACACCACCACCTCCACGGCGGCAGCATGGGCGGCGTACTACGCCAGAATCCCCGTGGTGCATCTGGAGGCCGGCCTGCGCTCGGGAGACATGCTCGCGCCCTGGCCGGAGGAAGGCAACCGGCGCCTGACCGGCCAGCTCGCCTCCCTGCACCTGGCCCCGACACCGTCGGCTCGGGAGAACCTGCTGGCCGAGAACGTGCCCTCGTCCGCGATCACCGTGACCGGGAACACCGTCATCGACGCCCTGCTGCACACGGTCGCACAGCCGGCGACCTTCACCGACCGGCGGATCGAGGACGCTGTGCGCGCGGGGCAGCGCCTGGTCGTCTTGACCGGGCACCGGCGCGAATCCTGGGACGGAGGACTGGCCCGCACTGCGCGCGCTCTCGCACAGGTTGCCGCGCAGCGCCCGGATGTCATCATCGTGGCGCCCCTGCACCCCAACCCGATCGTGCGCCAGGCAATAGAGCCCGCTTTCCGCAGGTTCGATCGGGCCATCCTCATCGAGCCGCTGGACTACCCGCAGTTCTGCCACCTGCTGGATGCCGCGCATTGCGTCATCACCGACTCCGGCGGCATCCAGGAAGAGGCACCCAGCCTCGGCAAGCCCGTGCTCGTCACCCGGGACACCACCGAGCGCCCCGAGGCGATCGCCGCCGGGACCGCACGACTGGTGGGAACACGTGAGGAGGACATCGCCCGCGAGCTCGCTCTGCTGCTCGACGACAGGACCCACTATGCGCGCATGAGCCGCGCCGTGAACCCCTACGGAGACGGGCACGCCACCACCCGTGTGATCGGGGCGCTCAAACATCACTTCCAACTCGCACCACGAGCCCGCGATTTCGACAAGCGGACCCCGCCGCATCCACGGAGCCCACGGGAAGAACGTGCGAGCTAGACGGCACCCAGGATCGGAGGACACCATGACTCAGCACATCAAGAAGCACCGGCCGCGCACCGTGCCCCTGCCCCCAGGAACCCACCGCGAGATCTTCACCCTCAGCAAGAGCCCCGGCGAGAAGATCTCCGTCCTGTGCGAATGCCCCATCGGACACGACCACCCCTTCGAAAACGACGACCGCATCGGCCCGATCGAGGCCACGCCAGACGCGGTCGAGAAGGCAAAAACCAGATGGTAGGGAAAGCCGGGGCGGTTGCCATCGTTGTCATGCCGACCTACAACGAAGCAGAGAACCTCCGCCAGACCGCAACGCGGCTGCGGCAGGCGGCACCGAGCGTCCACCTGCTGGTCGTCGATGACGCATCCCCGGACGGCACCGGCCGAATCGCCGACAGCCTCGCTGCAGCAGACCCGCACATCCACGTGCTGCACCGCACCGTCAAGGACGGGCTCGGCGCCGCCTACCGCGCAGGGATGGACTGGGCGCTTCACCAGGGCTACGACCTCATCATCGAGATGGACGCCGACGGCTCCCACCAGCCCGAGCAACTCCCTGCACTCCTCGCCAGGATCCTCGACACCGGCGCCGACATCGTTGTCGGATCCCGCTGGATCCCCGGCGGCCGGACCGTCAACTGGCCCCTGAGCAGGCGGCTCATCTCCCGCACCGGCAGCGCATACGCCCGCACCGCTCTCAGATTGAAGGCGCGGGACGTGACTAGCGGATACCGTGTCTACACCCGCCGTGCCCTGGAAACGATCGGGGTCCAGCGCCTGAGCAGCCAGGGATACTGCTTCCAGATCGACATGCTCCGCCACGCCGCCGCCGCAGGCCTGCACATCGCGGAAGAGCCGATCACCTTCGTCGAACGCCAACACGGCGCATCCAAGATGACCCCCGGCATCGTCGCCGAAGCCATGATCCGCGTCACCGCCTGGGCGCTGCGCCGGCCACCGGCCGCTATCCGAGACCGTGCCCGGCGGGAGCAAGGAAGCCAGGGTATCCGCGACGACATCAGCGTGCTGCGGACGTCCCCTGACGAAGGGCGATGAGCGCCACCCGGCGGCGTGGCCGGTCCGAAATGCTCTTCACGACCGCCGCGTTCATCGTCTCGCTTGCGCTCATCAGCGCCGGCGTCATCGGCGTAATCCATAGCCAGCACCGCCACACACTCAAAGACCTCGCCGGGAACACGGTCACCTTCGATCCCGGCACCATCCCAGCCCCAGAGCAACAGCACAAGATGAGCCCCGCCCCAGCTCAGCCCGGAGACCGCCTCATCGTATCCGCGGTGGGTCTTGACGTTCCCCTGGGTGCCTTGAGCGCGGTCGACAACGAGATCGAACCCCCAACCTTCACCTCCGCCTACTGGATCCGCAACCTCGGCACAACACCATCCACCCCCGCCGCAGGAACCGTGTTCATCGCCATGCACTCCCTCCGCAACGGCGGAATCGGACCCGGCAACTACCTCTACGACACCGCCACCGGACACGCCCGCGTGAAACCCGGACAAACCGCCACCGTGAACGGCATCAACTACACCATCACCGGCACCACCACCATCGCCAAACCCCTCATCAGCGCCGACACCGGCGTCTGGGCCGACACCCCCAACCGGCTCGTCATGATCACCTGTCTCGAACTCCCCAACGGCGCACCCTCCCAAGACAACTTCATCGTCACCGCCACACGAACCACCGGCCGATGAGGTTGTGGCGCGGTTTGGCGCGAGTGGGGCTGCTCTTCGCGTGGCTGAGCATGGCGGTCGCGGCCCCTGCCGCATTGCTCGCCCTCGTCGTCGGTCTCGTGCTGGTGCTGGTGCTGGTTCACACCGTGGCGTAGCACCCGTTGACGAGGTAAAGCAGCCGCGTCTAGCTCCGCCCCGCGACGCGGCTCTGCTCAAGACCACACGCTCTCGTCAGATGCGCCCGCATGCCGGTCCTCTACCGCACGGACTCAGGGGTGGCGGGGCGCCCACAAATCCGCCCGAGTTGTCGGATTTGACACGGGGTCGACATTTCCGCCGGAAAACGACACGAAACCTCGGACCCTACACCAGGTCTGAGGCAAGAGTCGGGAGAGGATGCGCGCCTCGGTGAGTCTGCTTCGGATCTGGTCCTGGCTCAGAGCGAGCTCGAGCGAGAGCCCCAGGATCGCGGACCGCTCGGCATGGTTCAGCGCCTTCTCGCCGGTGATGCCGAGAGGCACCTCGATCTCGGGGTGCGCGAGCGCGTTCTCGACCACCTGCAGGATGGACGCGAGCACCTGGGCTTCGGCCCGCGCCTGCGCCCGCAGCGCCTCGTGCGCTCGGTCCAGCCCGGCCTCGCGGGCGGCCTCAGCGGCCCGGCTGTCGGTGGTCTCATCCATGCTCGAAGTCAAACACCGACCACCGACATTGAAGGTCAGAGTGCCGGACGTTTATCCACAGCTATCAGCCGCGGGCGGCGAGCGAGAACGTCAGCGGCACGCGGTCGCGGCCCGTCGGCAGCATCCAGTTGCCGTCGAACGGGCTGCCCGTCTCTGTCTCCACCATCCAGGGCAGGGCCCTCCAGGGAAGGGTGTCCTGCTCGCCGAACGCCTCGATCGTGAGGCCGACGCCGAGCAGCACCCCGACGATCTCGGAGATCGGGTGGGGCCACTCGTAGTTCGTCGTGTTGCTGAGCGACGCGGTGCCGGCGTAGCTGAACTCGCTGTCGAAACGCAGCGGCTCGGCACCGCCGAAATAGGGGTAGCGGACGACGAGATCCTCGTCGGACCGCTCGTCGTCGATCGTCGAGAACATCGGGTGCGTGTCGCGCACATAGAAGAGTCCGCCCGGTTTGAGCAGGGCGCGGATGCTTCGCGCCCAGGCCGCGAGGTCAGGAAGCCAGGTCAGGGCGCCGATGCTCGTGTAGACCACGTCGAAGGTCTCGGCTGCGCCGAGCTGCTCCGCCACCGCGGCGGCCGCGTCATCCACCGTCGACTGCACGAAGCGACCCTCGAGCCCGGCGCGCCGGGCAAGCATCCGTGCAGCCGAGATCGCCTCGCCCGAGAAGTCGACGCCGACCACATGCGCGCCGAGGCGCGCGAAGCTCAGAGTGTCGGTGCCGATGTGACACTGCAGGTGCGCGAGCGAGAGCCCGTCGACCGAGCCGTTCGGCAGGCGCGGGGCCATCAGCCGCAGGTCGTCGCGCACGACGGTCGAGATGCGCGCGGCATCCGCCACGAAGCCGTCGGTGTCGTACGCGACGAGATGGCCCTCGACGCGCTCGTCCCAGTTCGCCCGGTTCGCCTCGACGTGCGGGTCGCTCATGCGCCCTCTCCCTTTCCCTCGCCGCGTGGCACGGCCTTGTAGACGGGAATGACCCCGGTCGTCGTCGGGTACTCCCGCGGCGTCACCTGGCGCCGCCGCAGCAGGCCGAAGCCGACTCGGGCGCGCGACAGCTCGATCGTGCGCTGCTCGGGAAGGCTCCAGCCGAACATCACCGCGAGCAGCCGCACGGCGGTCGTGACCGCCGCGCTGATCACGGCGCACCAGAAGACCGAGCCGCCCAGGTCGCGCAGCAGCACGAGGGTCACCGTGCCGGCGCCGGCCGCCACCGCGTATAGCGAGCCGACGTGCATCACTGCGATCGGCATGCCGAGCAGGATGTCGCGCAGCATGCCGCCGCCGACGGCCGAGATCAGGCCGACGAAGGCCGCGGGCACCTCGGGAAGCCCGAACGCGAGCGCCTTCGTGGTGCCGATCGCGCCGAACAGGCCGAGCGTCAGCGCGTCGAGCACGGTGATCACGGGGTCGATGCTCGAGAACACGCGGGCGAGCAGCATGCCGATGAGCGCCGCCGCGATCGCCACGAGGATGTTCCAGTTGGTCGAGAGCGCAACGAGCGGGCTCGCGAGTGACACATCGCGCAGGATGCCGCCGCCGAGGCCCGTCGCGACACCGATGAACGCGACGCCGAACAGGTCGATGCGGCGGTCACGGAACCCGCTTGCGAAAGCGGCGCCCTGAACGCTGCCGATCGCGGTCGCCGCGAACTCGGCCCACACCGGAATCGAGAACGTCGCGCCACCCACGGGGACGATCCTCGCACGTCGGGTTACCCCGCCTGCGGCGCCACGGCTGAGATACTTGATCGTGCCTGTTTACCGTGATGAGGCCGTCGTGCTGCGCACCCACAAGCTGGGTGAGGCCGACCGCATCGTCACGCTGCTGTCACGACGGCACGGCAAGATCCGCGCCGTCGCGAAGGGCGTGCGACGCACGGGGTCCAAGTTCGGCTCGCGCCTCGAGCCGTTCATGGTGGCCGACCTTCAGCTCTACGAGGGGCGCAGCCTCGACGTCATCCAGCAGGCTGAGACGCTGGGGGCATACGGCGCCGAGATCGTGGGGGATTACGCGAGCTACACCGCCGCGAACGCGATGGTCGAGACGGCCGACCGACTCACCGAGGCCGAAGGCTCGCTGCAGCAGTATCTGCTGCTCGTCGGCGCCCTGCGCTCGCTCAGCCGCCGCGAGCACGCCCCGGGGCTCACGCTCGACTCGTACCTGTTGCGCAGTCTCTCGATCGCCGGGTGGGCGCCCTCGTTCGGCACGTGCTCGCGCTGTGGGAAGCCGGGGCCGCACGACCGCTTCGTTCCGCAGCTCGGCGGCGTCGTCTGCGAGGACTGCGCCCCTCCGGGCACCGCTCACATCGACTCCGCGACGCTTGCGCTTCTGGGGGCGCTGCTCACCGGCGAATGGGCGCTGGCCGAGGCATCCGATGACAGCACACGCTCACGGGCGAGCGGTATCGTCGCCGCCTACCTGCAGTGGCATCTCGAGCGCGGGCTGCGCTCGCTGAGCCACGTCTCTCGAGAGGTACCCCCTACGTCGTGACTCCCAAGCCCTTCACTCACAGGGACGCCGTCGCCCACCGCCCCGTCGACTGGACCGGCGTGTACCCGCCGGAACTTCCGGCCGGAGCCGTGCCCGACCACGTCGCGATCGTCATGGACGGCAACGGCCGCTGGGCGAATCGCCAGGGACTGCCGCGCATCGAAGGGCACCGCGCAGGCGAGGCGGCACTTCTCGACGTCGTCGCCGGCGCGCTGCAGATCGGCGTCAAGCACCTCAGCGTCTACGCGTTCTCGACCGAGAACTGGGTGCGCTCGCCCGACGAGGTTCGGTTCCTGATGGGCTTCAACCGCGAGGTGCTGCACCGGCGCCGCGACCAGCTCAACGAGTGGGGCGTGCGGGTGCGCTGGGCGGGCCGGAAGCCGCGCCTGTGGGCCTCCGTGATCAAAGAGTTGCAGTACGCGGAAGAGCTCACCAAGGACAACGACAAGCTGACGCTCACGATGTGCGTGAACTATGGCGGCCGCACCGAGATCGCGGACGCGCTGCGCGGGATCGCCGAGGACGTCGCGTCCAGGCGGCTGCGCCCGAGTGCGGTGACCGAGAAGCTGATCCAGAAGCGGCTCTATCTGCCCGACCTTCCCGACGTCGACCTGTTCGTGCGCTCGAGCGGCGAGCAGCGCACGTCGAACTTCCTGCTGTGGCAGTCGGCGTACGCCGAGATGGTGTTCCTCGACACGCTGTGGCCCGACTTCTCGCGCACCGATCTCTGGGAGGCCATCGAGATCTTCGCCGGCCGCAGCCGCCGCTTCGGCGGTGCGGTCGATGCGCCCGAGGCGACACCAGCAGGAGGCGGCTCGTGATCGTCCGCTTCGAGGAATACGACGCGACGCCCCTTGAGACGCTGACGTGCGAGGCGCGCAGCGCCGACACGCGGGGTGCGTGGTTCTCCATCGACCCTGATTCCGCGCTGTTCGTGCCATGGAACGCCGACTGGTGCGTGCGGTTCTACGCGGGCGACGCAGGCGGCCTCGAGGTGTTCGCACAGGCGGTCAAGCCCGTGCGCATCTCGGGGCAGCTCATCGAGCTGATCGCCCTCGACCTCGGCGTCGAGGTCGAAGACGGCAGAGTGCGTCTCACCGGCGAGGACGAGTTCGAATGGAACCAGGTCGCCCAGGACTACCCCGACGAGCTGATCGCCCGCGCACAGCGCGCCGTCAACGAGGCGTTCGAGCGGGTGATGCTCGCCGAGTACCCGTTCGACCGCTCGGCCGCCGAGATCGTCGCCGAACTGCGTAATGTGCAGGACACATCGACTGAATAGGCTGATCACGTGGAGATCAGGTTGCGAACGGATGCCGACATGCCGGCCCTCCTCGCAGCTCTGAAGGCCACGCACGAGGTCGACAAGTACCCCGTGCTGCCGAACCACGTTTCCGAGGAGTGGCTGCTCGAAGGCGATGACGGAATGGCCTGGGTGGCCGAGCACGAGAGCGTCGTCGTGGGCCACGTCGCGGTCGCCACGACAGAGGAGGACCCCGACTCGCTCAGCGTGCACCGGCTGTTCGTTCGGCCGAGCGCCCGCGGCCGCGGTGTCGCAAGCGCCCTGCTGACCACGGTCGAGACCTACGCGAGGCTGCTCGCCCAGGACCTGTTCCTCGAGGTCGTGAGCCACAACACCGACGCGATGCGGCTGTATGAGAGTCGAGGCTGGCGGCGCACCGGCGGCTACACCGCCAGCTGGGCGGCGCCCGACGGAACGCACGCTCAGATCAACCTCTACGCGTCGCCGCACAACAACCCCTCGCACGTGATCGAGGTGGGCGCAGGGCGCCCGACGGAGTAGCCGGAATAGCGCGGCGCGCATGCCGGTTGCGGCATTCATGAGCTCTGCGAACCAGCCCATCAAGGTCGACATCTGGTCAGACATCGCGTGCCCGTGGTGCTACATCGGGAAGCGCAAGTTCGAAGCAGGCAGCGGCCTGTTCGCCGGCGCCGGCGAGGGCCGCGGGGTCGAGATCGAGTACCACTCCTTCGAGCTGAGCCCCGACACGCCGGTCGATTTCGAGGGCAATGAGGCGGCCTTCCTCGCCAGCCACAAGGGCATTCCCGAGGCCCAGGCGCAGCAGATGATCGACCGGGTGACCGAGATCGCGGCATCCGTGGGCCTGGCCTATGACTACGACAACCTGAAGCACACCAACACGGTGCTCGCGCACGAGGCGATCCACTTCGCGAAGGCGCACGGCAAGCAGCTCGAGATGACCGAGCGGCTGCTGTCGGCCTACTTCCTCGAGGCGCGCCACGTGGGCAAGGTCGACGAGCTCGCCGCGCTCGGCGCCGAGATCGGCCTCGACCCCGTCGCTCTGACCGCGGCCCTCGAGTCGCACGAGTTCCTCGACGCCGTGCGCAGGGACCAGCAGACGGCTGTCGAGTACGGCATTCAGGGTGTGCCGTTCTTCGTCATCGACGGCAAGTACGGCGTCTCGGGCGCGCAGGAGGCGCAGAGCTTCGCCCGCGTGCTCGAGCAGGTCTGGTCGGTGCGCGACACGGCCGACGAGGAGGTCAGCGCGTGAAGCTCGTGCAGCTGGGCGACGCGGATGCCGCGGCCTGCGTCGATGGCGTGTGTGAGGTTCCGAGCGCACAGCTCGACGACGCGGTCGATTCGGAGCAACCCGTCACGGAGGGTTAGCTCCCGCCCGCCAGCCCTCGAACAGCGGCGACAGTAGATGTTGGCTCGCCGGCCGGACGCCGCCGCTCGGCGACAGTTGAAGGCGCTCTGACGGCGGATTCCCGCACCTGGTGTCGCCGGGCGCGGCGCCAGCCGATCGCGAGCGAGCACGTGCGGCCGACGTCGGCCGCGACTACTCCGGCTCGGTGATGTCGGCGACCGTCGCACCGAACGAGGCGATGAGCTCGTCGGCGGCGACGAAGGCCGAGTAGCCGTGGGCGCCGGCGCCGAGCGCGACCCTATGCCCCACGATCGTCCGGTCGGCGTAGACGGGCCACTCGCGCGCCGAGCCGAGGGGAGTGATCGTGCCGCGCTCGTACCCCGTCGCCTCGAGCGCCAGCGAGGCGTCCGGCAGCTGCAGCTTGTTCACGCCCACGAGCGCGCGCAGCTTCGGCCACGAGATCTTGCGGCCGCCCGGCACGAGCGCGAACAGGAAGTCGCCGTCGTGGCGCTTCACGACGAGGGTCTTGACGATGCCGCCGGGCTCGATGCCGAGCACCTGCGCCGCCTCGGCCAGCGAGCTCGCGGCCGGCCGCGACACCACCTCGACCGAGAGGCCGCGGGCCGCGGCATCCGCTTCGACACGCGCCGTGCCGATCAGCCCCGAAAAGCGGTCATCCACAGCTCGCACGCCCTTTCAGCATCCATCTGAGAAACTTGAAGAGATGTCTACCGCCACCCTACGTGCCGCGCCGCTCGCGCTGGGCTCGCACCAGATCGACGTTCCCGTCGTGCTGGCGCCCATGGCGGGCATCACCAACACCGCGTTCCGTCGGCTGTGCCGCGAATACGGTGTCGGGCTGTACGTCAGCGAGATGATCACGAGCCGCGCGCTCGTCGAGCACAACGCCGAGACGATGCGGCTCATCGGGCACCACCCGTCAGAGACCTTCCGTTCCGTGCAGCTCTACACGACCGACCCCGTCACGGTCGGCGACGCCGTGCGCGTGATCGTGGCAGAGGGCCTGGCCGACCACATCGATCTGAATTTCGGATGCCCCGTGCCGAAGGTCACCCGCAAGGGCGGCGGCAGCGCACTGCCGTGGAAGCTCGGCCTGTTCCGCGAGATCGTCGAGAGCGCGAAGGCAGCGGCCGAAGACCTGCCGCTCACGGTCAAGATGCGCAAGGGCATCGACGACGAGCACCTCACATACCTCGACGCGGGCCGCATCGCTCAGGACGCGGGCGTCGCCTACGTCGCGCTGCATGGGCGCACCGCTGCCGACATGTATTCGGGTCACGCCGATTGGTCTGCGATCGCGAACCTCAAAGACGCGCTCGACATCCCGGTGCTCGGCAACGGCGACATCTGGTCGGCCGACGACGCGCTGCGCATGATGCGCGAGACGGGCGCCGACGGCGTCGTCGTCGGGCGCGGATGCCTCGGCCGGCCCTGGCTGTTCGGAGATCTCGCGGCGGCCATGCTCGGCGACTGGCACGAGGGTGCCGGCATCCACCCGTCGCTGGGCGAGGTCGCGCGCGCCTTCCGCCGCCATGCCGAGCTGCTCGTCGAGTTCTTCGAGGACGAGGGGCGCGGCTGCCGCGACATCCGCAAGCATGTCGCCTGGTATTTCAAGGGCTACCCGGTGGGCGGTGAGCTGCGCGCCAAGCTCGCCACCTCGTCGAGCCTCGCCGAGATCGACGAGCTGCTCGCGACGCTCGACTGGGACGCGCCGTACCCCGGCGAGGGCGCAGAGGGGGCACGCGGGCGACAGGGAAGCCCGCGCACGCCCGCGCTGCCCGACCGCTGGCTCGAGTCCCGCGAGCTCGACACCGCGACGCGTGCCGACATGTCTCTCAACGAGATCCACAACAGTGGCGGCTGAACCGCGCTCGCTCGGGCCGTCGTCCTACGGCCCGTTCGACACCGAACGCTGGCTTCCCGAGGAGCACTCGAACCGCCGCAGCGACTTCGCCCGCGACCGCGCCCGTCTGTTCCACTCGAGCGCCCTGCGGCGCCTGGCAGCCAAGACGCAGGTGCTCAGCCCGACCGTCGGCCTCGACTTCGCCCGCAACCGGCTCACCCACTCGCTCGAGGTGGCGCAGATCGGCCGCGAGCTGGCGACCAACCTCGGCCTCAACCCCGACGTCGTCGACACCGCCTGCCTTGCGCACGACCTGGGCCACCCGCCCTTCGGGCACAACGGCGAGAGGGCGCTTTCCGACTGGGCGGCAGACATCGGCGGCTTCGAGGGCAACGCGCAGACCCTGCGCGTCGTCACCCGCCTCGAGCCGAAGGTGTTTGGGCCCGACGGGCGCCCCTACGGCCTCAACCTCACTCGCGCGAGCCTCGACGCAAGCACCAAGTACCCCTGGCCGGCGCAGCAGGCGGTGCTCGACCCGTCCGGCCGCGCGAAGTTCGGCTTCTACGCCGACGACACCGCCGTGTTCGAGTGGCTGCGCGAGGGCGCGCCCGAGCGCGTGCGCTGCATCGAGGCGCAGGTGATGGACCTCTCCGACGACATCGCCTACTCGGTGCACGACTTCGAGGACGCGGTGGTGAACGGCTTCATCGACGTGGACGTGCTGGCATCGGCATCCGATCACGACGCCCTGATGCGCAAGGTGAAGGACTGGGTCGGCGACGAGTTCACGCTCGATGAGCTCGAGGCGGCCTACGAACGGCTGCGCGCGATGGAGCAGTGGATCCACGCGTGGGACGGCTCGCGGCTCGCGCAGGCGCAGCTCAAGAACCTGACCAGTCAGCTCATCGGCCGCTTCGCACGCACCGCGACCGTCGCGACCCGCATGGCGTACCCGCGACCGAGTCTCACCCGGTACGGGGCGCAGATGGTCGTGCCCGCCGAGGAGGCCGCCGAGATCGGGGTCATGAAGGGGCTGACCGCAGCGTTCATCATGAGCAACAACGACCGCCAGCCGGTGTACCGCCGGCAGCGCGAGCTGCTCACGGGCCTCGCCGATGCTCTGCTCGCCGGCGGCCCCGAGCTGCTCGACCGCGGCTTCGCCGAGGACTGGCACCACGCGGGCGACGACGCCGCCCGGAAGCGGGTCGTCGTCGACCAGGTCGCGAGTCTCACCGACCAGAGCGCGATCGCCTGGTTCGAGCGTCTCGTGCAGCAGTAGCCGCGCGCACAAGAATCTAGGATCGGAAGCATGCCCGGCCTCATCCGTCACAGCGACATCGACGAGGTCAAGGCGCGCGTGAACATCGCCGACGTGATCGGCGAGTACGTGTCGCTCAAGCCTGCGGGAATCGGCTCGATGAAGGGGCTGTGCCCCTTCCACGACGAGCGCACGCCGAGCTTCCACGTGCGCCCGCAGCTCGGCTACTACCACTGCTTCGGCTGCGGCGAATCGGGCGACGTCTACAAGTTCGTGCAGACGATCGACCACCTGCCGTTCGCCGAGGCCGTCGAGCGGCTCGCGGCACGGGTCGGCTACCAGCTGACGTACGAAGACGGCGGCAACGCCAGCGAGGACAGGGGCACCCGCGCCCGCATCCTCGCCGCCAACAAGGCCGCAGAGGAGTTCTTCGCCGCGCGGCTCACTGCGCCGGACGCCGACCCCGGGCGGCGCTTCTTGGGCGAGCGCGGCTTCGACGCCGCCGCGGCGGCACGCTTCGGCGTCGGCTACGCGCCCAAGAGCTGGGACGAGCTGACGAACCACCTCAAGGGCCGCGGCTTCGCGATCGACGAGCTCGCAGCAGCGGGCCTCGTCTCGCAGAACGACCGCGGGGGAGCGTACGACCGCTTCCGCGGCCGCGTGATCTGGCCCATTCGCGACGTGACGGGCACGACGCTCGGCTTCGGCGCCCGCCGCCTGTTCGACGACGACAACGGCCCGAAGTACCTGAACACCCCTGAGACCGCGGTCTTCCACAAGGCCCAGGTGCTCTACGGCCTCGACATCGCCAAGCGCGACGTCAGCAAGGGCAAGCAGGTCGTCGTCGTCGAGGGGTACACCGATGTGATGGCATGTCACCTCGCGGGAATCACGACAGCGGTCGCGACCTGCGGCACCGCCTTCGGCCCCGAGCATGTGCGACTGCTGCGCCGGGTGCTCGGCGACGAGGGCGGCGACGGCCAAGTCATTTTCACTTTCGACCCCGACGCGGCCGGGCAGAAGGCCGCAGAGCGCTCGTTCACGGTGCTGCAGGAGCAGCGCATCGCGGCCCAGAC
This sequence comes from Gryllotalpicola kribbensis, assembly GCF_039538245.1. NCBI lineage: Bacteria > Bacillati > Actinomycetota > Actinomycetes > Micrococcales > Microbacteriaceae > Gryllotalpicola > Gryllotalpicola kribbensis. The sequence goes on from NZ_BAABBX010000016.1 coordinate 159,190, forward strand.
CTACGTCGCCGTGGGCCCCGAGGGGCTCGACCCGTGCGATCTGCGCCTCGCCAAGGGCGACCAGGCGGTTGTGCAGATGATCGCCGACAAGCGCCCCATGTTCGAGTTCATGCTGCGGCAGGTCGTCCTCCGCTTCGACCTCGACACCGTCGAGGGCCGCGTCGGCGCGCTGCGCGCGGGGGCGCCGATCGTCGCAGGCATCCGCGACCCCGCGCTGCGCCCCGGCTACACGCGCGAGCTCGCGCGCATGGCCGGCGCCGAGCTGAGCGAGGCGCAGAGCGCGGTGCGGGCGTTCGCGAGCAGGGCGAGAGCCGCGGGGGATGCCCCGGCCGGCTCCCCGCGCGACGAGAGCGGCGCGACCGCCCCGGCGCTTCCGACCATCACCCTCAACGACCTCGGCCGCGACCCCATCACGACGACCGAGCGGCAGGCGCTCATGGCCGTGCTGCAGCTGCCCGACGCGGTCGGCCGCGACCTCGTCGACCGGGCCATGCAGGCGCGCTTCTCGAACCCCACGCTCGAGCTCGTGAAGAGCGCCATCGCGGCCAACATGGACGCCTTCGGCGCGGCGGACTGGTTCGCGCGCATCCGCAACGACCTGCCGGAGCAGTTCCGGTCGATCGTCGAGCAGCTCGCCCTCTCACCGGTTCCCGAGCGCAGCGAAGAGGCGGCGAAGGTGTGGGCGAAGGCGATCGTCGGCTCGCTCATCGAGAAGGACATGGTCACGCTCAAAGCCGAGCTGCAGAGCAGGCTGCAGCGCACCGACCCCTCCGACAGCGACACGCGCATCGCGATCAGCCGCGCCATGGCCGAGCTCGAGCTCGAGCGCCGGCGCCTGCGGGGGGAGTGACCGGTCGGCCTGCGGTTAACGACACCGAAACACACGGCCACGTAGGGTGGGGGCACCACATTCCCATTTCCCCACCACGAAAGTGAGTCCTGCGGCATGAATTCCGTCTCGACTCGTCGGGTCCGCATGGTCGCGTCCGTTGCGGCTGTTGCGGCCGGTGCGCTCGTTCTCGCCGGCTGCGCCGGCAACAACGGGGGCAGCGGCGGCAGCGCCTCGGCGAAGTCCATCACCATCGGCACCACCGACAAGATCACCTCGCTCGACCCGGCCGGCTCGTACGACAACGGGTCCTTCGCCGTCATGACGCAGGTGTACCCCTTCCTCGTCGACACGCCCAACGGCAGCCCCGACCCGAAGCCCTCCATCGCCGAGAGCGCGCAGTTCACCGACCCGAGCACCTACGAGGTCAAGCTCAAGCCGGGCCTCACCTTCGAGAACGGCGACAAGCTGACCTCGTCCGACGTGAAGTTCACGTTCGACCGTCAGCTCAAGATCAACGACCCGAACGGCCCCGCATCGCTGCTGGGCAACCTCGCGTCGGTGTCGACGCCCGACGACACGACCGTCGACTTCCACCTCAAGGCGCCGAACGACCAGACCTTCCCGCAGGTGCTGACCAGCCCCGCCGGCCCGATCGTCGACGAGCAGGTCTTCAGCGCCGACAAGGTCACCCCCGACGACACCATCGTCAAGGGCGAAGCGTTCGCCGGCCAGTACTACATCTCGTCGTACAAGGTGAACCAGCTGATCCAGTACAAGGCGTTCGCGGGCTACAAGGGCCTCAACGGCGCGGCGAAGACCCCGACCGTCAACGTCAAGTACTACGCCAGCTCCGACAACCTCAAGCTCGACATCCAGTCGAACGCGATCGACGTGGCCTACCGCTCGCTGTCGGCCACCGACATCTCCAGCCTCAAGTCGAACAACAAGGTCAAGGTCATCGACGGCCCCGGTGGCGAGATCCGCTACATCGTGTTCAACTTCAACACGATGCCGTTCGGCGCCAAGACCTCCGACGCCGACCCGAAGAAGGCTCTCGCCGTGCGCCAGGCCGCGGCCGACCTGATCGACCGCGAGGCCATCTCGAAGCAGGTCTATAAGGGCACCTACACCCCTCTGTACAGCTACGTTCCCGACGGCCTGACGGGTGCCACCCCGGCTCTCAAGTCGCTCTACGGCGACGGCGACGGCGGCCCCAGCCTTGACAAGGCGAAGGCCACGCTCAAGGCCGCCGGCATCACCTCGCCGGTGACCCTGAACCTGCAGTACACGGGCGACCACTACGGTCCCTCGTCGGGCGACGAGTACGGCCTCATCAAGAGCCAGCTCGAGAACGGCGGCCTGTTCAACGTCAAGCTGCAGCAGACCGAGTACGTGCAGTACTCGAAGGACCGCGTTGCCGACGTCTACCCGGAGTACCAGCTCGGCTGGTTCCCCGACTACTCGGACGCCGACGACTACCTGACGCCGTTCTTCGCGAAGAACAACTTCCTGTCGAACCACTACGACAGCCCGGAGGTGCAGGCGCTCCTCGCGAAGGAGGTCGGCGACACCGACAAGGCTGACCGCACCAAGGTGATCGAGCAGATCCAGGAGACCGTCGCGAAGGACCTCTCGACGCTGCCCCTCCTGCAGGGCGCCTCGGTGGCCGTGGTCGGCAAGGACGTGAAGGGCACCACGCTCGACTCGTCCTACAAGTTCCGCTACGCGAACATCAGCAAGTAAGTAGCCTGTGCTCGGGGGCGGCCGTCTGGCCGCCCCCGTTGCACGCGCGTCCACGGATGCCCACGGAAGGATCCGCGTCTATGACGACGTCCCCCGAGACCGTTCCCTCGCCGCTCGCGCCGGCACCCGCCCAGCCGAGCGGCGCCGCCCTGCGCGGCGGCGGGGGACTGCTGCGCTACATCGTCGTGCGCTTCCTGCTGATCTTCCCGACGATCTTCATCCTCGTGACGGTCGTCTTCTTCCTGATGCGCTCGACCGGCGACCCGATCACCGCGGCGCAGGGCGGCCGCCTGCCACCGGCCGAGCTCGCGAAGCGCATCCACGAGGCGGGCTACGATCGCCCGCTGATCCTCCAGTACCTCCAGTACCTCGGCCAGATCGCCCACGGCGACTTCGGCACGACGTTCAGCGACCACCAGAAGGTCACGACGATTCTGCTGACCTACGGCGGGGCGACGCTGGAGCTCGCGTTCTACGCCCTCATCGTGGCGTTCATCGTCGGCATCCCGCTCGGCATGCTCGCCGCCTATCTGCGCGACAGGTGGGGCGACGCCGTGCTGCGCGTGCTCTCGATCCTGTTCTACGCGACCCCCGTGTTCTTCTCGGGCCTGCTGCTGCAGCTCACGTTCTCGATCGGCCTCGGCTGGCTGCCGGTGGCAGGCCGCGCAGACACGAACACCGAGCTCGAGATCCAGACCCTGCCGCACCCCACGGGCATCTACCTGATCGACGCGTTCCGCACAGGCGACCCGGATGCCGTGCCCGACGTGCTGAAGCACGCGGTGCTTCCGGGCATCGCGCTCGGCCTGCTCACGGCGGGCGTCTTCCTGCGCCTCGTGCGCACGAACGTCATCGGCACGTTCAACACGCAGTACGTGGATGCCGCGCGCTCCCGCGGCGTGCGCGAGTACCGCCTCATCACGCGGCACGCGTACAAGCCCGCGCTCATCCCGATCATCACCGTGATCGGCCTGCAGATCGCGATGCTGCTCGGCGGGGCGGTGCTCACCGAGACGACCTTCGAGTGGAAGGGCCTCGGCTTCGAGCTGAACCAGTACCTGGAGGCGCGAGACTTCGTGGCCGTGCAGGGCATCGTCGCCCTGCTCGCCGTGATCGTGGCGGTGGTCAACTTCGTCGTCGACATCATCGCCGCCCTCATCGACCCGAGAGTGAGGTACTGAGATGAAGCGCTCGCTCCTCAGCCGCGTCCCCGTCGTCTCGCAGCTGCGCCAGAGCGTCGGCGTGCAGCGCTTCATGCTGCTCACCGGTGTCGTCATCACGGGCGTCTACGTGCTCGTGGCGATCTTCGCGCCGCTCATCGCGCCGTACTCGTACGGCCAGCTGAAGGACGTGCACGGGAACTTCGGCTCGCAGCAGGCGCCGAGCGGCGCCCACCTGTGGGGCACCACCGTCGGCGGCTACGACGTGCTGAGCCGCACGATCTTCGGTGCGCGCACGGCGATCGTCGCGATCATCATCGCGATCATCCTCTCGCTCATCATCGGCGTGCTGCTCGGCCTGTTCTCCGGCTATTTCGGCGGCCCGATCGACCGGGTGCTGGTCGTCGTCTGCGACGCCATCTACGCGTTCCCGACCCTGCTGCTCGCCATCGTCATCTCGATCGCGATCTCGGGCGGCTCGTCGAACTTCTGGTCGGGGGTGTTCTCGGCCGCGTTCTCGATCACGGTCGTCTATATCCCGCAGTACTTCCGCGTCGTGCGCGCCGAGGTCGTGCGCGTGAAGGTCGAGTCCTATGTGGAATCCGCCCGTGTGATCGGCGCAGGCGACCTGCGCATCATCTTCCGCCACGTTCTGCGCAACTCGATCCGCACGCTGCCGCTCATCATCACGCTGAACGCGACGGACGCCTTCGAGACGCTCGCGGGCCTCGGCTTCCTCGGCTTCGGCATCGAACCGTCGAGCGCCGCAGAGTGGGGCTACGACCTGCAGAAGGCGCTCTCCGACGTGACGAGCGGCATCTGGTGGACCGCGCTGTTCCCCGGCCTTGCGATCGTGGTGCTCGCGCTCGGCATCTCGCTCATGGGCGAGAGCCTCAACGACCTCGCCGACCCGCGGCTGCGCCGCCGCGGAGCCGCCGCCGAAGTCACGGAAGCCGATGTCGAGGAGGTCGTGCTGTGAGCAATGTGGTCGACATCAGGGACCTGACGGTCCGGTTCGCGACGGATGCGGGCTCGGTGGCCGCCGTGCGCGGCGTCAGCCTCTCGGTCGGGCCGCGCGAGATCCTCGCGGTCGTCGGCGAGTCGGGCTCCGGTAAGTCGGTGACCGCGAAGACGATCCTCGGCATGCTGCCCGAGACGGCGACCACGGGCGGTGCCGTCGTGCTGCGCGGGCGCGACTCCGAGCTCGGCGTCGACGTCGCCCGGCTCGACTCCCGCGGCTTGCGGGCGATCCGAGGCCGCGACGCGGCGATGGTCTTCCAGGAGCCGTCGACGGCGCTCAACCCGGTGTATCCGATCTGGTGGCAGATCGCGGAAGGGCTGCGCGCGCACGGCAAGGTCTCGAGGAAGCAGGCGCGCGAGCGCGCCATCGAGATCCTGCGGCGCGTCGGCATCCCCGAGCCGGAAAAGCGCATCGACTACTACCCGCATGAGTTCTCGGGCGGCCAGAAGCAGCGCATTGTCATCGCGATGGCGCTCGTGCTCAATCCGAGCCTGATCATCGCCGACGAGCCCACCACGGCGCTCGATGTCACGGTGCAGGCCGAGATCCTCGACCTGCTGCGGTGGTGCCGCGACGAATACGGCTCGTCGATCGTGCTCATCACGCACAACATGGGCGTCGTCGCCGACCTCGCCAACCGGGTCGCCGTCATGTACCAGGGCGAGATCGTCGAGCGGGCCGACGCGCACGCGCTGTTCGCCGACCCCCAGCATCCCTATACGCAGGCGCTGCTCGCGGCGGTTCCGCGCGTCGGCACCGGTCACTCGCAGCTGGCGGTGAGCGAGCCGGCGGCGGATGCGTCGCCCGAGCCCCCTGCGGGCGACCCGGTCGTGCGCGCCCGGGGTCTCGAGGTCACCTACGCCGGGCGCTTCGGCCGGCCCGGGTTCCGCGCCGTGCGCGGCGTCGACTTCGAGATCGCGCCGGGTGAGGTGCTCGGCCTCGTCGGCGAGTCCGGCAGCGGCAAGACCACCATCGGGCGCGCCATCGCGGGCCTGACCCGCGTCACGGGCGGTTCGCTCACGGTTCTCGGGCACGAGATGCGCGGCATCCGCGAGCGCGAGTTCCGCCCCGTGCGCAAAGACGTGGGGTTCGTCTTCCAAGACCCTGCATCGAGCTTCAACCCGCTGCTCACGATCGGCGACGCGATCGCCGAGCCCATGCTCGTGCACGGCGCCGTGCCGAATGCGGCCGCCGCGCGCGCCCGAGTGCTCGAGCTGCTCGGGGCCGTGCAACTTCCCGATGAGTACGTCGACCGCTTCCCGCACGAGCTCTCCGGCGGCCAAAGGCAGCGCGTCTCGCTCGCGCGCGCCCTCGCGCTGCGGCCGAAGCTGGTCATCTTCGACGAGCCGACCTCGGCCCTCGACGTGTCGGTGCAGGCGCGCGTGCTCGAGCTCATCACGCGCCTCCAGGCCGAGTTCGGCTTCGCCGGGCTCTTCATCAGCCACGACCTGGCTGTCGTAGACCTCATCGCGACCCGCATCGCCGTCATGCACACGGGCGAGATCGTCGAGACCGGCACGAACGCCGAGGTGCTCGGCAGCCCCCGCGACCCGTACACGCAAAAGCTGCTCGCGTCGCTCCCGGTTCCCGACCCCGTGGCGCAGGCCGCTCGACGCGCGGAGCTCAAGGAGCTCGCGGCGCAGAACGCCGAGGGCAGCGCGGGCTGAGTAGGCTCGCAAAGGTGAAGACGCAGCCCGGAAGCGCCCCCGCGCCGATCGTCGTCAACGACCTCTCGGCGCAGTACCGCACCAAGGGGCACCCCGGCGGGTACGCGCTGCGGGGGGTGAGCTTCGAGGTCAAGGCGGGCGAGGTGCTCGGCATCCTGGGGGAGTCGGGCGGGGGCAAGAGCACCCTCGCTCGCATTCTCGCGGGGGAGCTCGCGCGAAAGGGGGCGGGCGGATATGACATCCGCATCTCGGGCGGCGACGCGTATGTCAACGGCGTCGCGTTGCGCACGATCTCGCAGGGCAAGCGGAATCGGCTCACCTTCCACACGGCATATCTCGCGCAGGATGCGAACGATCGGCTCGAGCGCACCGAGACGGTCGCCGAGCTGCTTCAGCAGCCGATCTTCGCGCGGGACAAGCGCTTCGACGCGGAAGCCGCGCAGACCCGCGCGCTGACCGTGCTCGACGCCGTGGGACTGCCGCTCGCGGTGATGGAGAAATACCCCTACGAGCTCTCCGATGGCCAGCGACAGCGTGTCGCGCTCGCCCGCTCGCTGGTGCTCGGGCCGAACGTGCTCATCGCCGACGAGCCGACGGCCGGCATCGACGTCACCGTGCGCGACACCGTGGTGCGCGTGATCGAGAAGCTGCGTGAGGACCCGCAGTTCGCGGCGCTGGTCGTCACGCACGACCTCTCGGTGCTGAGGCAGCTCGGCGCGCAGGTCGCCATCATGCACGACGGTGTGATCGTCGGGTACGGCGACATCGACTCTGTGTTCCGGGAACCGGATCACCCGTATGTTGCGAAGCTGGCGAGAGCCTTGGGGCTCCCCGGCTTGGACTCGAACCAAGAACCTATCGGTTAACAGCCGATTGCTCTGCCAATTGAGCTACCGAGGAATGCGGCCCGGAGAACCGGGCAACGAGGTCTAGCTTAAGGGATCGAAACGGCGCGTTCCAAATCGGCGGCGTGCCCCCGATCGGGCCTCAGCCCTCGAGCTGGTCGACGCCGGGAAGCCAGGCCTGGCCGGGCACGCCCCAGCCTCGCTTGCGGCTGATCTTGACCCACTCGCGGTCGAATGGGCGCGGCAGCCGGTCGAGATAGAGGATGCCGTCGAGGTGGTCGTACTCGTGCTGGAAGATGCGGGCGAGCCAGCCCTCTGCCCGGATCTCGAACGGCTGCTCATCGAGATCGATCGCCTGAAGGATCGCGGCGGGGGAGCGGCGCAGCGGGAACCGCTCGCCGGGGAACGACAGGCAACCCTCGATCTCCTCCTCGTCGTCGGCCTCGCCGACGGGCGTGGGCTGGATCCACAGCACGGGGTTGATCGCCACGCCGCGGTGCTCGATGTCGTCGTCGTCCGTCCATCCGAAGACGAACAGGCGCTTGTTCACGCCGACCTGCGGCCCGGCGAGGCCGACGCCGGGCGCGGCATCCATGGTCTCGTACATGTCGTCGACCAAGCGGCGCAGCTCGTCGTCGAAGACGGTGACGGGCTCGGCGGGCGCGTGCAGCACGGGCTCACCCTGAATTCGGATCGGGAGTACGGCCATTCGCCCAGGATATCGGCGGGCGGTCCGGTACCTTTCTCACGTGCCAGCCGCCGCGATCGGGCTCGACCCTCTGAGCCTCGACCCCCGTCAGTTCATCGGCATCCCGCTGGCCCTCGTCGGCGCGGTGTTCCTCTCGCTGGGTGCGCAGCTGCAGCACGCGGGCGTCGCGAAGGTCGACGAGAGCAGCGAGACCGATGCCGCATCGGGCGGCCTGAACCTCGGGCAGCTGCGTCTGCTGCTCGCCCGGCCCAGCTGGGTCGCGGGCACGCTCATGCTCGGCGCGGCGATCCTGCTGCAGCTCACGAGCCTCGCGTTCGCCCCGCTCATCGTCGTGCAGCCCCTTGGCGCATTCGCGCTGGTGGTCACCGCGATCGTGAACTCGCGCGTGGCCAAGCACCGCCTGAACCGCCTGAGCGTCCTCGCCATCTGCCTCTGCGTGGCAGGCGTCGGCGCGTTCGTGCTGGTCGCCGCGTTCCAGGCTCGCGAAGTGCCGATCACCGAGGTCGAGCTGATCCGCATTCTCGGCATCCTCGCCGCGGTCCTCGTGCTCGCGGCGGCCATGTTCGCCGTGTTCCGGAAGAGGATGCGCGCCCTGATGTACGTCGTCGCGGCGGGCATCCTCTACGGGTTCGTCGCCACGCTCGCCAAAGTCGTGATCGCCCGCCTGCAGCAGCACGAGTTCGATCTGCTGACCGCGGTCTGCGTCGCCGCGCTCATCGCCGCCGTCGCACTCGGCGCCTATTTCGTGCAGAACGCGTATGCCTCGGGCCCGCCCGATCTCGTCATCGCCGGCCTCACGGTCATCGACCCGCTGGTCGCGGTGACGATCGGCATCACGATCCTCAACGAGGCCCTGGCGGTGCAGCCCTGGGCGATCGCCGTCTGGCTGGTCACGGGCGTGGTCGCGGTTGTGGGTGTGCTGTTGCTGGCGCGTCATCACCCGCAGATGCCGGGGTGAGGTGCCTAGACTGGGGCGCCGAACCCCTTGGCATCCCCGTTCCCCTCCGAGGTATCACCACGTGACCGATTCGAGCGACGCGCATTCGCAGCCGCTGACGATCCTGTTGGGCTGCGACACCTTTGCCCCCGATGTGAACGGTGCCGCCCGCTTCGCCGAGCGGCTTGCGGCCGGTCTCGTCGAGCGGGGCCACACCGTTCACGTCATCGCCCCGTCGCGAAGTGCATTCCGCACCGGCGCCTGGGACGAGACGCATGAGGGTGCCCGACTGCACATGCACCGCCTCTTCAGCCTGCGCTGGTACCCGCACGAGTGGCTGCGGTTCATGATGCCGTGGACGATGCGCCGCAACGCCGGCCGCATCCTCGACGAGATCAGGCCCGACGCCGTGCACTTCCAATCGCACTTCGTCGTGGGGCGCGGTCTCTCTCTGGCGGCGCGCTCGCGGGGCATCCGGGTCATCGCGACGAATCACACGATGCCCGAGAACATGATCGAGCACACGACGGTGCCGAAGCCGCTGCAGCCGCTGCTGCTCAAGTGGGCGTGGCGCGATGCGGCCGAGATTCTGAGGCGGGCGGATGCCGTCACGACGCCGACCCGCAGGGCCGCGGACTACCTCGAAGAGGCGACCGGGATCTCCGGCGTCCACGCCATCGGCAATGGGGTGCGCGTCGGCGACTACACGCCCGATTTCGAGCATCGCGGCAATCGCATCGTCTTCGTGGGCCGCGTGACGGGCGAGAAGCGCCTCGAGGTGCTGGTGCGCGCCGTCGCGCTGCTGCCGAAGACGCTCGACTGGTCGCTCGAGATCGTCGGCGACGGCGAGCAGCGGCACCACCTCGAGCGGCTCGCCGCCCAACTCGGCGTCGGCGAGCGGGTGAGCTTCGCCGGCCTCGTTTCGGACGCCGACCTCAAGAAGGCCTACACCCGCGCCGACGTGCTCGCGATGCCGTCGACAGCCGAACTGCAGTCGATCGTGACGATGGAGGCGATGTCGTCCGGGCTGCCCGTGGTCGCCGCCGACGCCATGGCGCTGCCGCACCTCGTGCACGACGGCGAGAACGGTTACCTCTTCCGCCCCGACGACGCGCAGGATCTGGCGCAGAAGCTCGAGCGCATTCTGACCCTGCCCGACGACGAGTTCCGCCGAATGAAGAAGGCGTCGCTGCGGCTCATCCAGGTGCACGACATCGAGCGGACGCTGACGACCTTCGAGTGTCTGTATCGTGGAGAGCCGGTGGTGGACCCCGTGACCGACCTCGACACCGACGAGCGTCGCGACGACTCCGTCGCCGAGGGGCGGTAGCTCAGCCGGTTAGAGCAGGGGACTCATAATCCCTGGGTCGCGGGTTCAAGTCCCGCCCGCCCTACTGTGCGATGCGCAGAGCGGCCAGCTGCGAACCGCGGTACTCCTTCCCCGATAATCGAGGCATGGTCTTTGTGCGCATGTCTGCGAACGACGTCGACGACGTGCGCGACTTCCTTCAGACCGTGGATCTGACGCTCGCCGGTCTCGGCGAGCCCGCGGTGCAGCTCTGGGTCGAGCGCGACGACAGCGGCGAGATCATCGGCAGCACGGGGTTCGAGCTGAGCAGTGACGGCCGGCACGCGCTCATCCGCAGCGTCGCGGTCGCCCTGCAGCACCGCACCGCGGGAGCAGGCTCCCGGCTGGCGCGGTACGCAATGGAGCAGGCGCGCGCAGCGGGCGCGTCACAGGCATGGCTGTTCTCGCGGCGCTCCGGGCCGTTCTGGCAGCAGCTCGGCTTCGAAAGCGCCGATCGGCGCGAGCTTGCGGCGGCCCTGGCCGACGCGCACCAGGTGCGCCTCTTCGTCGCGAGCGGGCAGCTCGAGCGCGAGGTCGCGTGGTCGCGCACCCTGACCCGCTGCGAGTGAGTATCGTGAGCGCCAACCCGCCCCGCGCTGGAGGAGCCGATGGCCGTTCGCGTTGACCTCAACATCTCACTCGACGGGTTCGCGACGACGACCGACCAGACGCCGGAGAATCCGTTCGGAGAGGACTGGGCCCGTCTGACGAAGGCGTATGTCTCGACCAGGACGTTCCGTCAGCGCGTTCTGCACGACACCTCGGGTGCAGGCACGACGGGCGTCGACGACGCATATGGAAAGGCCTACTTCGAGAACGTGGGCGCGGAGATCATGGGCGCCGGCATGTTCGGCTTCCACGACAACGCCGACGACCCCGGTTGGAGCGGCTGGTGGGGCGACGAGCCTCCGTTCCACGTGCCGGTGTTCGTGCTCACCCACACGGCGCCGCGTCCGCCGCTCGAGCTGTCGGGCGGCACCACCTTCCACTTCCTCAGCGCACCGCCGCGAGAGGCGCTCGACCGCGCGCTCGACGTCGCAGGCCACCAGGATGTCCGCATCGGCGGCGGCCCCACCGTGATCCGCGACTTCCTCACAGCGGGGCTCGTCGACCGGCTGCACGTCGCGATCGTTCCGATTCTGCTCGGCCGGGGTATCCGTCTATGGGACGGACTGCGCGGCTTCGAGGCCGGCTATGAGGTTTCGGCTGAGACGGCCGAGAGCGGCGTCGTCCATGTGACATTCCGACGTTGACGGGGGAGTGATGGCGACAGGCATCCGCGCGGTGCTCTTCGATATCGACGGCACGCTGGTCGACTCGAATTATCTCCACGTGGAGGCCTGGCATCGCGCGTTCCAGTCGGTCGGCGAGCACGTCGATGCGTGGCGGATTCATCGCAGCATCGGTCAGGACTCGGCGCAGCTGCTCGCGAGTCTGGTCGGCGAGCGGCCCGACGCATGGAACGAGCACGCCAAGTCGCTCCACGCCCGCTTCTACCAGGATCTCGCCCCGCGGCTGCGCGTCTTCGACGGCGCCCGCGAGCTGATCGCCGCACTGGACCGACGGGGCGTTCCCGTCGTGCTCGCCACGTCAGCGCCGCAGGATGAACTCGATCTGCTGACGGGCCTGCTCGGCGTCGACGACGCCGTGCACGCGACGACCTCGGCAGACGATGTCGACACCGCGAAGCCGGCACCTGACATCATCGCGGTCGCGCTCGAGCGCGCAGGGGTCGACTCGCAGGCGGCGATCATGATCGGTGACGCCGTCTGGGACATGAAGGCCGCGGCGCGCGCCGGTGTCGCGCCGTACGCCGTGCTCTCGGGCGGGGTCAGCGAAGCCGAACTGCGCGAGGCGGGAGCGAACGACGTGTTCGAAGGCACCCGTGCTGTCCTCGAGAGCCTCGACCGGCTCCTGGGCGCGTGATACACCGCTTTCTCCACGAGGCTGCACGCGAGTTCCACTGGGACACCCGCGCGGGCGCCCAGGCTCGGCTGCTCCTTGCGCTCAAGGCGGCGATCGCCGCCGGTGTCGCCTGGCTCGTCGCACAGGCCGTGCCGGGCGCCGCGTCTCACTATCCCTACTACGCGCCGCTCGGCGCCGTGATCGCGACGGGGCCGACGGTGCTCGGCGGCATCCGCGAGGGCATCCGCACCGTCATCGGCCTCGCCGTCGGTATCGGGCTCGCCCTGCTCGTCGTGCTCGTCGGCGGCCCCCACCTCCTCACCGTGCCGATCGCGGTCGCCATCGCCGTGCTGGCCGCGGGGTTCCAGTTCGTCGGGGAAGCGAACACCTGGGTGGCATCCGCAGCGATCTTCGTGCTCCTGATCGGAGGAGCGGACCCGACGGACTACTCGATCGGGTACTTCCTTCAGACCCTCATCGGCGCGGCCGTGGGCGTCGCGGTCAACATGCTGATCTTCCCGCCGCTCGCCGTTCGGGAAGCGGACCGCGCGCTGCAGGCGCTGCGCGACCGGCTCGCCGACCATCTCGAGAGCCTCGCGCAGGCGCTCGAAGAGGACGACGTGGACGGCGACGCGTGGGCCGCTCGCCTCGACCGCCTGCAGGCCGACGCGAGTGCGGTGCGCCGGTCAGTGCGACGGGCCGACGAGAGCCGACGCGGCAACCCCCGGGCGCTCCGCGGCGACATCCGCGCCGAGGTCGAGTCGTCATACGTCCAGCTGCGGGCGTTCGAGCGCGCGACGTTCGCCGTCACCGATCTCACAGACATCCTCGGCCATGCGTCGCCGGTGACCGAGCCCTTCGGCGGCGTCGACGCGGACCTCATTCCCGCGTTCGCCGACGCGGCACGGCGCGTCGCGTCCGCGCTGCGCGCGGCCCCGTCCGACGAGCAGCAGGTCAGGCAGGCCCGAGGCGACGCCCAGGACGCTCTGGCTGCCCTCGAGCGCGAGCTGGACAAGGAGGGCAGCGTGCACCCGTCGGAGGTCCCGATGAGCACCGCGGCGGTGGTGGCACTGCGCAACGTCCTCACCGCCGTCGCCCAGCGGTAGCAAGCCGACGCCCGCGACGTGACAGGCGGCCGCGAAACGCATCGCCTGTTCACATTCCGAAAACGATTTGCCTATAGGGTGTCCTCCTAATGGGGGACCAACCCGATGGACCCGTTTTTTCGAGGACGAACATGACGCAGCGCCCTGCGCACACCGATCGTGTGCTTGCCGACAGTGTCGACTTCCTGATCATCGGCGCAGGACCGACCGGTCTGGGCGCCGCTGCTCGCCTTGAGCAGCGGGGCGCGGAGTACGCCCTCGTCGAGGCGAGCGACCGCGTCGGCGGAGCGGCCGCCGCCGTCACGGACGCACGGGGGTTCTCGTGGAGCGTCGCAGGCGCGAGCGGCGCGCAGTGGCAGGCGATCGCCGACCGACTCGTCGACCCGGCACGCCTGTGGCTGCGGACCCGCGTCGCTCACGTCGACGTCGCGCGCCGCGTGGCGATCCTCGCCGACGGCCGGGCCCTCGCGTACCGCTGGTGCATCTCGAGCGCACCGCTGCCGACGGCGCTCAGCTGGGCCGGTGCCCGCGATCTCGGCGGCGGGCTGCGGTCGCATCGCGTGCTGGCGGTCGGGGCCGGGTTCCGCGGCGGGGCCCCCGCCGGCCTGGCATCCGCTCTCGCCCCGTGGGCGCGCCTCATCGAAACCTCGCAGCTCGCTCCGAGCGGGCACTGGAGCGTGCTCGCCGAGTTGCGCTTCCCCGGCCGCGACGACATCGACGCGGGGCGGGCGGTCGAGGCGGTCCTCGGCGCGCTGGCCGCCTACGACGCCGCCCCCACGAGGCCCGTGACGACGTGGACCCGCGAGTTCTCGCCCGCATGCCCGGAGCCCAGCGACGACCGCGACGAGCTGCTGCGCACGATCGACGAGCGTCTGCGGGCGAGCGGATTCTTCAGCCGCGGCCTGCTCGGCGGCTGGCGCCCCGAGGCGGCCGACCTCGGCGGGGCCTACCGCCAGGGTGGGGAGGCGGTCGACGCCGCTCTCGCGGGCGCCGCTGAAGAGGCGTATTGGGCCGGCGCTAGTCCGGCTGAGGCCGAGTCAGCGGCCTGATCAGCTCGGGTCCGTTGCCTGTGACCGGCCCGACGCGATCGAAGACCAGCGTGCGCGCGACCCCCTTCGACACCTCGATCATCTCGTCGAGCAGCTGCTGGTCGCCGACGACCGTCGGGTCGATCCAGTGCGCCCACAGCTCCTGGGGCAGCATCACCGGGTTGCGGTCGTGGATGTCTGCGAGGGTCTGGATCGTGTCCGCCGTGAGAATCGTCGCGCTGAGCACCCAGCGCGCCGGGTCGTCGCGGTCGAAGGCGGGGTCGGCCCACCACGAGTACAGGCCGGCGAGTCCCATCAGCTCCTCGCCTTCAGGGTGGATGAAGTAGGGCGTCTTCGTCTTGCCCACGGTCTGCCATTCGAAGTAGCCGTTCGCGGGGATGATGGCGCGCTTCGCGGCGACGGATGCCTTGAACATCGGCTTCGCCGCCGCCTCCTCCGCGCGCGCGTTGAACGTCGGGAATTTGAGCTTCTTCGTCTTCGACCAGGAGGGGATCAGACTCCAGTGGGCGGTTTCGAAGCGGCGCTGCGCCGGCGCGTCGCCCTTCTTCGACTCGAGGATCACGCCGATCTGGTCGGTGGGGCTGATGTTCCATGACGGCACCCAGGTCGCGGGGATGTAGTCATCGAGCTCGCCGCCCGAGAGGACGAAGTCGGTGATGAGCGCATTGACCTTGTCGTCGAGGGCGAAGCGTCCGCACATGCGTCCATCTTGCTACCGTGGCCAGCATGCTCATCGCCCTTGCGGGACTCCCGGGAAGCGGGAAGAGCGCCATCGCGTCCGAACTCGCTCGGCGCCTGCCCGCCGCGCATCTGGCGGTCGACGAGCTCGAGGACGCCATGCTGCGCGCCGGGCTCCGGAACAGCTACGAGGTCGGGCTCGCGGCCTACCTCGGTGCCGAGGCCCTCGCCGAGGCGAACCTGCACACGGGTGCGCACGTCATTGTCGACGCCGTCAACGACCACCCGTATGCCCGCGGTCAGTGGGCGCAGCTCGCACAGCGCGCCGACGTGCCGCTCGCGTTCGTCGAGGTGCTGTGCAGCGATGTCGAGCTCCACCGCCAGCGCCTCGAGCACCGGGTGCGGCCGTATGCCGCGCTGCCCGAGCCCACCTGGGAATCCCTGCTGCCTCGCCGGGTCGCGCTCGAGCAGTGGGGCGACGAGCGCATCGTCGTCGACACCGCCAACGGCAACCCGGCGGCGCTGGCTGCGCGTGTTCTGGAGCGGCTGCCGAGGCAGTGAATGTCGGTGATGTGTTCGACAATGGAGTCGTGCACATCGTTCTCGACCGCCGGCCAGACGGCGGTGTGACCGCGACGACGCTCGACGCGGCCGCGATGCCGCGCACGACGGTCGAGCTCGAGGCATCCGGCCTCGTCGAGTTCGTGCGCACTCACGAGCCCGAGCATCCGCGCTGGGTCTGGTCGAGCACCACCTCGTGGTATCCGGGGCTGCTCGCCGGGGGCATCCGTGTGCAGCGCTGCGTCGATCTGGCGCTCAGCCACCGCATTCTGCGCACCTCGCAGCTCACGGCGGGCTCAGTGCTCGCGCGGTCACCGGCGACCCCGTGGGACGAGGTGGTGCGCGGCGTCACCGCGCCACCCACGGCACCCGGCGCCCCGGCGCTGTTCGAGGTCGACGCGCCGGCGCCGGCCGAAGCGCTCAACCCTGTGCGTGAGTTCCAGGCGCAGCAGGCAGCGGTGGCGGGCGCCACGCGGCCGGGTCCGCTACGGCTGCTGCTCGCCGCCGAGTCGGCCGGTGCGCTGGTCGCTGATGAGATCCGCTTCGCAGGCATGCCGTGGCGCGCCGACGTGCACGACCAGGTGCTCACCGAAGCGCTCGGCCCGCGCACGGCCGCGGGCCGGCCCGCTCGCCTCGAGATGCTCGCCGCGCAAATCCGCGAACTGCTGCATGCGCCGGGGCTCAATCTCGACTCGCAGCCCGAGCTGCTCGCCGCCCTGCGGCGACTGGGGCTCGACGTGGCATCGACGCGGAAGTGGGAGCTGCGCGACCTCGATCACCCGGTGATCGCCCCGCTGCTCGAATACAAGAACCTCTACCGGCTGTTCACCGCGAACGGGTGGGCATGGCTCGAGGCGTGGGTGCACGACGGCCGCTTCCGCCCCGACTACGTCGTCGGCGGTGTGGTCACGGGCCGCTGGGCGACGAGCGGCGGGGGAGCGCTGCAGCTGCCCAAGAACATCCGCCGAGCCGTCGTCGCCGATCCGGGCTGGAAGCTCGTCGTCGCCGACGCGGCCCAGCTCGAGCCGCGCGTGCTCACGGGGCTGGCTGCCGATGAGGCGATGGCGGATGCCGGGCGCGGCCGCGACCTGTACGACTCGGTCGTCTCGGCCGGCGTGGTCGCGAGCCGCCACGAGGCCAAGGTCGCGATGCTCGGCGCGATGTACGGCGCGACCACGGGCGATTCGGCGCGACTCAAGCCGCGACTCGCGCGCGCCTTCCCGAAGGCCGTTGCGCTCGTCGATGCGGCCGCCCAGCAGGGCGAGCGCGGCGAGCAGGTGGTCAGCAGGCTCGGGCGCACCTCGCCGCTGCCGGGCGGGGCTTGGCACGAGGTGCAGCAGCGCGCAAGCCAGCCCGGCGCGTCCTCGGCAGACGAGCGCCGCGCCCGCTCGCAGGCTCGCGACTGGGGCCGCTTCACCCGGAACTTCGTGGTGCAGGCCTCTGCCGCGGAATGGGCACTGTGCTGGATGGCCGAGCTGCGCCTGAAGCTCGCGGAACTCGGTGACGGAAGCCTTGAGAACGCGCCACATCTCGTGTTCTTCCTGCACGACGAGATCATGGTGCACACGCCCGCCGAGTTCGCGCCCGAGGTCGAGAAGCTGGTGCGCGAAGCCGCCGCGCAGGCCGGGCGCCTGCTGTTCGGAACATTCCCGGTCGACTTCCCGTTGCAGGTCGCGACGGTCGACACGTACGCAGATGCGAAGTGATCGACACCCCTGAACTTAGGATCGAGCCCATGACTGACACCCTCACCGCCGCCGAGCGCCTGGCCACCTTCCGCAGCCGCCGCGAGGAGTCGGTGAAACAGCCGCAGGGCAGTCTCGCTCTCGTCAACACGCAGTGGATCACGGGCGACCCAGAGGCCGCACAGACGGTGTACGGCGTGCCGGGCACGTACTACCCGCTGCCCGCGGGCGAAAAGGGTCTTCGCCTCGTCGCGACGGCTGCTGACGGCATCCGCGTCGACGGCGAGCTCGTCGACGGCGAAGTGATCATCTCGGCCAAAGACGGCGAGAAGGCGAGTTCCATCGTCTTCGACGACCACACGACGGGCACCGTCATCGTGAACGAGGCCGGAACGGAATACGCACTGCGCATCTGGGACGCGGAAGCAGACGATCTCGTGAACTTCGGGGGCATCGACGCCTATGACTACAACCCCGACTGGGTCATCACGGCCCAGTTCACGCCGGTCGAGGGCCTCTCGGTCGGGTTCGAGCACATCAAGGACGAGGGCGAGCGGGACACCGCCATCCCCGGTGAGATCACCTTCGAGAAGGACGGCGTGGCATACAACCTCGCCGCCTTCAAGTCGGGCCGGGCGCTGCAGCTCGTGTTCGCCGACGCGACGAGCGGCGACGAGACCTACTCGGTCGGCCGCTTCCTGTTCGTCGCGCCGAACCCCGACGGCACGATCACCCTCGACTTCAACCTCGCGGTGCTGCCGCCGTGCGCCTTCAGCTACCAGTTCAACTGCCCGCTGCCGCCGAAGCAGAACCGCTTCCAGGTTCCGATCCGCGCCGGCGAGAAGAACGCGCTCAACAAGAGCGGCGAGCTGCTGCACGAGTTCTAGAGGCGCTCAGGCGATGGCCGCGCGCCGCGTCTTGTCCGCGGTGGGGCGCCCGCTCACGACCCAGAATCCGATGGCGATGGTCGCGGCCAGTCCGACGGTGCCGAGCGCGACCTGCGTCCACGGCATGGCGAAGATCTGGCCGGGAGCCAGGCCGAACGCGGCATAGACGGTGAGCGTGGCCGTCAGCGCACCCAGGACCGCTCCCGAGCCGACGATGATCAGCGCCTGCCAGAACGCGATCGTTCGCCGCGTTCGAGGCGGCGCTCCGATCGCCTCGAATGCGGCGGCATCGCGAGCGCCGTCCTGCCGTGCCAGGCTCAGTGCGACCACGGCCGCAGCAAGCGCGATCAGTGAGCTCGCCGCCAGGGCGACCCAGAGGTAAGCAGGCGACGTCGAGCTCGGGCCGGTCTGCACGCCCGCGCCGAACGCATCATTGTTGCTGGCATTGATCACGTCGACTGCCGCGCGGAGTGCATCCTGCTGCGCCTGCGTCGGTGAGGACTTCAGGGTGGCGAGCAGCGTGGTGGGAACGGCGTCGATCCCGAGCCGCTGCGCGGCACTGGGGGAGAGGATCGCCCCGAACCCCAGCGGGTGCGCCGTGCGTTCGTACACGGCCGGAACCGCTGCGGACGTCGCAGGTGCCGCGAGCACGCTGACCTTCATCAGTTCATCGCGCTTCTGCGCGGAGTACCAGCCGATGGTCAGCTGACCGTCGTGGACGAACGCGCGGTGCAGGGAGACAGCGCCTCCTCCGCGCAAAGCGGCCACCGCAGCCTTGCTCGGCGTATGCCCCAGAATCTGGGCGAGTTCGCGAGGACCGCCGACCACAAGCAGCGGCGCGTCGTCGAAAGACAGACCGTAGCTTGCGACCGGATCGTTGCATCGCCAGTCCTTCGAGCCGCTGTCGGACGCGACGTAGCCCTGGACGGTCTCCGGGCACCGGTCTGCGGCGGCCGCCAGGGGAACCGCGTACAGTCCCGTCTCCGCCGTCTCGCCCGAACGTGCGGGCTCGGGCGCTGAGGAGATGAGAACGGGTCTTGTGACCGCCAGCGTTCGCTCGAGGGCCGCGGCGAGCTCGTCCGCGTGTGCGCCCAGACCCTCACTCTGCGGGGCAGCGCCGGCCACATACGCCACTGCCTGCTGGTCGCCGATGTCCCATTGGTACCGCGAGCGATCGGCGGCGTCGGTCGAGGCCAGGGTTCCCATGACGAACACAGCGAGGAAGCTCGTGGGCATGATCGCGGCGATCGCCGGAACCGCGCGGGAGCGATTGCGCGCAAGGTCTCGGCTCGCCAGGCGCGGTGCAGCACCTAGACGTCGCGCCGCTGAACCGATGCCGGCGAGAATGAGGCTCGACATCATGATCAGACCGAACTGCATGACGATCACGCCCGCCGTGATGCCGTAGTGCAGGGCGGCCAGGACGCGTGAGGCGTGCTGCTCGAGCAGGGTGTGGCCGTCGGAGGTGTGGAAGTCGCCACTCGTGATGATCGCGGCGGTCACTCCGCAGCCGAGCGCGAGAGCGGCCCCGGCGAGCGCGACGATCACCCCGAGCACAGGGCGTCGCCGGCTCGCGCGGCCGGGTCGGGTGGCGCCGCGCAGTGAGCTGACCACGTCCATGCGCGCGACAGTCACCGCGGGGATCACCGCGGCGCTGAACCCGATCAGCGCGGCGGCGAGCACCATAAGCGCGTGCACCCACCAGATCAGGTGGTAACCCGGGTAGTGCGCAGCGCTGCCGTCTGCCGTCAGCCGCAGATAGAGCGAACCCGCGCCGACACCCGCTGCGCTCCCGACGAATCCGCCCACCAGGCCGAGAGCGGCTCCGGTCAGGCTGACGACACCGATCAGCGTTCCACGCGATCCGCCGGCGCTCGCGACGATGGCAAGCACGCGCTGACGCTGCTTCGCGCCGATGAAGAAGGCCGACCCAGCGAGTAGGATCACCTCGAACGCGCCGAATGCGAGGGCAAGCCCCAGCATGAGCCACAGACTCCCATTGCTCGACTGGATCGTGTTCGGCCAATCGAGCCCGTAGCGCGCCGCCAGCGATCGGGAGAGCACGATGTAGCCGGCATGGTTCAGCGTCTTCGCCTGAGTGGCGTCGACGTCGAGGTCTGGCAGGTAGTACGAGTACGACCCGGCTGCCGGCACGGCCGCTGTCCCGTCGAGCGCACCGTCGCGCAGGAACAGCTCTGGAACGCTGCGGGCGACGCGGGTGTCGTCGATGAGCCCGGTGATCGTGTAGTCGCCAGTGATCGGGCTGTTCAGATGCACCGCGTCGCCGACCCGTGTATCAAGTCTCGTGAGCGCCGCCGGGGTGACCATGAGCTCGTGATCGTTCGCGGGTGCCCGACCTGAGGTGACCGTGAACCGCCCTCTCAGACTGTGGTCCCATGCAGGTCCGACAGTCGCTGCGAGATCGGCGACGCCGGCCTTGGAGTCCGCCTCGACGGTCGTGTCGGCGAGTCGCAGCACGCGCGTGCCGGCCGGCAACGCGCTCGTGATGGGGGCATTCGAGGCATCGGGGTTCTGATGCAGCGGGGTGCCGTCGCTGTCCTCGTCGACCTGCCAGCTCTGCGAGCCGGGCGGAGTCTGACGCATCGACGAGTCCGGCGCATTCACGAGCTGGGCGCGGCTTCCGGTATGGCCCAGTGCTGCGTCCAGCGCTTCGGCAGTGGTCGCACTGCGCGAGTCGATGACGAGGGCGACGCCCGAGTAACCGAGCATGGGCAGCGCGATCAGCGCCGCGATCAGCACGGCCTGCGCGCGGGTGAGCACGGTGCCGCGCCGCGCAAGGCGCCACACCAGCGCAAGCGCGCTCACACGTGCCGCCCGCCGCCGACGAGCAGCTGCTCGGGCGTCTCGCGACGCGTGCCGTCGGTGATGCGCCCGTCGCGCAGGAACACGATGCGATCGGCCCACGCCGCATGGCGGGGATCATGGGTCACGAGGATGCCGCCCGCTCCGGCGTCGATGCGCCGGCGCAGCATCCGCATCACCAGCTCGCCCGTCGTCGAATCGAGCGCTCCGGTGGGCTCGTCGGCCAGGATCAGGCGCCGCGGCCCGACGACCGCGCGGGCGATGGCCACGCGCTGCTGCTGCCCACCGGAAAGGTCGTCGGGGTAGGCATCCGCTCGCTCGTCCAGCTCAACCGCACGCAGCGCGTCGTGCCCGGCGGACCGCGCTTTCACCCCGCGCCAGCCGTCCAGCTCGAGCGGCAGCGTCACGTTCTCGAGCGCGGTGAGCGATGGCACCAGGTTGAAGTCCTGGAAGACGAAGCCGAGCGTGCGGCGCCGCAGCTGCGCGATCCCCTTGGCCGGCAGCGTCGACAGATAGGTGCCGCCGACCACGACCTCGCCCGCGGTCGGCGTGGTGAGGCCGCCCGCGATCGTGAGCAGGGTCGACTTCCCTGAGCCGGACGCGCCCATCACGGCCACGAGTTCGCCCACGTTGACCTCGAGATCGATGCCCGAGAGCGCGGTGACGGACGCCTCGCCTTTGCCGTATTGCATGGCGACTCCGTCGAGCCGCAGCAGGGGAGTGGTCACGGCTGCACCGCCTTCGCCGGGCGGCCGCGTTTCGGCACCTCGGTGTTGAGCGGCAGCGGCCCGGCGACGCCGGCGGCGACCGCGCGAGCGAGGCGCCCCTCGGCGTGGTCGAGCCAGCGCAGCTCGCCGTCTGCCTGGAAGATCTGCGCGTCGACCAGCAGCAGGTAGGCGAGGTCTTCGGGCGATGTCGGCTCATCGATCGCGTCCTTGGTGCGCGTCAGGTCGCGCAGCAGCGCGAGCGTCGCCCGGCGCTGCACCTGGATCACGTCGGCGAGCTCGACGCCCGGCAGAGTGGCTGCGACCGCCAGCTTGATCGCCAGCTCGTCGCGGGCCGCGGCCTGACGTTCGACGGGGGAGGACAGCCACGACGAGACGGCCTCGTGACCGGCATCCGTGATCTCGTAATAGGCGCGGCCCTCGCGATCGGACTCGCCCTTGGCGACGAGCCCGTCGCGCTCGAGGCGCTCGAGCGTCTGATAGATCTGGCCGACGTTGAGCGGCCATGTGCCGCCCGTGCGGCGGTCGAACTCGGCGCGCAACTGGTACCCGTAGCACGGGCCCTGGTCGAGGATGGCGAGCAGGCTCTGGCGAACTGACATGGGGTATGTATATACCGAGTAATTGCATACCCACAATGCCGACACGCGCCGCGCACGAATTACGCGCTTGGAATTCGTTCCCGTGCTATGTGAGAATGCCCATGTCGACAGCGACGCCGTTCATCGGTCGGAGGGGAAGCCGCACCGGAACGAACGGAGGACGCGATGTCGGCCACAACTGCAAAGGCCAGCACTGCAAGGGCCAGGGGAGTGCTTTTCGTGCACTCCTCTCCTCGTGCGCTCTGCCCCCACCTCGAGTGGGCGGCGGGCCGCGTGCTCGGTCGTGCCGTGAACTTCGACTGGGCCCCGCAGCCCGTGCTGCGCGGAACCCTGCGCGCCGAGTTCTACTGGGAGGGCGACACCGGCACAGGTGCCGCACTTGCGAGCGCGTTCCACGGCTGGGAAGACGTCCGCTACGAGGTCACGCAGGATCCCACGGCCTCGAGCGACGGCGCGCGCTACCTGCACACGCCGTCGCTCGGCATCCACTTCGCGCAGACCGACACGGCCGGCAACGTCGTGATCCCCGAGGACCGCATGCGGTACGCCATGGAGGTCGCGGGCAGCGACGTCCTCGCGCTGCACCGCGAGCTCCACGCCGCGCTCGGCCAGCCGTGGGACGACGAGCTCGAGCCGTTCCGGCACGCGAGCGACGACAACCCGGTGGTCTGGCTGCACTCTTTCGCGGGGTGACCCGCGCGGCTCAGACCGTCTTGAAGGCGACGACCGCGTTGTGGCCGCCGAAGCCGAACGAGTTGCTCACCGCGGCGAGATCGCCGTCCCCCAGAGGGCGCGGCGCCGTCACGACGTCGAGGGCGATGTCGGGGTCCTGGTTCTCGAGGTTGATCGTCGGCGGAGCGGTGCGCTCGTGCAGCGCAAGCACCGTGAACATCGCCTCGAGCGCTCCGGTGCCGCCGAGCAGGTGCCCGGTCGACGCCTTCGTCGCGCTGACGGCGACGCTGTCGAGGTGGTCGCCGAAGATCGCGCGCAGCGCCTTGTACTCGGCGATGTCGCCGACGCCGGTCGACGTCGCGTGGGCGTTCACGTGGGCGATGTCGGATGCTGCAAGGCCGGCCTGCTCCAGGGCGAGGTTCGTCGCCCGGGTCGCACCGAGACCCTCGGGGTCGGGTGCGGTGATGTGGTACGAGTCGCTCGTGATGCCGCCGCCCGCGACCTCGGCGTAGATCTTCGCCCCGCGGGCCTTCGCATGCTCCTCGGTCTCGAGGATCAGCGCCGCGGCACCCTCGCCCATCACGAAACCGTCGCGGTCCCTGTCATAGGGGCGCGAGGCGCGCGCCGGGTCGTCGTTGCGCTTCGAGAGCGCCTGCATGCTCGCGAAGGCGGCGACCGTGATCGGGTGGATGCACGACTCGGAGCCGCCCGTGATGACGATGTCGGCGAGGCCGGCCTGCAGGTGGTCGTAGGCGTTGGCGAGCGACTCGGTGCTCGACGCGCACGCCGAGACGACGGTGCGAGCGCCGGCGCGCGCATTGAGGTTCATCGACACGGCGGCTGCGGGGCTGTTCGGCATGATCATCGGAACCGTCATCGGCAGCACGCGGCGGGGGCCGCGGTCGCGCAGCGTGTCCCACGCGTCGAGCAGGGTCCACACCCCGCCGATGCCGGTCGCCCAGTCGACGAGCAGGCGGTCGGGGTCGAAGTCTTCGATCGCGGCATCCGCCCACGCCTCGCGCGCCGCGATCAGCGCGAACTGCGCCGCCGGGTCCAGGCGCTTCAGCTCGACGCGCTCCATCACCTCTGACGGGCGGACGAGCGCCTCGGCCGCGAAGGTCACCGGGATCTCGTACTGCGACACCCAGTCGTGTTGGAAACTGCGGGCACCGGATTCACCGGCGAGCAGTGCCTTCCACGTGTCCTGGGCGGTGCCGCCGAGCGGCGTGGTCGCGCCGATACCGGTGACGACGATCTTCTTGGGTCCCACGATGTTCCTTTACTGCGTTCCTGCGTGCTTCTGACGTGCGACGGGCGCAAACGTACGACGCGGTCGACTCTGACGTCAGTCAGACGCCGACCGCGTGCGACGTGAGAAGTCTCAGGCCTGAGCCTTGACGATGTAGTCGACGGCGTCGCCGACGGTCTTGAGGTTCTTCACCTCGTCGTCGGGGATCTTGACGTCGAACTTGTCCTCGGCGTTCACGACGATGGTCATCATCGAGATCGAGTCGATGTCGAGGTCGTCGGTGAAGGACTTGTCCAGCTGAACGGAGTCGGTGGCGATGCCGGTCTCGTCGTTGATCAGCTCGGCCAGGCCGGCCAGGACTTCTTCGGTGGACAGTGCCATATGGGTTCTCCTTGATGTGTCGTGTGACCGCTCACCAGTGTAGTTAATGGGCAGAGTGCGAGCGGCCGGTGGGGCGGTGGAAGCTAGGGCAGGACGACCACCTGGGCTGCATAGGCCAGGCCGGCGCCGAAGCCGATCTGCAGGGCGAGGCCGCCCGACAGCTCGGGGTGCTCCGCGAGCACGCGGTGCGTCGCGAGCGGGATGCTCGCCGCGCTGGTGTTCCCCGTGGTCGCGATGTCGCGTGCGATCACGACGTGGTCGGGCAGCCCCAGCTGGGTCGCGAACTCGTCGATGATGCGCATGTTCGCCTGGTGCGGAATGAAGGCCGCGAGATCGGATGCCTCGACTCCGGCGACCTCGAGGGCGCGGCGCGCCGCCTTCGCCATCTCCCAGACGGCCCAGCGGAACACGCTCGGCCCCTCCTGGCGAAGATGCGGCCAGCCTGCGGTGCCGTCCCGGAACGCGAGCAGCGTATTGCTCATGCCGACGGTGTCGGCGCGCGAGCCGTCGGAGCCCCACACCGTCGCCGAGATCCCGGGTGCATCGCTCGGGCCGACCACCGCGGCGCCGGCCCCGTCTGCCAGCAGGAAGGAGATCGAGCGGTCGGTGGGGTCGATGATGTCGGAGAGCTTCTCGGCGCCGACGACCAGGACATACCTGGCCGCCCCGGCGCGGATGAGCGCGTCGGCTTGCGCGATGCCGTAGGCATAGCCCGCGCACGCCGCGCTGAGGTCGTATGCCGCAGCCGGGGTCGCCCCGATTCGATCGGCCAGCACGGCCGCCATCGAGGGCGTCTGCACGGGGTTGCTGATCGTCGCGACGAGCACCGCGCCGAGCTCGGATGCCGGCACACCGCTCTTCTCGATCGCCTCGCGGGCGGCATCCGTCGCGAGATCGATCGCCTGCACGTCGCGTGACGCGCGCACGCGCGTCTCGATGCCGGTGCGCTGCCTGATCCACTCGTCGGACGAGTTGATCGGGCCGACGATGTCGGCGTTCGGCACGACGAGGTCGCCGCGCGCGGCGCCGATGGCGAGGATGCGCGTGAACTGCGCGCCCGTCGCCTGGGTGAGCGTCGGCATCAGGCCGTTCCGGCCGTCAGCTCGGCGGCGACCGCGATGTCGTCGGGGGTCTTGATGGCGACGGCGGGAACGCCCTTCAGCCCGCGCTTGGCAAGGCCCACAAGAGCACCCGCCGGCGCGAACTCGACGAGTCCGGTGACGCCGGCCGCCGCGAACGCCTCCATGTCGAGGTCCCAGCGCACGGGGTTCGCGACCTGGCCGACGACGAGGTCGATGAACTGCGCGCCCGAGGCGACGACGGAGCCGTCCTTGTTCGTCCACAGCGTGATCGCCGGGTCCGAGACCGTGAAGCCCGACGCCTTCTCGCGCAGCGCCTCGCGCGCGGGGGCCATGAAGCGCGTGTGGAAGGCGCCTGCGACCTGAAGGGGCACGACGCGGGTGCCGCGCAGCGGATCCTCTGAGAGCCTGGCGAGCGCGTCGAGCTCACCCGCGACCACGATCTGACCCCCGCCGTTGTAGTTCGCCGGTTCGAGGCCGAAGGCGCTGATGTGCTCGACGACGGCGTCGGGGTCGCCCCCGAGAACAGCGCTCATTCCGGTGGGAACCGCGGCTGCGGCATCCGCCATCGCCAGCGCGCGGGTGCGCACGAAGGCGAGCGCGTCCGCCTCGCTGAGCACGCCCGCGACGGCCGCCGCGGTCACCTCGCCGACCGAGTGGCCCGCGACGGCGCCGATCTCGACGCCGGCGGCGCGCAGCGCGCGGGCGGTGAGCAGCCCCGCGGCGACGATGAGCGGCTGCGCGATCGCGGTGTCGCGGATCGTGTCAGCGTCGCTCACGGTGCCGTGCGCGATCAGGTCGACGCCGATCGCCTCGGACCAGCCGGCGACCAGCTCACGCGTGGCCGGGTCGGCGATCCAGGGCTCGAGGAAACCGGGGGTCTGAGAGCCCTGACCGGGCGCGACGAAGACGATCACGCGTTCCATCCTGCCAAGCCGAGGGGATGCCCCGCTGGCGCGACTCGATCAAGAAATCGAGAATGCTTTGGCGATCGTCTACTAACGCAACCCGCGTCGGCGGCTGTTCGCGTCCGGTTCCGCGATCGCCCCGATGATCAGGGCCGACTGCAGGATGAGAGCCTCGCGCGCCCCGGTGGCGTCCCAGCCGATCACGTCGCCGACGCGCTTGAGGCGGTACCGCACCGTGTTCGGGTGCACGAACAGCTCACGTGCGGTCGCCTCGAGGCTGCGGCCGTTGTCGAGGTAGCTCCACAGCGTATTGAGCAGTTCGGGGGAGTGCGCCTTGAGCGGCTGATAGATGCGCCCCACGAGCGTCGAGCGCGCGAGCGGGTCGCCCGCGAAGGCGCGCTCGGGAAGCAGGTCGTCGGCGTGCACGGGGCGCGGGCAGTTGCGCCACGCCTTCGCCACGGCGAAGCCGGCGAGTGCTGCCTTCGCGCTCTTCGACGCGTCCACGATGCTCGGCACCGCGTGGCCGAGCACGAGGTAGCCGGGGCCGAAGTTCGGCTCGAGCTGGGTCGCGATCTCGAGGAACCCGATGGGGGCGGGGGCCGAGGCCGCCTCGTCGTCCTCGCTGTGCTGCGGGATACCGGCGCGGCCGATCACGACGACGAGCCGGCTGCCCTGTACGCCGATCAGCACGTCGGCGCGCACGTGTCGCGCCGTGCGGCGGATCTGGTCGACGTCGAGCATCCGCGGTGCGGTGCCGACGAGCACGGCGACCTCGCCATGGCCGTGCCAGCCGAGGGCGGCGATACGGCTCGGCAGTTCGTCGTCGTACTCGCCGGTGAGGATCGAGTCGACGACGAGCGCTTCGAGGCGCGCGTCCCACAGACCGCGCGACTCGGCAGCTCGCGCATAGACATCCGCCGAGGCGAACGCGATCTCGCGCGAGTAGATCAGGATCGCGTCGCGCAGGATCTCGCCGCCGTCCTTGGCGCGGTCCTCGACGACCGAGACCACGACGCGGATCAGCTGCAGGGTCTGCTGCAGGCTGATCGACCGCAGCAGCTCACGCGGCGCCGAGCCGAACACGTCAGAAGCGACCCAGGGCGTCGCCGTCGGGTCCTCGAACCAGTCGATGAACGACGTGATGCCGGCCTGTGCCACGAGCCCGACGGCCGAGCGCCGGCCGGGAGGCATCTGGCTGAACCAGGGCAGCGTGTCCTCGAGCCGCTTCAGCGTCGCGCTGGAGAGCTCGCCCGAGATCTTGCGAAGCCAGGCGAGCGTCTCCTCCTTGGTGCGGCGAACCACCCTAGGCGTCACCGCCGGCGTTGCCCGAGGTACCCGCGTTGACGTTGAACAGGTCGTAGCGCTGGATCGCCTGGAGCGGCGCGGACGGGTCGATCTTGCCCTCGGCAGCGAGCTGCTCGAGCGCGCGGACCACGACCGAGTGGCTGTCGATGTAGAAGAACCGGCGGGCGGCGGCGCGCGTGTCGGCGAAGCCGAAGTCGTCGGCCCCGAGCGTCGCGAAGCGGTTCGGCACGAACTGGCGAATCTGGTCGGGCACCGCGTGGGTGAAGTCGGTGACGGCCACGATCGGGCCCTCGGCCCCGGCGAGCTTCTGGGTGACATACGGCACCTGCGCGGGCTCTTCGGGGTGGAGGAAGTTGTGCTCCTCGGCCTTGAGGCCGTCGCGCCGCAGCTCGTTCCAGCTGGTCACCGACCACACGTCGGCCGAGACGTTCCACTCGTCCGCGAGGATCTGCTGCGCCTCGAGCGCCCACGGCATGGCGACACCGGATGCCAGCAGCTGCGCCTTCACGGGCTTGTCGGCCGCGCCCTCGCGCAGCTTGTAGATGCCCTTCACCACGCCGTCGACGTCGAGATTCTCGGGCTCGGCCGGCTGCACGATGGGCTCGTTGTACACGGTGAGGTAGTACATGACGTCGGGGTCGGGGTGCGTTCCGCCGTACATGCGCTCGAGACCCGAGCGGACGATGTGGCCGATCTCATAGCCGTATGCCGGGTCGTAGCTCACGACGGCGGGGTTGGTCGCCGCGATCATCGGCGAGTGGCCGTCCATATGCTGCGTGCCCTCGCCCGTGAGCGTGGTGCGGCCCGCGGTGGCACCGATGACGAAGCCGCGCGCGAGCTGGTCGCCCGCCGCCCAGAAGGCGTCCGCGGTGCGCTGGAACCCGAACATCGAATAGAAGATGTACACCGGCACGAGCGGCTCGCCGTGCGTGGCGTACGAGGTGCCGAACGCGGTGAATGCCGCGGTGGCACCCGCCTCGTTGATGCCCACGTGGTACAGCTGGCCCTGCGGGCTCTCCTTGTAGGACAGCAGCAGCTCGCGGTCGACCGAGGTGTAGTGCTGGCCGCGCGGGTTGTAGATCTTCGCGTTCGGGAAGAACGCGTCCATGCCGAAGGTGCGCGCCTCGTCGGGGATGATCGGCACGATGCGCGGGCCCCAGTTCTTGTCGCGCAGCAGGTCCTTGAGCAGGCGCACGAACGCCATCGTGGTGGCGACCTCCTGCTGGCCCGAGCCGCGCTTCGAGATGGCGTATGCCTTGTCGTCGGGCAGCTCGAGCTGCACGTACTTCGAGCGTCGCTCGGGCAGGTAGCCGCCCAGGGCGCGCCGCCGCTCGTGCAGGTACTGGATCGCCTCGTCGTCGGGGCCCGGGTTGTAGTACGGCGGCAGCCAGTGGTCGCCCTCGTTCAGCTGCGCATCGGTCAGCGGGATGTCGAGGGTGTCGCGGAAGAGCTTCAGGTCCTCGAGGGTGAGCTTCTTCATCTGGTGGGTCGCGTTGCGGCCCTCGAAGTGCGGCCCGAGGCCGTAGCCCTTGATCGTGTGGGCGAGGATGACGGTCGGCTGGCCCTTGTGCTCGACGGCCGCCTTGTACGCGGAGTAGATCTTCCGGTAGTCGTGCCCGCCTCGCTTGAGCGCCCAGACCTGGTCGTCGGTGTAGTCCTTGACCAGTTCGAGCGCGCGCGGGTCGCGGCCGAAGAAGTTCTCGCGCACGTAGGCGCCGTTCTCGGCCTTGAAGGTCTGGAAGTCGCCGTCGGGCGTGGTGTTGAACAGGTTCAGCAGCGCGCCCTCGGTGTCGCGGGCGATCAGGTCGTCCCACTCGCGACCCCAGATGAGCTTGATGACGTTCCAGCCGGCGCCGCGGAAGTAGCTCTCGAGCTCCTGGATGATCTTGCCGTTGCCGCGCACAGGGCCGTCGAGACGCTGCAGGTTGCAGTTCACGACGAAGGTCAGGTTGTCGAGGCCCTCATTGGCCGCGAGCTGCAGCTGACCGCGCGATTCGATCTCGTCCATCTCGCCATCGCCGAGGAACGCCCACACGTGCGAGTCGGCCGTGTCTTTGATACCCCGGTTCGCGAGGTAGCGGTTGAAGGACGCCTGGTAGATCGCGTTGATCGGCCCGAGGCCCATCGACACGGTCGGGAACTGCCAGAAGTCGCGCAGCATGCGCGGGTGCGGGTACGACGGCAGGCCGTGCGGGGCGCGCGACTTCTCCTGCCGGAATCCGTCGAGCTGCTGCTCGGTGAGGCGCCCCTCGAGGAAGGCGCGCGCATAGGCGCCCGGGCTCGAGTGCCCCTGCAGGAACAGCTGGTCGCCGCCGGACGGGTCGTCCTGCCCGCGGAAGAAGTGGTTGAAGCCCACCTCCCACAGGGAGGCGTACGAGGCATAGCTCGAGATGTGGCCGCCGACCGCGACGCCCGGGCGCTGGGCGCGGTGCACCATGATGGCCGCGTTCCAGCGCAGCCAGCGGCGATAGCGGCGCTCGATGTCCTCATCGCCGGGGAACTCGGGCTCGTCTTCGGCCGAGATGGTGTTGATGTAGTCGGTGGCGGGGATCTGCGGCACACCGAGGTGGAGCTCCTTGGAGCGGCCGAGCAGGCTGACCATGATCTCGCGCGCCCGCTCGGGCCCGGCGCTCTTCACCAGTTCGTCGAGTGACTCACGCCATTCCGCGGTCTCCTCGGGGTCCGAATCGACGTTCGTCACCGAATACGGATCCTGGTGGTTAACAGTCACTTCGACCTCTTCCTTGTGCCGGTCAGTACCTGTGTCGGGCGCACGGTTGTCGGATCACGACACAGCGCCGACGATCAGCCTAGTAGTGCGCGCGACGTGCTGGCGCCCACGGTGCGAGCTGCGCATAGGCTTACGCGCATGGCTTTGGAGAATGACACCCAGGCCCCCGATTTCGAGTTGCCGAACCAGTTCGGCGAGCCGATCCGCTTGAGCGATTTCCGCGGCAGGAAGGCGGTCGCGCTCGTCTTCTTCCCGCTCGCGTTCTCGGGAACGTGCACGGGGGAGTTGTGCGAGCTGCGCGACAATCTCGCGCTCTTCGCCGATGCCGATGTCGAGCTCATCGGCGTCTCCGTCGATTCGAAGTGGGCGCTGCGCGCATGGGCGGAGGAGCAGGGCTACGGGTTCCACCTGCTGGCCGATTTCTGGCCGCACGGCGCCGTGGCGAAGGACTACGGGGTCTTCCTCGACGAGAACGGCTTCGCCAACCGCGCCACCTTCGTCATCGACGAGCAGGGCGTGATCCGCGCGAGCTTCATCTCGGCCCCCGGCGAGGCGCGGCCGCTCGAGGCATACCGCAGCGCCGTCGAGCAACTCGCAGCGCGCCGCGCCCTCGGCGCGTGAGCTACGAGGCTGCCGAGCGCGTCACGGAGTACCAGGCGCGCCGCATCGAACTGGACACCAACGCGCGCTTCGAGGCGATCGTCGCCGCCTTCGAGGGCGCCGTCCCCGAGCTCACGGATGCCGCGGCCCTCGCCCGCCTCGCGGAAGACGGCGACTGGCAGAGCTTCACGCGCGACCTCGCATGGGAGTCGCCGAGCGGATTCGTGCGGGTCTGGTCCTCACGCCCCGGCGAGCTGCTGAGCGCGGCCGGCAGCAGACGGCCGAGTGCGGTATGGCTGATCGTCAACCACGCGATCGGCGCCCGGCTTTTCCGCCACGATCCGACGACGGCGCTCTACAGCCCGCTGCGTGTCGAGGCGCACGCGGCGGCCGGCGCAGGCACCGTGCTCGCGTTCGACGTGCCGAGCGCCCGACTGCGCAGCTTCGGAACGAACAAGGTCACCCAGGCCGGTGCCGAACTGGACCGGGCTCTGGGTGACCTTGTCGAAGACCTCGGGCTGCCGAGGCCGAGCGCGCTGCGGCGCTAGCTCGTCGGGCTACACGGCTTGCTCGGCGATGGAGAAGCGAACATTGCCCTGCTCGCTGACATCGGCATCGAGGATCTTGTCGTCGAGCGAGATCGCGGCATTGGACTCGAGGAAGACGCGTGCGCCGTCCACCTCGAGAACGGTGTCGGCCGCGGCCGGCTGAGGCGCGACCTCCACGGCGTATTCGCGGGATTCCGGGGTGGCGCTGCTGATGCGCAGGCCCGCCTCTTCGCTGGTTCCACCGCGCGAGGCGAGGGACTTGACGACGGTGCTGGCGTTTTCAGTCAGGGTGAGCATTGCGCTTCCTTCCACTGGCGTTCAGGAGTGAGCCACGTTTCCGAATCGACCGGCGCGCCTCAACCCCATTCGGGGGACATTGCGGAGATTGCCAGGGTCGAGAATGGCTCGAGATGACTGATCTCGAAGACGTCGAGCGGATGCTGCGCGAGCGGCTCGCGCAGGCGAAGGCGCGCGAGTCCGGACTCGCCGACGCGCTGGCCGAACTCGGGGCGATTCGCGACGCGAACACCGACGACGAGCACGACCCGGACGGGGCGCCGGTCTCGGGTGAGTGGTCGCGCCTCGCGGGCATCCGCTACGACACGCAGGCCGACATCGCTGCGACCGAGGCCGCGCTCGCACGCGTCGCCGACGGCAGCTACGGCATGTGCGCGAGCTGCGGCCGCCCGATCGCGCCCGCGCGGCTCGAGGCCCGGCCGACGGCCGAGCTCTGCATCGCGTGCGCCGAGCGCGCGAGCCGCCGCTGACCGCCCGTAGACTCGTTCTGAGGGGCCTTTAGCTCAGTTGGTAGAGCACTGCGTTTACACCGCAGGTGTCGTCGGTTCGAGCCCGGCAGGGCCCACGTCTTCGTCTTTGTGGAGACTCAGTACTCTCTTGAGCCGCGCCTTCGTGAGGTTCTCGCTCACGATCCAGGCGATGTCGGCGTCGCTTGCAGCGCGCGCCTCGAGCTCGCGCCAGAGAGCGAGCCCACGTTCCGGCGCTGCCGCGATCGCGACGCTCCAGCAGTAGCCCAGCGCCTGCCGCAGGGTGCGCACGTCGTCGTGGCGGCGCTGCTCGAACGGCACGGTCTGCAGGTGCTCGGTCGCCCGACGACAGGCGTCGAGAGCCACCTCCGCCATGCGCGGCGTGCGCAGCAGCCGCGGCTCGCAGATCCCGGCGACGGCCGCGCGCACCACGCGCGACGACCCTGCGAGGAATCCGTCGACCAGCGTCAGCAGCAGCTCGGGGGACGCGTCGCCCACGCGCTGCAGGGCCATCGCGACGCCCTCGCGCACGCGCCAGTTGTCGTCCACCGCGAGTTCGGTGAGCCGCTCGAGCACGGCAGCGTCGCCCGGCCGCTCGAGGTAGAGCCGCCCGAGAGCGGCGGCCCCGCACAGCCTGCGGAATTCGTCGGGCGACCCCGTCAGCTGCCAGACGATCTCCTCGGGGGCGACGTCGGCGAAGGCATCCACCAGCGTCAGGTTCGCGCGGGGCCCCGGCAGCCAGGAGTTCTCGTCGAGGTACGTGAGCAGATGCAGCGGCTTGTGCCGCATCGAGACGAGATCGTCCTGAGCATCCGTTCGTGCCGTCATGAGCTACTTCTGCGGCACGACGATCGTGGGGCCCTCGAGGTTGAGTACGACGGTGTGGCTGACCGAGCCGAGGAAGAAGCGCTGGATGCCGCGCGACGAACGCGTGCCGACCACGAGCAGCGAGCCGCGCGCCGCCTGGTCCAGCAGCCCCCAGGGTGCCAGCCCGTGGACCAGCTTCTTCGTGATGACGAGCTCGGGCCAATCGTCGCCGAACTGCGCCACCGATTCGTCGAGCACGTCCTGGTGCACCTTCTGCAGCGATTCGAGGAAGCCGTCGTCGGGCGGCAGGTAGGCGTCCTGCCACGGCGTGGGCTCCTGCCAGACGTGCACGACGACGAGCTCCTCGCCCCCGCGCGCGAGCGCGATCCGGGCGGCGACGCGCGCGGCGGCGAGCGACGCCGGCGTGCCGTCAACGCCGACGACCACCCCGTCGCCGAGCTCGCTGTCGCCGTGCGGGATCAGGGCGACGGGCCCTTTCGCGCGCGCCGCGAGCCGCGCACCGAACGAGAACGCGTAGCGCAGCGAGAGACCGCGCCGTCGGTCGGTGCCGACGACCACGAGCCTTTCGGGGCTGGTGAGCCCGGCGAGAACCTGCGGCGGGTCGCCTTCCACGAGCCGCGTCGAGACGGTGATCGAGGGATGCTTCGCCCGCACGCCGTCGGCGACGGCGGCCGCATCGCTCTCGATCTTCGCGCGCGTCTCGTCGTCGTAACTCTTCTTCGCATCGAGCACCGTCAGCAAGGTGAGGGGAGCAGCGAGCCGGTCGATGCGCTGCAGCACCCACTCCAGTGCCGCATCGGCGGACTCGGCGGGCTTCCAGCCCAGAACGACCTCATCGACCTCGTAAACGCGCTTCCCCGCAGCATCGGACATGTCGTCACTCAACCGCCGTGCGCCGATCTCGTCAAGGTGTCTGAGATACTGGGGACATGGTCGAAGCAGTGCTCTGGTCCGTCGTCGGTGTCATCGCCCTGGCCGGGGTCGTCATCGGCATCGCCGCCGCGGTGTCCCTCGGTTCCTCCGCCTACCGCAAGTAGCTGACGAAGCGGTAGCGCAGCCCCTCGGGGCTCATGCTCCAGCCCGATTCGGGCTCGGCGGATGCCTGCCGCCACTGTTCCCCGACCGGGGGCGCGAATGCGTCGCCCGGCGCATCGAGATCGATCTCGGTGACCTCCAAGCGATCCGCCCGCTCGATCATCTGCGCGTAGAGCTGAGCGCCGCCGATGCACCACGCCTGTTTGGCGGGGTCGGCGGTGGCGAGAGCCTCGTCGACGGAGTGCACGACGCGGGCGCCCTGCGCCTCGAACCCGCGGCTGTGGGTCACGACGATGTTGTCGCGGCCGGGCAGCGGGCGCACGCGCTCGGGCAGGGACTCCCACGTCTTGCGGCCCATGATGACCGTGCCGCCCATGGTGAGCTGTTTGAAGCGCCGCTGCTCGCCGGGTATGTGCCACGGGATGTCGCCATCGCCGCCGATCACGCCCGTCGTCGTCTGCGCCCAGATCACGGCGATCGGCGCGGCTGCGCCGGCTGCCGCCCGGGTCACACTGCGACCGCGGCGCGGATCGCCGGGTGGTGCTGGTAGTCGACGACCTCGAAGTCCTCGTAGCTGTAGTCGAAGATCGAGTCCGGCTTCCGGTTCAGCTTCAGGGTGGGGTACGGGAACGGGTCACGGCGCAGCTGCTCGGTGACCTGCTCGACGTGGTTGTCGTAGATGTGGCAATCACCGCCTGTCCAGACGAAGTCGCCGAGCTCGAGACCCGTCTGCTGCGCGACCATGTGTGTGAGCAGGGCGTAGCTCGCGATGTTGAACGGCACCCCGAGGAAGAGGTCGGCACTGCGCTGATAGAGCTGGCAGCTGAGCTTCCCGTCGGCGACGTAGAACTGGAACAGCGCGTGGCACGGCATGAGCGCCATCTGATCCAGCTCGGCGACGTTCCACGCGCTCACGATGATGCGGCGCGAATCCGGGTTGGTCTTCAGCTGCTCGATGACCTGTGCGATCTGGTCGATGTGGCGACCATCGGGGGTCGGCCAGGACCGCCACTGCACGCCGTACACGGGGCCGAGCTCGCCTGAGGCATCCGCCCACTCGTCCCAGATGGTGACTCCGTTGTCGCGCAGCCACTGCACATTGCTCTCGCCGCGCAGGAACCAGAGCAGCTCATAGGCGATGGACTTGAAGTGCACGCGCTTGGTGGTGATCAGGGGGAAGCCCTGCGCGAGATCGAAGCGCAGCTGGCGACCGAACACGCTGCGGGTGCCGGTGCCGGTGCGATCGCTCTTGCGGGCCCCGGTCGCCATGACGTCGCGGAGCAGGTCTTCGTACGGAGTCTCGATCAGCGCGCTCACGACACCCAGGGTACGGCGCGGAGCGCCAGGTCGGTCACCGTGCGCACGCCGGGACGCTCGGGTCGCTCGGAGGCCGTGCCGATAGGCTGGTCACGTGCAAAAAGGCGGCAACGGGGACGGCGTGTCGCACTCCGGCGACAGCGACATGGACGACGACGCCCTCGCCGCCGCCATGGAGCGCCACTTCGCCCCCTTCGCGTCCGGCGATCGCAGCGTGCCGGTGCCGATCCCGCATGACGCCCCGGACGAGGACGCAGAACTCGACGTCGAGACCGACGCACCGCCGGAATCCGACGACCCCGAGGTCACCGCCATCACCCGCAGGCTCGATCGCACGGGCGACACCCTCGGCGCGATCACCGAGCTCGAGCATCTTCTGATCGAGCGCACCGGGCAGATCCCCGTCGTGACGCCCGAGCTGCTCGCAGCCCACGCCGCGCGCCTCGCCGCGGCCGAACCGCCCGCGAGCGATGGCGAGGAAGCCGGTGCGGATGCCATCGACTGGTCGATCCGCACCGAACCGCCGCTCGACCCAGCACCTGGTTTCAGCGAGTGGGTCGACCCGCAGGCCACCGCGGCCGCGTTCGACCCGCAGCCGGCCGTCGAGTTCACGGATGTCTCGACGAAGGTGTTCGCCGTCTTCTCGGCCGACCGCGCCGAGGCGGACCGGCCCGCGCCACAGCCCGACACAGCATCCGCCCCCGAGATCGCGCCGACGCCGACAGCCGCCGAGGACGACGATCTCGAGGGCATCGACGACCTTGCGCCCGAAGCTGCACCCGTGCCACCGAGCGTTCCCGTCGCATCGCCGATCGCGGCGACGCCGGAGGCCGAGGAACCGGCCGAGCCCGAGCCCCAGCCCGAGCAGGAGCCGCCGCGCCGACGCCGGCTCTGGCCCTTCGGCCGCCGGTAGGCTGGCTGGCATGCCGTACGCCCTCTCCGACGTGCTCGCCGTCACCGAGCGGCTCTGGCCCTCGGCGGGCGCCGAGAGCTGGGACGCCCCGGGCCTCGTGACCGGTGAGCCGCACCAGAGCGTCGCGTCGATCCACCTCGTGGTCGATGCCGTCGCCGACTCGCTCGACGAGGCAATCGCGGCGGGCGCCGACCTCGTCATCGCGCACCACCCGCTGCTGCTGTTCGGCGTCAAATCCGTCGCCGAGACGCATTACAAGGGGGCCGTGCTTGCGAAGCTGATCCGCTCGGAGACGGCTCTGCTGTCTGCCCACACCAACGCCGATGTGGTCGCCGAGGGGACGAGCGCCGTTCTCGCTGCGGGGCTCGGCCTGACCGGCCTCCACCCCATCTCGCCAACCGGCGCCGAGGGCAACGGCATCGGCCGCGTGGGCGCCCTCCCAGAGGCAGTGACCCTGGGCCGGCTCGCGCGCATGGTCGCTGAGCTGCTGCCGCCCACTGCGGGCGGCGTGCGCGTCGCCGGGGCGTTCGACGAGCCGGTGCAGACGGTCGCGGTGTGCGGGGGCGCGGGGGACTCCCTGCTGTCCGATCCCGCCGTGCGCGCCGCCGACGTGTACCTCACGGCCGACCTGAGACATCACCCGGCCTCTGAGGCCCGCGAGCAGCACCGGCTCGGCTTCGGCCCTGCGCTCATCGACGTGTCGCACTGGGCCAGCGAGTGGCTCTGGCTCGAAACGGCCGCCGCGCAGCTGCGCGAGGCTCTGCCCGAGGCATCCGTCACCGTCAGTGAGGTCCGCACGGACCCGTGGGACTTCGCCATCGTGCAGTAGAGACCCTGCCGTAGAGAAAGAGATAGATGAAAGCATCGCCCGCGCACCAGAAGGAGCTGCTGCGGCTTCAAGAGCACGACAATCGACTCACGCGCGTCGCGCACGGCCTGAAGAACCTGCCGCAGAACAAGCAGCTCGACGAGCTCAAGCCCCAGGCAGAGCAGCTGCGGGCGCGCCTCGTCGAGGCGACCGGCCGGCTCGAAGACGCCAAGGCCGAGCAGCAGCGGCTGGAATCCGACGTCGCGCTGGTGCAGCAGCGACTCGACCGCGACACCGCCCGGCTGCAGGCGTCGAGCTCCGCGAAGGACATCGAGGGCCTCGAGGCCGAGATCACCTCGCTGCAGCGCCGTCGCACGACGCTCGAAGATGCCGAGCTCGAGGTCATGGAGCGCGCGGAGGCGGCAGAGCTCGAGCTCGCCGGCATCCGCGCCGAGCAGGAGCAGCTCGCGGCATCCGTCGATTCGCTGACCGCTGCCCGCGATGCCGAGATCGCGCGCCTCGAGCGCGAGCGCAGCGATGCGCAGGCAGATCGCATGGTCGTCGCACAGGGGATTCCGCAGGAGCTGCTCGACCTCTACGAGCGCCAGCGTGCGCGCTACGGCGTCGGCGCGGCCGCCGTGCGCGGGGGAGTCAACCTCGGCACGAACCTGACGCTCGCCCCGAGCGACCTCTCGGCGGTGCGAGCCGCAGCGCCCGACGAGGTCCTCATCGACAGCGACTCCGGCGCCATCCTGATCAGAGACGAGAACTCGTAGATCGCACCCCGGTAAACTCGGGGCAGGAATGGGTCGGCAAGACGGTCGCGTCGGCTCCGGTGCTCGCACCGGGGCTGCCGAGGAACGTCCGGGCTCCGCAGAGCAGGGCGGTGGGTAACACCCACCCGGGGCAACCCGCGAGACAGTGCCACAGAGAACAGACCGCCGCGTGAGCCGGCCTTCGGGCCGAGCCTCGCGGTAAGGGTGAAACGGTGGGGTAAGAGCCCACCAGCGACCGGGGTGACCCGGCCGGCTCGGCAAACCTCGCCCGGAGCAAGGTCAGACAGGGGACCATGAGGCTGCTCGTCTCGTCCCCGGGTAGACCGCTGGAGCGGCACGGCAACGTGTCGCCGAGAGAGATGGCCGTCCAGGGCTTCGCTTGATCGCAGGCCTGAACAGAACCCGGCGTATCAGCCGGCCCATTCCCCGCATCGCGCCGGCGTCACCGGCAAGCTGCAGCGGCTACGGCTTCGCCTTCGCCGCAAGCGCCGCCGCGCCGAGGATGCCCGCGTTGTTGAGGAACTGCGCGGGGATCATCTCGGTGCGGATGTCGACGAAGTGGCCCCATTCGTCGAAGTGCTTGCTGACGCCGCCGCCCACGATGAACAGGTCGGGCGAGAAGAGCTTCTCGAGAGCCTGGTAGTACTTCGTGAGGCGCTTGCCCCACTTCTCCCACGAGAGATCCTCGCGCTCCTTGGCCGAGAACGCGGCCTTCTTCTCGGCGTCGTGGCCGTCGAGCTCGATGTGCCCGAGCTCGGTGTTCGGCACGAGGAATCCGTCGACGATCAGCGCCGAGCCGATGCCGGTGCCCAGCGTCGTGAGCATGACGACGTCCTTACGGCCCTTCGCGGCGCCGTATTCGGTCTCGGCGAACCCTGCGGCGTCGGCGTCGTTGACGAACAGGATCGGGCGGCCGAGCGCCTGCTCGAAGAACTTCTCGGCCTCGAATCCGATCCACTTCTTCGAGACGTTGGCTGCCGACATCGTCCTGCCGTGCTGCACGACGGCGGGGAAGTCGATGCCGATCGGCAGGTGTGGGTCCGCGTCGAGCTGCTCGAGCACCTTCTTGGTGGTCTCGGCGATGTCGTCGGGCTTGCCGCCCTCAGGCGTCGGCAGCTTCACGCGCGGGCTGATCAGCGCGCCCGACGCGAGATCGACGACTCCGCCCTTGATGCCGGTGCCACCGATGTCGATGCCGATCGCCGCCGTGGTGCCAGAGGTGGCCGAGATGACTGAGCTCGCCTGGGTCGTCATGGCGACAGGCTATCGCGAGGCCCGGCCGCGGCCGCTAGGGAAGGGTGAGCACCTCTGCGCCGCGCTCGGTCACGACCAGCGTGTGCTCGAACTGGGCGGTGAGCGACTTGTCGCGGGTCGTGACCGTCCAGTCGTCGTCCCACATGTCCCACGCGATCCCGCCGAGCGTCAGCATCGGCTCGATGGTGAAGACCATCCCCGGCTCCATGACGTCGTCATAGAGAGGCGCCGAGTCGTAGTGGGGGATGATCAGCCCCGAATGGAACGAACGGCCCACGCCGTGCCCCGTGAAGTCGCGCACGACGCCGTAGCCGAAGCGCTTGGCGTACGCCTCGATGGCGCGGCCGATCACGTTCACCTGGCGCCCAGGCGCGACCGCCTTGATGCCCCGGTTGAGCGCCTCGCGGGTGCGCTCGACGAGGTCGACGACCTCCTGCTTCGCCTCGCCCACCACGAAGGTCTGGTTGCTGTCGCCGTGGTAGCCGTTCTTGAACGCCGTGATGTCGATGTTGACGATGTCGCCCTCTTCGAGCACGGTGTCGTCGGGGATGCCGTGGCAGATCACCTCGTTGATCGACGAGCACAGCGACTTCGGGTAGCCGCGGTAGCCGAGTGTCGAGGGATAGGCGACGTGGGCGACGAGGAACTCGTGACCGATGCGGTCGAGCTCATCGGTGGTGACGCCCGGCACCGCGTGCCGGCCGACCAGCTCGATCGCCTGCGCGGCGATGCGCCCCGCCTCCCTGATGAGCGCGACCTCGTCGGGCGTGTAGAGGTCGCCCTGCGTGTTCTTG
Source organism: Gryllotalpicola kribbensis (assembly GCF_039538245.1). Lineage (NCBI taxonomy): Bacteria > Bacillati > Actinomycetota > Actinomycetes > Micrococcales > Microbacteriaceae > Gryllotalpicola > Gryllotalpicola kribbensis. The sequence continues at coordinate 199,435 of NZ_BAABBX010000016.1, forward strand.
GCAGGGTTCGGCTTGCCGACGTATTCCGGGCGGGGGATGCCTGACGGCACGCTCAGACGCGGCGAGACGCGTCCAGGGATCAGGTGTCCGGCGGAATCCTTGGGCATACGATCAAGCTTATGAGCGATGAAGCGGTGCCCGACCTCGAGCACAAGTGGTGGTACAACGACAAGACCGGTGCCGTCGAGCAGGGCTTCGTCTCGCCCGCTCTGCAGCGCATCGGCCCGTTCAACTCGCGCGAAGAGGCTCAGAACGCGCTGGAGAAGCTGCGTGAGAACAGCGCAAAGTGGGCCGAGGAAGACGCCGCTGAGGACCGCTGATCAGTAGCTGTTCTCAGGCCCCGGGTACTCGCCGTTCTCGACGTCTGCCTTCCACGTGGCCGCCGCGTCACGCAGCGTCTGCCCGATCTGGGCGTACTGCTTGACGAACTTCGGGATGCGACCCTGGGTGAGTCCCGCCCAATCCGTCCACACGAGCAACTGGCCGTCGCAATGCGGCCCCGCCCCGACGCTGATGGTCGGGATCGACAGCGCGGCGGTGACCTTGGCTGCGGCATCCGCCGGCACCATCTCGAGCACGACCGCGAACGCGCCCGCCTCTTCGATCGCCTTGGCGTCGGCGAGCAGCTGCTCCTCGCCGGAACCGCGGCCCTGGATGACGTGGCCACCCAACTGGTGCTCGCTCTGCGGAGTGAAGCCGATGTGCGCCATGACCGGAATGCCGGCATCCACGATGTGTCGGATCTGGTCAGCCGAGCGGACGCCGCCTTCCAGCTTCACCGCGTGCGCGCCGGTCTCCTTCATCATGCGGATCGCCGTGTGCACCGCGTCGCGCGTATTGGCCTCGTATGACCCGAACGGCATATCGGCGATCACGAAGGCCCGCTTGGCAGCACCGGCCACCGCGCGCACGAGCGGGATGAGCTCGTCGACGGTCACGGGCAGCGTGGTCTCGTAGCCGAAGACGTTGTTGCCCGCGGAGTCGCCGACGAGCAGGAAGTCGATGCCCGCCTCGTCGAAGATGCGCGCGGTGAGCTGGTCGTAGCTCGTGAGCCCGGTGATCTTGATGCCGCTCTTCTTGGCATTGAGGAAGTGCCGAGTGCGCACGCGCTTGAGGTTCTGCGGGGCCCCGCCATAGGGCGCTTCTTCGCGCATGGCGGACGACGCGGAGTTCTCCTGTGTCATGGCGTCAGTCTAGGGACCACCATCCACTAGCCTGATGACGGAAGGGAAGGGGCCCAATGTCCATGGACAAGCAGCGGGACTTCGTTCTGCGCACCATCGAGGAGCGCGGCGTCAAGTTCGTCCGCCTCTGGTTCACCGACGTCGTCGGCACTCTGAAGTCGGTCGCGCTCGCGCCGGCCGAGGTTGAGGGCGCGTTCACCGAAGGCCTGGGTTTCGACGGTTCCGCGATCGAGGGGCTGACGCGTGCGTACGAGTCCGACCTGCTCGCCCACCCCGACCCCACGACGTTCCAGATCCTGCCCTGGCGGGGTGAGATCGACCCCACGGCACGCATGTTCTGCGACATCACGACGCCCGATGGCGAGCCGGCCGTGGCCGACCCGCGCAACGTGCTGAAGCGCACGCTCGAGAAAGCGGCCGAGGCGGGCTTCACCTTCTACACGCACCCCGAGATCGAGTTCTATCTGCTCAAGTCGGCCCGCTTCGGCGAAGGGGGTCCTGAGCCCGTCGACGCCGCCGGCTACTTCGACAACGTGCCGGGCGGAACGGCCCACGACTTCCGCCGCCGTGCGGTGCGCATGCTCGAGGACCTCGGGATCTCGGTCGAGTTCAGCCACCACGAGGCGGGCCCCGGCCAGAACGAGATCGACCTGCGCTACGCCGACGCGCTCACCATGGCCGACAACATCATGACCTTCCGCACGGTCGTGAAAGAGGTTGCCATCGAGCAGGGCGTCTACGCGACGTTCATGCCGAAGCCGCTCGCCGGCCACCCCGGCAGCGGCATGCACACGCACATGTCTCTCTTCGAGGGCGACGCGAACGCATTCTTCGAGGCGGGCTCGCAGTACCAGCTGTCGAAGACCGCACGGAAGTTCATCGCCGGCCTGCTGCGCCACGCGCCCGAGATCAGCGCCGTCACGAACCAGTTCGTCAACTCGTACAAGCGCCTGTGGTCGGGCGACGAGGCGCCGAGCTACGTCAGCTGGGGGCACAACAACCGCTCCGCGCTGGTGCGCGTGCCGCTGTACAAGCCGAACAAGGGCCAGAGCGCGCGCGTCGAGTACCGCGCGATCGACTCGGCGGCGAACCCGTACCTCGCGTACTCGCTGCTGCTGGCCGCCGGGCTCAAGGGTGTGCAGGAGGACTACGAGCTGCCGCCCGAGGCCACCGAGGATGTCTGGTCGCTCACCGATGCCGAGCGGAACGCCCTCGGCTACGAGGCACTGCCGTCGAATCTCGAGGCGGCGATCCGCCTGATGGAGGGCTCCGAGCTCGTGGCCGAGACACTCGGCGAGCAGGTCTTCGAGAACGTGCTGCGCAACAAGCGGCAGGAGTGGGTCGGCTACCGCGCCCAGGTCACTCCGTGGGAGCTGCGCACCAACCTCGAACTGCTCTAGACCCGTCGGGCACCTGACCGCATGCGCGTTCCCGAGCCGCTGTCGCTGACCGCGCTCGCGCGCGCCGGGTTCACCGAGCTCTCGGCGGCGCGCGAGCGTCTCATCGAGCTTCCCGAACTGGTCGGCGTGCCGGCCGAGGCGACGCTGGCGCTGTTCCGGCGGGTCGCGGACCCTGACGCGGCCCTCGATCGCCTGATCGCGCTGGCGCGAAGAGCTCCTGACCACGTGCATGCGCACGTCTCCGACCCGGCCCGCGCCGTGCGCGTCGCACGCGTCGTCGGAGCGAGCGAGGGGCTCTTCGACTTCCTGATGCGCCACCCGGCAGAGCTCGACGCCCTGGACGCCCCGGTGCGCACGCTGCCCGAGCCCGCGGAGCTTCGCCGCGACCTGCTCGAGTCCGTCGGAGCCGATGGCCAGGCATCCGCGCCCATCGCCGCGCTCACCGAGGAGGAGGGCTGGTCGGCGTTCCGCCGCCGCTATCGTCGGCGCCTGCTGCAGATCGCGAGTTTCGACCTGGAGCAGCCCGACCCCGTCGCCGGACTCGACGCGGTGGCCGCGTGCCTCTCCGATCTCGCGGCCGCCGCGATCGAGGCATCGCTCGCGGTCGCACGCGCCAGTGCGATCGGCGCGGGCCCCGGCAGGTTCCCGCTCGAGCAGGTCGAGGCGACGCGCCTCGCCGTGATCGGCATGGGCAAGGCGGGCGCGCGCGAACTCAACTATGTGAGCGACGTCGACGTGATCTTCGTCTCGGAGGGCTCGGTGGAGGTCGCGACCCGTCTCGCGGTGCTCACGATGAGGGGCACGGATGCCCCGGCGATCGAACCCGGCCTGTGGCAGCTCGACGCGAACCTGCGCCCCGAGGGCAAGGACGGGGTGCTCGTGCGCTCCCTCGAGTCGCACCTCGCGTACTACGACCGCTGGGCCAAGACGTGGGAGTTCCAGGCGCTGCTCAAGGCGCGGCCGCTCGCGGGCGATCTCACGCTGGGGGAGCGCTACGTCTCCGCGCTGTCGCCTCAGGTATGGCGGAGCGCTGAGCGCGACGGCTTCGTCGAATCGGTGCAGCGCATGCGCGAGCGCGTCGTCGAGCACATCGTGCCCGAGGACGTCGACTGGGAGCTCAAGCTCGGCCCGGGCGGCCTGCGCGACATCGAGTTCACAGTGCAGCTGCTCGAGCTGGTGCACGGGCACGTCGACGCATCCGTCCGCGAGTCCGCCACCCTGCCCGCCCTCGCCGCGCTCGTCGCTGGCGGCTACGTCGGCCGCGGCGCGGGCGCGGAATTCGCCGACGACTACCGCACCCTGCGCCTCATCGAGCACCGCGTGCAGCTCACTCGCCTGCGGCGCACGCACCTGATGCCACGCGACGAGGGCGCCCAGCGCATTCTCGCCCGCTCGACGGGACTGGCGCCGAGCGCGGCCGGACTCGTCGAGCGGTGGGCCGACATCAAGCGCCGGGTGCGGGGTCTGCACGAGCAGCTGTTCTACCGCCCGCTGCTCTCGGCCGTCGCGGCCATGCCGGCTGAGCAGGCACTGATGGGGGAGCGCGCGCTCTCGCCCGAGCAGGCGCAGGCGCGCCTCGCCGCGATCGGCTTCCGGGACCCCCGCGGCGCCCTCGGGCACATCGCGGCACTCACGGAAGGCGTCTCGCGCGCGGCGACGATCCAGCGCACGCTGCTACCGGTCATGCTGCAGTGGTTCGCCGACGGCGCCGACCCCGACTACGGCCTGCTCACGTTCCGCCGCCTCGCCGACGACCTCGGCGATCATCACTGGTTCCTGCGCATGCTGCGCGACTCCTCCGGCGCCGCGCATCGGCTGACGCGGCTGCTGTCGGGCTCGCGGTATGTGGGCGAGCTGCTCGGCGCTCTGCCCGAGGCGGTCGCGTGGCTCGATGACGACGACGACCTGCGGCCGCGCCCGCGCGCCGTGCTGGAGGACGAGCGCGACGCCGTCCTCGCGCGTCACTCCGATGCGGAGTCCGTCGCCGCCGCGATGATCTCGGCGCGTCGGCGGGGCGTGCTGCGACTCGCGATCGGCGGCATCCTGGGTGTCGTCTCGATCGACGAGGTCGCACGTGGGCTGAGCGACATCACCGATGTGTATCTGCAGTGCCTGCTCGCCGCCGTGCGCCGCGAGCACTCCGATGCCGAACCCGACGGCTTCGAGTTCGCGATCATCGCGATGGGCCGCTTCGGCGGCCGCGAACTCGGCTTCGGCTCGGACGCCGACGTCATGTACGTCTATCGCGCGCCCCGTGGCGACTCGGCCGCAGGCACGGCCGCGAGCAGCGCGGCCCTGCGCATCGCCGCCGAGCTGAAGAGGCTCAGCGACGACCCCCGGCTGCCCCTCGACCTCGACCTCGACCTTCGCCCCGAGGGTCGCAACGGGCCGGTCGCACGCTCGCTCGAGGCATACGCCGCCTACTATGCCCGGTGGTCGCTCACCTGGGAGGCACAGGCGCTGCTGCGCGCCCGCGGCGCCGCCGGCGACACGACGCTCATCGCCGACTTCGAACAGCTGGCCGACCGCACGCGGTACCCGGCGTCGATCGGCGCGACCGAGATCCGCGAGGTGCGACGCATCAAGGCCCGCGTCGAGTCCGAGCGGCTCCCGCAGGGCGCAGACCCGACGCGCCACCTCAAGCTCGGCCGGGGGTCCCTCTCGGACGTCGAGTGGTACGTGCAGCTGATCCAGCTGCAGCACGCCGCCCGTGTGCCCGCATTGCGCACGACCTCGACGCTGGGCGCGCTGAGTGCCGCCGTCGCCGCGGGACTCGTCGATGAATCGGATGCCGAGCGCCTGCGCGCCGCCTGGGTGTTCGCCTCCCGCGCGCGCAGCGCCATGACGCTCTGGACAGCGCGGACGTCCGACGTGCTGCCCTCCGATCGAGCGCAGCTCGACGGTGTCGCACGCCTGCTGGGCTTCCCGCCGCGCTCCGCGAGCCGCTTCGAAGAGGAATACCTCGCCGTCACCCGGCGCGCCCGCGCCGTGTTCGAGCGCGGCTTCTACGGCATGACGTCCTGACACGGGAAACGTCCTGACACGGGAAAGGGGCCCCTGCCGAAGCAGAGGCCCCTTTCGCGACTCCGTCAGAACTCAGACGCCGTAGTAGAGCTCGTACTCGAACGGGTGCGGGCGCTGAGCGAGGGGCTTGAGCTCCTTCTCGCGCTTGTACTCGATCCAGGTCTCGATGAGCTCCTCGGTGAACACGCCGCCCTTGGTGAGGAAGTCGTGGTCGGCCTCGAGCGCGTCGAGCACCTTGTCGAGCGAGCCGGGAACCTGCGGAATGAGCTTGGCCTCCTCGGGGGGCAGCTCGTAGAGGTCCTTGTCGACCGGTTCGTGCGGCTCGATGCGGTTCTGGATTCCGTCGAGGCCCGCCATGAGCTGGGCGGCGAAGGCGAGGTACGGGTTGCCCGAGGCGTCGGGCGCGCGGAACTCGATGCGCTTGGCCTTGGGGTTCGTGCCCGTGATCGGGATGCGGATGGCCGCCGAGCGGTTGCCCGCCGAGTAGACCAGGTTGACGGGGGCCTCGAAGCCGGGGACCAGGCGGTGGTAGGAGTTCACCGTCGGGTTCGTGAAGGCGAGGATCGCCGGGGCGTGGGCGAGCAGGCCGCCGATGTACCAGCGGGCGATGTCGGACAGGCCGCCGTAGCCGGCCTCGTCGTAGAACAGCGGCTGCCCGCCGTTCCAGAGCGACTGGTGGGTGTGCATGCCCGAGCCGTTGTCGCCGAAGAGCGGCTTCGGCATGAAGGTCGCCGTCTTGCCCCACAGCTCTGCCGTGTTCTTGACGATGTACTTGAACTTCAGGATGTCGTCGGCCGCGTGCACCATCGTGTCGAAGCGGTAGTTGATCTCGGCCTGGCCACCGGTGCCGACCTCGTGGTGCGCGCGCTCGAGGACGAGGCCCGCGTCGATCAGCTTGAGCGAGATGTCGTCGCGCAGGTCGGCCTGCTTGTCGACGGGGGAGACGGGGAAATAGCCGCCCTTGTAGGGCGTCTTGTTGCCCAGGTTGCCGCCCTCTTCGACGCGGCCCGAGTTCCAGGCGCCCTCTTCGGAGTCGACGTGGAAGAAGGAGCCGTTCTGCTTCACCTCGTAGCGCACGTCGTCGAAGATGTAGAACTCGGCCTCTGGGGCGAAGAACGCGGTGTCGGCGATGCCGGTCGACGCGAGGTACTTCTCAGCCTTCTTGGCGACCTGGCGCGGGTCCTTGGAGTAGATCTCGCCGTTGCGCGGGTTGTAGATGTCGAAGACGAGGATCAGCGTCTTCTCAGCGCGGAACGGGTCGACGTAGGCGGTCGTCACGTCGGGGATCAGCTGCATGTCGGACTCGTGGATGTTCGCGAACCCGCGAATCGATGAGCCGTCGAACAGCTGGCCGACGGTGAAGAACTCCTCGTCGACGGTTGATGCGGGGATGTTGAAGTGCTGCTGCACACCGGGGAGGTCGGTGAAGCGAATATCAAGGAATTTGACGTCTTCGTCCTTGATGAACTTCAGCACCTCGGATGAGTCCTTGAACATTCAAGCTCCAAAAGGCTGACGGGATAGGCGCGGGCGCTACCTGCTTGCAGGGTATGGTCAGGCCGTTTCTCTGCAGTAAAGCAATTGTTTCGGGCCTGTTACGTGGCAGGTTATCAGCCGCGAGTTCCTAGGATTGACGGGTGAGCGAGCGAGTTGCGGATGCTGCACCGAGCAACTTTCCAGGGGAACGTCTCGGCCTTCCCGAGGATGGCAGAGGGTCGGTCGGGCGGATGGGGCGGCGTGTGCTCGGCCTCGTCATCGACTGGGCGATCGCGATGGCGATCTCGTGGCTCATCACCCGCCACTACGGCGGCTGGACCGTCTACCCCGTCTTCGCCGCGCTGCAGATCCTCGCGATCTGGGCGCTCGGCGGCTCGATCGGCCATCGCATCGCCGGGCTGCGCCTCTCGGCCCTGCCCGGCTCGCAGCCGGCGCTGTGGCGGCCCGTCGTGCGCAGCGTTCTGCTGATGATCGTGATTCCGGCGCTCGTGTGGGACTCCGATCACCGGGGCTTCCACGACAAGATCGCCGGAACCGTGCTCGTCCGCGCGTAGGCCGCGCAGAAGAACTGCCCCGCCGAAGCGGGGCCGTTCGCAGGTGGTGGCTAGCGCGGCTGACGCGGCGCGCGCACGCGGTTCGGGTCGACACCCTTCGGGATAGGCAGCGGCGCCTGCAGCGACGACAGCCGGTTGTCGACCGCCTGCACCTCGGTCTTCGTCAGCGTCGGCTTGATCTTGGTGAGCGTCGAGGCGACCTTCCGCAGCGGCACGGCGTCATCGTCGGGGCCGACGTTGATCGTGGTGACCGCGACGTTCGGCACGGTGCGGTTGATCTTGCGGCGCTCCTCCTCAAGCATCCGCCCGGTGCGCGACTTGGGCCCCTCGCTGATGAGCACGACGCCGCCGCGTCCGACGGCGCGATAGACGGCGTCGCGCGTCTTGCTGTTGACCGCGACCGGCATCTCGCTTCCGCGCCAGCCGCGCTTGAGAGACGAGCGCAGCACGGCGCCCACTGCGCCGGGCTGGCCGCTGATCTGCGAGTACGCCGCGCCCTCGGCACGACGGCCGAGGATGACGGTGGCGAGCAGCACGCCGCCAAGCACGCCGGCGACGATCCAGAGCACCGTCGAGATGATGCCGGTGGAGAGCACGAGCGCGAGGACGACGCCGACGACGACGGGCAGCAGGAAGCCGCCGATCATCAGCGGCAGAGCCTGCTTGTCGTACTTGCGGGTCATCTTGAAGACGTCCCACATCTGCCGCAGGCGGCCCGGTTCGGCGCTCGCTGTGGGGGCGGCGGAGCTAGTTCGTGCCATGCCTAGAGATTACCTGAACCAGCTCATGCAATCCGCTGAGCGAGGGCGTCGCGGGCCTGTGCCCAGAGCCGCCCGGCGCGGTACGAGGAGCGCACCAGCGGCCCGGACATGACGCCCAGGAATCCGATCTCGCGCGCGGCCTGCTCGAAGTCGACGAACTCTTCAGGGCGCACCCAGCGCGCCACCGGCAGATGGCGAGGGCTCGGCCGCAGGTACTGGGTGATCGTGATCAGATCGGTACCCGCGTTGTGGAGGTCCTCGAGGGCGTGCAGCACCTCGTCGGGCTCCTCGCCCATGCCGAGGATGAGGTTCGACTTCGTGATCATGCCGGCGCGCTTGGCCTGCGTCAGCACGTCGAGCGAGCGCTCGTAGCGGAAGGCTGGGCGAATGCGCTTGAAGATGCGCGGCACCGTCTCGACGTTGTGCGCGAACACCTCGGGGCGGGCGCTGAAGACCTCGTTCAGGTGCTGGGGATTCCCCGAGAAGTCGGGCACGAGGATCTCGACGCCGACGCCGGGCGCCTGACGGTGGATCTCGCGGATGGTCTCGGCGTAGAGCCAAGCCCCCTCGTCGTCGAGGTCGTCGCGTGCGACACCCGTGACGGTCGCGTACCGCAGCTCCATCTGCGCGATGGACTCGGCGACCCGGCGCGGCTCGTCGCGGTCGTAGTCCGCGGGCTTGCCGGTGTCGATCTGGCAGAAGTCGCACCGGCGCGTGCACGCGGACCCGCCGATGAGGAAGGTCGCCTCGCGGTCCTCCCAGCACTCGAAGATGTTCGGGCACCCGGCCTCCTGGCAGACCGTGTGCAGCTGCTCGGTGGTGACGAGGTTCTGCAACTGGCGGTACTCGGGCCCCATCTTCGCCCGCGTTTTGATCCAGTCGGGCTTCTTCTCGATCGGCGTCTGCGCGTTGCGCACTTCGAGCCGCAGCAGCTTGCGACCCGTCGTGTCATGGGCCGGGCCGCCGCCATTGGAGATGTTGGTGATCGTCATGCCAGCACCGCCGCCCCCGGCTCGTGCGCCGCGGCGAACACGCGGTCGAAGACACGGGTGAGCACGGGAACGACCGCCTCGGGGTCGACGACGCGCGCATCGCCGCGGCGCGCGAGCTCGCGCGTGATCGTCGTGACGCCGGCATCGCGGATGCCGCAGGCGACGATCTGCTCGTACGCGTCGAGGCTGTTCGAGCAGTTGAGGGCGAAGCCGTGCATCGTGACACCCTCGGCGACCCGCAGACCGATGGCGCCGATCTTGGCGTCCGGAGCCGGTTCGCCGGCGTCGGTGGTCTGGCTCACCCAGACACCGCTGCGGCCCTCGACGCGGTGCCCCTCGACGCCGAACTCGGCGATGACGTCGATCATCATCTGCTCGAGCCGGCGCACGAAGGCGACGACGTCGACAGGCTCGGCGAGCCGCATGATGGGGTAGCCGACGAGCTGACCCGGCCCGTGCCAGGTGATCTTCCCGCCGCGATCGACGTCGATCACCGGGGTGCCGTCGGTGGGCCGCTCGGAGGCCTCGGTGCGTTTGCCCGCCGTGAAGACGGAAGGGTGCTCGAGGAGCAGCAGGGTGTCGGGCGCCGACCCGCGAACCACGGCCGCGTGGGTCTCACGCTGCAGTTCGAGGGCTTCGAGATACGGCACGGAATTGGCGCTTAGTCCCGTGACGACAAATCTGGTCAATGTCCCTATTTGCCTTTCTGAAGTTGTCGCGGCCAGCCTAAGCCTCACCGAGCGCCGATGCGGCTGTTGGTGGGTCAAGGTCGTCCACCCGTAGCGGTACAAAGCCTTCCGGCTAGTGGCTGAGCCCGAGCCACACAGCAATCACGATGACTAGCACCCCGCCGCCTACCGTGATGACCGCGTTGGCCGTGTGCTCACGCCATGTGCGGCCCCACCATCCGGTGCCTGTTGAACTATCCGCGCGGAATTGATTGGGGCTGCTGGTACTCGTGGCGGTTCGACCGCTCGTTGCCAAACCCGCCGCGGAATCTGGCTGTGCCGCGGCAACGTAATTGCCAATGCGGCGCACTACGTCCTGCGGCACCCCGTCGCGGCGACTTCGCACGTTAATTTCGAGGATTGGGTAGGTCAGTCGCGCCATGTCCACCCTCACAGAGCTACTGGCGGCGTCGCGGTCGTGCTGAGGTAGGACAGACCACGAGTAGCGTCCAACAGGCCGCGGGTCATCATGCAGCGCCGCAAGCACTTGCTCGACAGTTTCGGCCGTGATGCTTCCGCCATCTTTCGTGTTCACTTCGGCTTCCTGCCAATGGATGTCGTCGCCATTCACGAACACGTCGTTCAGCACCTTCGCGGCATGGATGAAAGTCGCTTCGAAATCGGCTGTCTCAGACAGAGTGAATCGCTGAGATTGACTGAAGATGACTCCCACGGTTCAACGTTAGGGCGCACGGCACCAAGGCGCGTGTCGCGCACGGTCGGCGTGTCAGTTGAGCCAGGAAACGCCCCTAGCCGCGGGGATGCAGCTAGGGGCGTTCGGTGGGCTCAGTGGATGCCGTCGGGGTCGGTGAGCACGGTTAGCTCTGCGATGACTAGCTGAATCTCAGCCTCTCGAATGGTGCCGTCAGGGTCGATGTCGTGCCATGTCTGGTTGCTCATGATGGGGAGATTAACGAAGATTCGCGCGGTCCGCGGGGCGACCCACAAAACGGTTTTGTGGGGTGGGCAAGACGGTGCTAGAGGCCTCGGTCGTCGTCGGGTAGCTCGGGGAAACCGGCAGCGGGTGTCGGCGGCAGCATGGCGTTAGTCATTCTCGTGTCACCTTTTGTACCCGCGGCACGGCGTGCTCGGTTGTACTCCCGCATGTAGCCGGGATTCCGCCTGCGCCAGTCGGCCTGAGCGTCGGCCTGGCAGCGTTTGCACCATGAGCCGATGCCTGACGGCCGGGCAGCGTTGCGCGGGAAGTCGGCCGGGGCCTTATCGGTGTCGCACCCCGGACAGTGCAGGGTCGCGAGCGTGTCGATGGTCACAGCAGCGCGTTCCTGTCGAGGGGCGCGGGCCGCGGCGGGTGACCGCCGTAGATGCCGCGTTGCACCCGCTCACCCCAGACTCGTAGGTTGTCCTCCCAGTTGGCGTGCTCGACGTAGCTCACGGCGTCGGCCAGGTACTCGAAAGTCTCCAAGTAATAGCCGCGGGGTGCCTCGGTATCGGGCACTGATACCGAGTAGGGCTCAGGCGGCACCGTGCGGGGGTCGGGGTCGGTGTCCCAAGACAGCGTGAACCTGCCAAGGGTGAATACCGGCTCTCGGTGGTCGGGTTGCTTCCAATGCCGCGACGTGAGGGTGACGGCGTGACGGTTCAGGGCTCGGATTGCGCGCTGTTGCACGCGCGTCGGTGCGGGGAACATTGGTCTCCTGTGGGCACGATGGGTGAAGTGCTCGAATATCTGTGCTAATGCCGGGGCAAAGTCCCGAATCCGCGCGCTAGAGAGAGTGCTATGCCGTATCGATCCTCACGCGACGGTGGGCTAGGGCTCGCGGGGTCGCGGCGCTCAGCGCGCGCTCGTCGGTGTTCTGCTCGATGTGCTCGCGGATCGAATCGCTGTTCGTTCTCGTGTCTGTATCTCGCACGCGCACACGTCGACCGCGCGACACGTTGGCCTCGCCGCTGTCGCCCGGCCGCGGCCCGGCTCGTCGTGTCCGCGTCGGTGCGGTCTCGTCTTTGCCGATCTTTCCCGCTCAGCGCCGCGCCGGGGTGTTGCTGATAGGAGGGTGCTCGTCACCCGTGCGGGCCGTCTCGGTTTGGTTGCGGGCGTGTTTCGTTCAGGCAGCGGGGCGCGCCGTCACCGGGCGAGGTAGCCGCAGGGCACGGCCGTACTCATCGAGGTGAATTCGGGTGTCGAGGTCGGGCCAGGGCCACGGGGTTACGCGGCGGTCGGCCGCTCGTGAGAGGTAGACGAATCCGCCCCGTAGACGGCCTTCGGCAGCGGCTCGACTGAACGCGTCCCCGTGTTGGCGCGAACGCTCGCCGGCGGCCGCGCGAGCGCGCTGTGAGGCTGTCAGCGTCATTCGGCCGGCCCCTCGGTGTCGGGTGCCTGTTCGGCCGATGTGCTGAGCACCTGTGCCAGTGCCCGCCTGTCGTCGTAGGCGGCGGGTAGGTGGCGCTGTGTGTAGTGGAACAGACGCTCACGGTCGTGTCGTTGAAGCATCATGAGCGCCCGCCGTGTCGCTGTGCCGCGCGTGCGACAGCGACCGCATCGAACGGCGGTCGACTGTCAGGCGTCGGATTTCCGGGGCCGGTCACGGGTGCCAAGTTCGGCGTCGGGGCAACGGCATCCGCGGGTGCGCCCTGTGCAGTGCGGGAAATCTGACTGAGCAGCGTTGCTTGCTCTTTAAGTTCAGCAGCGGTTGCCCCGGTGAGGAACTGGCGCGCGCCATCGGGAAGCTCGAACTTCTCGACATACACGTCTGCAAGCTGCCCCAGTGCCGTTGAGAAGTCGTCGCCCTCGGTGGTCGGCGTCGGCGTCGGTGCGGCCTCAGCGGTCGGCTGAGCGTCGTCTACGGGTGCCAGGTCAGTCATTCAACACCCCCTCACGGCGGGCGTTCTCGATCAGGTCGAGCGCCGCGGGGATGATGTCGCCTGTAGGGGCGATGCCCTGCCGCCGCAGCGCAGCGCGGCCGTGCGTTACCGCGAGCAGCGCGGCGGCGGCCGTCTCGCGGTCGGTGCTCGCCTCTGCGGCCACGGCGTCGATGTATGTCTGTCCCAGTCGGTTGCTGAACGCGGTCGTCTTGCTCGTCTTGCCTGCGGGCGGTCGCTTGGGGGTGTGCTTCACTTGCGGGTCTCCTGGTCGTTCGCGGAGGGGTCGCGGCAGTTGCGGCCGCGGGGCGCTCAGCCCTGGCAGCGTCGGGCCGCGCCGGGCGCTGTTCAGCAGGCCGCGATGGGCGCGGGCCGTGACGCTGGCGAAGCGGATTCGGTTCCTCCGCGGCATTGGTCTCCTGAGGGTGTGTAAACGAGCGACGCCCCTGCCGTGTGAGAGGTCACGGGCAGGGGCGTCGAAGGGTTCCGCCGGGCTCGGGAACGGCATCTGACCCGAGCCCGGCGGAGCATGGAAGGGGTTAGGAGCCGCTGACTACGTGAACGACGCCCGCACCCGGATTGAGCGTGACGGTGCCGTTCTCGTCGTCGTGGGCGAGCGGTAGCGCCGATGCGCCAACGAGCGCCTGAACCAGCGAGATGTCAGCGCCGATGCTCGGGTTGAACGCGCGGATGTAGCTCAGCGCGAAGCCGGTCTGAGGCTCGACAATCGACGCGCCGAACGGAGCGCCGTCGGGGATCGCCGGGGCGCGCACGACGAGTGCGAACGCCTCCGGCACGTAGAACGCGAGCTCACCCGCGGCCAGTCGGTTGCTCTCGATGACGTTGAAGCCACGGACGCGGCCCTGAGCATCGAACAGCGGCTGAGTGGTCGTGTTGTTGTCGAGCAGCGCGCCGTACACGTCCGGGGCGACGGCGGCGTACATCGTTGCGCCCGCCGGAACACCATTAGCGCGCAGCTTCGTGCGGGCGGCGCTGAACGCGGCCTGGGGCGTGGCCTCGGCGTAGGTGATCGTTGTATCGGCGTCGGCCGCCTGAAGCGCCGCGACGGCCGTGCGCTCGACGTACTTGGCGACGGCCTCGGCCTGAGGCACGAGCACCTGGGATGCGAAGTTCTCGATGTTTAGCGACAGGTCGGCAACGCTGAGCGCGATGTCGCTGTAGGCGTTCGTGCTGAGGGTGACCGGAATGAGATTTTCCTGAAGCGTGCCGATGGTCAGGGTGGTCGTCACGTCGCCGGCATCCTTCGTGCCGACGGCAGGAGCGCCGGGGACGCGGATGCTGACGGTCGAGCCGACGCCGGGGAAGAAGTCGTTTGCAACGTTCTTGTAGAACGTGTTCGCGACGTTGAGGTCAGAGCCGACGAGGGCAGCGGCAACGGCCGCGATCTTGCCCGCCTCGGCGGTTTCAAAAGTGTTCGCCATGATGGCCTTTCGATAGGTGCGGATGTTGGGGGAGAAGCGGCACCTGTGCCACGTGTCGCCCCTCGGCACCTGTGCCGTGGGCGTGAAGTGAGTTAGACGCCGATGGCGTCGAGGTGACGACGGCGCGGCCCGTGCGCCTGGCACGGTCGGGATGTCGTCGGCAGGGTGCAGACGTGGCCGCCACATGCAGGAGCAGCGGCCACGCCTATCAGGAGGCCGGGCCATGAGCAACCCGGCGCGTTCCCACCCTGAGGGAACTAACCAAGGGCCCCACCTTCTACCGAAAGGCCCTCATTGGTTGACGTTTAAAACAGCGCCGCCATCTTGGCGTTGGTGACGCGGGCGCAGGCGCAGCGGCGGCGTGTAAACACTCACCAATTTTTGGCGTCACGTTGGGGATGATGGGTTATTTACTGTTACCCCTAAAGGTATGCTTGCTTATAGGCAGAATAGGAAATAAGGGGTGCACCCCAACGTGACGCCATTTATTGCTATCTAGACGGCAGCCTCTGCCCGCGCCGACAGCACCGGCAACGGCGGCACCGTCCAGAAATGTATGGTCGCGCTGCCGTTCGGGCGGTCGTAGGGGTAAAGCAGCGTGTCGAGCAGGCTGGCGACGGTGCGCCATCCTCGGATGCTCTGCCCGCGTAGGGGGAGCAGGCGCGACAGCTCGGCGTCGTCGTCTCGCGCCTTCAGGAGTGTCGCCACGACGTGAGCCTTGTCTACGCGGGCGCCCGGACGGCGCTCGGCCAGTCTCAGCAGCGGCGGCAGCAGCGCCCGACGGATCGCCGCGGGCCGTGCCAGGTCGTCGCGGTCGCGCTGTGCGCTCTTGCGGGCACTGTCGCTGAGGGCCGTCCCTGAGCGCGTTGCTACGGACTCGGCAGCGACATCGGGCAGGTAGTCGAGCGCACCCCGGATGCACGAGCAGGCGTAACGCTCTGCCCGGCCGTCGTCGGCCACCGACAGCCAGCCTGCCAACGAGTTGAAGTGTTCCTGTGCGCCTTCGCGCGGGGCAATTGTGGCGCGCATGTGGGCCAGCAGCGCCGGGGCCAGCTTGGCCGCGGTCGTGGGGGAGTAGCGCTCACCTGAGCCGAGAGGGCGCGCGACCAGGTGACGTGCGCCCATGTCATCGAAGTACACGGCCACGTCGAGAAGTTCGGCCAGTGCGCCGACGGTGTAAACGCGGGCCAGCGCCGGGGCGTGCGCGAATTCGTAGGTGCGGCCAGCGACATCCTCGCGGCGCAGGAACGACGCGCCCGGCTTCAGGTCGGGCTCTCCCCACGTGCCCCCACGCCCGGCGCGGGGAGCCCGGTAGGTCTCGACTTCATATCGGGGAGTAGCGGCCAGCCTGTCGGCGGCGGGTGACGGTGTGGTGTGTTCGGCTACGGCGGCGGTCATGCGTGACCCCGCCGCGGTGGGGAAGCTCTCATGAGTATCCGATCAGTCGGGCACCCAGCACTGTGCGCCCCGTGGGCGCGATGAAACAGGCGAGTGCAGGTGAGATGTTTAACGCGGCAGGACGGGGCCGCAGAACGGCGCTTTCGCCTCGGTGGCAGGGTGCGGATACGGCAGAATCCCCCACGCCCGTAGACGTGGGGGACAACTGTTGCCGTAGCCGGGACACCACTCCCGTTGAGCCGAAACGGAGAATTTGCGCTCACCTGTAGGCGACTCAAACAACGAGGGCGTAGCGGTCGGCGTTGCGTCGGCGGACGACGGGCGACATCGGGCACGAGCGCGGGGCCAGCATCCGCGCCCACTCGCGTTCGGACATGCCCCGGTGGCGCTCGCGTGCCGCCTCGGTCGCGCCCTGTAGAACGCTCTCGTCGGTCTCGACGGGCGTCGTGTCGGCTGTCGTGTCGGCGTCGAGGGACACGGGGGTACGCCGGTCCAGGGCCGCCTCTACGGTCTCGACATCGAGCAGCATCGACAGGTAGGCCAGCGTATCGGGGCGCAGCGCCCACGCCCCCGTGCGCGTCTCGTCAAGCGCCGCCGTCGTCGGCATCGACATGAACGAGTCGACTGTGACGGCCACAGCGCCGAACTTGTTGCGCGCCGTGCCGCTGTCGTCATCGTCAGCGACGTTGCGCCCATTCGCGGCTCGGAACACGTCGGCGGGAAGCGCACGGAATACGTGCCCGTCGACCACGGGGTAACGGGGGATTCGGCTCGCCTCGGCCGCCTCGGCCCGTAGCCGCTCGCGCAGCGCCGCGACGCCCTCGGCCCCAAGTGCGGCCGTCAGGCGGTCGAGCGGCGTTAGCTCGGTCGGCACATCGACGCGGGGCGCGACGGTGCCCCGCTCACGTCGGCGCGCCTCACGGTTACGGCGTCGGTTGCGCTCGCGTGCGCACGCCGGCCCGCACGTCTGACGCCGGTTCTGCGGCGCGGAGATGTAGATCGGGCCGCCGCACTCTGAGCACGGATTCTCTTGCAGGTAGGTGGGCATGGTTCTCCCTCGGTCGGTGTGGTGTCGTCGCCCCACGGCAAGGGGCTGTGAGTGGCAGTCGGCCGGAGTCGATGCCGCGGCCCGCGGAACGGCTAGGGCCGCTCACCTGTCGTGCACTGGCGAGCGGCCCTAGGTTGAGGTCGAGCTACGCCGGTACGGCCTCGGATGCGGCGTGCGCGACCGTCATCTCGTGCCACCACTCACCCGCGGGGCAGAACGTCTCGATGTCGTCGGCGTGGCCATTCGACAGCGCGGCCGTGCCGTCGGCATTCACGGCAACGTCGAGCAGGCAGTCGCCCCCTGGCACAGCCAGCACGGCACCGACGGTGACCCCGTGTGCGTTCGGCGTCGTCAGCGAGGCGAGCAACGGGGCCGGCGTCGGAGTCGAGCGCGGCACGTGCCGACACGAGCCGGTCGATGGCGTGACCGAGCGCCGCTGAACGGCCGTCGCGACCCTGCGTGCCCGTGTAGCGGTCGAGAGTCAGGCTCGCGTCATACGCCGTCCCCGCGTCGCGGATCGCAGCGTTTACATGGCTAAGGGCGTGCGCCGCCATCGTGGTAGCTCTAGTATGGGCGGTTTCGGTAATGAGGTCGGCGTCATCTACGTGGTTCATACGGTGTCCGACCTGTGCGGATGGCCGCGCGTGCCGCGTACTCCACTACGACCCTCTAAATCGTTGATATGGAGCCGAACGCCGAATCTATGAGCACGTACTGTACCGACTACATAATACGGCCCCGTTTACACGTCCGGCAGCGTCGCTATCTGTGTAAACGGGGCCATATCACGCACGGCTA
This sequence comes from Gryllotalpicola kribbensis, assembly GCF_039538245.1. Lineage (NCBI taxonomy): Bacteria > Bacillati > Actinomycetota > Actinomycetes > Micrococcales > Microbacteriaceae > Gryllotalpicola > Gryllotalpicola kribbensis. Next base: position 217,078 of record NZ_BAABBX010000016.1, read on the forward strand.
CCTAGGGCCGCTCGAATACTCCGTAGGATCGTTGTAGTCGGGAATGTAGGGGTCACCGTGGTCGGCCGTCCAATCGACCTGTACGCGGTCGGTGTCGAAGCCGCGGCCACGCTTGCCCGGCAGTACCGTGACGCCCTGCACAGCGCCGGACAGGAGCCAAGCGCGGCGGTCGGGCTGACGTTCCCAAAGCTCGGCTACGGACATGCCTAGGGGAGTGCGGATGTACTCGACACGGGCCGGGGCTGACTTCAGCTCGGCGGAACGGGCGTGCAGCACGTTGAGCCTGTCAAGCACCTTCAGTTGGTCGGCGTCGGGGTCGCGTAGCTCGTCTAGCGTCGCCTGAATCGCGGCCTCAACCTCCGCAAGCTGCGCGGGGTCGGTGCCGACTGTCGTCTCCGTGACTTCGACGGCGGGGATACGGCCGTAATCGGCCAGGAACTGCCCCGTGATGTAGTCCTCTAACTTCGATGCCGTGGCGCGGGTGTTGACCTTGCATTCCTTGCCCTGCCCGGCCGCTGAGCAGACGTACACCGAGCCGTCAACGCGGGTGCCGTCGGCCAGCTTGCGGGTCATGTTGTTTCGGTACATGGCCGCGCCGCAGGTGCAATAGACGAGCCCGCTGAGAAGCCCTGTGCGCTTGTCCCGACGCTTGGGAGCCGTCGTCTGTGCAGTTGCTCTAGACCGGGTGCGAACGTCACTGAAACGGGCGCGGAGCGCCTGCCAGTCGGCCAGTGACACGAGCGGTTCCCACGGCGCGACAGGGTTGCCGTCGTCCCCGTAGATCGGTGCCCCGTCCTTGGTCACCCGGCCAAGTAGCGCGTGCCCCGTGAGGATCATCTGAACGGCGGTCGGTGACCAGCGCGGGGCCCGACGCGGCGGGATGACGGGGGAGCGGTTCAACCAGCGCACGGCGTCCGTGAGCGACCAGTCGTGACGGAGAACCCCGTCAACGATGTGAAGCAAGACCGCTTGCTCAGCGCCGTCGGGCACTAGGGCCTTGTGGTCGGGCATCGTGGGGTGATCGGCAACTCGGTAGCCCCAGGGGACAGTGCCGCCATGAAAGAAACCATCGTCGATGGCCTTGGCGCGGGATGACTTGACGCGGATAGACGTGTTCTCAGCTTCGATTCGCGCAATCTCCGACAGGATGCTCGCGATCATTGGGAACGTCGTTTGAGTCGTGTTGAGCCCGTCCTGTAGCGCGTAGAAGTGCCGCGTGTACTTGCCCCTCACTCGGCTCTCTTCGAGGGCGTCGAGCAGGTCGGCAACGGCGCGCAGACCCATGCGAGACCAGCGATCGAACTTCCATACGGCCAGGATGTCGATGGAGCCGTCACGAAGCATGGCTAGGGCGCGGTCGGCGTTGGCCCGGCGCTTGCGGCCAGAGATTCCGTCGTCTTCGAGCGTGTCGACAACCTGCCAGTTCTCGGCCTTGGCGAGTGCTTGCAGGTCGGCCTTCTGGCGGTCGATGGAAGTTGACGAGTCATCGGACTTGCTCAGTCGGACGTAGAGCAGTGCCCTCTTGGGTGCCGTGGTTGTCATGCAATCAACAATAGGGCGGTTAGCACAGAACCGTGACGCGGTACTCGATCATTCGAAGGATTTCCCGTCGTCGGTGTTCTGAAGTTGTGGTTACACCCTATGTCGCCGCGCGATCTTGGCCAGCACAGGGCACGGGGGCGGCGCAGCTGTCCACTTCTGCGGGGTGTGGCCCGGCGGTGCGCTTGTCGGCCCCATCAGGATCGAGGGTATGACGGATGCCACCGCCGAGCTCTCGGCGACCTCGTTCGGGCGCCGCGCGGCGGCGCTCCTCGCCGCCTCGAGCGAGCACCTGCCCCGCGTGCTCGATGTGACGGTGCTGGGGGAGCGGCACGAGCTCCTCCTCGAGGAGGTGACGGGGCCGACGCTCGGCGCGCTCCTCGCCGGGCGCCGCCGTCTGTCACCTGGCGAGGCGGTGACCACCGTCATCGGCGCCGCTCGCGCGGTCGCTGCGCTGCATGCGGCGGGCTATTGCGGCGTGTCGCTCGCAGAAGACACTTTGCGCTTCGACGGCGACGGCCGCCCGGTCGTGCTCGGCCTCGACCGTCTGAACGAGACGGTGCTGGCGGGCGCCCAAGGCATGGCGAACGATTGGCGCGAACTCGCCGCCCTCGCCGACCGGCTCGGGCTCATCGCGCACGGCCGCGCAGCCGGGGCGCTCGGGCCCGCGCACGTGGGCCTCGGGCTGGCGCTTGCGACGCTTACCGCGGGCGAGAGCGAGCAGAGTGTCGATCGGCTGGAAGAGGCGCTGTTCGATCTCGCCGAGCCGGAACCTGTGCGGCTCGAGGTGGCAGGGCCCGCCGAGCGCGCAGCGTCGCCGCTGACCGTGCGGCGGCACGGTGCGGCGCACCGCCGCCCGAGCAGCTCGGTGCTCCTCGAGGCGTTCGACGCAGGGCCGGCGGCTCTGCTCGCCGGGCCCGTCGCGGACGTGCGGAAGCGCGCCGGCGCGCTGCTCGCCCGGCTGCACGGAAGGGCGCGGCTTCTCGCCATCGCCTGCGGCGCGGCGGCCGCGCTGACGTGCGCTGCCGTCGTCCTGCTCCCCGACGGCGCGTCAACACGCAGCGCGCCAACGGCGACGCCGGGAACGCCGAGCGCGACCGCCGACGAGAGCGCCGCCGCGACTGCGTCCCCGACTCCCTCTGCGGACCCCGAGCTTCAGGCGGACGACCCCGTCGCTGCCACCCCCGTGCTGCTCGCCCGAAGAGACCACTGCCTCACCCTGAGCGCCCGCGAGCAGGCGAGGTGTCTCGCCGACGTCGCCGACGGTCAGGCATCCGATCTGTCGCGGCCTGCGCGCCCGCTCGCCGGGCTCGCCCCGTCGCTTCTCGAGCGCTCGGGCGACTCTGCGCTCATCGCTCTCACGCCGAGCGACCGCAGAACGCAACCGGCCTCGGCCCTGCTGATGAGGACCGAGGCCGGTTGGAGGCTGAGACAGCTCTATGAGAACTAGATGCCGAGGTCGCCCTCGAACGCCGCCTCTTCGAGGCGCGCCTTGACCGCGCCGAGGTAGCGCGCCGCGTCGGCGCCGGCGATCGTGCGGTGGTCGTACGACAGGGCGAGGTACACGATCGAGCGGATCGCGATGACGTCCTGGCCGTCGGCCTTGATCACCGTCGGCTCCTTGACGACGATGCCCGTGCCGAGGATCGCCGACTGGGGCAGGAAGACGACCGGCGTGTCGAACAGAGCGCCGCGCGACCCGGTGTTGGTCAGGGTGAAGGTGCCCCCGGCCAGCTCGTCGGGCTTCAGCTTGTTCTCACGCGTGCGCCCGGCGAGATCGGCGATCTGCGCGGCCAGGCCCGCGATGTCGAGCGAGCTGGCGTCCTTGATGACCGGCGTGAGCAGGCCGCGTTCGGTGTCGACCGCGATCGCCAGGTTCTCGGTGGCCGGGTAGTTGATCGTCTCGCCGTCGAAGGTGGAGTTGATGATCGGGTAGACCTGCAGGGCCTCGAGCGCCGCCTTCGCGAAGAAGGGCAGGAAGGACAGCTTGTTGCCGGTCTTCGCCTGGAAGTCGGCCTTCACCCGGTCGCGCAGAGCAGCGACCTTGGTGACGTCGACCTTCACGACGGTCGTCAGCTGGGCGGTCTGCTGCATCGACTCGACGGCACGCTGCGACATGACCTTGGTGAGGCGGGATGCCTGCACCGAGGTGCCGCGCAGCGGTGAGACCTCGAGGGGTGCCGGAGCCGCGGGAGCAGCGGGCGCTGCCGCGCCCGCGCCGGAGGCGGCGTTGAGCACGTCCTCCTTGCGGATGCGGCCGCCGACGCCGGTGCCCGTGACCGAGCCCAGGTCGACACCCTGCTCGCTGGCGATCTTGCGCACGATCGGAGTCACATAGCCGCTGCCGGCGTGGGAGCCACCTGCGGCGGGGGCGGGGGCCGGCGCGGGAGCGGCGGGCTGCGGGGCCGCGGCGGGCTCAGGCGCTGCTGCGGGCGTCGCGGCGGCGGGCTGCGGCGCAGGTGCCGGGGCGGGAGCGGGGGCCGGTGCGGCCGCGGGGGCCGGTGCGGGCTCAGGAGCCGGCGCCGGTGCGGGCTCGGGGGCGGCGACGGGCTCAGGAGCGGCGGCAGGCGCCTCAGGGGCCTCGGCCGGGGCGGCGGCACCGCTGCCGTCGCCGATCGTCACGAGGGCGGTGCCGACCTCGACCGTCTCATCCTCCTGCACGAGGATCGCCTCGATCACGCCGGCGACCGGCGAGGGGATCTCGGTGTCGACCTTGTCGGTCGACACCTCCAGCAGGGGCTCATCGACTTCGACGCGGTCGCCGACGTTCTTGAGCCAGCGGGTAACCGTGCCTTCTGTGACACTCTCGCCGAGTGCCGGGAGGCTGACGGATTCGCTCATGAGACTGTCTCCTTAGACCTTCAGTTGAGAACTAGCTTATTGCCACGTTGTGGGCTCACAGTGCGTGCAGCGGCTTGCCCGCGAGCTTGAGGAATGCCTCGCCGAGCGCCTCGTTCTGCGTCGGGTGGGCATGGATGAAGGGCGCGACGTCCTCGGGGTACGCGTCCCAGCCGACGGCGAGCTGAGCCTCGCCGATGAGCTCGCCCACCCGCGCGCCAATCAGGTGGACTCCGACGACGGCGCCGCCGGTCACGCGCACCATCTTCACGACGCCGTTGGTGCCCAGGATCTCGCTGCGCGCGTTTCCGGAGAGGCTGTATTCGTACGACGAGATCGCGCTCGCACCGTATCGCGCCACGGCAGCCGCCTCGGTGAGCCCGACCGACGCGACCTCGGGGCTGCAGTACGCCACACGCGGAATGAGCGCGTCGTCGATCGCGACGGGCGAGAGCCCGGCGATCTCCTCGGCGACGAACACGCCGTGCTGGAATCCGCGGTGGGCGAGCTGCGGCCCGGCGACGACGTCGCCGACGGCGTACACGCCGGGCACGGATGTCCGCAGCCGATCGTCCGTGACCACGAAACCGCCATCGAGCTGCACGCCGATGTCTTCGAGCCCGAGCCCCGCGGTCACGGGGCCGCGGCCGATCGCGACGAGCAGAAGCTCCGCCTCGATGGAGTCGCCGTTCTCAAGGACGAGCTGCACGCCGGCGTCCGTCTGCTCGACGCCGCGCAGCGGCACACCGAGGCGGAAGTCGATCTCGCGGCGCCGGAAAGCGCGCTCGAGCCCCTTGCTGATCGCCTCGTCTTCGGCGGGAAGCAGGTGGGGCAGGGCCTCGACGATGGTGACCTCGGCGCCGAACGACCGCCAGAGGCTCGCGAACTCGACCCCGATCACCCCGCCGCCGAGGACGACGACGCTGCGGGGGATGCTGTCGAGCCGCAGCGCCTCGTCACTCGTGATCACCCGCCCGCCGAGCTCGAGACCCGGCAGACGGCGCGGGGAAGCTCCCGTGGCGAGGACGACGTTGCGGCCCGTGTAGACCTCGGCGCCGACGGCGACCGACGTGGGGGAGACGAGCCGCCCCTCGCCTTCCACCACCGTGATGCCGCGTGCCCCGATGAGGCTCTGCAGACCCTTGAACTTCCGAGCCACCACGCTGTCGCGGTAGGTGGCGAGACGCTCGGCGTCGACGCCCTCCGTGCTGACGAGGACGCCGTACTTCTCTGCCTCACGAGCGGCGTCGGCGACCTCTGCGCTGTGCAGCAGAGCCTTCGTCGGAACGCACCCCCGATGCAGGCAGGTGCCGCCGACCTTGTCCTTCTCGATCACAGCGACGCGCGAGCCGAGCTCGGCGGCGCGCAGTGCTGCGGCGTAGCCCCCGCTGCCGCCGCCGAGGACGACGAGGTCGAAGGTGTGGTCTGCCACGGCAGGCGACTCTAGCGTCACGCCTTTGCGCCGGCGGCGAGGCGTTCCGCGTGGCGCACGAGCAGGCGCACGGCCACGCCCGTTCCGCCCTTGCCGGTGAACCCGTACGCGCCGCCCTTGTTCTCCTCTGAGCCGGCGATGTCGAGGTGCGCCCACGGAATGCGGGCGGCGTCGTCGCCGTCGGCCTGCGCACCGACGAACTCGCGCAGGAAGATTCCGGCGAGCAGCATGCCGCCGGCGGGGACGCCGGGGTTCGCATTGGCGATGTCGGCGAGGCCGGAGTTGATCGTGGCGCGCAGCTCATCAGGCAGCGGCATCGGCCAGAACAGCTCGCCGGTCTCGGCCGCGGCTTCCCGCAGCTCGGCGACGAGCTCGTCGTCGCCCATCACCGCGGAATAGCGCACGCCGAGGGCCGTGACCTTGGCTCCGGTCAACGTCGCGACGTCGATGATCTGGTCGGGCTGCTCCTCGCTCGCCGCGACGAGGCCGTCGGCCATCACGAGACGTCCTTCGGCATCGGTGTTGAGCACCTCGACCGTCTTCCCGCCGCGAATGCGCAGCACGTCGCCCGGGCGGATCGCGGTGCCCGACGGCATGTTCTCGGCGAGGCAGAGCCAGGCCGTGACCCGCACCGGCAGCTGCAGCTCGGCGACGGCGCGCAGTGCTGCGAGCGCGACGGCCGCACCCGTCATGTCGCCCTTCATGCCGATCATTCCCGTCGGCGGCTTGAGCGACAGGCCGCCGGAGTCGAAGGTGATGCCCTTGCCGACGAGCGCGACGTGCGCCGCCGCGCCGTCGGGCGCGTAGCTCAGCTTTGCGAGGCGCGGCGGCCGGCTCGAGCCCTGACCGACGCCGAGGATGCCCCCGAAGCCCTCATCGGCGAGCGCCTGCTCGTCCCACACTCGCACGTCGACCGGCAGGTGGCCGACCGCCTCTTGGGCCGCGTGCACGAACGTCTCGGGGTAGAGGTCGAGCGGCGGCTGATTGAAGAGGTCCTTCACGAGGGCGACGGCCGAGGCCTCCACCTTGGCACGGGCGACAGCGGCAGAGGCATCCGTCACGCCGCTCACCACCTGGATGCGCTCGACCGGCGCCTTCTGCGCGGCCTTGCTCGCGAAGCGGTACGCGTCGTAGGCGTACGACCCCAACGCCGCGCCCGTCAGCACGGCGGGCAGCAGCGCGTCGTCGTCGGTGAGCGCGAGGGCGACGGATGCCGCGCCGGCCAGCTGGCGGACGGCCGAGCCTGCCGCGCTCCTCAGGGTGTCGGCAGTGGCCTTCTTCCCGACGCCGATGACGGCGTAGGGCCGGCCGTCGACCGCGACGCGCGCCAGCTCGTCGGCGCCGCCGGTGAAGCCGATGAGCGGCAGCTGCGCGCTCACCGCCTCGGCCAGCTCGGGGGCCAGCAGGGGGGCCACAAGGGCGGGGCTGGGCTTGTCGGCCGTCGCGGCGAACACCAGGATCTCGGCGTCGGCGGCGGCCACCTCAGGAACAACGGTGAGCTCGGCTGCGGTCATGCCAGAACCTTATCGACCGCCTCTGGGGCTGTTCGCTCTCGGCATCACGACGCTCCCCGAGTCGCGTGCGCACCGCGAATAAAGTTGAAGGATGCGCAACCCCCGGGAACTTTACGAGCTCACCGCCGCCGCCATGGACGTGCCGGCCGGGCTGCCGCTCGTCGCCGGTCTCACCGGGTTCGCCGACGCCGGCGGGGCGGTGTCGCAGCTGGGCGCCTACACCCTCGAGAACCTGCCGCATCACGAGCTGGTCGCTCTGTTCGACAACGACATCCTGCTCGACTACCGGGCACGCCGGCCGACCATCCAGTTCGAGCAGGACCACCTGACCGAGTACGCGCCGCCGAAGCTCGCGCTCTACCTCGTCGACGACGAGGTCGGCCGCCCGTTCCTGTTCCTGCACGGCTACGAGCCCGACTTCGAATGGGAAGCGTTCAGTGCCGCGGTCGTCGGCCTCGTCGAGACCCTCGAGGTGGCGAGCACGACGTGGGTGCATGCCATCCCGATGCCGGTGCCTCATACACGACCGCTGTCGGTCACCGTCAGCGGCAACAACGCCGAGCTCATCGAGCAGCTGTCGGTGTGGCGCCCGCGAACGCAGGCGCCGGCGACCGCGATGCACCTGATCGAGTACCGCCTCACCGAGCGGAACCACCCGACGACGGGCTTCATCGTTCTTGTCCCGCACTATCTCGGCGACACCGAGTACCCGGCGGCGCTCATCACCGCATTGCAGAGCATCGCCGCGTCGACCGGGCTCGTCTTCCCGACGGACTTCCTGCGCGCCGATGACAACGACTTCATCGCCAACATCAATGAGCAGGTGCAGAGCAACGCCGAGCTCGAGCGCCTCGTCGGCGCCCTCGAAGAGCGTCACGACACCTATATGCAGGACAACCCGGTGAAGCGCGGCATGGGGGATGCCGGGAACCTGCCGACCGCTGACGAGATCGCGGCCGAGCTCGAGCAGTTCCTGGCGCACCAGCGCCGTCACGGCAACGACGACGCAGGCGATAGCCTTGACTGAGTGAGCCGCCGCGGAGCCCTGGTCTATGCGACCGGGCTCGTCGCGTATCTGGTGGCGATCACGCAGCGCACCACCATCGGCGTCGCCGGCGTCTCGGCGACAGAGCGCTTCCACGCGAATGCCGCGGTGCTGTCGATGCTCGCGGTGCTGCAGCTCGTCGTCTACGCGGGCGCGCAGATCCCCTTCGGCGTGCTCCTCGACCGCTTCGGCCCGCGCCGCATGATGATCGGCGGCCTCGGGCTCATGGCCGTCGGGCAGATCGTCGTGGCGCTTTCGCCGAACATCGGCGATGCGATCGTGGGGCGGGTCTTCGTCGGCGCCGGTGACGCGACGATCTTCCTCTCGGTCATCCGGCTCGTCAGCTCCTGGTTCCCCGGGCCGACCGTGCCGGTGGCCGTCCAATGGGTCAGCAACGCCGGCCAGCTCGGCCAGGTCCTCTCCGCCGTGCCGTTCGCTGCGCTGCTGCACGAACAGGGGTGGACTCCCGCGTTCCTCTCCGCGGCCGGCTTCGTCGTTCTCGGCCTCGTGCTCGTCTCGATCCTGGTCGTCGACCGGCCCGCGGACGCGCAGGAGGGGCCGCGCCCCGAGAGCTGGACCCAGTCGCTGCGCCAACTGGGCGAGAGCCTGCGCCGCCCCGGCACGCAGCTCGGGTTCTGGTCGCACTTCGTGACGATGAGCCCCATGACGATGTTCACGCTGATGTGGGGCCTGCCGTATCTCGTCTTCGGCCTCGGGTACCCGCGGTCCGAGGCATCCGTTCTGCTCGTCGTCCCCGTGATCGCGGGAATGGTCGTCGGCCCGTTCCTCGGCGTGCTCACCGGGCGCCATCCTCTGCGCCGCTCGAACATCGTCCTCATGGTCGTCGGGGCGATGGCGGTGATCTGGGCGGTCATGCTGCTCTGGCCCGGCAGGCCGCCCCTAGCCGTCGTGCTCGTCATGCTCGTGCTGATCGGCGTCGGCGGCCCCGGCTCGGCGGTCGGCTTCGACTTCGCCCGCACCTCGAACCCCTTGCACGCGCTCGGCTCGGCCAACGGAGTCGTGAACGTCGGCGGCTTCAGCGCGAGCTTCGTCATGATCTACGTGATCGGCTCACTGCTCGACCTCGCGAACTCGCATTTCGGGCAGCCGCTGTACTCGCTGTCGTCCTTCCGGGTGGCGTTCCTCATCGTCTTCGTGGTGCTCGGCGTCGGCACCGTCGGCGTCATCCGCTCGCGGCGCCGCACGCGCCGGCGGATGTTGGACGAAGAGGGAATACGCGTGGCCCCGATCTGGGTTGCATTCAATGACGCTTGGGCCCGTCGGAAGGCTGCGCGAGGCTGATGCTCGGCACCCGGGGCCTGTGTCATACTTGAACTTCAGGACCCGTTCATGTTCGCGGGGCGCCAGCTGAATGACAGCGGCGTCGTCACCACCCGGACTTGACATGGGCCTTTGTAATGTCCGCAATACGGACGGAAGGTGGACCACCATGGCTCCCAAGACCGCCGCACCCGAGGCTCCCGAGGTCGAAGAGACCGCCCCTGCCAAGAAGCCGGCCGCGCGCAAGACCGCCGCCAAGAAGACCGGCGCCGCGAAGACGGCGACGGCCACGAAGCGCGCCAGCACCAAGAAGGCCGCCGCGACCGACGAGGTCGGCGAGGACGAGGCCGTCGATGAGGAGCTCGAAGACGGCGACGTCGTCGAGGCCGAGGCGGACGCCGAGACCGCGGCCGACACCGACACCGCTGCGAGCACCGAGGAGGGCGAGGAGTCCGAGGACACGGAGGGCAAGCCGGCCGCTCCTGAGATGACCGAGCCGCTGCCCACCGGCGCCATCGTGCTGCGCGCAGCCGACGAGGACGACGAGGTCCCCGTCTACTCGACGACCATCACGGGCGCCACTGCGGACCCCGTCAAGGACTACCTCAAGCAGATCGGAAAGGTCGCGCTGCTCAACGCCGAGCAGGAGGTCGAGCTCGCGATGCGCATCGAGGCCGGGCTGTTCGCCGAAGAGAAGCTCTCGCACATGGACGACAAGGAGAAGCGCACCCAGCTGGGTCGCGAGCTCTCCTGGGTCGCTCGCGACGGCCAGCGCGCCAAGAGCCACCTGCTCGGCGCGAACCTGCGACTCGTCGTCTCGCTCGCCAAGCGCTACACCGGCCGCGGCATGCAGTTCCTCGACCTGATCCAGGAAGGGAACCTCGGCCTCATCCGCGCGGTCGAGAAGTTCGACTACACCAAGGGCTTCAAGTTCTCGACGTACGCCACGTGGTGGATCCGCCAGGCGATCACCCGCGCCATGGCCGACCAGGCGCGCACGATCCGTATTCCGGTGCACATGGTCGAGGTCATCAACAAACTCGCCCGCGTGCAGCGCCAGATGCTGCAGGACCTGGGCCGCGAGCCCACGCCCGAAGAGCTGAGCCGCGAGCTCGACATGACGCCCGAGAAGGTCGTCGAGGTGCAGAAGTACGGCCGCGAGCCGATCTCGCTGCACACCCCGCTCGGCGAAGACGGCGACAGCGAGTTCGGCGACCTCATCGAGGACACCGAGGCGGTCGTGCCGGCCGACGCCGTGGGCTTCACGATGCTGCAGAAGCAGCTCGAGAGCCTGCTCGACTCGCTCTCCGAGCGCGAGGCGGGCGTCATCCGCATGCGCTTCGGCCTCGGCGACGGCCAGCCGAAGACGCTCGACCAGATCGGCGACACCTTCGGCGTGACCCGCGAGCGGATCCGCCAGATCGAGTCGAAGACCATGGCCAAGCTGCGTCACCCGTCGCGGTCGCAGTCGCTGCGCGACTACCTCGAGTAAGCCGGTGCGCTTCAAGCTCGTCCTGCCGATCCTGCTCGGCAAGCTCCTGCGCGTCGTGACGCGGCTACGCGGCGGCGGCTCCGCCTTCCCGGGCTGGTTCGTGATGAAGCTCGCGCCGAACTTCATCGACGACGTCATCGGGCAGCTGTCGCACGGCGTGGTCGTCGTGCTGGGCTCCAACGGCAAATCGACGACGACGAACATGGTGACGGGGATCGCCCGCGCCCATGGCCTCAAGGTGTTCACCAACCCGAGCGGCGCGAACATGCCCCAGGGTGTGGCCTCGTCGCTGCTCGGCCAGGTGTCGCTGACCGGGAAGCTGCCGCACGACATCGGCATCATCGAGGTCGACGAGGCATACGGCAAGGTGATCTGCCGTGCCCTGAAGCCCCGCGCCGCCGTGATCCTGAACGTGCAGATCGACCAGATCTACCGTCTCTTCGAGCCCGAGCGCGTCGCCGGCATGTTCCGCGACATCGCGGCGGAGGTGACCGAGACGATCGTGCTGAACCGCGAGGACAACTTCCTCTCGACGCTCGGCGACCGGCTCGCCGACGAGGGTCGGCTGACGGTCGAGTGGTTCGGCACGGCGCCCGCCGTGCTCGAGTCCGCGCCGCACGGCCTGGTGGTGGCGCGCGACTACGCGAACGAGGGCGCGCCGCGCGCGCTGCGCGAGGTGACCGCCGAGGTCGTGGCCTTCGAAGGGGCGACCACCGAGATCTCCTTCCGCGGCGAGGCGCACAGCATCCGGCTGTCTGCGCGCGGCCTGCACAACGCGGTGGATGCCGCAGGCGCGCTGACCCTGTCGGAGGCCGCTCTCGGCGCCGAGTTCTCGCTGGACGAAGCCGTCACCGCGCTGCAGAGCATGAAGACGGTCTATGGCCGTGGCGAGACCATCACGGTCGGCGACCGCGAGGTCGAGATCCTGCTGATGAAGTCGCTCGCGAGCCTGCAGATGAACCTCGACGCGCTCGACGGCACGCCCGACTCGGTCATGATCGCGTTCGACGAGCACAGCCGCGATCCGTCCTGGCTCTACGCAGCCGACCTGTCGGCGCTGCACCGCGTCGACTACGTCTCGGGCCCCAAGGCCGTCTTCATCGGGTTGCGTCTGCACTACGCGGGCGTTCCGTACGACCACGTCGAGACGTCGACAGAGAAGGCGCTGCAGGCGATGCTCGACGGCCCCCGCCCGGCATCCGGTCGCCACACGCTGATCCTCGACTACGACCAGATGATGCTGGCCCGCAAGTACCTGGGCTACCGCGACCTGGAGGCCGGAGCCGCATGAGTGCGCTGACCCTGCTCGAGCTCTACCCGGGCCACCTCATGATGAACGGCGACATGGGCAACGCCGCGGTGCTGAAGCGCCGTGCCGAGCTCGCGGGCCTTGGCCTGGTCGTCGTCGGCCACGAGCCCGGAGAGCCGCTGCCCGACGACGTCGACTTCGTGTCGATCGGCACCGGGCCGACCTCGGCCCAGGCCGTCGTGGGCAGCGACCTGCCCGTGATCGGCCCGCAGCTGCGTGCCTGGGCCGACGCGGGCGTCGCGATGATCGCCGTGAACGCGGGCTTCCACCTGCTCGGCCGTTCCCTGACTCTTCCCGACGGCACCCGCATCGAGGGTGCCGGCGTGTTCGCGACGACCACGCAGCCCCGTGCCGAGCGAACGGTGACCGACGCGTTCGTCGTCGACTCCGAGATCGCGGGCCGCCTCGTGGGTGTCGAGAACCAGGCCGTCTCGGTCACTCTGCACGATCAGCGCCCGCTCGGGCGCGTGGTCACCGGCCGCGGTGACGACGGAAAGGTCGAGGGAGCGATCAGCGGGAACGCGATCGGCACGCACCTCCACGGCCCCGTGCTCGCGCTCAACCCCGCGCTCGCCGACCACCTGCTCACGGTCGCGACGGCGCGACGCGGCGAGAAGTACGAGACCGGCGCGGCCCATGCCGAGATCGACGCCGTCGCGCGTCAGGCGCGCGAGCACCTCGTGCGCGGCATCGGCGTCGCTGTGGACGCCGCCGCATGACGCGGCCCGTCCCGTTCCGCCAGGCTGAGATCGACCTCGAGGTGCTGGCCGCCAACGTCGCCCAATTCCGCGAGCTGACCGGCGCGCCGCTTTTCGCCGATGTCGGGGCGGATGCCTGGGGGCACGGCCTCGACGTCGTGGTCCCTGCGCTCGTCGGCCTCGGCGCGCAGGCCCTCGTCGTCGCGCGTCTCGACGAGGCCGAGCGCGTTCGCGCACTCGCGCCCGAGTCGCTCATCGTCACCACCCAGCACGCCGCCGACGACGACTTCCGCCGTGCGGCGCAGCTGGGAGTCGCGCCACGCGTGCACTCGCTCGCCGAGTACGAGCGCGCCGCCGACGGCGGTGTGACGGGAGTCGTGCTGGCGGAGGAGACGGGCGAGGGCCGCCCCGGCCTCGCGCCCGCCGAGCTCGATGACGCCCGCACCGACGCGGCGCTGCGAGGGATTGCGGCGATCACGGATTCCGCGTTCCCCGTCGTGGGCGCCGAGCTCTTCGGCGTCAGCGAGGACGACGGCGAGCCGGCGCCCGACTTCCGCCCGGTGATGCGCCTGTGGGCGCCGATCGCCGCGACGAAGCGCGTCGGCGCCGACGAGGGCGTGAGCTACGGCTACACGTATCGCACTCGCAGCGAATCGACGCTGGCTCTCGTGACGCTCGGCTACGCCGACGGCATCTCGCGCGCCGCGGGCAATCGGGTGGAGGCATCCGTCGGCGGTGCCCGCCACGAGATCGCGGGGCGCGTCGCCATGGACGCGTTCATGCTCGATCTGGGCGACGTCGTCGCCCCGCCGCTCGGCACAGAGGTGACCGTGCTCGGCGACGCACGCCGGGGTGAGCCGACTGCGCACGAGCACGCGCGGAGACTGGGCACCCACAGCGCCGAGATCACCACCAGGCTGAGCGCGCGGCCGCTGCGGTATGCAGCCGGAACCGACACGACCGCGGGGGAGAGGCAGTGACCGCACCGCTCGTCGAAGCCGTCATCGACCTCGGCGCGCTCGACAAGAACATCACCCATCTGCGTCGCACCGTCGCACCCGCCGAGCTCATGGTCGTCGTCAAGGCCGATGCCTACGGGCACGGGCGCGTGCCCGTCGCCCGCCAGGCGGTCGCGAGCGGCATCCGGTCGATCGGCGCACTCGACCTCGACACCGCCCTCGAGCTGCGGGCCTCCGGCATCGGCGACGACGTCACCGTGCTGTCGTGGCTCTATCCGCCCGGGCAGGATTTCACAGAGGCGATCCGCGCGCGCGTCGACCTCGGCGTCTCGAGCCTCGCCGAGCTCACCGAGGTGACGGATGCCTCGCGGCGCCTCGCCGGCGCAGAAGGCTTCGTGCCCCCGCGCCTGCACCTGAAGCTCGACACGGGGCTGCACCGCAATGGCGCGACCGCTGCGGACTGGCCGGCGCTCGTCACGGCGGCCGTCGCCGCCGAGCGTGACGGCCTCGTGCGCACCTTCGCCGCGTGGACCCATATCGCCGAGGCCTCTGAGGACGAGGACACACGTGCCCTCCAGCGCTTCCTCGACGGCGTCGCGGTCGCCCGCGAGCTCGGCGCCTCGATCGACGTGCGGCACCTCGCCGCGAGCTCGGCGGGCCTGCGCCGCGAGGACGTGCGCCTCGACCTGGTGCGGATGGGCGGCCACTGCTGGGGCATCCCCTCGTTCGACGGCGTCACCCCGAGCGAGATCGGCCTCATTCCCGTGATGACGCTGCGGGCTCAGGTGCTCGCCGTGCGCGAGCTCGGCGACGAGCACGCCGAGGCCTTCGTGAGCGCCGGCTACGGCGACGGCGTTCCGAGGAACGTCGCGGGGACCTGCTCGGTCGCGGTGCGCGGCGTGCAGCATCCGATCACCCGGGTCGAACGCGACCACCTCGTCATCGCAGTCATGCCCGGCACCGAGCTCGCACAGGGCGACCCGGCCGTGCTGTTCGGCACCGGCGCCGAGGGGGAGCAGACGGTGCGCCAGTGGGGCGACCGATCGGGCACTCTCGGCGACGAGATCACGACGCGCATCGCGGCGCGCGTTCCGAGGCGCTACCTCGAGGCATAGAGGCATAGAGAAAGGGCCAGGCGGATACCGCCTGGCCCTCACGTCTGTTCCGGGTGACTACGCGCGCGAGTCCTCGAGGAGCCGAGCCGACTCGTCGTGCCAGCTCTCAGCGATCGCCTCGAGCTTCTGCTGGTGCTTCTTCGCGTGGTGCGCGCAGAACAGCAGCTCGGTTCCGTTCACCGTGGCCCGCACGTACGCCTGGGCGCCGCACGCGTCACAGCGGTCGGCCGCGGTCAGCTGCGGCTCCGCCCGGAGGTCGTCGTTCTGAGTGGTGTTGAGCGACATTTCCGAATACCTCCTACGTATCGAACCGCTTGTCGTTGCAACCCAGTGAAACACGTGGTGCTGACAAATCGTGCCTTGTGCCCCGCATTTCGCTGGGGGCGTACCGCGCGGCGGCCAGGGTGTCGTCAGGATTCGCGGGCGTGCGGTTCATAGGGTGGAACACGTGGCGACGTCGGATTATTCTGCAAGGCACCTGTCGGTCCTCGAGGGCCTCGAAGCGGTGCGCAAGCGCCCCGGCATGTACATCGGCTCCACCGACGAGCGCGGTCTCATGCACTGTCTGTGGGAGATCATCGACAACGCCGTCGACGAGGCGCTCGCCGGGCACGGCGACGCGATCGAGGTCGTGCTGCACCCCGACGACAGCGTCGAGGTGCGCGACCAGGCCCGCGGCATCCCGGTCGACATCGAGCCGAAGACGGGCCTGTCGGGTGTCGAGGTGGTCTTCACCAAGCTGCACGCGGGCGGCAAGTTCGGCGGCGGGTCGTACTCGGCCTCCGGCGGCCTGCACGGCGTCGGCGCGTCGGTCGTCAACGCCCTCTCCGAGCGGCTCGACGTCGAGGTCGACCGCGACGGCAAGACCTGGGCCATGAGCTTCCACCGCGGCGAGCCGGGCGTGTTCGACGACAAGGGGAAGGAACCGCGCCCCGACGCCCCCTTCACGCCCTTCGTGGCCGGCAGCGAGCTGCGGGTCGTCGGCAAGGTCGCCAAGGGCAAGACCGGAACGCGCATCCGCTACTGGGCCGACCGGCAGATCTTCGGCCGCGACGCCTCCTTCCAGCCCGACGGGCTGATCGCACGCGCCCGGCAGACGGCGTTCCTCGTTCCCGGCATCCGCATCGCCATCGACGACCAGCGCACGCCCGAGGGCGAGCGCGCCGAGTTCCACTTCGACGGCGGCATCTCGCAGTTCGCCGAGTTCCTCGCGCCCGATGCCGCGGTCACCGACACGTGGCGCATCACGGGCGAGGGCCACTTCACCGAGACGGTGCCCGTGCTCAACGAGAACGGCAACATGGTGCCGACCGAGATCAAGCGCACCTGCGAGGTCGACATCGCGATGCGCTGGGGCACCGGCTACGAGACCGTGATGAAGAGCTTCGTCAACATCATCGCCACGCCGAAGGGCGGCAGCCACCAGACCGGGTTCGAGCAGGGGCTGATGAAGTTCTTCCGCGCCCAGTTCGAGCAGAACGCGCGCCGGCTCAAGATCTCGGCGAACGAGAAGCTCGAGAAGGACGACCTGCTCGCCGGGCTCACCGCCGTGCTCACCGTGCGCCTGCCCGAGCCGCAGTTCGAGGGCCAGACGAAGGAGGTGCTCGGCACCCCCGCCGTGCGCAACATCGTCGCCAACGTTCTTGCGAAGGGGCTCGGCGAGCGGTTCTCCTCCACCAAGAGGGACGACAAGGCGCAGGCATCCGTTCTGCTCGACAAGCTCGTCGCCGAGATGAAGTCGCGCATCTCCGCGCGCGCCCACAAAGAGACGCAGCGGCGCAAGAACGCGCTCGAGAGCTCGACGCTGCCTGCGAAGCTCGTGGACTGCCGGTCGACCGACGTCGCGCAGACCGAGCTGTTCATCGTCGAGGGCGACTCGGCGCTCGGCACGGCACGGCGCGCGCGCGACAGCGAGTACCAGGCGCTGCTGCCGATCCGCGGCAAGATCCTCAACGTCCAGAAGGCGTCGATCTCGGACATGCTCTCGAACCAGGAGTGCGCGGCGATCATCCAGGTCATCGGCGCCGGCTCTGGTCGCACCTTCGATCTCGACGCCGCGCGCTACGGCAAGGTCATCATCATGTCCGACGCCGACGTCGACGGCGCCCACATCCGCACCCTGCTGCTGACGCTGTTCTTCCGCTACATGCGGCCGATGGTGGAGGAGGGGCGCGTGTTCGCCGCCGTGCCGCCGCTGCATCGCGTGCAGACGGTGGGCCGCGGCTCGCGATCGTCCGAGACGATCTACACCTACTCGCAGGCAGAGCTGAACGCTGTGCTCGCCGACCTCAAGAAGCGCAACATCGCGTGGAAGGACCCGATCCAGCGCTACAAGGGGCTCGGCGAGATGGACGCCGACCAGCTCGCGTCGACCACGATGGATCGTCGGCACCGGATGCTGCGCCGCGTGCGCGTCTCGGACGCCGAGCAGGCCGCCAAGATCTTCGAGATGCTCATGGGCAACGACGTCGCACCCCGCAAGGAGTTCATCATCGACAACTCCGAGACGCTGTCGCGCGACCGCATCGACGCGTAAGGGTCAGAACAGCGTCTCGTCGCCCGTCGTTTCGGCGGCGGCGGATGCCTCGGCCGACGACCCTGCGACAGAGATCGCCTCGGCGCCGACCGCGGTACCCACCGATGCCACGACGTTGTCGAGCGGGGTGCCGCTGCCATCGCGCTTGGAGAGCGTCTCGGGCAGCTCGCGCGCCGCACCGTCGGAAGCCACGGCGCGCGCCGGCTGCGGCCCCACCCAGGCGAGGGCGAGCATGCCCTCGCCCTTGAGGAAGGCGTGTGCACGCACGCCTCCCGTGGCGCGCCCCTTCCCGGGGAACTCGGCGAACGCCGAGACCTTCCCTCGACCGGGGTCGGTGCCCGGCAGCGTCTCGAGCGGAACGGAGACGGTGACGACGACGTTCTCGGCCGCGGGGTCGACGACGAAGAATCCGATCACCTTGGCCTCTGTGCCGAGGTTGATGCCCGCCATGCCGCCCGCCGGCGCGCCCTGCGGGCGCACGGCAGACGCCGGGAAGTGCAGCAGCTGCGCGTCGGAGGCCGCGAAGACCAGCTCGCGGTCGTCGGCCGCATGCGCGACGCCCACGACCTCGTCGCCGGCCTTGAGGCCGATGATCTCGAAGTCGGGCCGGTTCGGCCAGTTGCCGGGCGTGACGCGCTTCACGACGCCCTGCGCCGTGCCGAGAGCGATGGGGGCCGCGTCGGCTGCGAGCGACACGAGGCCGAGCACGCGCTCGCCCTTCGGCAGCCCGCCGAGGTACTCGCCGATGCGCGCCCCGGCGGCCAGGTGAATCGAGTTAAGAGGGACGACCGGCAGATCGACGGGCGAGAAGCGGATGAGCCGCCCGCGGTTCGTGACCACGCCGATCTCGGCCCGCGCCGTGGTCACGAGGCTCGAGAGCACAGCGTCATGCTTCGAGCGTCGAGGCGCCACCGCGGGCGACCCCGCACCCTCTGGCAGGTCGACGCGCACGGCGCGGCCCGTGGTCGACAGGTACACGACGGCCGGGGAATCCGCGATCTCGAGCGCGGGCCCGGTGAACGTCGCCTTCTTCGACCCGACACTCGCGATCGACGCCTTCGCTTCCGTGAGCAGCGTGCGGCGCGGCGTTCCGAAGCGCTCGGCCACGTCGTCGAGCTCGTCGGCGACGACGCCGCGAATGCGCGCGGGGGAGGCGAGGATCGCCTCGAGCTCGGCGATCTCGGCCTCCAACTGGGCCTTCTCGCTCTCGAGCTCGATGCGGCTGAACTTCGTGAGCCGGCGCAGCCGCAGCTCGAGGATGTACTCGGCCTGCACCTGTGAGAGGTCGAACACCGACTGCAGCCGCGTGGATGCCTCGGCCGAGTCGTCGGAGGTGCGGATGACCTGGATCACCTCGTCGATGTCGAGGATGGCGATCAAGAGACCCTCGACGAGGTGCAGGCGTTCCTGCCGGCGAGCAAGGCGGAAGCGGGAGCGGCGGGTCACGACCTCGATGCGGTGGTCGAGGTAGACGCGCAGCAGCTCGCGCAGCCCCAGCGTCTGCGGGCCGCCGTCGACGAGCGCCACGTTGTTGATCGAGAAGCCGTCTTCGAGCGGCGTGTGCTTGTACAGCTGCTCGAGCACCGCCTCGGGGTTGAACCCCGTCTTGATACCGATCACGAGGCGCATGCCGTGCTGCCGGTCGGTCAGATCGGTGACGTCGGAGATGCCCTGGAGCTTCTTGGCGTTGACGCCGTCCTTGATCTTGTCGATGACCTTCTCGGGGCCGACAAGGTAGGGCAGCTCGGTGATGACGAGGCCGGTCTTGCGCGCCGTGATCTGCTCGACGCGCACCTTCGCGCGGGTGCGGAAGCTGCCGCGGCCCGTCTCGTACGCCTCGCGGATTCCGGCCAGGCCGACGATCGTGCCGCCACCCGGCAGGTCGGGGCCGGGTACGTACGCCATGAGGTCGTCGAGCGAGGCATCCGGATTCTCGAGCAGGTGCTTCGCGGCGCCGACGACCTCGATCAGGTTGTGCGGCGCCATGTTGGTCGCCATGCCGACGGCGATGCCGCTCGCGCCGTTGACGAGCAGGTTCGGAATCGCCGCGGGCAGCACGACAGGCTCCTGCTGCTGCGCGTCGTAGTTCGGTTGGAAGTCGACGGTGTCCTCGTCGATGTCGGCCGCCATCTCGAGCGCGACCGGGGCGAGACGCGCTTCGGTGTACCTGGCGGCCGCCGGGCCGTCGTCGAGCGAGCCGAAGTTGCCGTGCCCGTCGACGAGCGGCACGCGCAGGGTGAAGTCCTGCGCCATGCGCACGAGCGCGTCGTAGATCGCGCCGTCGCCGTGCGGGTGCAGCTTGCCCATCACCTCACCGGTGACGCGCGCCGACTTCACATGACCGCGATCGGGGCGCAGGCCCATCTCGCTCATCATGTAGAGGATCCGTCGCTGCACCGGCTTCAGCCCGTCACGGGCATCGGGCAGCGCGCGGGCGTAGATCACCGAGTAGGCGTACTCCAGATAGGACCCCTGCATCTCTGTCGAGACGTCGACGTCCTCGATCCGTTCGACGATGTCTGCCGGGGGAGTGCGATCTGCGGGTGTCATCTGTGCTTTCTGCTGGTGCGCGCGGCTCTGGCACACTGGGCGCATGGCGATGCTACCGAACGCGTATTCGCAATCCGTGAGCCTCGCCGCCGTGCTCGCCAGTTGCTTCGCCGCGGTCGAGCGCGGCGCGCCGCAGCTGCCGCTGCGCGCCGTCGACGGAGCCGTCGTCGTGCTGGCCGACGGTCTCGGCGCCCTGCCGCTCAAGGCGCGCGCCGGGCACGCGCGAACGATCGCACCTCGCCTGAACCGCGCCACCACGATCGAGAGCGGATTCCCCACCACGACGGCTGCGGCACTGGCCACGCTCTGCACGGGCGCCTATCCCGGTCAGCACGGCATCGTCGCCTACGAGGCCGTCGACCCCGTCACCGACGCCGTCTTCAATCACCTGAGCGGCTGGCGCTCGGGGCCCGACCCGGCGAGCTGGCAGCGGGTGCCCACCCTCTTCGAGACGGGTGCCGCGGCACGCATCCGCTCGTACCTCGTCGGCCACGCGCGCTACGCGACCACGCGCCTGACCCAGGCGGTGCATCGTGGTGCGGAGTATGTGCCGGCGCGGTCGATCGCGGACCGCATGACGACAGCGCTCTCTCTGCTCGGCGGCGGTCGCAGCGTCGTCTTCGTCTACGTGCCAGAGCTCGACATGGCCGCGCACCAGTACGGCTGGCAGTCGCCACAGTGGACCGCCGCGCTCGAAGAGCTCGACGCGGGCATCGCGCTGCTCGACCGCGGCCTCGGCAAGAACCAGGGCGCACTGCTCACGGCCGATCACGGCATGGTCGACATCTCGGCGGGCGGGAAGATCTTCTTCGACCACGAGCCCGAGCTCGTCGCCGGTGTGAAGCACGTCGCCGGCGATTACCGCTGCGTGCAGCTGCACCTCGAGGCCGGGGCGAGCGCCGGCGACGTCGAACGGCTCGCGCGTGTCTGGCACGAGGCGGAAGACGACCGCGCCTGGGTCGCCACTCGCGAGGAGGCCGTGGCCGCCGGGTGGTTCGGGCCGAACGGCGTCGACGACGACGTGCTCGGCCGTCTCGGCCACGTGCTCGTCGCGGCGCGCTCGCAGGTCGTCTACTACGACACGCGCGCCACCGACGAGCGCAACTGGGCCATGGTCGGCCAGCACGGCTCGTTCAGCCCCGACGAGGTCAAGGTGCCGCTGATCGGCTTCGGGGCGTTCGCGTCGTGATCATCACCGAGGTGACTCCGGCAGAGCCCGCGCGATTCGCGCTGTGGCACACCGCACTGACCAAGGGTGCCGTGGCCGACCGGCCGGGCGCCGACGTCGACACCCTGGATGCGTTCGTCGAGTCGGTCGGCAATCCATCGCCGCTGCGCCGGCGGCGTGCGTTCGCCGCGATTCCGAACTCTGGAGACGCTCTGCATTTACGATGCTTCGCGCGGGCCGTTGACGCGCCGCAGGGCCGCGCGCGCCACCACGCTCAAGCTCTGAGCTCGCGGGCGACACGTGCTGTCGCTTTGCGCGGCGCTCTTGTCCGTGCGGAGACAGTAGAGGGCACTCTCGCCGCCGCATTCCGACATCTAGTGTCGCCATGCAGAACCGCTGGCCAGCAAAACGGCATCTAGTGTCGCCGCACGGGACCGCCGGCACGTCTGGCGACGTCTAGTGTCGCCGCACGGGACCGCCGGCAAATTTGGCGACATCAAGTGTCGCCGCACGGGGTCGCCGGTCGCGGGACGACACTTCTTGATCGCCCGAGCGGCAGCCGCGGCGCAATGCGACGCTAGAGGTCACTTTCAGCGTCGAATCGCGACATCTGGTGTCGTCTCACGGAATCCCAGGTCTCCAGCGACGCCGACTGTCACCGCACGCGACCTGCTCCGAACGGCCTCGACGCGCTAGGCCGAGGTGTCGTCGTCGCCACGGGCGCCGAAGACGATCTCGTCCCAGCTGGGCATCGAGGCGCGACCGCGCTTCGACCCACGCTGTCCGACCGGGCCGGTCTCGCCTCGGGCGAAGCCGCCGGCAGGAACGGCAACGGGGCCCGAAGGCTGATCGTCGCGGGGCTGCGGTGTCTCCTCCGGCGCGCTCTCGGACGACGCGAACGGCAGCTCGAGCTCGATCGGCTGCGAGTCTCGCGCGGATGCCTCACGCTCGCCGCGTCGGCGCCGCAGCGCCTCGAGCAGGTCTGCGGTGTTGTGCACATCGCGGGGCTGGCCGTCGTCGGCGCGCTTGATCGCGCCGGAGGGCACGGCGGGAGTCTGGGGTGCCGGCGCCGCCGGTGCGGCATCCTGTCGCTTCGGCTCGACGAACTCGAACTGCCCTGAGTCGAACCGCGACTCGTCGCCGACGAGCGGGCTCACCGCGCGCAGGCGCGGGATCAAGCCCGTGGGCGGAAGCTCGCCGTGCTGCGAGAGCGTGCTCGCCTCGGCGTTGGCGGGAGCGAGGTGGGCCTTCCGCGGCTCGTAGGTCCAGCGGGCGTCGTGCTCGATGTCGTCGGCGGTGAAGGTGAGCTTCACGATCCAGCCGGCCTCCTCCTCGCGCCAGCTGGCCCAGCGCTCGCCGGTCGCGCCGAGCGCTGCGAGGCGATCGCGGATGGCGGAGCCGAAGGTTGCGTTCTCGCCGAGCACGTCGACGTCGGCCGTGACCCTCACGGGCACCGTGAGCGCCTGCGCGACGATGTGCTCGCGCTCGGCGATGATCGGGCGCTCGAAACGCTGGACGTACTCGAGCGGTGCCCCCGTGAGCTCAGCCACGTCTTCGGCGGAGAGGCCGCCGCGGATGTGCGCCTGGATCTCGCGCGGCGAGATGCGCACGGCCGAATCCTGTTGCTCGACCTTCAGACGGCGCAGCTTGGTCAGCGCGACCTCGTCGATGGCGACGCGGTAGCGGTCGCCATCGTTGCTCGCGACGATCAGTGCGCCCTCTTCGACGCCGATGACCTTCAATTCCTGCATGGGATCTTCGCCTTCCGAACGGTCCGGGGACGTCGTCAGAATGCCACGCAGAACGGGCCGCAGCCGGGAATAACGCTGGCGTGCCGCGAGTTTCCCCCTGCGGCATCCGGGTACGTCTCGTTGAACACGTTTCGGGTCGTCCGAATCGGTTTGATAATCCCCGATGCGTGATGCAGAATAACGCCGCCGATCATGCTGGTCGGCGCGCAATTTCAGAAGTGGATGGGCATGGCAACCGATTACGACGCGCCAAGGAAGAACGACGACGAATCCGAATCGATCGAGGCGCTGAAGGAGCGGGTTCCCGACAAGACGTCGGCCGTCATCGATGAGGACCCCGACAACCCGGGCAGCTTCGAGCTGCAGGGCGCCGACCTCTCCGACATGGACCTCGACGTCGTCGTGCTGCCCCCGCAGGCTGACGAGTTCACGTGCGTCAGCTGCTTCCTCGTGAAGCACCGCTCGCAGTTGGACCACGAGACCAAGCTCGGTCCGATCTGCATGGAGTGCGCTGCATAGGGTCACGACACCCGCAGAACAGACTTAGGGCTGACGGCTTTCGCCGCCGGCCCTTTTCTGTGTCTGCCTTCGACTCAGCGGGACCGGTTGTTCAGCACGGATGCCAGCTCGTGCGGCTTCCGCGTCGACACGATCCAGTACGGCACCGGGTCCGCTGCGTCCAGAATCGGCACCTTGACGATCGGCAGCGACCCGCGCAGCAGCAGCCACGCGCGGGCATCCAGCCGCCGGCCGCGCTCGAGCGCCGCCTCCGTGCCCGTGTAGGCGACGACCTCGCCGATGTACTCGCGCTCGATGTCGGCGCGCCCCGCACGGAAGTCGGTGTCGGTGACTTCGAGCACCGGCGCGAAGCCGACGAGAGCGGCGACGATGAGCCCATAGAGCACGATCGCGAGGACAACGCCGACCGTGACGTTGATCGGCCAGAAGATGGCGAGGGTCGCGGGCACGATGAGCGCGCAGGCGACGAACAACCAGGGCGCGGCGTAGAGCCGCTCGCGGAACAGCGTCATAGTGCAATCCCACCACGAATGCCTGGGCGGCTTTCTGCACTAGCCTTTTCGGGTGACCGAGACCGTCGACGTTCCTCTCGTCGCGCTCGCTGCACCCGTCTATGCGCACCCCGGCGATGCCGGAGCCGACCTCACTTCGACCGAGGCCGTGCGCATCGAGCCCGGGCAGCGCGTGACCATCGGCACGGGAGTCGCCGTGGCGCTTCCCGACGGCTACGCGGGGTTCGTCGTTCCCCGCAGCGGCTTGGCCGCCCGCCACGGCATCACGATCGTGAACGCGCCGGGCACGGTCGACGCCGGCTATCGCGGCGAGATCAGGGTCACACTGCTGAACACCGACTCGTCGAAGCCCTACGACGTCGCCGCCGGCGATCGCATCGCCCAGCTGGTGCTCGTGCCCGTCGCCCGCGCGCGGTTCGTCCCTGTGGACGAGCTGCCCGACAGCGTTCGCGGAACGGGTGGTTTCGGGTCTACCGGGTACTCCGACGAGAAGACCATTACAGGAGAGCGCGCGTGAGCGACATCGAGCCGACCGAGTACGAGAAGTCCGCACCGGAGGATCGCGACGTCGAGGGCCCCCTCGACGACAGCGAGGCCAACCCGGTGCGGCCCTACATCGACCTGGGCGGCGTCAAGGTGCTGCCCCGCGAGGGCCTGCACCTGCGCCTCGAGATCGAAGAGGAGAGCCAGCGCGTCGTCGCGGTGAGTCTCGACTACGCCGGCTCGACGCTGCAGGTGCAGCCGTTCGCGTCGCCGCGGTCGAGCGGGCTGTGGCACGAGATCCGCGGCCAGATCGCCGAGCAGGTCGCGGCCCAGGGCGGTCGCGTGACCGAGCGCGATGGGGTCTTCGGCCCCGAGCTCGTCGCCGAGGTGCCGGTGGCAGGCGGCGTGCCCGGCGAGACCCGCATCGCGCGGTTCATCGGCGTCGACGGCCCGCGCTGGTTCCTGCGCGGCGTGATCTCGGGCGACGGCGCCGTCAAGCCTGAGGCCGGCGAGGCCGTCGAGGACCTCTTCCGCAGCATCGTCGTCGTCCGCGGCTCGGTGCCGATGCCGCCGCGCGATCTCATTCCCCTCAAGATGCCGCCGACCCCTGCGGCGCCCAGCGCGTGATGGCCGACGAGAACAACGCAGAGCAGGGCGCGGGGGATGCCCCGGCCGAGCCGTCCCTGCGCGATGCCCTCGGCGCCGCGGCCGCGAAGAACACCGGGCTCGGCGCCATGGCGGGCGAGACGGCCCCGAGCGGTGACGCCCTGCTGCGCGCCATGGGCGGTGTCCGCGGGCTGTGCGAGGCGGTCCTTCCCGGGCTCGCCTTCATCGTGCTCTACACGATCCTGATCACGCCGGCGCCCGGCACCGCGGTGCCGATCGCGCTCGGGGCATCCGTTCTGATCGCCCTGGTCTTCACGGTGTGGCGCGTCATCGCGAAGGAGAACGTGACGCAGGCCGTCGCCGGGCTCGTCGGCGTCGGGGCGAGCGCCATCCTCGCGATCGCGACCAACCGGCCCGTCAACAACTTCGCGCTCGGGCTCGGCATCGACGCCCTCTACGGGCTCGCCTTCCTCATCTCCGTGCTTGTGCGCTGGCCGATCATCGGCATCGCGGTCGGCTACCTGTACGGAGAGGGGGTCGCCTGGCGCAAGCATCCCGCGACCTATCGCGTCGCCGTGATCTCTACTCTGCTGTGGCTGGCCCTCTTCGTGGCCCGGCTCGTCGTTCAGGTGCCGCTCTTCCTGGCCGGGAACACGGCGGCCCTGGCCATCACGCATCTCGTCATGGGCATCCCGCTGTACGTCCCCGTTCTGCTCGTCACGTGGCTGCTGGTGCGCGACGTGTACGCTCGCAAAAACGGCGGGACGGCATCCGATTCGATGTCTCCGCAGGGCTAGGCGCACTGCTACAGTTATCTCGACGTCAAGATAAATTAACGATCGCCAAGGAGGCCGACCCCGTGTCAGCAGTCAACAGCTTCGGCGCGAAATCAACGCTTTCAGTCGGGGGCACCGACTACGAGATCTTCCGGATCGACAGCGTCGCCGGGTACGAGAAGCTCCCGTTCAGCCTCAAGATCCTGCTCGAGAACCTGCTGCGCACTGAAGACGGTGCGAACGTGACGGCAGAGCAGATCACGGCGCTCGGCTCATGGGTCCCGTCGGCCGAGCCCGACACCGAGATCCAGTTCACCCCCGCGCGCGTCGTCATGCAGGACTTCACCGGCGTTCCCTGCATCGTCGACCTCGCCACCATGCGCGAGGCGGTCGCGGCCCTCGGCGGCGACCCGAAGAAGATCAACCCACTCGCCCCTGCCGAGCTCGTCATCGACCACTCCGTGATCGCCGATCTGTTCGGCCGCGAGGACGCGTTCGAGCGCAACGTCGAGATCGAGTACGAGCGCAACGGTGAGCGCTACCAGTTCCTGCGCTGGGGCCAGACGGCGTTCGACGACTTCAAGGTCGTTCCGCCCGGCACCGGCATCGTCCACCAGGTGAACATCGAGCACCTGGCCCGGGTCACCTACACCCGCGAGGTCGGCGGCGTGCTGCGCGCCTACCCCGACACGCTCGTCGGCACCGACTCGCACACCACGATGGTCAACGGTCTCGGCGTGCTGGGCTGGGGCGTCGGCGGCATTGAGGCCGAGGCGGCCATGCTCGGCCAGCCGGTGTCGATGCTCATTCCCAAGGTCGTCGGCTTCAAGCTCACCGGGTCGATCCCGACCGGCGTCACCGCCACCGACGTCGTGCTCACGATCACCGACCTTCTGCGCAAGCACGGCGTCGTCGGCAAGTTCGTGGAGTTCTACGGCGAGGGCGTGGGGGCCGTTCCGCTGGCGAACCGCGCCACCATCGGCAACATGAGCCCCGAGTTCGGCTCGACCGCCGCGATCTTCCCGATCGACGATGTCACGCTCGACTACCTGCGCCTCACGGGGCGCCCCGAAGAGCAGGTCGCCCTTGTCGAGGCGTACTCGAAGCAGCAGCACCTGTGGCATGACCCCTCGCACGAGGCCGAGTACTCCGAGTACCTCGAGCTCGACCTGTCGACCGTCGTGCCGTCGATCGCCGGCCCCAAGCGCCCGCAGGACCGCATCGTCCTCTCCGACGCGAAGGCGCAGTTCGAGAAGGACCTGCCCAACTACGCAGACGCGCTCGAAGAGACCGATGTCGACGAGGCCGTGGCCGAGACCTTCCCGGCTTCCGACCCGATCGCGGTCGGCGCGGCGGCGCACAACGGCGAGGCCCACCACCACACGAGCCACGCGCCCGCCGTGGTTTCCAAGCCGTCGACGGTCACCCTGGCCGATGGCACGAGCTACACGCTCGACCACGGTGCCGTCACGATCGCGGCCATCACCTCGTGCACCAACACCTCGAACCCGTCGGTCATGCTGGCGGCGGGCCTGCTCGCCCGCAACGCGGTCAGGAAGGGCCTCAAGGCCAAGCCGTGGGTCAAGACCACGCTGGCCCCGGGTTCGCGCGTCGTCACCGAGTATTACGAGAAGGCGGGGCTCACGAAGGACCTCGAGGACCTCGGGTTCTACACGGTCGGCTACGGCTGCACCACCTGCATCGGCAACTCGGGCCCGCTCATCGACGAGGTCTCGGCAGCGGTCAACGACAACGACCTCGCCGTCACCGCGGTGCTCTCGGGCAACCGCAACTTCGAGGGCCGCATCAACCCCGACGTCAAGATGAACTACCTCGCGTCACCGCCCCTCGTGGTCGCCTACGCACTGGCCGGCTCGATGAACTTCGACTTCGAGAACGACGCGCTCGGCACGGACGCGGACGGCAATGAGGTCTTCCTGAAGGACATCTGGCCCTCCGCCGACGAGGTGCAGTCGACGATCGACTCGTCGATCAACAACGAGATGTTCACCCGCCAGTACTCCTCGGTGTTCGAGGGCGACGACCGCTGGAAGAACCTGCCCACCCCCACGGGCGACGTGTTCGAGTGGAACGACGAGTCGACCTACGTGCGCAAGCCCCCGTACTTCGAGGGCATGACGCTCGAGACCACCCCGGTCGCCGACATCACGGGTGCCCGCGTGCTCGCGAAGCTCGGCGACTCCGTCACCACCGACCACATCAGCCCCGCTGGCTCGATCAAGCGGGACTCTCCGGCCGGCCGGTACCTCACCGAGCACGGCGTCGACTTCAAGGACTTCAACTCCTACGGCTCGCGCCGCGGGAACCACGAGGTCATGATCCGCGGCACCTTCGCGAACATCCGTCTGAAGAACCAGCTGCTCGACGGCGTCGAGGGCGGTTACACCCGCGACTTCACGCAGCCGGGCGGCCCGCAGGCGTTCATCTACGACGCTGCTGAGAACTACAAGAAGGCCGGCACGCCGCTCGTCATCTTCGGCGGCAAGGAGTACGGGTCGGGCTCGAGCCGCGACTGGGCGGCGAAGGGCACCAACCTGCTCGGCGTGAAGGCGGTCATCACCGAGAGCTTCGAGCGCATCCACCGCTCGAACCTGATCGGCATGGGCGTCGTCCCGCTGCAGTTCCCGGCCGGCGAGTCGGCCGAGTCGCTCGGCCTCGACGGCACCGAGGTCGTCTCGATCACGGGCCTCGAGCAGCTCAACAGCGGGACCACGCCGAAGACGGTGCACGTCACCGCCGAGCCGAGCGAGCACTCGCCCGAGGGCAAGCAGACCGTCGAGTTCGACGCGGTCGTGCGCATCGACACGCCCGGTGAGGCCGACTACTACCGCAACGGCGGCATCCTGCAGTACGTGCTGCGGAGCCTCGTCTAGCACAAAAGGCCGCGCGCAGGCATCCGTGATGTTCTCGGATGCCTGCGCGTAACCTTTCCTACGATGTCTCTCCTCGACCAGATCCGCAGCCCGCGCGACCTCGATCGCCTCTCCGACGTCGAGCTCGTGCAGCTGGCCGCAGAGATCCGCGAGTTCCTCATCGAGAACGTCTCGAAGACCGGCGGCCACCTCGGGCCGAACCTCGGCGTCGTCGAGCTGACGATCGCGATCCACCGGGTATTCGACAGCCCGAAGGACCCGATCGTCTTCGACACGGGCCATCAGTCCTACGTGCACAAGCTCCTGACGGGCCGCCAGGACTTCAGCGATCTGCGTCGCCGCGGCGGCCTCGCGGGGTATCCGCAGCGCGCGGAATCCGTTCACGACATCGTCGAGTCCTCGCACGCCTCCAGCTCGCTCTCGTGGGCCGACGGCATCAGCCGCGCGTTCACCGTGACGGGCCAGACGGGCCGCCACGTCGTCGCGGTCGTCGGCGACGGCGCGCTCACGGGCGGCATGACATGGGAGGCGCTCAACAACATCACCGACGACAACGACCGCAACCTCGTCATCGTCGTGAACGACAACGGCCGCTCGTATGCCCCGACGATCGGCGGCATGGCGCGCTTCCTCAACGGCGTGCGCACGCAGAAGACCTATCGCGATCTGTATCTCAAGTCGCGCAGCGCGGCGGGCAAGTTCGGAACGCCCGGTTCGGCGCTCTACAGCGGCATGCGCGGCGCTCTGCACGGGTTCCTGTCCCGCGTGACCGGCAACGAGCAGCTCTACTCGAACCTCGACATCAAGTACATCGGACCGGTGAACGGCCACGACGTCGCCGCGATGGAGGAGGCGCTGCAGCAGGCGAAGAACTACGGTGCCCCGGTCATCGTGCACGCGATCACCCAGAAGGGCCGCGGCTACCAGCCCGCGCTCGACGACGAGGCCGACCAGTTCCACGCCGTCGGGCAGATCGACCCGTCGACCGGCGCCCCGGTGGCCGCAGCCGCCAGCACCCCCTCGTGGCCGTCCGTCTTCGCCGACGAGCTGCTGGCGCTCGCCGAGCGCGACCCGAAGATCGTCGGCATCACCGCGGCCATGGAGCGCTCGGTCGGCCTTCACAAGCTCGCAGAGAAGCACCCCGAGCGCGTTCACGACGTCGGCATCGCTGAGCAGCACGCGGTCGCCTCTGCCGCGGGGCTCGCCTTCGGAGGCCTTCACCCCGTCGTCGCGCTCTATGCGACGTTCATGAACCGCGCGTTTGATCAGGCGTTGATGGATGTCGCACTGCATCGCGCCGGCGTCACCTTCGTCCTTCCCAGCTCAGGCGTGACGGGGCCCGATGGGCCGAGTCATCACGGCATGTGGGATCTCGCCCTGCTGCAGCTCATTCCGGGCATCCGGCTCGCGGCGCCGCGCGATGCCGCGCGCCTGCGCGAAGAGCTCGGCGAGGCGGTCGCCGTGCAGACCGGCCCGACCGTGGTGCGCTTCCCGAAGGGGAACGTGGGGGAGGACATCCCCGCTCTGCGGCGCCTCGACGACGGTGTCGATGTGCTGCGCGAGTCAGAGCGCCGCGACGTGCTCTTCGTCAGCGTCGGCCCCTTCGCGCGACTCGCCCTCGAGGCTGCCGAGCTCCTCGAAGCCCAGGGGATCGGGGCCACCGTCGTCGACCCTCGCTGGGTCGTTCCCGTGCCGCGCAGTGTCGTCGAGCTCTCGGGCGATTACCGCATCGTGATCAGCCTTGAGGACGGCATCCGTGTCGGCGGCATCGGCACGCGCCTGCGTCAGGACCTGCGCGCAGCCGGCATCGACACCGCCGTCGACGAGCTCGGCCTGCCCGACGAGTTCATCGCGCATGCGACGCGCGAGCAGATCCTGGCGGATGCCGGGCTCACGCCGCAGCGCATCGCGCGCGATGTCGTCGCCCAGGTGCTCGGCAGCAGGGTGCCGCGCGCCCGGCAGGACTCCGACAGCGACACCGGCGCGATCCAGATCCGCAACTGAGCCGCGTCGCCGGCGACACTCCGGCGGATCCGCGGAGGACAAACGCGGATCGGGGGAACGCTTCCGAGAGAAACGTCCCCCCGATCCGCAGATCTCCTGCCGAGGCGGAGTCGGGGAGCTAGCCGACCAGCTGCGCCTCGCCCTGCTTCGCACGCGTCGCGGCGCCCACGATCTGCGGGTCGTGGAACGTCGCGCCGAAGACGCGCTGGCTCGCGCCGACGCGGTCCAGGTAGGGAGTCAAGCCGCCCATCTGGAACGGGTAGCCCGCACCGAGGATGAGTGCGAGGTCGATGTCCTCCGCGGCGGTGACGACGCCCTCTTCCAGCATCCGGTGCACCTCGTCAGCGAAGCCGTCCTGCACGGCCTGCAGCACCTGCTCCTTGGTGTGCGGCTTGCCACCGGGGTTCAGGTTCGACTTGACGATGCGCTCGGCCTCGCGGCTGATGCCCTTCACCTTGCCCTTGCCGTCCTTCTCGAGCAGCGGGCCGGCCTCGGCCACGCGGTGCAGGTTCTCTGAGCGATAGAAACGGTCAGGCCATGCCGCGTGATGGGTGTCGAGCACGTGCGCGCCGACCTTCAGCCCGACCAGGTCGAGCAGCACCGACGGCGGCATGGGCAGCCCGAGCGGAGCGAGCGCCTCGTCGACGACCTCGAACGGCGTGCCGTCGTCGACCGCTCGCATCGACTCGCCGAGGACCTTCGCGAGCACGCGGTTCACGACGAACCCGGTCGAGTCGGTCGTGATGATCGCGTTCTTCTTGAGGTTCTTCGCAACGGCCATCGCGGTGGCGAGGGTGGCTTCGTCGGTCTTCGGGGCGTTGACGACCTCGATCAGCGGCATCACCGCGACCGGGTTGAAGAAGTGGAAGCCCACGAGGCGTTCGGGGTGCTCGAGCTTCGCGCCGATCGCATCGACCGACAGCGACGACGTGTTCGTCGCGAACACCGTCTCGGGCGAGACGATCTTCTCGAAGTCGGCGAACACGTCCTGCTTGACCGACAGCTCTTCGAAGACCGCCTCGATCACCCAGTCGCAGTCGGCGTACTGCGAGCGATCGGTCGTGCCCGTGATGAGCGACTTCAGCTTGTTGTGCTGATCGGAGTTCAGGCGCCCCTTGTCGGCGAGCTTCTGCAGCTCGTCGTGGATGTACGCGAGGCCCTTGTCGACGCGCTCCTGGTCGAGGTCGGTGATGACGACCGGAACCTCGAGTCGGCGCAAGAAGAGCAGCGCGAACTGGCTCGCCATGAGCCCCGCGCCGATGACGCCGACCTTGCCGATCTTCTTCGCGAGCGACTTGTCGGGCGCGCCCGCCGGCTTCTTCGCCCGGTGCTGAACGAGGTTGAAGGCGTAGATGGATGCCGCGAACTGGTCGCCCGAGATGAGGTCGGCAAGCGCCTCGTCCTCTCGAGCGAAGCCGGCCTCGATGTCGCCGTCCTTGGCCTTGGCGAGCAGGTCGAGTGCGGCGTACGGCGACTTCGGCACCGTGCCGATGCGGCTCTCGAGCGACTCACGGGCGATCTTGATCGCAACGGGCCACTTCACGGTCCGCTCGATGCGACCGGGCTGGTTCGGGCGCTCGACCTTGACCCGACCGCTGAGCACGCCGTCGGCCCATGCGAGCGACTCCTCGAAGAAGTTCACGTGGTCGAAGATCGCGTCGAACATTCCGAGCTTGTAGGCCTCATCGGCCTTCAGCATCCGATTCATCTTGAGCGGGTTCTCGATGACGACCTTGAGGGCGTTCTCGATCCCGATCAGGTTCGGCAGCAGGGTCGCACCGCCCCAGCCGGGGATGATGCCGAGGAACACCTCGGGGAAGGCGATCGCGGCGGCCGAGGAGTCGATGGTGCGGTACGTCGCGTTCAGTGCGATCTCGACGCCACCCCCGAGAGCGAGGCCGTTCACGAACGCGAATGACGGCACGCCGAGCTTGCCCAGCTTCCCGAGCGTGTAGTGGCCGAACTGCGCGAGCAGCTTCGCCGCGTCGCGGTTCGGGATGTCGTTCACCTTGCTGAGGTCGGCGCCCGCCGCCAGGATGAACGGCTTGCCGGTGATGCCGACCGCGTCGATCTCGCCCGCTGCGGCTCGCGTGATGAGCTCGTCGAGCACGCCGTTGAGCTCAGCCGTCGTCGCCGGCCCCAGCGTGTTGGGCCTGGTGTGGTCGCGGCCGTTGTCGAGGGTGATGAGCGCGAGCTTCTTGCCGCTCGGCAGCGTGATGTCCTTCACATACGAGTGGGTGACCACCTCATCTGCGCTGAACTCGAGCAGCGGGGTGAAGTCGAGGGTGCTGTAGTCCGTCATTGGGCGTGCAGTCCTTTCAGTTGTCCGGGGGCCTAGCGGCCGTTCCAGTTCGGGTTCTCCCAGATGACGGAACCGCCCTGGCCGAGTCCCACGCACATGGCGGTGAGGCCGTAACGCACCTCAGGGTGCTCGGCGAACTGGCGAGCGAGCTGCATCATGAGGCGCGGGCCGGATGCCGCCAGGGGGTGCCCGATCGCGATCGCTCCGCCCCAGAGGTTCACTCGGGGGTCGTCGTCGTCGATGCCGAAGTGGTCGAGGAACGAGAGCACCTGCACGCTGAAGGCCTCGTTCAGCTCGAACAGGCCGATGTCCTCGATGGTGAGACCGGCCTTCTTCAGCGCCTTCTCGGTGCTGGGCACGGGGCCGAGGCCCATCACCTCGGGCTCGACCCCAGCGAACGCGAAGTTCACGAGACGCATCTTGGGGGTGAGCCCATACTTCTCGACGGCCTCGCCGCTCGCGATGAGGGACATGGTCGCGCCGTCGGTCAGCGGCGACGAGTTGCCCGCCGTCACGTTGCCATGCGGGCGGAACGGGGTCTTGAGGGTGGCGAGCGCCTCCATCGTGGTGCCGGGGCGCCGGCCTTCGTCTTCGGTGGCGAGGCCCCAGCCCGTCGCGCTCTGAGTGGCGACGGGAACGAGATCAGGCTGGATCTTTCCGGCCTGGTACGCCGCCTCGACCTTCTGCTGGCTGCGCATGCCGTAGAAGTCGCTGCGCTCCTTGGTCAGCGACGGGAAGCGGTCGTGCAGCCGCTCGGCCGTGTTCCCCATGAACAGCGCGTCCTGGGCGACGATCTTCTCGGTCAGGAAGCGCGGGTTGGGGTCGGCGTCGAGCCCCATCGGGTGGCGGCCCATGTGCTCGACGCCCCCGGCGAGGGCCACGTCATAGGCCCCGAAGCCGATGGATGCCGCCGTCGTGGTGACGCTCGTCATGCCGCCCGCGCACATGCGGTCGATGGCGAAGCCGGGCACCGACGTCGGCAAGCCGGCGAGGATCGCCGCCGTGCGGCCGAGGGTGAGGCCTTGGTCGCCCTGCTGGGTGGTCGCGGCGATGGCGACATCGTCGATGGCGTCCTTCGGAAGGTTCGGGTTGCGCTCGAGCAGACCGACGATGGCTTTCACGGCCAGATCGTCCGCACGGGTTCCCCAGTACATCCCCATCTCGCCGGCCCGCCCGAAGGGCGTCCTGGCTCCGTCGACGAAATACACCTCGGCTGTCATGGCCACACTGCCTTTCCCCACGATCGTGGACTCGCATCGATCCTAGGAATCCGCGTGCGCCGCCGACCCAATGGATTGTCGGAATCTACGAAGCGCTCTGCTCAGCCTCTGCGGCGGACTGTTCCGCCTCGACAAATGCGGTGGCGATCAGTTCGGCCGTCGCCTCGACCTGCCACGGTCGCGCACCGCCGGCCGCGAGCTGCGCGCCGATGGACGCCGCGTCGGCGGGCACCGGGGGCTCCCAGGCGACACGCCGCAGCAGCTCAGGGGTCAGCACGTTCTCGACCGGAATCGCGTGCTCTTCGCCATACGCGCTCACACGCTCACGCGCGAGCCGGTAGCGGGCGTCGGCCTCGGGGTTACGGTCGGCCCACGCGCGCACGGGCGGAACGTGCTCGCCGGTCGGGCGCGTGACCGGCAGATCGTCAGTCGTGCGCCCGAGCTCGATGGCGTTCCACCACCGGTCGATCTCGCTGCGGCTCGCGCGGCCGGTGAACTCCTTCAGCCCCGCGAGCTCACGCTTCGACGACGGCATCGCCTTGGCGACCGCGGTCAGCGCGGCGTCCGGAACCAGACGCCCAGGTGCGGTATCCCTCTCGCGCGCGAGCTCGTCGCGCGCGAGCCACAGCTCGCGGGCGACGGCCAGGTTGCGCACACCGCGCAGCGAGTGGATGCCCGAAAGCCGGCGCCACGGCTCGGCACGCGGCGCCTTCGCCTCCTTGACGAGCTCGCCGTGGAACTCCTGGCGGGCGATCTCGGTCTTGCCGCTCGCTTCGAGCAGCTTCTCGACCTCGTCGCGCAGATCCACCAGCAGCTCGACATCCAGCGCAGCGTAGGTCAACCACGACTGCGGCAGCGGGCGCGTCGACCAGTCGGCTGCCGAGTGCTCCTTCGCGAGGTGGATGCCGAGCAGGTTCTCGGTGAGCGGCCCGAGCCCGACCCGGGGCAGGCCGAGCAGCCGCGCCGCGAGCTCGGTGTCGAAGATGTCGACCGGGTCGAGCCCGACCTCGCGCAGGCACGCGAGGTCCTGGCTGGCGGCGTGCAGCACCCACTCCTCGCCGACGATGGCGTTCTGCAGGGCGGTCAGGTCATGCCCCACCTCGCCTTCGAGGGCGATCGGGTCGAAGAGGAACACCCCGGAGCCGCGG
The DNA here is from genome assembly GCF_039538245.1 of Gryllotalpicola kribbensis. NCBI lineage: Bacteria > Bacillati > Actinomycetota > Actinomycetes > Micrococcales > Microbacteriaceae > Gryllotalpicola > Gryllotalpicola kribbensis. Next base: position 252,769 of record NZ_BAABBX010000016.1, read on the forward strand.
CGGAACACCTGGATCAGGTAGGCGCGCTGCGAATACCGGAATCCGCTCGCCCGCTCTGCATCGACCGCCACCGGGCCTGTGCCGCCTGCGAGAGCCGCCACTGCTGCCTCGTAGTCGGCCGCGGTCTCGGTCACCCGGTACTCAGGTCTGTCGTTCGTCACTGTGTCATTCGCTTCAGGCACGCTTGCTCTTGGCCTTACGTAGCGAGAGTACGCTCACACCCTCGGCAGTCGGCGGGATGCCCGCCAGCATGCAGACGAGGTCGCCCCACGCTTCGACGTGGGCGCCGAGATCGAGATCGGTCGGCGTCCACGACGCCCGCAGCTCGATCTGCGCCCCGTCGCCCTGTTCGGCAAGCTGCCCGAAACCGGTCGAGATGATCTTCGTGGCCGTGCCGGACGCCGAGTGATACGAGGTATGCCGCGACTCGAGCGCGTCGATGAGCCACGACCACGTGACGTCGGCGAGGAACGGATCGAGCCCGATATCGGTCTCGAGCGGTGCCTGAGCGAAGCAGACCACGCGGAACGTCCCGCCCCACTCCTCTGAGCCCGCGGGATCGTGCAGCAGCACGAAGCGGCCGGTGCCGAGCTCGGAATCGATGCCGTGGCGCTCGGGCGTGACATCGGCGGCGAGCGCGAACGACTCGGGCGCGAGCTGCCCGGGCGCAGGGATAGGGGTCAGGGTGAGGTCGGGGCGGATGACGGCCTGCTTGATGGAATCCAACGCAGCGGTGAACTCAGCCGATGCTCCGCGCCCGGACGGTGTGGACGACACAGCATGAACATTAGAGTTCAAGGTGAGGGTGCGCGATCAGGCACGCCGCGCGAAGGGGGTCACATGGCCGGTTGGCGCAGGCGCGTCGGCTATCCGCTGGTGTTCGGTGCAGTCGGCGCGGCGACGTTCGCTGTCGTCGCTGCAGCATCGTCCGTCCTGATCGCCCGCAAGGTTCTGACACCGCCGCGGCGACGCGACGAGGACGTCATCGTCAAGGCGGTCGCGCCTGACGCGTCGGTCGTCACCCTCTCGCCGACGCCCGAGACGCTCCTGCGCGGCGACTACAGCTTCTGGTTCGACCACGACGCCGGCCACGCGCGGCTCGGTCCGATCCTCTCGCGCAGCGGCGTCTCGGTCACTCGGCGCGTCGAACGCGTCAGCTTCGGCGATCTCACGCGCGCGAAGCGCGGCCGCATCAGCGGCTGGTGGTACGTGCGCCCCGAAGAGCTCGGCCTGCCTGTGAAGTCCATCGGCATCGACACCGACGGGGGAGTCGCCCCCGCGTGGCGTTTCAACGGCCCCAAAGGCGACGACGGCGTCCGCAGCGGGAAGTGGGCGATCCACGTCCACGGCCGCGGCACCCAGCGCCAGGAGTGCCTGCGCGCGATCCCCGTCTTCCGCGAGCACGGCTGGACCAGCCTCGTCATCTCGTACCGCAACGACGGCGACGGCCCGCGCAGCGACGACGGCCGCTACGGCCTCGGGTCCACCGAGTGGCGCGACGTCGAGGCGGCCATCGAATACGCGGTCGGTCACGGCGCCACCGACATCGTCATCATGGGCTGGTCGATGGGCGGTGCGATCGCCCTGCAGGCGGTGACCCGCTCGCCGCATGCCGATCTGATCCGCGGCGTCGTCCTCGAGTCGCCGGTCATCGACTGGGTCGACACGCTCCGCTACCAGGCGGGCGAACTGCATGTGCCCGACCCCATCACCGAGAGCGCGCTGAAGCTGCTGGATGCCCCGTGGGGCGGACACCTCACGGGTGCCGCCGCTCCCATCGGCCTGCCCGAGCTCGACTTCGTGCAGCGCGCGGACGTGCTCAGCACGCCGATCCTGCTGCTGCACAGCGACGACGACGGCTACGTCCCGGCCTACGCCTCGCGGGCGCTGGCCGCACGCCGCCCCGACATCGTGACCTTCGTGCGGTTCACTCGGGCGCGACACACCAAGCTCTGGAACTTCGACCCGAAGAAGTGGACGAAGGCGATCAGCAGGTGGCTCGACCAGCTCGAGGTCGGTGACGGAACGCCTACGCCGCCCGGCGCTTGACGCTGTGTTCTTGTGGCGGCGGTGCGCGCCGACGTCAGGCTGACGCCGTCTTCGCGTGCACCTGGTGCTTGGCCCGCCCGAGCAGGGCACCCATGCCGCGCAGCCGCAGCGGCGACACGGCCTGCGCGAGACCGAGCGTCTGCGGGTAGTCGTCCGGCACGGCGAGCACCTCGTCTGCGGTGAGGCCCGCGAGGCCCTGCACGAGGATCGACGCGAAGCCTCGCGTCGTCGGCGATTCGCGGGGCGCGGTCACGAACAGGTGCACCACCTTGTCCTCGTCGACCTCGACGAAGAGGAACACCGGGCTCTGGCACTCCACCACCCGTTCGAAGAGGTCGGGGTGGTCCCGATACCGCTCGGGAAGCTCAGGCAGCTCGTTCGAGAACTCGAGGAGCAGCTGCAGGCGCTCGTTCTGCGAGAGAGCGAGGAAGTCGTCCCTGATCTCGGCGAGGGCGGCCGGCGTTGCGGAATCCGTCACGCTATCGATTATCGAGCCGCGGTCACGCGACCGCGCCGGCCTCTGCGCCCTGCGCGATCGGCACGCGCACGGCCGAGCCCCATTCCGTCCATGAGCCGTCGTAGTTCTTGACGTTCTCGAAGCCGAGCAGATGGGTCAGGACGAACCAGGTGTGGCTCGACCGCTCGCCGATGCGGCAGTAGGCGATCACGTCGTCGCCGGGTGTGAGGCCCGCCCCGTCGAGGTAGACCTCTTCGAGTTCGGCTCGCGGCTTGAAGGTCGCATCGGGCGCTGCGGCCTTCGCCCACGGCACGGATGCCGCCGAGGGGATGTGCCCCGCCCGCAGGGCGCCCTCGGTCGGGTAGCCGGGAATCTCGGTGCGCTCGCCCGTGTACTCCTCGAAGCTGCGCACGTCGATCAGCGGCCGGCGAGCATCGAGGTGCGCGAGCACGTCCTCTTTGAAGGCACGCACGCCGCTGTCGTCGCGCGCGACGACCGGGTAGTCGACGGGTGACGGAGCGGAGGCATCCGTCGTCAATTCGCGCCCCTCGGCGATCCACTTGTCGCGACCGCCGTCGAGCAGCCGGACGTCCTCGTGGCCGAACAGCGTGAACACCCACAGCGCGTACGCCGCCCACCAGTTGTTCTTGTCGCCGTAGATCACAACGGTCGTGTCCCGGCCGATGCCTTTCGAGCCGACGACCTGCGCGAACCGCTCGCCGTCGATGTAGTCGCGAACGACCGGGTCGTTGAGGTCGGTGTGCCAGTCGATCTTCACACTGCCGGGGATGTGCCCGGTCTCGTAGAGCAGCACGTCCTCATCGGATTCGACGACCACCAGGCCCGGTTCCCCCAGGTGGTCCGCCAGCCACTGCGTGGAAACGAGACGCTCGGGGTGTGCGTAGGCGGCGAACTTCTCGGAAGGGTCGGCCGAAACGGTCATGGTGCGCTCCTTGGTTAGGCTGGACGCTGACGTTCCCAACGCTAGGCGCGTGTGTGCGATGACGCACCGGCGGCGGGTAAGACTTCGACATCTGACTGAGAACGAATGACGACCGATGCCCTCGGCACCTCCCCGCTGACCAGCCTCACCCAGCTCTCGCCGACGATCACGGGGGAGCAGCTGCTCGAGAGCCTGACTCCGCCTGCGCAGTTCGCGACGGCGAGTTTCGACAACTACCGCCCGGACGCGGATTACCCGTCGCAGCAGGAGGCGGTCGATGCGCTGCGCGCGTTCTCGTCGGCCGCGGGCGCGGCGAAGGGCGGGGGATTCCTCGGCTTCGGGCGCCGCAAGAGGCAGGCTTCCGGCGACGAGGCCCAGAAGCTGGGGGTGTACCTCGACGGGGGCTTCGGCGTCGGCAAGACCCACCTGCTGGCGGCGCTGTGGCATGCGGCATCCGGTCGCAAGCTGTTCGGCACCTTCATCGAGTACACGGCGCTCGTCGGTGCGCTCGGCTACGCGAAGACCGTCGAGCTTCTCAAGGGCACGGCGCTCATCTGCATCGACGAGTTCGAGCTCGACGACCCGGGCGACACGATGATGATGACGCGCCTCATCGGCGACCTGGTCGGCGGCGGAACGCGCTTCGCAGCAACGAGCAACACCCCGCCGAACGCGCTCGGAGAGGGGCGCTTCGCAGCGAGCGACTTCCTGCGCGAGATCCACGCCATGTCCGGCAACTTCCGGACTCTGCGCATCGACGGGCTCGACTTCCGACGCCGGGCGACGACCGGTGCTGCCGTGGTGACCGATGCCGCGGGCCTGACCGCCGCCGTCGAGTCGACCCGCGCGGCCGGCGGCGTCGCCACGCGCGACGACTTCACCGCTTTCGTCGACCACCTCGCGACGGTGCACCCTTCGCGCTACCTCAAAATGGTCGACGGGATCGATCTGATCGCGTTGGACGACGTGGTGCAACTGCACGACCAGATGCAGGCGCTGCGTCTCGTCGCGTTCATCGACCGCGCGTATGACGCCGAGATCCCGATCGTCGCCGCGGGCGTTCCGCTCTCGGAGGTGTTCGACGAGGCGATGCTGGGCGGCGGCTTCCGGAAAAAGTATCTGCGCTCGGTGTCGCGCATGATCGCCCTCACCGCGGCGGCCCCCTCGAACAGGGGCTGACGCCTACGGGATTGCCATAGGCCTTGCGGCGGCCGGAAACACGATGTTTACAGAGCGGTTTTCACCGTAACCTGGCCGAAACACAGATCGATATGGCGTGAAACCTCCTCTCGCGAAACTGGCCCAGTCCTAGCAACCCGAAGAGAGAGGCGACCACATCCCCATGTTGGTTCTCGCTGCTGATCAACCGGCGATGCCGGTCGATGTCAACTCGCTGTGGCTCATCGTGGCCGCCGCCCTAGTGCTCATCATGACCCCCGGTGTCGCCTTCTTCTATGGCGGCATGGTCCGCGCAAAGAGCGTCATCTCGATGATGATGATGAGCTTCGGCGCCATCGCCCTCGTCGGGGTGCTGTGGGTCCTCTACGGCTACGGCCTCTCGTTCGGCTCGCCGCTGATCGATCACTGGCTCGGCAACCCCTTCGCCTCCGGTAACAACCTGTTCGCCTTCACCGACCTGCTCGGCATCGGCAAGGACGGGGCGATGGACCCCAATATGAACGGCCTCGCCTTCGCAGGCTTCCAGGCGACCTTCGCGATCATCACCGTCGCGCTGATCTCCGGCGCCATCGCCGACCGCGCGAAGTTCGGCTCGTGGATGATCTTCGCAGGTATCTGGGTCACCGTCGTGTACTTCCCCGTCGCCTACTGGGTGTTCAACCTCGGTGACGGCTGGGCCCCCTCGATCCTCAAGGTCAACGACTTCGCGGGCGGTACCGCGGTGCACATCAACGCAGGTGCGGCAGCGCTCGCCCTTGCGCTGGTGCTCGGCAAGCGCATCGGCTTCAAGAAGGGCATGAGCAAGCCGCACAACGTGCCGCTGACCCTGCTCGGCGCCTCGCTGCTCTGGTTCGGCTGGTTCGGCTTCAACGCCGGCTCTGAGGGTGCGATGGACGGCGTCGCCGCGATCGCCTGGGTCAACACCCTCGCGGCCCCGGCCGCTGCGACCCTCGGCTGGCTCATCGCCGAGAAGATCAAGGACGGCAAGCCGACGTCGATCGGCGCGGCGTCCGGTGCGGTCTCCGGCCTGGTCGCCATCACCCCGGCCTGCAACATCCTCTCGCCCGGTTGGGGCATGGTGCTCGGCCTGATCACGGGCTTCATCTGCGCCTACGCCGTCGACCTCAAGTGGCGCCTCGGCTTCGACGACTCGCTCGACGTGGTGGGCGTCCACTTCATCGGCGGCTGGATCGGAACCCTGTACATCGGCTTCTTCGGCCAGGGCATCGGCCTCATCTCGACCGGTTCGTTCAAGCAGCTCGGCGCACAGTTCGTCGGCGCCGCAGTGGTGACCATCTGGTCCTTCGGGATCGCATGGCTGCTCGGCACCGCGATCCAGAAGACCATCGGCTTCCGCATCACCAACGAAGACGAGGTCGCCGGGGTCGACACCGTGGTCCACGGCGAAGAGAGCTACGTGCTCGACCCCGCGGTCTAGGCCGCACCACACACAGCGCACCTGTCAAGGGGGCCGCCGGTTCGCCGACGGCCCCCTTGTCGTGCATTGTTCACGCGGCACGAACACGGACGCCACCTCGCCTCAACCCGCGCTCGCGATCCTGGCCGCGTGCAGAAGGTGTCTCGGCGGACAGCCCTGATCGGCGGCGCAGGCGTACTCGCGCTCACCCCCGGCGTTCTCGCACTCAGCCTCTCGCCACGCACCCGGGCGCAGGCGAGGCCCGCTGCTCACTCACCTCTGGTCACAGCGGGCACCACGCTCGAGACCGCCGCGGCACCGCAGGGGAGTGCCGGCTATCGCCGCCTCACGTCCGGACCGGGGTATGGCCCCGTGCTGCGCGAGGAGCTCGCCGTGCGGGCATCCGCCACAGCCTCGCTCACGCCCCTCGCCGCGTTGGTCCAGCTCACCGATCTGCACATCGTCGACGCGCAGTCGCCCGCCCGATTCGAGATGTTCGCCGCGACCAACGGGTCCGCCTTCCGCCCTCAGGAGGCACTCGGCACGCATGGCGCCGCCCGACTGATCGCGCGCATCAACTCCATCTCGGCCGCGCCGTTCACCGGCCGGCGACTGGACGCGGTGGTCTCGACGGGTGACAACACCGACAACGGCGAGCTGCTCGAACTCGACTGGTACCTCGCCGTGCTCAACGGGGGTGAGATCGTCGCCAACTCGGGAGCACGCACGGCGTGGGAGAGCGTGCAGAGCTCAGGGAAGAGCGAGTGGTACAACCCCGAGCTCCCCGTGCGCGACGTGTACAAGGGCGCCGGATTCCCCGAGCTGCCCGGGTTCTTCGGGCGGGTGGCCGCGCCGCACAGGAGCGCCGGTCTGAGCACCCCTTGGTACGCCGTCGTCGGCAACCACGACGACTCGGTCTGCGGCTCGCTGTCGAACCTGCACGCGGCATGGAACGACGTCTACGTCGGCGATGTGAAGTTCACCCGCTTCGCGACGGATGCCGCCAACCGCGCCGTCCGCACGCTGTGGTCGAACGCGGGGAACTCGCCGGCGGCCCGAAGCGCGGTGCGCGCGTTGGGGGAGCTGCCCCGCCTGGATCGGCGGTGGACGGTGACCGCCGACGAGCGCAGACGGCCGTTCACAAAGGCCGACTATGTCGCCGCGCACCTCGACCCCGGGAACGCCGGGCCGGGACCCGTCGGGCACGGCTTCACGAGCGAGGATCTCGCGGCAGGCCGCAGCTACTACACCGCACGGCTCGCCGCGGGCGTCCTCGCCGTCGTGCTCGATTCGACCAACCCCGCCGGGCTCTCGCACGGGTCGATCGCCGACGGGCAGTTCCGCTGGCTCGAGGAGGCCCTCGCGACGCACCCCGACGATTACATCGTCGTGTTCAGCCACCACACGAGCACCTCGATGGACAACCGGCTGCCGGACCCCGCCGCGCCCGGCGAGCGCCGACGCACCGGTGCAGAGGTCGAGGAGTTGTTGCACCGGCATCCCCAGGTCGTCGCGTGGGTCAACGGCCACGTGCACGCCAACCGCATCACCCCGCGCCGCGGCACCGACGCAGCCCATTCGTTCTGGGAGATCACTACGGCGAGCCATATCGACTTCCCGCAGCAGGCGCGCATCATCGAGCTGGCGCGCAGCGGCCCCGGCATCCTCTCGATCTTCACGACCCTGATCGAGTCGGACGCGCCCTATGTATCCGCTTACGGCGACGGCTCGCAAGAGGCGCTCGCGTCGCTGTATCGCGAGCTTTCCTTCAACGATCCCCACCGGGCACCGCAGCACCAGGGCCGCCGCACAGATCGCAACGCAGAGCTGCTGCTCGCCGACCCGTTCGCCTGAGCCACAGGGCAGGTCGCCTAGGCTCGAGCGGTGACCGTCGCCCGTGTCTTCGCGCTCGTGTGGGGAGCCCTCGCGGTCAGCTGGGGGCTCTTCCTGATCATCCGCCGCAACTGGCTCTCGGAGCTCGCGCACGAGCTCAAGCGGCAGAACGGCATGCGCATCGCCTTCGGCTCGCAGTCGCCTGCGTGGATGCTGGCGGGCGGCATCGTCTTCCTCGTCGCCGGGCTCGCCTGTCTCACCACCCTCGTGGTCGCGGCACTCTAGGGCCGTTCAAACGAAACCCTGAGACTGCCTTGAGCAGATGCCGCGCCGATTCGGTGGCGGTGGGGTCCACCATGAATTCAGACGGTCAATCCGTCGCCCCCAACCCCAACCCGAATCAACTGTGGCCGCCCCTCGAACCCGAATCATCGAGGAGGCGGCCTCAGTGCGTCTGGGGCGAGATACGAAAAGATCCCCTGGGCCATCAGGGGATCTTCTTCGTTGTGGGCGATGCAGACTCGAACTGATGACCTCTTCGTGTGAAGAACCAAGGCGATAGTTTTGTACCGGCCGTGTCGCCCAAACTTCCGCGCTATTACGGGCGGTCTGGTTTGTTTGGTAGCAAGCAGTTCCGCGGTTTACTCAGCCGGAATCAGCGAGGCTTAGCGATCGTCACGTCATCTTCGCGAAAGATGCCCTGGCCCAACCAACGCTGCGGGCCGGCGCCGACGTTCGCGGGCGGCATCAGGAAGCGCCTTCTCCAGCATCCTGAGCGCACGCTGCCGGAACTCCGGCGGGAACTAACGGGGCACGATTCATCCTCCCAAAGGAAGCGCAGCTAAACCTAGGACGATTCAATCCGCTCCACTCGCGAAGCGTGTCCGTCATACTTCATCGCGACCGGCGACAGCACTCTCCCGAGGTGTGCAGCGCGTCGCGGCTGCTCGACCGCGCATGGACCGCAGCGCTCGACATCGAATCCGACGTGTGGCGGGCTGTGCGAGCTGAACGCGATGCGCCGACCAAGAAGCGGTTGATGGACGCTTACGCGGGCCGGCACCGCAAGTACGAGCAGCCCTGCAGGGAAGTCGGGAACCTCTCTGCAACCCGCGCGCTCGCTCCACGTGAAGAGCGGCGCCGAGTTGAGACCGGCAGGCAGAAGAAGCTGCTCGGCGACGGGTCGCGAGGGATGCGGGGCGAGTAGCTACTGCGCGGGCTCTTCGGTTTTCGTGAACTCCGGTGCCCATCGATTGTCGGTGCCCAGCCCTCGCAGCAGACCGCCGACCAGGCGATACGCGACGGCCTGCGGCTCGTTCACGAGGTCGTCGAGGCTGGCGACGGTGACCTCTTCGTATTCATCCCGGTCGTAGACGGGGCCGCTTTGCTGCCAGAGCTCTTGCTGGAAGAGGTAGCTGGATTTGCCGACAAGACCATTCACGCCGAGCGCGAGCCCCCACGAGCCGCGGTAGCCGACTTCTTCGGAGAGCTTGGTCACCCAGTAGATGATTCGGTGCGCGAATGCGATGCAGAGGCCATCGAAGATCACCATCTGCGGTTCTATCTGGGAGCTCACACTCATGCGATCCCACTGGTCGGTTGCGCGGCCGACGACTGCGTGGATGCTCCCGTCTTCGTGGAACTCGACGTCAGACAAGCCGCGCTCCTCCCATGCGTCCGTGATCGATCGTGTGCCGTTTTGCGTGCTCGTGAACGCCGCGCCCCGGCTGCGGATCATCGCGCCGCGCATGCTCGGTGCGCCGGGAGCGAAGTCACGAACCGTCGGGTACGGCAGGTAGTTGCTCTGATGAAGGATGTTGTTGAGCCGCTGCTGCGGGGCTCGCACGAGCGACTGTGCGACGTTGCGTGAGGCGCTCAGCGGCTCGGCAACCAAGTAGAGATGCCCGTTCTGACGCGAGGCGGCGGGAACCGGATCTCGTTCGATCTCTTCGTGGAGAAGCGCGAGCAGTCGATCTTCTTCTCGCTTGCGTGCTTGGTGGTGCCGAACTACTTCGGCGTCGGAGAGTCGCCGCCGGGTTCTCTCACCCCGCCCGTAGTAGACGCCGTCCACCATGTGCGGCGCCTGTGGTGACGGCGGGATCTCAACGGCAGCGTAGCCGTGGTCCGGGTCCGATTCAGCCGGGATCTCGCGTGCGCGAACGTCGAGCGGCGGGTCGATGCGGTTCGCAGCGATCTGCTCGATCTTCTCGATGAGATCCTTCAGCGGAACAGGCGATGTTGAAAAGGTCCGGCTCTGCTTGTCCTCAGCCACACCGATCAGGAGAACGCCGCCATCGATCGCGAAGGACGCGAGGTCTCGCGCCGTCTCTGCGCGGGCACCAGGAGTGTCACCGGACGACGCTTTGGCGTCCAGGTAGTGGGATTCCGCAAGGTTGCCTTCGTCGATGGCGAGCTGAATGTCGTGCTCGTCGCGGGGAATCCACACAGTGCGCTCCTTCGGGTCGAGGTGAATCTACAGGCGGACACCGACACTCACGAGCGCCGCCACCACCGCTACGGCAAGATGAGCACGTGAGCGCCAATGACAATCCGAAGACGCTGTTCCTCCTCGGCGCTGGGGCGTCTCATGACGCCGGCTTGAAGACGTCAGTAGGCTTGACGCGCGAGATTGCTAATCACGTTCAAGAAGATCGCGGATTCTCCTGGGATGCGAGGTTCTCGCCAGCCCTAAACATGGCGATCGGTGCGATGGTTGGATTCGATTCGCAGCACGGGCGGAACGCCTTTGAGGGAGTCGACGTCGAGCGCCTGTTTGCGGCCATCCGCTTCCTCGGGGACCGTGAAAACCTCGAGGTTGCGCCATTTGTTGATCGATGGCATCCAGGAGTTGAAGCGGTCGGCCGCCGCGGCCAAATCTCGCCAGGCGTCGCGGTCAACCTCCGTAGCTCGCTCGAAAGCGGAGCAGATCCGCTCAATGACGAGAACATGCTCGGCGCGCTTACCCAAGCTGTCGAGGACCTGGTCGGGACGAGCGGCTCGCAGCCCGTCTTCCGGGATCTGCAACGAGTCATGCTTGCGGCGCTCGATAAGAGCCTCGCAGTTGACGGGAAGCGGCTCGGTTATCTCACCCGGCTGCTTACGTCGAGCAACCGGGTAGGTGTCGTCACACTCAACTATGACCTGACGATCGAAACGGCCAGCGAGCAGCTCGGGCTGGCGTTCGAGACTGGCGTCCAACAGTGGCGCGGCGGGTACGAGTGGTCGTGGAACTCGAGCCTCAACGTGAGACTCCTCAAGCTGCACGGGTCGCTGAACTGGTTCTACGAGGACCACGCCGAGAGCCGACTCGCGCAGAAGAGAATCATCTACCGCCCAACCAGCGGCGACGGTGATGTGCCGGGAAACGAGCGAGTGATGATCTTCGGCACTGGGAGCAAGCTGAGGCACGACGGCCCATTCCTCGCCATGTATCAAGAGTTCCAACGACTGCTCGCGCAGCGCACCCGACTGATTGTCATCGGATATTCGTTCCGAGACGATCACGTGAACGAAGTGATCCGCCGGTGGGTGAACACCTCGCCCGCGTGCGAGATCGTCGTTATCGACCCGGCACTTGAGCACTGGTCGCCTGATGCGCCGAGCGCTGGGCCGATATTCCCGTTCTACGGAGAGCTTCACCGAGCAGCTGCACGTGACTCCGGATTTACCCTCACATCGATTCCTCAGGGAGCAGCGGTCGGCCTTCGAGAGCTCTTCGGCTGAGGGGTGAAGCCCCGCGTTTCGCGGCCCCTTTCGCGTTAGTGGCACCCGATAGCGCCGGACCACGCCGCTCCCGCAGTCTTCCGCGACGAGCGCATCGAGTCGTGGTGTCGCGCTTTGAAGCTGGCGTGCAGGTCCGGTACATCCAGTTCCGGCACACCGTGCCCGTTCCGGCGCACCGTCACGAAGTCGGTTCGATTCAACAACCAGAAAAGCCCCGGCCGACCGGGGCTTTTTCTTCGTTGTGGGCGATGCCAGACTCGAACTGACGACCTCTTCCGTGTGAAGGAAGCGCGCTACCAACTGCGCCAATCGCCCGCTGTTGTGCGAGTCGATGCTATCCGAACGCCGGCGCTTTTCACGAATCGGGACACGCCCCCGGCTCGATTTGAACTGAGCACAAAACGTGGGTTATGGTTGAGAAGTCGCCGGGACGGGGCCGAAAGGAACCGGGCCGGAACGACAAAATGCGGATGTAGCGCAGTTGGTAGCGCATCACCTTGCCAAGGTGAGGGTCGCGAGTTCGAGTCTCGTCATCCGCTCGAGTGTGAGGCAGTTTTCGACTGATCATGCGGGCCTGGTGGCGTGGCCGAGAGGCGAGGCAGCGGCCTGCAAAGCCGTATACACGGGTTCGAATCCCGTCGCCACCTCCACACTCACTTCCCGCCTTTCTCTTTAGCCCGCTAAAGTGATCGGAAGGGCGCGATTGGCGCAGCGGTAGCGCGCTTCCCTGACACGGAAGAGGTCACTGGTTCGATCCCAGTATCGCGCACAGACGAAAACCCCCGGATTTCCGGGGGTTTTCTGCGTCTGGTCTTGCGTTGCGGTCACGCCTCACGCCCGCGAGGTGAGCCCCGGAGCTCGCCGGGGCCCACCTGCAGCCGGCTACTTCTGCAGCTGCCAGGGGCCGTTCTTGTCGCCCGGCTTCTGGTTCCGGGTCCACCACTTGGCGACATACTTCTTGCCCTGGTACTCGACCACGTCACCCGTGTCGAACACACGGCTCGGAGTCCACAGCACGCCGCCGTCGGCGGCCGTCGCGAGTTGCTCCCACGGGCCGTTGACATCGCCCGGCTTCTGGTTCTGCGTCCACCACTGCGCGCGCCAGATCGAGCCGTTGTAGCTCACGAGGTCACCCGTGTTGTACACGGTCTTGGCGCTCCACGCAGCAGGTGCCGGCAGCGTGAGTCCGACGACCACGGGGTCGTGATCGGACGCCGCGAACGGGTCCGTACCGTTGAAGAGCAGCGTCGCGTTGTAGTTGTAGCGGCTGTAGGCGTAGGCGACCGACTCTTGCGCGTTGATCTGCCAGACATCCGCCCCCGTCACCATCTTCAGCGCCGCGGCGTTCGCGAGCACGTGGTCGAGCGAGCCCTCGAGCCCGTCGTACGAGTAGGTCTGCTCGCTCGGATCGAAGGTGCTGCCCAGGTCCGTGTAGCCGGCGGCGTACAGCGCCTCGAGCGGGTCCTCGTGCGTGTAGGAGTTGAGGTCGCCGAGCAGGAAGATGCGGTCGGTGCCGAGCTGCTTCGCTACCTGGTCGGCGAAGGCCACAGTGTCCTGCGCCTCGTGCACTCGCGTCTCGTTGAAGGCGCCCTGGTCGACCGCAGGCGAGGAGGTGTCTTCGGTGTCGCCCGGGTACAGGCCGGTTGCATCGGCGCCCTTCGACTTCCAGTGGTTCGCGACCACGAGGAACGCATCGCTGTCGGCCGCGTTCGCCTTCTTGAAGCCCTGCGCGAGAGGCTCGCGCGCGATCGAGAAGGGCTCGCCGGGGTCGGAGTCGCCGAGCAGCACCGTCGCGGCACCGACGGGCGTGACGTCAGCCGGTTTGTAGATGAAGCCCGAGTGGATGACGTCCTCCTGCTCGATGGGCGGCAGCTTGTCGGCAGGGGGCGAGGGCACATATGCCCAGACATCCGCGCCGGCAGCTGCATTGAGCGCGTCGACCAGGCCGGCGAGCGCGGTGTCTCGCGGCTCGCCGAACTTGGCCGAGTTCTCGATCTCCTCGAGCGAGACGATGCTGGCGCCGAGCCGGTTGATGCCGGTGACGATCTTCGACTGCTGCCGCTGGAAGCTCGCGTCGTCCGCCGCACCACGTGGCCCGGCGCCGCCATCGGCCGCCGTGCACCTGTTCACGCCGATGTGGTTGCCCGCCCGGTCGTTGTAGTACGTGCACGTGCCGAGCCCCGAGCTGACGAACTTCTCGCCCGTCATGGGGAAGTAGTTCTCGACATTGAAGCTCGCCAGACGCACGTCGCCGCCGACAGCGCTCGGCCGCTCGTTCGCGGCGCGCACGTCGCTGAAGGTGGCGACGGATGCCCCGTCGTCGGTGACCGGCGTGGTCGGCTGGAAGTTCCACAGCGAGAAGCGGTAGTCGAGCACGACCGGTTGGTGGAACGTCACGGCAGCGCCGTCGCTCACCGGGTTGGTCGGGGTGAGCCACGGCAGCGGGGTGTTCGCCGCCGCCCCACCGCTGTAGTTCGTGCTCGACCCGTCGTCGAGCGTGATGGTGCGGGCCGCGTTGTCTGCGGCGACCGCCTGCGCCTGTGCGGAGCCGGCGGTTCCGGCATCCGTCGGCTGGCGCAACGGAGTCGTGCCCGCCGCCAGCGTGAACGAGCCGTAGTAGTTCGCGTCGTAGTTGTCGCTCACCGTGAAGGCGCCCTGCGGGGCTATGAGCTCGCCCTCGTGCGCCTCCTTCTGCGCGTCGGTCGTGAGTTGCGACCACGGCAGCGCCTCAGCCGTCACCGGTGCGAGCGCGGCCTCGAGCTCGGTGACCGTGGGGGAGCTGATCTCGGTCTCGCCCTGGTACTCCTGCACCGTCCCCGTGACCGAGACGCTGTCGCCGATGTGGACCTGCTTCGCCGAGGTCGATCCGAACACGAAGACCGCGTCGGATTCGCCGGGGGTCGCGTCGGCGCCCGCTCCGATGCCCGCGGTCTCGAGGAAGAATCCGTTGAACCCGCCGGTCGCATACACGGCGGTCACCACGCCTTCGGTCGCGACGCTCTGGCCGACATAGGGCGAGGTATCGGTCGTGCCCTGGATCTGGGCGATCGTGAGCGTCTGCGCGTCGCCGTCGCCGTCGCCCGGGTCCGTCCCGCCGCCCGGGGGAGTGCCGCCGCCCGTCGAGCCCGAGTTCTCGGGCGTGGGCACCGCGGTGGTGAAGTCGGCCGCGTTGTCGTCGGTGTCGGCGCCGCCCGCCACGCGCTGATAGCTGAGCGTGAGCGAGTTGCCGCTCGCCGCCGTGCCCTCTGGCGAGTTGCTGGTGCCCCAGCCGATCTTGTCGATGACGCTCGCGTCGGTGGGCGCTACCCCGGCCGCGCTCGCGGCCAGGTACAGCGTTCCACCGCCTGCCCCGGGGTTCACGCTGCCGCCCGTCGTCAGGTCGGGGGTCGGCAGGGCGGCGCCCGGGTTAGAGCTCGCATTGTTGCTCGGAAGCTGGATCAGGAAGTGAGCGTGCGAGGCGACCGAGCCGCTCAGCGCGAACACCTGCGAGCCGCTCGGCGTCACCGTGCTCGTCGGCGCGCGGTACTGCAGGGTGTCGCCGTCGAGCGAGATGGCGGCGCCGGTGGGGTTGTAGAGCTCGACGAACTTGTTCAGGTAGCTCGCCCCCGATGAGCCGCCGTTGACGTAGGCCTCGCTGATGACGAGGCCCGTGCCGGCCGGATTCGCGAACGCCGGGGCCGAGAGGCCCGCGCTCAGCAGGCACGCCGCGGAGACCGCGGCTGCGGCGACGGCGACGCGTCGCGAGAAGACAGAGGGCATCGATGCCCACCTCCGTAATCGGTGGATGTGCGTGACAGCTGGGTGCGCAAGGCGCAGCCCAAGATCACGACGCTAGGGCTTCGACGGCCTGAGGCGGAAGAGCGCCGTGTTAACAGCTGGTGACGGATTCCCCGTATGGGTGCCACCGGGGCGGCGGTGCGGCCGCCACTAGAGTTGAGGCATTCCCGTTCACACGTCTATATAGGAGTGGTTCACGTGGCCGACGGCTTCGAGCTCTTCCCTGATCGGAACGTTGTCGCCCTGCGCGTCAACGGCGAGCTGAAGGACAAGGCCACGACGACGACCGCCACCGACGTGGTCGAGCCGGTCACGATCGATTCGCCCGACGGGCTCAACATCCTGCGCCACTCGACCGCGCACGTCCTCGCGCAGGCCGTGCAGCAGGTCAACCCCGACGCGAAGCTCGGCATCGGGCCGCCAATCACCGACGGCTTCTACTACGACTTCGGCGTCACCGAGCCGTTCACGCCCGAGACCCTCAAGCAGCTCGAGAAGGCGATGCAGCGCATCGTCAACCAGGGCCAGCGCTTCGTGCGCCGCGTCGTCACCGACGAGGAGGCGCGCGCCGAGCTCGCCCACGAGCCGTTCAAGCTCGAGCTCATCGGGCTGAAGGGCGGCGCCGCCGGCGGCGGCGACAACGAATCCGTCGAGGTCGGCGCCGGTGAGCTGACGATCTACGACAACGTCGATGCCAAGACGGGCGAGACGGTGTGGAAGGACCTGTGCCGCGGCCCCCACCTGCCCGACACCAAGCTCATCAGCAACGGCTTCGCGCTCACCCGTGTCGCCGCCGCGTACTGGCGCGGCAGCGAGAAGAACCCGCAGCTGCAGCGCATCTATGGCACCGCGTGGCCCACAAAGGACGAACTGCGCGCCTACCAGACGCGCATGGAGGAGGCCGCCAAGCGCGACCACCGGAAGCTCGGCGCCGAGCTCGACCTGTTCTCCTTCCCCGACGAGATCGGCTCGGGCCTTGCGGTGTTCCACCCGAAGGGCGGCATCGTGCGCGCCGAGATCGAGGGATACCTGCGCCAGCAGCTGCTCGGCCACGACTACGAGCTCGTCAATTCGCCGCACATCACCAAGGGCTCGCTGTTCGAGACCAGCGGTCACCTGCAGTGGTACAAGGACGGCATGTTCCCGGCGATGCACCTCGATGAAGAGACGGATACCGAAGGCAACGTCACCCGTCAGGGGCAGGACTACTACCTGAAGCCGATGAACTGCCCGTTCCACAACCTGATCTTCCGGGCGCGCGGCCGCTCGTACCGCGAGCTGCCGCTGCGGCTCGCCGAGTTCGGCACCGTCTACCGCTATGAGAAGAGCGGCACGCTCTCGGGCCTCACCCGGGTGCGCGGGCTCACCCAGGACGACGCGCACATCTATGTCACCGACGAGCAGGTCAAGGACGAGATCAAAAGCCAGCTCGACTTCGTGTTCGAGACGCTGCGCGGCTATGGCTTGAACGACTTCTACCTCGAGCTGTCGACCCGCGACCCCGAGAAGTCAGTCGGCACCGACGAGCAGTGGGAGATCGCGACCGAGACGCTGCGCGAGGTCGCCATCGAGTCCGGCCTCGACCTCGTGCCCGACCCGGGCGGCGCCGCGTTCTACGGCCCGAAGATCTCGGTGCAGGCGCGCGACGCCATCGGCCGCACCTGGCAGCTGTCCACGGTGCAGCTCGACTTCAACCAGCCTGCGCGCTTCGAGCTCGAGTACACGGCGAGCGACGGCTCCAAGAAGCAGCCCGTGATGATCCACCGCGCGCTGCTCGGGTCGATCGAGCGCTTCTTCGCGATCCTGCTCGAGCACTACGCGGGCGCGTTCCCGGTGTGGCTCTCGCCGGTGCAGGCCATCGGCATTCCGGTCGCCGACGAGTACGTGCCGTACCTCGATGAGGTCGCAGCCCGGCTCAAGCGGGCGGGGGTTCGTATCGAGGTCGACCACACCGACGACCGCATGCAGAAGAAGATCCGCAATGCGGCGAAGGCCAAGGTGCCGTTCCAGCTCATCGCCGGCGAAGAGGACCGCTCCAAGGGCACGGTCAGCTTCCGCTTCCGCGACGGCAGCCAGCTCAACGGGGTGCCCGTCGACGAGGCGATCGCGAAGATCACCGCATCGATCGCGTCGCACGAGCTGGTCGACACCGCCTGGGGTGAGTGAGATGGCTCGGCTTTCGCTGGAGGACTACGGCGACCATGAGGAGCCGGGCGATCAGGCATCCCTTCACATCGACGACCCGTCGCACCTCGTCGGCGTACCCGACGAGTTCCAGCGGCTGTGGACGCCGCACCGGATGGTCTACATCCAGTCCGGGCAACAGCAGCCGCACGGCGACGACTGCCCGTTCTGCGCGGCCCCGACGCTGAGCGACGAGGAGTCGCTCATCGTGCATCGCGGCGAGACCGCTTTCGCGCTGCTCAATCTCTTCCCTTACAACAGCGGGCACCTGCTCGTATGCCCGTATCGGCATATCTCGCTCTATGACGAGGCCACGTCGGAGGAGGTGGCCGAGATCGGGGCCATCACGCAGACGGCGATGCGGGTCATCCGCGACGTCTCGCGCAATGACGGCTTCAACCTGGGGATGAATCAGGGAGCCATCGCCGGCGCCGGGATCGCCAGCCACCTGCACCAGCACATCGTGCCGCGCTGGGCATCCGACGCGAACTTCCTGCCGATCATCGCGAAGACGAAAGCGCTGCCACAGCTGCTCGGCGAGGTGCGGGCGACGATCGCCCGCGCCTGGCCGAGCTAGCACCCGGGCTGGTCGCGTCAGCGGACGCGGCGCGGCTCGAACTCCATCCGCGGGTGCGCGTAATGCTCCTGCGCCTCGACGAGCTGCAGCTCGCGCTGCCCGGACGCGAGGGTCTGCTCGAGCAGGCCGAACACGCTGGAGGCGGTACGCGCGAGGGCCTCGGCGGCGGAGCCGGTCTCGCGGTAGTGGGCGGTGAAGAGCGCCGCGGTCACGTCGCCCGAGCCGTTCGCCTTCAGCGGCAGCTGCGGCGTCGTAACGATCCACGCCCCCTCGTCGTCTGCCACGAGCATCTCGAGGGTGCCCTGCTCGCGGTCCGGCCGTTCGACGCTCGTGACGAGCACCGTCCGCGGGCCGAGCTCGCGCGCCCGGTCGACCGACTCGAGCGTCGAGGGCAGGTCGCTCGGCTCGGTTCCGGTGAGGTAGCCGAGCTCGAACTGGTTCGGCGTGATGATGTCGGCCACCGGCACGACCCGGTCGCGCAACAGCACGGGAATGGCCGGCGCGACGAAGCATCCCGACCGCGCATTGCCCATCACCGGGTCGCAGGCATAGACGGCCGCAGGGTTCGCGGCCTTCACGCGGGCGACGGTCTCGATGATCACCTCGGCGATGCCCTCGCCGCCCTGATAGCCGGAGAGGACCACGTCGATGTCCCCGAGCACACCCCGCTCTTCGATGCCCGTGATGACGGCTCGCACGTCGTCGGGGGCGATCATCGGGCCGCGCCAGGCGCCGTAACCCGTGTGGTTCGAGAAGTTCACGGTGTACACGGGCAGAACCTCGACGCCGATGCGCTGGAGGGGGAACACCGCGGCAGAGTTGCCGACATGCCCGTAGGCGACAGCCGACTGGATCGAGAGCACCTTCATGCTCCGATCCTCCCATTCCGCCGGCGCGAGCATGCCTCACGTGCTCAGTAGAATGAGGGCACTATGACCAACGGAGAAGTCGGCTCGAGCCGCGTCAAGCGCGGGCTCGCCGAAATGCTGAAGGGCGGCGTCATCATGGACGTCGTCACCGCCGAGCAGGCACGTATCGCTGAGGACGCCGGGGCAGTCGCTGTCATGGCCCTCGAGCGGGTTCCCGCCGACATCCGCGCCCAGGGCGGCGTCGCTCGCATGAGCGACCCCGACCTGATCGACGAGATCATCTCCTCGGTCTCCATCCCGGTCATGGCGAAGGCGCGCATCGGCCACTTCGTCGAGGCACAGGTGCTGCAGGCGCTCGGCGTCGACTACATCGACGAGTCCGAGGTGCTG
The DNA here is from genome assembly GCF_039538245.1 of Gryllotalpicola kribbensis. Taxonomy (NCBI): domain Bacteria; kingdom Bacillati; phylum Actinomycetota; class Actinomycetes; order Micrococcales; family Microbacteriaceae; genus Gryllotalpicola; species Gryllotalpicola kribbensis. The sequence goes on from NZ_BAABBX010000016.1 coordinate 272,167, forward strand.
TCGCCCGCCGACTACGTGAACCACATCGACAAGTGGAACTTCACGGTGCCGTTCGTGTGCGGCGCCACCAACCTCGGCGAGGCGCTGCGCCGCATCAACGAGGGCGCCGCGATGATCCGGTCCAAGGGCGAGGCCGGCACGGGCGACGTCTCAGAGGCGACGAAGCACATCCGCAAGATCACCTCCGAGATCAACGCGCTCACGTCGATGACGAAGGACGAGCTCTACGTCGCCGCGAAAGAGCTGCAGGCCCCCTATGAGCTGGTCGCCGAGGTCGCCGAGACCGGCAAGCTTCCCGTCGTGCTGTTCACCGCGGGCGGCGTGGCCACCCCGGCCGACGCCGCGATGATGATGCAGCTCGGCGCCGACGGCGTGTTCGTAGGCTCCGGAATCTTCAAGTCGGGCGACCCCGCCAAGCGCGCCGCCGCGATCGTCAAGGCGACCACGATGTACGACGACCCGCAGACGATCGCCGAGGTCAGCCGCGGGCTCGGCGAGGCCATGGTCGGCATCAACGTCGCCGACCTCGCCGCGCCGCACCGTCTGGCCGAGCGCGGCTGGTGAGCACGGCCCCTCGCGTCGGCGTCCTCGCCCTGCAGGGTGATTTCCGCGAGCACCTCGGGGTGCTGCGCGAACTCGGTGCCGAGGCCGTCCCGGTCCGGCGACCGGACGAGCTGGCATCCGTCTCAGGTCTCGTGATCCCAGGCGGCGAGTCGACCGTGATGGACAAGCTCTCGCGCGCCTTCGGGCTGCGCGAGCCGCTGCTCGAGGCGATCGCCGGCGGCCTGCCCGTCTACGGCACCTGCGCTGGGCTGATCATGCTGGCCGACCGCGTGCTCGACGCGATCGAGGGGCAGCAGACGCTCGGCGGCCTCGACGTCACGGTGCGCCGCAACGCGTTCGGCTCGCAGCTCGACTCGTTCGAGACCGACATCCCGATGCCGGTGCTCGGCGAGCCCGCAGTGCATGCGGTGTTCATTCGCGCGCCCGTGGTCGAATCCCTGGGGGAGAAGGCGGCGGCGATCGGCGCGCTCGACGATGGCCGTGTCGTCGCCGTCGAGCAGGGCAGCCTGCTCGGCACGTCGTTCCACCCCGAGGTCACCGGCGACTACCGCTTCCACGAGTACTTCCTCTCGAAGGTGCGCGCCGCCTAGTTTGGGCTCATGACCGCCTATGTCGCCCTGCTGCGCGGCGTGAACGTGGGCGGCATCACGATCAGGTCGGCCGAGCTCGGCGAGCTGTTCCGCTCGCTCGGGCTCACCGGCGTGCGCACCGTTCTGGCCAGCGGCAATGTCCTTTTCGAGAGCGATGAGGCGGATGCGTCGCGGCTCAGGTCACGCATCGAGAGCGCGCTGCGCGAGCGCTTCGGCTATGACGCATGGATCGTGCTCGTGACGCGCGAGAAGCTCGCCGCCATCGTCGCGGCGTTCCCGTTCGATGCGGAGCGCGACGGCTGGCATCCGTACGTTCTGTTCGCCTCCGACCCCGCTCATCTGAGCGAGCTACTGGATGCCGCGCCCGCCCTGGACCCGGCAGAAGAGGTCATCGCCCCGGGTGACGGCGTGCTCTATTGGCAGCTGAACATCGCGGTGGGGAGCACGAACACGAAGCTCGCGAAGCTCGCGGCGAAGCCGCGCTTCAAACCGACGACCACGACCCGGAACCTGAGGACGCTGAAGAAGCTTCTGTGAGGGCACGGGCGCGCGTCGCTCAGCGACGGGCGTTCGCGGCCCAATGCTCACGGACGATGCCGGCGACCGCGTCGGCATCTTCGAGCGGCGCGATGTTGCGGACGCCGTGCAGAGTGCGCGTGCGGGCGTTCATCATGCGGTCGGTCACGGCCTCGGCTTCGGCGGGCCCCCAACCCGCGCGGGCATCCCCCGCGACGAAGACCGTGGGCGCCTCGACCGCGAGCGCTGCGTCGTCGAGTGACGGGCGGTCGAGGACGAACGAGCGCGCCGCCTGCACGAATCCGCGGCGCTCCGCGTTCAGGAATCCGCTCTTCACGATCCGCACGGCCTCTGAATCGACGGCGATCGTGCGCTCGGTGAGGATCGAGCGCAACAAGCGCGTCTGCACGGGGCCGGGGAACCCGAATAGGCGGATGAACGGCAGGGCTGCCGCAAGATCGCGTCGCTCCGTTCCACCGAGCACACCCGTCGGGGCGCCGATCGAGACGAGCGAGCGGATGCGGCGCGGCCGCTCGACCGCGGCGGCAATGCCGACCTGGCCGCCCCAGCCGTTGCCCACCCAGTCGACTCGGTCGATGCCGAGCGCATCGAGCACGTCGAAGGTTGCGAGGGCGCATTCGGCGATGGTCGAGGGGCGGTGCAGAGGCTCGCTCGCACCGAACGAGGGGCCGTCGATCAGCACGACCGTGCGCAGGCGCGTGAGGACCGGCAGCACCCGATCCCAGCTGTGCGAATCGACGAAGAAGCTGTGCCAGAGCACGGCGACCTTCTTCGGGCCCTCCTCGACTCGCACGCCCAGCCGCCCGAGGCGGGTTGCGAGCTTGACCGGCATACCTCAAAGCCTAGGTGCGCCGCGCGGGCACCGGCGCACGGACCAGCGCAGTGCGGCCCCGGTAGAATCGAGCGAACGCTATTTCAACCAGGAGACGTATGTCCGGGCATTCCAAGTGGGCGACGACCAAGCACAAGAAGGCCGTCATCGACGCCAAGCGTGCGAAGTCGTTCGCGAAGCTGATCAAGAACATCGAGGTCGCGGCGAAGATCGGCGGTGCCGACCTCACCGGCAACCCGACCCTTGCCGATGCGGTCCAGAAGGCGAAGAAGACCTCTGTCCCGAACGACAACATCGACCGCGCCATCAAGCGCGGCGCAGGTCTCACCGGCGAGACCATCGACTACACCACCATCATGTACGAGGGCTATGCCTCGGGCGGCGTCGCGCTGCTCGTCGAGTGTCTGACCGACAACAAGAACCGCGCGGCGGCCGAGGTGCGCACCGCCATGTCGCGTAACGGGGGCACGCTCGCCGACCCGGGGTCGGTGGCCTACAACTTCAGCCGCAAGGGCGTCATCGTGGTTCCCGCAGAGGGCACCACAGAAGACGACGTGCTGGCCGCGGTGCTCGAGGCCGGTGCGGAAGAGGTCACCCCGCAGGGCGAGAGCTTCGAGGTGCTGACCGAGGCGAGCGAGCTCGTCGCGACCCGCACCGCCCTGCAGGAGGCGGGCATCGACTACGACTCGGCCGACGTCGAGTTCGTGGCATCCGTCAAGGTCAACGCCGATGCCGAGACCGCACGCAAGGTCTTCCGCCTCATCGACGCCCTCGAGGACAGCGACGACGTGCAGAACGTCTACACCAACCTCGACCTGTCGCCCGAGGTCCAGGCCGAGCTCGAGGAAGACGAGGACTAGGCGCCCATGGCCCTGCGCGTGCTCGGGGTGGACCCCGGCCTGACGCGCTGCGGCTACGGAGTCATCGACGCCGACCGCGCACCGCAGCTGGTGCGGGTCGGCGTCGTGCGTACGCCCGCCGACATGGAGCACGGGCAGCGGCTCGTGCGCATCCTCGCCGGCCTGCGCGAGGTGATCGACGAGACGCGGCCCGACGCCCTCGCTCTTGAGCGCGTCTTCGCGAACAACCAGCTGAACACGGTCATGGGCGTCGCCCAGGTCTCCGGCCTGGTGATCCACGAGGCGGCGAGCCGAGGCCTTCCGCTCGAGCTGTTCACCCCGAGCGAGGTCAAGAACGCCATCACGGGCTACGGCGGCGCCGACAAGCCCCAGGTGGGCGAGATGGTGCGGCGCATCCTGCGGCTCGAGGCCGTGCCGAAGCCGGCCGATGCCGCCGATGCGCTCGCGCTCGCGATCGCCGCGTCCTGGCGGACGGCGCGGGGGATTCCTGCAGCGGCGGCGCAGCGCGGGGCATCCGCTCGCCTCACCCCTGCGCAGCAGGCATGGCTCAACGCCGAGAAGGCGACCCGGAAGCAGTTCTGAGCAGCATTGAACCTTTGTTCGAGTGTCGCTGCCGCCGCATGTCGGCACGCGCGCATAGCCTGACTGCATGATCAGCTCCCTGCGCGGCACCGTCCTGCGCGCCTCAGGCGCCGAGCTCGTGATCGAGGTGGCCGGCGTCGGCTATCTCGTGAGCGTCACGCCCGAGCACGCGCTCAGCCTGCGCGTGGGGGAGGAGGCGCTCGTGCACACGGCGCTCATCGTGCGCGAGGACGCGCTGTCGCTGTTCGGCTTCCAGGACGCCGAGCAGCTCGAGGTCTTCCAGCTGCTGCTCGGGGTCAACGGCGTCGGCCCGAAATCCGCACTCGGGGTGCTGTCTGTGATGACGCCCGACCAGATCGCCGCGGCCGTTCAGAACGACGACGATGCCGCCTTCCGCAAGGTCAGCGGCATCGGCCCGAAGACGGCGAAGCTCATCGTGGTGCAGCTCACCGGCAAGCTTTACGTCGTCGCTCCCGCGGCGACGGCAGCCGCGGCGAAGCAGAAGAACTCCGTCGCCGACGACGTGCGCGTCGCGCTCGTGGGTCTCGGCTGGCCCGAGAAGGTCGCAGGGGATGCCGTGGCCGAGGTCCTTGCCGAGCTGGGCGAGGCCGCCGCCGACGCCTCCGCGGCGTCCGTTCCCGCGCTGCTGCGCCGCGCACTCGCGCTGCTCGGCCCGGCGCCGCAGCATCAGACGGCGGGAGCCGGCCGATGAGCGACGACCTCACGACGCCCCAGGCGCAGAACGAGGCCGAGCTGGCGTTCGAGGGCGCACTGCGCCCCAAGTCCCTCGGTGAGTTCGTCGGCCAGTCGAAGGTGCGCGGGCAGCTGCAGCTGCTGCTCACGGCCGCCCGTATCCAGGAGCGCACGGCCGACCACATCCTGCTCGCGGGGCCGCCCGGGCTCGGCAAGACCACGCTGGCCATGATCGTCGCCGCCGAGAGTGACCGGCCGCTGCGCATGTCGAGCGGGCCCGCCATCCAGCACGCGGGCGATCTCGCCGCCGTGCTGTCCTCGCTCGTGCCGGGCGAGGTGCTCTTCATCGACGAGATCCACCGCATGGCGCGCTCGGCCGAAGAGATGCTGTACCTCGCGATGGAGGACTTCCGCATCGACATCATGGTCGGCAAGGGCGCCGGGGCGACCAGCATCCCGCTCGACCTCGCGCCATTCACGCTCGTGGGCGCGACCACGCGCTCCGGCCTGCTGCCGAACCCGCTGCGCGACCGCTTCGGGTTCACCGCGCACCTCGAGTTCTACTCCGACGACGAGCTCGAGAAGGTGCTCGACCGCGCCGCCGGCATGCTCGACCTCGACATCGACCGCGAAGCCCTCGCCGAGATCGCCGGGCGCAGCCGCGGCACCCCGCGCATCGCGAACCGCCTGCTGCGGCGCGTGCGCGACTACGCCCTGGTGCACACCGGCCGTGCCGATCTTCCCGCGGTGCGCGCCGCGCTCGAGCTCTACGACGTCGACGAGCTCGGCCTCGACCGGCTCGACCGCGCTGTCATGCAGACGATCCTCACCCGCTTCGACGGCGGCCCGGTGGGGCTCTCGACGCTCGCGGTCTCGGTGGGCGAAGAGGCCGAGACGATCGAGTCGGTGGTCGAGCCGTTCCTCGTGCGCATCGGGCTCGTGTCGCGCACGCCGCGCGGGCGCGTGGCGACGGCGCAGGCCTGGCGGCACTTCGGGCTGGAACCCAGCCGTCCGACAGGCGGCGCCCAGCAGACCCTTTTCACCGATGACCTATAATCCAACGAAGGCCTGCTCGGGCCGGCAAACACGCGCGCGGTGAGTGTTCCCTCGCGTCGAAAGGACTTCCCCCTTCATGAGTAATCCCACTCTGCTCATCGTGATGGTCGTCATCATCGCGTTCTTCTTCTTCTGGTCGTGGCGCGGCAACCGCAAGCGCCAGCAGGCCGAGGCCGAGAAGTCGTCGCAGCTCGTCAAGGGCGTCGAGGTCATGACGAATTCCGGCATCTTCGGCACCATCGAGTCGGTCGACCTCGAGAACAACAAGGTCGTGCTCGAGACGAGCCCCGGCAACTTCCTCACCATCCACCGCCAGGCGATCTCGCGCATCGAGACGCCCGTCGAGGCATCCGCCGACACCGCGCCGACCGACGCCGGGGCTGAGACGAGCGCGAGCGCGATCGACGCCGCCAACGCCGCGGCCCAGGCCGAGGCTGCGAAGGCCGCCGACCAGCAGGAGCCTGAGTTCGGTGAGCGCGTTCAGCCCACGAAGCGCGACGAGTAAGACCCGCCCGACCCCGTAGCCGCCGGGCGCTCCCCACCGCCCGCGGAAGAAAGCTGAGTACCGCCTGTGGCCAAGACGTCACCTGTTCGGCACGCCTCCCGCTCCCTGATCTGGCTGGGCGTCCTGATCGTCGCCCTCGCCGCCGCCCTCACGAGCGGCGTGCTGTGGGGGAGCGCGACCGTCGCGCCCAAGCTCGGCCTCGACCTGCAGGGCGGAACCGAGGTCATCCTGACCCCGGCGCTCGAGGGCGGCCATCAGATCACGAGCGACGAGCTCGACCAGGCGGTCTCGATCATCCGCCAGCGCGTGAACGCCTCCGGCGTCTCAGAGGCGACGGTCTCGACCCAGGGCAACACCAACATCGTCGTCGACGTCCCGGGCCGCCTCGACGACGCGACGAAGCAGCGCATCGAGGCCTCGTCGAAGATGGAGCTGCGGCCCGTGCTGCTCGCGCAGAGCCCCGCGACGACGTCGTTCACCGGCCAGGACGGGAAGTCGACCCCGTACCCCACGCCCGCACCGACCCTCGCGAACACCCCGACGGCCAAGCCGACCGATGCCTCTGACGAGAGCTGGGTCACTCCGTACCTGCAGGCCAAGTACAACGCGTTCGACTGCGCCAGCCTCAAGACCGCCACGACGAACGTCGCGCCGGCGGACGAGCCCCTCGTGACGTGCGACGACGCCGGGCAGACGAAGTACCTGCTCGGCCCGGTCGAGGTCGAGGGCAGCGACATCACGAACGCCACGGCCGGCACGATCTCGAGCCAGCAGGGCGTGAACACGGGCCAGTGGGGCGTCAACCTGACGTTCAACTCGCGCGGTGCAAAGGCCTTCGACAAGGTGAGCCAGCGCCTGAACGGCTACTACGCCGCCGCGCAGAGCGCCGGAACGAGCGACCCGCGCTCGCAGTTCGCCTTCGTGCTCGACGGGCGTGTGCTCGAGGCGCCGCAGATGCAGGGCGTGATCACCGGCAACACGTCGCAGATCACGGGCAACTTCACCCAGGAGAGCGCACAGACGCTCGCCAACCAGCTCAAGTTCGGCGCACTGCCGGTGAGCTTCAAGGTGCAGAGCTCCAACACGATCTCGGCGACGCTCGGCTCAACCCAGCTGCTCTCAGGCATGATCGCGGGCGCGATCGGCCTGTTGCTCGTGTTCATCTACACGCTCGTGCAGTACCGCACGCTCGGCTTCGTGACGATCATGTCGCTCGTCATCGCGGCGGCCCTGAGCTACCTCACGATCGCTCTGCTGTCGTGGCAGATGGGATACCGCCTCTCGCTCGCGGGAGTCGCCGGTCTGATCGTCGCGATCGGCTTCACCGCCGACTCGTTCATCGTCTACTTCGAGCGAATACGCGACGAGCTGCGCGAGGGCCGCGGGCTCGAGTCGGCCGTCGAGGCCGGCTGGAAGCGTGCCCGTCGCACGGTCTACGCGGCGAAGAGCACGAACATGCTCTCGGCTGTCGTGCTGTACATCTTCGCCGTCGGCGACGTGCAGGGCTTCGCCTTCACGCTTGGCCTCACCACGATCCTCGACGTCATCATCGTCGTGATGTTCACGCACCCGGTGATGCAGCTGTTCGCCCGCACCGAGTTCTTCGCCTCCGGCCACAAGCTCTCCGGCCTGGACCCGACCGCGCTCGGCGCCGTCTACCGTGGTGCAGGCCAGTTCCGACCCGCCACGACCGTCGGGGCCGCCAAGCTGGCCTCGAGCAGTCGCGAGGCCGCCAAACGCCAGACTATCGCCGAGCGGAAGGCCGCCGAGCTCGCGGCCGCCGGCACCCGTCGTAACGGAAAGGACGACTGATGCCCTCGCCATTCCAGCGGTTCGGCAACGACCTCTTCACGGGCGCGCGCTCGATCCAGTTCGTTCAGCGGCGCAAGCTGTGGCTCGGCATCTCCGCCGTGCTGATGATCCTGTGCATCCTGATTCCGGTCGTGCGGGGGTTCAACTGGGGCATCGACTTCCGCGGCGGCTCGCAGTTCCAGATCGCCGACGCGCACACGACCGACCAGACCGTCGCCACGCAGGCCGTGCACGAGGTCGAGCCGGGCGCCGTCGTGCAGGTGTCGGTGGTCAACCGCACCGGCATCCGCGTCACGACCGATCAGCTCACGACCGGCCAGACCAAGCAGGTGACCAACAACCTCGCCGACGCCTACGGCGTGAGCGCCGATGAGATTACCTCGTCGTTCATCGGCCCGGCGTGGGGCCAGGACGTCTCGCGGAAGGCGCTCGAGGGCCTCGGCGTCTTCCTCGCGCTCGCCTTCATCGGCATGGCGCTGTACTTCCGCACCTGGAAGATGTCGCTGTCGGCGATCATCACCCTGTTCCATGACCTGATCTTCACCGCCGGCGTCTATGCGCTGAGCGGCTTCGAGATCACGCCGGCGACGGTGATCGGATTCCTGACGATCCTCGGCTACTCGCTGTATGACACGGTCGTCGTCTTCGACAAGGTGCGCGAGAACACCACAGAGGGAGCCGAGAAGCTCACCCGCACCTTCGGAGAGTCGGTGAACCTCGCGGTGAACCAGACCCTCGTGCGGTCGATCAACACCGCGGTCATCGCCGCGCTGCCGGTCGCCGGCATCCTGTTCATCGGCGGGTTCATCCTGAACGCGACGACCCTCGAGGACATCTCGCTCGCCCTCTTCGTCGGCATTCTGATCGGCACGTACTCGACCGTGTTCGTCGCAGCGCCGCTGTATTCGTGGCTGCGTGACGGCGAACCCGCGATCACGAAGCACACCCGACGGGTGCTGGCCGCGCGGTCGAAGGCGCCGGTCGAGGCAGAGAACGTGGCCGTCACGCGATAATGGTCGTAAGGAGGCGGTGCTGATGGTCGATACGACGACGAGCAACAATCAGACCGCCTCACTGCGCCGCCTGGTTCCCCGGCTGTTCTCCCGGTCGGTTCAGAACGGCGCGCTCGACACCCTGCTGCGCACGGTCCGCCAGCACCACCCGAGGGCCGACATCGCACTGATCGAGCGGGCGTATGCCACGGCCGAGAAGGCGCACGCGGGGCAGACCCGGCGCAGCGGCGAGCCGTACATCACGCATCCCCTCGCCGTCGCGCAGATCCTCGCGGACCTCGGCATCGGCTCGAAGACGATCGCCGCCGCGCTGCTGCACGACACCGTCGAGGACACCGACTACGGCCTCGACCAGCTCACGGCCGACTTCGGCACCGAGATCGCGATGCTCGTCGACGGGGTCACCAAGCTCGACAAGGTGAAGTACGGCGACAGCGCGCAGGCCGAGACGGTGCGGAAGATGATCATCGCGATGTCCAAAGACATCCGCGTGCTCGTCATCAAACTCGCCGACCGCCTGCACAACGCGCGCACGTGGGGCTTCATGCCGACCGCGAACGCCGAGCGGAAGGCGAAGGAGACCCTCGAGATCTACGCGCCGCTCGCGCACCGCCTCGGCATCCAGACGATCAAGTCCGAACTCGAAGACTTGAGCTTCGCCGTGCTGCAGCCGAAGCTCTACGTCGAGATCGAGAACCTCGTGAAGCAGCGCTCGCCCGAGCGCGAGCGCGTCGTGCAGCAGGTGATCGCGGCGATCGACGACGATCTGCGCTCCGCCCGCATCCGCGGGAAGGTCGTCGGCAGGCCGAAGCAGTACTACTCGATCTACCAGAAGATGGTCGTGCGCGGGCGCGAGTTCGACGAGATCTACGACCTCGTCGGCATCCGTGTGCTCGTGAACACGGTGCGCGACTGCTATGCCGTGCTCGGGCAGATCCACGCCAGGTGGACGCCGATGCCGGGGCGCTTCAAGGACTACATCGCGACACCCAAGTACAACCTGTACCAGTCGCTGCACACCACCGTCATCGGGCCGGGCGGCCGCGCTGTCGAGATCCAGATCCGCACGGAGGAGATGCATCAGCGCGCGGAGTACGGCGTCGCCGCGCACTTCAAGTACAAGGAGCGGGTCGCCGGCAAGGACGACAAGACGAACGTCGACGCCGACCTCACCTGGCTCGCGCACATCACCGACTGGCAGGCCGAGACCGAGGACCCGAGCGAGTTCCTCGACTCGCTGCGGTACGAGATCGGTGCGAAAGAGGTCTACGTCTTCACGCCGAAGGGCAAGGTCATCGGGCTGCCGCAGGGGGCGACCCCGGTCGACTTCGCCTACGCCGTGCACACCGAGGTCGGGCACCGCACGATGGGCGCGAAGGTCAACGGCCGACTGGTGCCGCTCGACTCGGGCCTGTCGACGGGCGACGTGGTCGAGGTGTTCACCTCGAAGAACCCCGACGCGGGCCCCAGCCAGGACTGGCTCAACTTCGTCAAGAGCCCGCGCGCACGCAGCAAGATCCGCCAGTGGTTCACCAAGGAGCGCCGCGACGAGGCGATCGAGCAGGGCAAGGACGCGATCGCGCGTGCCATGCGGAAGCAGAACATGCCGCTGACGCGCCTGATGAGCCCCGAGTCGCTCACCGAGGTGGCGAACACGCTGCACCTCGACGGGGTCGAGGCGCTGTTCGCGGCGGTCGGCGAGGGGCACGTGTCGACGCAGTCGGTGCTCGAGAAGCTCGTCGCCGGACTGCAGGGCGAGAGCGAGACCGAGAGCCCGTCGACCGAGGTCACGCAGGCGGTTCGAGGGCGTCGGCCGCGCAGCTCGAGCGACTCGGGCGTACTGGTGCGCGGCGCGCCCGACATCCTGGTCAAGCTCGCCAAGTGCTGCACGCCGGTTCCCGGCGATGAGATCGTCGGCTTCATCACCCGAGGTGCAGGCGTCTCGGTGCACCAGGCGAGCTGTCAGAACGTGAAGAGCCTGATGGATCAGCCCGAGCGCATGATCGAGGTCGAGTGGGCCGAAGAGAACAAGGGCATCTTCCTGGTGCAGATCCAGGTCGAGGCGCTCGATCGCTCCGGGCTCCTGTCGGACATCACGCGGGTGCTCTCGGAGCACCACGTCAACATCCTGTCCGCCACGGTGTCGACCTCGCAGAACCGGCTCGCGCTCTCGCGCTACGTGTTCGAGATGGGCGACACCACGCACCTCGATCGCGTGCTCAACGCCGTGCGGCGCATCGACGCCGTGTACGACGTCTACCGCGTCAGCGCCGGCTGACGCACCACTGTCTGAGGCGGTCCACGGCCCGCAGCTTGCCCGGGGTGTGGCCGAGCTGGAGTGCGATCGTCAACGCCTCCGCAGCGATGACGGGAGCGCGCAGCAGTTCCCGCACCGCGTCTTCGCGCTCGGGCGAGACGTCGTCGAGCAGGGCGACATCGACGGCAGTGCGCGGGCGGGACGTGACGCGGATGCCCGCGAGCTCAGTGATCTCGTCGTCGGTCACCGCGGTCTCTCGCAGGGTCACCCGCAGTGTTGACAGCAGGCGCCGCCGGGCGTCGCGGCGGACGGCACCGGTGTGGACGGCGGGCGGCCGGTCGAGGCATCCGTAAACCCAGAGCGCGGTGTCGAGCTCGGCGACCATGCGCGGCGTGAACACGCCCGCGAGTGCGGCGGCGCGATTCACCGCGAGCTCGGGCTCGTCGACCGCGATGACCGCCTCGTCGAGCGCGAAGGCGTCACCGTCGAGCCGCAGCGCCGACAGCTCGGCGACGGGCAGATCGAGTCGGGTGAGCACGGGGGACAAGCGCATGGCTGCGAGTCTCACAGATACGCGAAAGGCCCGGGTCGAACCCGGGCCTTCCTGTGGACAACGTGCCGGTCGCGGCTAGCGCAGCGCGTTGAGCCAGGCGCGGCGAGCGTCGATGGCCTCTTGCGCGTCGGCGATCGCCTTGGCGTCACCCGACGCCTGAGCCTCGGCGAGCTCGGCTTCGAGCCGCTCGATCGCCTCGTTGAGCTGAGCGGCCAGGCCGGCGCTGCGTGCCTGCTTCTCGGGGTTGTTGGCGCGCCAGTGCTCCTCGTCGAGCTTGCGGACAGCCGCCTCGACGCGGCGCAGCCGGTCTTCGATGGGGCGCACCTGGTCGCGGGGAACGCGACCGATCTCGTCCCACCGGCGCTGGATGTCGGTCAGCTTCGACTTCGCGACGTCGCGGTTGGTCTCGTTCAGCAGCGGCTCGGCCTCGCTGAGCAGCGCCAGCTTGGCATCGAGATTCGCCGAGTACTCCTCGTTCTCGACCGCGATCTCCTGCGCCTTGGCGGCGTAGATCGCGTCACCGGCTGCCTTGAAGCGAGCCCAGAGCGCGTCGTCGTCACGCTTGCCGGCACGACCGGCGCGCTTCCACTCGTCGAGCAGCTCGCGGTACTGCGGAATGCCGTCGACGCCGCGCGGCACCAGCGCCTCGGCGCGCTCGATCAGGGCCGTCTTCGCGGTGCGGGCATCGCGGTGCTGGGCATCGAGCTCGGCGAAGAACGCCTTGCGGTTGCGCTCGATCACCGATCGCGCAGCGCGGAAACGCTTCCAGAGCTCGTTGGCCTCGTTCTTCGGAAGGCGCGGGCCCTCCTTCTGGTGCTGCTGCCACCGGGCGAAGAGCTCGTCGAGCTGAGCGCTGGTGCGCTTCCACTGCGTCTTGGCCGGGTCCTCGGCGGCAAGGGCCTCGACCTCGACGACGATCTGCTCGCGCACAGCGAGTGCGTCGGCAAGCGCCGCCTTGGCCTCGGCGCTCTGCTGCTCGGTGAGCTCGGAGACGGTGCCGCCCAGCTTGTCGAGTCGTGCGGCCAGAGAGGCCAGGTCGCCCACGGCGCTCGCGCCGACCACGGTCGCCTTGAGGGTCGAGACCGACTTGGCGATGTCGGCAGCAGGTGCGCCGCGGCGCGCACGCTGCTCGAGGATCGACACCTGACCGGCGAGATCGGCGAACTTGCGCTCGTAATAGGCCAGCGCCTCTTCGGGCGTTGCGTCGGGGAACTCGCCAACGGCGCGCTCACCATCGCCTTCGCGCACGTAGACGGTGCCGTCCTCGGCCACACGGCCCCAGGGCTGCTGTTCGGAATCGGACAAGATGCTCCACCTTGCTCATGGATCGGCCCAGGGGAAGGCCGATGCTGACACTCGTTCGCCAGCCTATTGCACCCCACGCGGGGCGTGACGATCTACTTGAGCGTGAATCCGGTGATGGTGGTGGCGACCTTTGGGGCGCCGTCCTGAGAGCCGTCCGAGGTGCCCTTGGCGGTCACCGTCGAGATGAGCTTGTCGAGCCCGCTCGTGACCTGGCCGACCACAGTGTAGCCGCCCGCCGAGTCATTGGGGATGGTCGTATCGCCGTAGACGAGGAAGAACTGGCTGCCGTTGCTGTTCGCGTTGTCGCCCTGGCGCGCCATCGCGATGACGCCCTTCTTGTACTCCGCCGAGCCGTACGGGTTGTCCGTGGTCTTGGACCCTGTCGTCACCGCCGGGGCGTTCTCGATCGGCCCGAAGCTGAAGCCGGGGCCGCCGGTGGGCCCGTCGGCGACGGTCTTCGCGCCGCCGCACTGCAGCACTTTGAAGGTCGCGCCGGTGGTCAGGCGGTGGCACACGGTTCCGGTGTAGAAGTTCGTCTTCGCAAGGCTGATGACGGCCGCGGCAGCCTGCGGCGCCGCTTTGCCGTCGATGGTGACCCCGAGCGGAATGCTCTTGTTGAGCGTGAGAGTCCCCGTCCAGTCGCGGTTCTCAGCGACGGACTCGTCGGGGGCGATGCCCGTCGCGGTCGGCGTCGGGGTGGGCGAGGCCGTCGCCGTCGACGTGGGCTTCGCCTCCGGCTTGCCGGGGCCGACGCCGAAGTACGCCAGCTGTGCCGCGATCGCGGCCGCCGCCACGACGACGATCGCGATTCCGGCGATCAGGTTGTCGCGACGGCGCCGCTTCCTGCCTGTCTCGTGAACGGTCTGCCTGGCCTGATAGGCACGCAGACGCTCGCGGGCGATGCGGGCTTCGCGGTCGTTCTTCGAGGGGGCCACCCGCGCACTTTATCGGGTGGCCTTATGAGGGTCGAAATCAATGCGGGCGATGGATGCCGGCCCCGAGCTCGCGCCGTGCCCCCGAGGCGCGTCGCCGCCTTCGGCGCCGAGATCGCGGGGCAAACGGCCAAGATGGGGGACGGGCGGCCGCTTGGCCTCCCATGCATGAACCGGCCGATGTCGGGGCAGTCTCGTAAGCTTGTTCTATGACTGATGCACGGGTGGGGCTGCGCAGCGGCGCGGTTCCGCTCGCTGTGCGCATGCGGCCGAAGAGCCTCGACGAGGTTGCCGGCCAGCGACACCTGCTCACGCCCGGCTCACCGCTCGTCGCGCTCGCGAACGACAAGACGGGCGAGCGCGGTTCTGTCTCGGTGATCCTCTGGGGTCCGCCCGGCACAGGGAAGACGACCCTCGCCCAGGTCATCGCGCACTCGTCCGGCCGCCGCTTCGTCGAGCTCTCTGCCGTGACCGCCGGCGTGAAGGACGTGCGCCAGGTGATGGACGAGGCGCTGTCGAACCGCGACCTCTACGGCATCTCGACGGTCCTCTTCCTTGACGAGATCCACCGCTTCACCAAAGCCCAGCAGGACGCGCTGCTGCCGGGCGTCGAGAACGGGTGGGTCATCCTCGTGGCCGCCACGACCGAGAATCCGTCGTTCTCCGTCATCTCGCCGCTGCTCTCGCGCTCGCTGCTGCTGACTCTCGAGACCCTCACGGAAGACGATCTGGCGACGCTCATCGATCGCGCGGTCGCCGATCCCCGCGGGCTGGGGGGCCGCTTCGAGCTCGAGGCCGAGGCGCGTACCGCGATCATTCAGCTCTCGTCGGGCGATGCCCGCCGGGCGCTGACCGCGCTCGAGGCGGCATCCATCACCGCCGACAGCGAGCAGCAGACGACGATCACGGCCGAGAAGGTCTCGCGCGCGGTCGACCGGGCGCTGCTGCGCTATGACCGGCAGGGCGACGAGCACTACGACGTCATCAGCGCATTCATCAAGTCGATCCGGGGCTCAGACGCCGACGCGGCGCTGCACTATCTCGCCCGCATGATCGAGGCGGGCGAGGACCCCCGGTTCATCGCCCGCCGGCTCATCGTCTCGGCCTCTGAAGACATCGGCATGGCCGACCCGACGGCGCTCGGCGTCGCCGTCGCTGCCGCCGATGCCGTGCAATACATCGGGATGCCCGAGGGGCGCATCCCGCTCGCGCAGGCCACCGTGCACCTGGCCACCGCGCCGAAGTCGAACGCGAGCTACATGGCGCTCGACGCGGCGCTCGCCGACGTGCGGGCGGGCAGGGCCGGCCGCGTGCCCAAGCATCTCCGCGACGCGCACTACGCGGGCGCGAAGAAGCTCGGGCACGGCAAGGGCTACGTGTACCCGCACGACGACGAGCTCGGCGTGGTCACGCAGCAGTACCTGCCCGACTCGCTGAAGAACGCCGAGTACTATCGGCCGACCGACCACGGCAACGAGCGCGACATCGCCACCCGGTGGGAGAAGCTGAAGCGCATCATCAGACGGCGCTGAACCCGCTCAGTCGCGGGCGAGCAGCTCGAGCGTGTCGACGACGCGGTTCGAGAATCCCCACTCGTTGTCGTACCAGGCGACGACCTTGACGTTGCGCCCGTCGACGCGGGTAAGGGCCGAGTCGAAGATCGAGGATGCCGGATCGCCGACGATGTCGGACGAGACCAGCGCGTCCTCCGAATACTCGAGGACGCCGGCGAGCGGCCCATCGGCCGCCGCGCGGTAGGCGGCGAGCACCTCGTCGCGGGTGACCTCGCGGGCGACCGTGGTGTTGAGCTCGACGATCGAGCCGACAGGAACGGGAACGCGGATCGAGTCGCCCGAGAGCTTGCCGTCGAGCTGGGGGAGCACCAGGCCGATCGCCTTCGCCGCACCGGTCGTCGTCGGAACGATGTTGACGCCGGCGGCACGCGCCCGGCGGGCATCGCGGTGCGGGCCGTCCTGCAGATTCTGCTCCTGCGTGTAGGCGTGCACGGTGGTCATGAAGCCGTGCTCGATACCCGCGAGTTCGTCGAGCACCGCGGCCAGAGGCGCCAGGGCGTTCGTCGTGCACGACGCGTTCGAGATGATCGTGTGCGCGGCGGGGTCATATGCCGAGGTGTTCACGCCATAGGCGAGCGTGACGTCGGCGCCGTCGGAGGGGGCGCTCACGAGCACGCGCGCGGCGCCGGCCTCGAGGTGCGCACGCGCAGCGGCGGCCGAGGTGAAGCGCCCGGTCGACTCGAGCACGATGTCGACGCCGAGTTCCGCCCACGGCAGCTGCGCCGGCTCACGCTCAGCGGTGACCCGGATGCGGTGACCGTCGACCACGAGGGTGTCCCCGTCCACGGAAACGGGGCGGCCGAGGCGCCCGGCGGTGGAGTCGAACGCGAGCAGGCGGGCGAGGGCCGCGGGCTCGGTCAGGTCGTTGACGGCGACGACCTCGAGGGACGAGTCGCGCTCGAGCAGGGCGCGCAGCACGTTGCGGCCGATGCGTCCGAATCCGTTGATGGCGATGCGGGTCATGGGGTGGTTCCTTTCCGTTACGGAATCCACCCTCGAACGGCACGCGCGGCCGCGGCATAGGCGCGGACGCCAAGGTGCGCAAGAATCGCGCCAAACTCACTCGCCGCGCGCGAACGTGCGCCGGTACTCGCTCGGCGTCGTGCCGAGGATGCGCTGGAAGTGCAGCCGCAGGTTCGCGGCCGTGCCGAGCCCGACCCCGGCGGCGATCTGCTCGATGCTCTGCTCGGAACGCTCGAGCAGCTCTCGAGCGACATCGATGCGCGCTCGCATGACCCACTGCATCGGCGTGTAGCCGGTGTCCTCGACGAAGCGGCGCGAGAACGTGCGTGGCGAGACCGCCGCATGCCGGGCGAGCGCGTCGAGCGTCAGCGGGTCCCCGAGCCGCGCGAGCGCCCACTCCCGCGTCGCCGCGAACCGCTCGCCGAGCGGCTCGGGCACGCTGCGCGGAACGTACTGCGCCTGGCCGCCGCTGCGATACGGCGCGGCGACGAGCCGGCGCGCCGCGTGGTTCGACACGGCGACGCCCTGCTCGCGCCGCAGAATGTGCAGGCACAGATCGATGCCGGATGCCGCGCCCGCCGACGTCAGCACGTCGCCTTCGTCGACGAAGAGCACGTTCTCGTCGACCGTGACGAGCGGATGCCTCGCCGCGAGCGCCTTCGTGTAGTGCCAGTGCGTCGTGGCGCGCTTGCCGTCGAGCAGCCCCGTGGCGGCGAGGGCGAACGCGCCGGTGGAGATGGCGGCGAGCGTCGCGCCGCGGCCGTGCGCCGCCCGCAGAGCGGCGACCGCCGGGGCCGGCGGCTCCTCCCGATCGGGGAAGCGATAGCCGGGCACGAAGACGATGTCGGCCCACTCGAGCGCCTCGAGGCCGTGCGCCACGTGGTAGGAGAGTCCGTCGCCCCCGGCGACCAGCCCGGGCGCCGAACCGCACACGCGCACCTCGTAGGGCATGCTGGCGCGGGTGGTGAAGACCTGCGCGGGAATCCCGACGTCGAGCGGCTTCGCGCCCTCCAGCACCAGCACGGCGACGCGGCGCAATGGTTCGGGCACGTCTGGTAATCTAGTCAGGTTGTCTCGGAGCCATTCGGCCCCGCAGCACGTCGCTCAGGCGACAGATCCCATTAGACGATGACCGCTTCACACAGAGGCGGTTCACGTGCGCTTCGAAGCACGCGCTCCTCAGCGGAGATCACAGAATCGAAAGGAAACACGTGTCCTCCCAGTCACGTAGCAAGACCCGCCTCTCCCGCGCCCTCGGCATCCCGCTCACCCCGAAGGCTGCGCGCTACCTCGAGAAGCGCCCCTACGCCCCCGGCGAGCACGGCCGCACCAAGCGCAAGGCCGACAGCGACTACGCCGTCCGTCTGCGCGAGAAGCAGCGCCTGCGCGCCCAGTACGGCCTCGGCGAGAAGCAGCTCCGCATCGCGTTCAACGACGCGCACCGTCGCGCCGGCATGACCGGTGACAACCTGGTCGAGGCCCTCGAGACCCGCCTCGACGCGCTCGTGCTTCGTGCCGGCTTCGCCCGCACCACCGCGCAGGCCCGCCAGTTCGTCGTGCACCGCCACATCCTCGTCGACGGCAAGATCGTCGACCGCCCGTCGTT
Source organism: Gryllotalpicola kribbensis (assembly GCF_039538245.1). NCBI lineage: Bacteria > Bacillati > Actinomycetota > Actinomycetes > Micrococcales > Microbacteriaceae > Gryllotalpicola > Gryllotalpicola kribbensis. The sequence continues at coordinate 290,401 of NZ_BAABBX010000016.1, forward strand.
CAAGGTGAAGCCGGGCCAGCTCATCCACGTCAAGCCCAAGTCCGAGGGCACTGAGCCCTTCCAGGTCGCGGCGGCCGGCGGCCACCTCGACGTCCTGCCCAAGGTCCCGGGCTACCTCGAGGTCGAGATCGACAAGCTGCAGGCCCGCCTCGTGCGCGAGCCGAAGCGCGCCGAGGTCCCCGTGCAGTGCGAGACCCAGCTGGTCGTCGAGTACTACGCAGCTCGCTAAGAGCGCTGGTATTCAGCACCGATAGTCTGGAGAGCGGATGCCGTACGGCATCCGCTCTTCGGCTTTAACTCACGCGGACTACGGAGCAGAACCATGAAGACCTTCCTCGCGCTTGCATTCGGCGTCGTCCTCGGATTCGTCGCGGCCCACCAGTTCAACCGCACCGAGCAGGGGCAGCGCTTCTTCCACGACCTCGACGCGAAGGCGCGCGAGTTCGGCGCCGCCGTGGCCGACGGGTACCACGCCCGCGAGGCCGAGCTGCGCTCGCCCGAGGACTGAACCCGATTCCGCACCGCCCCGCCCGCACATTCACGAACGCACCCAGGTAGAACCCCCTCTCGATGCTCACTTCTGAGATCCACCGCCGCTTCCTCGACTTCTTCGCGCAGCGCGACCACACGATCGTCCCGTCCGCCTCGCTCATCAGCGACGACCCGTCGCTGCTGTTCACGATCGCCGGCATGGTGCCCTGGGTGCCGTACCTCACGGGCGTCGTGCCCGCGCCCTACCCGCGCGTCGCCGATGTGCAGAAGTGCATCCGCACCCTCGACATCGAAGAGGTCGGCAAGACGCCCCGGCACGGCACCTTCTTCCAGATGCTCGGCAACTGGTCGTTCGGCGACTACTTCAAGGCCGAGGCGATCCGGTATGCCTGGGATCTGCTGCTGACGCCCGAGAGCGCGGGCGGCCTCGGCTTCGACGAGAAGGACCTGTGGTTCACGGTCTACGAAGAGGACGACGAGGCCTACAACGAGTGGCTGAAGGTCGGGGCATCCCCGGCGCGCATCCAGCGCCTCGGCAAGGACACCAACTACTGGTCGACCGGCCAGCCCGGCCCCGCCGGCCCCTGCTCCGAGATCTTCTTCGACCGCGGCCCGGCCTACGGCGTCGACGGCGGCCCCGCGACCGACGACGACCGCTACGTCGAGATCTGGAACCTCGTGTTCATGCAGTACCTGATCAAGGACGTGAAGTCGAAGTACGACTTCACGGTGGTCGGCGAGCTGCCGCAGAAGAACATCGACACGGGTGCGGGTCTCGAGCGCATCGCGTTCATCAAGCAGGGCGTCGGCAACTTCTACGAGATCGACCAGGTGCGCCCGGTGCTCGACCGGGCGGCCGAGATCGCGGGCAAGCGCTACGGCGCGAACCACGAGGACGACGTGCGGCTGCGCGTGGTCTCCGACCACGTCCGCTCGTCCCTCATGCTCATCGGCGACGGGGTCACGCCGTCCAACGACGGCCGCGGCTACATCCTGCGCCGCCTGCTGCGCCGGACCGTGCGCGCGATGCGGCTGATGGGCGTCGACACGGCCGTCTTCCCCGAGCTGTTCACCGCGAGCCGCGACGCCATGAAGGGCGCCTACCCCGAGGTCGAGACCGACTTCGCGCGCATCTCGCACGCGGCGTATGCCGAGGAGGAGACCTTCCTGCGCACGCTCGCGGGCGGCACCACCATCCTCGACACCGCGGTGGCCGACACGAAGGCCGCCGGCAAGACGCAGCTCTCGGGCGACACGGCGTTCCTGCTACACGACACGTGGGGCTTCCCGATCGATCTGACGCTCGAGATCGCCGACGAGGCGGGACTCAAGGTCGACCGCGCGGCGTTCGACACGCTCATGCAGGAGCAGCGCCAGCGCGCCAAGGCCGACGCCAAGGCGAAGAAGGGGCAGATCGCCGACCTCACCGTCTACAGCCAGTTCCGCACCCTGGGCGAGACCGTGTTCACCGGCTACACCGACTTCACGACGGAGTCCGAGGTGCTCGGCATCATCGTCGACGGCGTCTCGGTCGACCGGGCCCGCGAGGGCGAGACGGCCGAGGTGATCCTCAAGGAGACCTCGCTGTACGCCGAGTCCGGCGGCCAGGACGCCGACCAGGGCACGATCGTCGGCCCGGGCTACGAGCTCGAGGTGCTCGATGTGCAGCGCCCCGTCGCCGGCCTTGTCAGCCACACCGTGCGGGTCTCCGTCGGCGAGGTCGGGGTCGGCGCGAAGGCGACCAGCGTGGTCGACCAGGAATACCGCCGTGGTGCGAACCAGGCGCACTCCGGCACCCACATCGTGCACGCGGCGCTGCGCCAGCTGCTCGGGCCGAACGCACACCAGTCGGGCTCGTACAACAAGGCCGGCTATCTGCGGCTCGACTTCTCATGGAACAAGCCGCTCTCGGCCGAGACCCGCAGCGAGCTCGAAGAGATCTCGAACAACGCGATCCGCGAGAACCTGCAGGTCACGACCCGCGTTCTGCCGCTCGCCGACGCCAAGGCGCTCGGCGCCATGGCGCTGTTCGGCGAGAAGTACGGCGACCAGGTGCGCATGGTCGAGATCGGCGGCCCGTGGAGCCGCGAGCTCTGCGGCGGCACCCACGTCTCCGGCAGCTCCGAGATCGGCATGATCAACCTGATCGGCGAGTCATCGGTCGGTTCGACCAACCGCCGCGTCGAGTCGCTCGTCGGCATCGAGGCGTTCCGCGATCTCGCCGCTGAGCGGGCGATCGTCGCCGAGCTCACGTCGAGCCTCAAGACGCCGCGCGAGAAGCTGCCTGAGCGCATCTCCGAGCTCGTCGCGAACCTCAAGGCCGCCGAGAAGAAGATCGCCCAGTTCGAGGCGAAGCAGCTGCTCGAGCGCGTGCCCGCCCTCGTCGAGACGGCGAGCCGCGTCGGCTCGGTCCGCCTCGTCGCGCAGGACGCCGGCTCGCTGCGCGGCGGCGACGAGCTGCGCCAGCTCGCCATGAGCGTGCGCGAGCGGCTCGGCAGCGACCCGGCCGTCGTGGCGCTCACCGCCACCGTGTCCGACCGCCCGATCGTTCTCGTCGCGACCAACCAGGCCGCACGGGAATCCGGCGTCAAGGCGGGCGCGCTCGTCTCGACCGCCGCAGGCGTGCTCGGCGGCCGTGGCGGCGGCAAGGACGACCTGGCACAGGGCGGCGGCGCAGACACCGCGGCGATCCCGGCCGCGCTCTCGGCGATCGCCGACGCGCTGGCCGCGTAGGGGAGCCGTGCGCACGGGCATCCGCCTCGGAATCGACGTCGGGACGGTGCGGATCGGCGTCAGTCGATCCGACCCCTCCGGCTTCCTCGCCTCGCCTTTCGAAACCGTGCCGAGATCGGATGCCGGCGCCGATGTCGCCCGCATCGCGCAGCTCGCCGCCGAGCTCGACGCGATCGAGCTCGTGGTCGGGCTGCCGCTCGCGCTCTCGGGGCGCCGCACCGCGAGCACCGACGATGCGGTCGGCTTCGCAGAAGCGCTCGCCGGTGCCGTCAGCGTGCCCGTGCGCCTCGTCGACGAGCGGCTCTCAACCGTCACGGCCACCGTGTCGCTGCGGCAGTCGGGCAAGAATTCAAAGAAGTCGCGTAGCGTGGTAGACCAGTCAGCGGCTGCCGTGATCCTGCAGCACGCGCTCGACGCCGAGCGGTCAAGTGGCCGGCCGGCGGGCAGCGAAGTCCTGCCGCCGAGTTCCTGACCCCGAAGGAGCGCTCCCCACGTGACTTTCCGAGCCACGCCCTCTGATCAGCACGACCCGGGTGCTGAGAGCGGGCAGACCCGGCAGCCGATGACGCGGCGCGAGGCGCGCGAGATGGCCGCTCGGGCAGAAGCGGCGCGCGCCGCCGCGCAGCCGGCGGCCGAACAGCCGGCGCCGCCCGAGCAGCAGCAGCCCGAGCAGGAGCAGAAGCAGCCCGAGACCGCGTCGATCTGGGCGACCGCCCCCGTCACCGCGCAGACGGCGGCACTGCGACCGGAGGCGCCTGAGCTCGACGACCCGGCCGAGGCATCCGGCTCAGGCGAGCCCGAGCACGACTTCGCGTGGCTGCACGCGGCCGACGAGCCGCGCGGCGGCTCCCGGGGCGGCCGAGGCGGCCGGCCGCCGAAGCCCCCGCGCACGCGCGGCGGGGGTCGCCGAGCGCTGACGTGGATCATCTCGACCGTCGTCATCCTGGGGTTGATCGGCGGCGGGGCGCTCTACGCGTGGAACACCTTCCAGCCTCAGGTCAAGGCCGTGATGGGGCGCTTCGACACGACGCCGACCGACTACACGGGCGACGGCAGCGGAACGGCCAAGGTCACGATCAAGCAGGGCGACACGGGCGAGTCGATCTCGAGGAGCCTCGCCGACGCGGGCGTCGTGAAGACCCCGCAGGCGTTCTATTCGCTGCTCCTCCAGACCAAGCCCGACCCGGTCTTCCAGCCGGGGGTCTACCAGCTGCGCAAGCGCATGAGCGCCGCGAGCGCGCTCGCGCTGCTGCAGGACCCGAAGTCGCGGCTCGAGCACACCCTGCTGGTCCGCGAGGGCGACCGCGAGGCGACGATTCTGCAGAACGCGGCGACGGCGACCGGCATCCCGCTCGCGCAGCTGCAGGCAGCGGCGAAGAATCCGGCCAGATTCGGCCTGCCCGCGCAGGCGAAGTCGCTCGAGGGCTTCCTGTTCCCGGCCACCTACACGCTCGACCCGGGCATCACAGCCGACCAGGTGATCGAGAAGCTCGTCGACCGGATGAAGCAGGCGTTCCAGGACGACGGCATGCCGACCGATCCGACCAAGCTGTGGAACACGGTGATCCTCGCCTCGGTCGTGCAGCTCGAGGCCGGGCCGAACCCCGACGACCTGCCCAAGATCGCCGGCGTCTTCCAGAACCGGCTGAATCAGAACATGGCGCTCGAATCTGATGCCACGGTGCACTACGGGCTCGGCAAGTTCGACACCGTGTGGACCACCCCCGCCCAGCGCGCCGACACGTCCAACCGCTACAACACCTACGCGCACAAGGGCCTGCCGCCCGGCCCCATCGGAAACCCCGGCGATGCGGCGCTCAAGGCCGCGGCGAACCCGCAGGGCGACTACCTCTTCTTCACGGTCGTGAACCTGCAGACCGGCGAGACGGCGTTCTCGAAGACCGCCGACGAGCAGGACGCCAACGTGGCGAAGCTGCAGGCGTGGTGCCAGGAGCCCGACAACAAGGTGTACTGCAAGTGACCGCCGAGCTGATGTCCGAGCGTCGGCTCGCGGTGCTCGGCAAGCCGATCGCCCACTCGAAGTCGCCCGCACTGCACGCGGCGGCCTACGACGTGCTCGGCCTGCCGTGGGTCTACGAGCGCCACGAGGTCGACGAGAGCACGCTCGCCGAGTTCGTGAAGTCGCGGGATTCCGCGTGGCGCGGACTCTCGCTGACGATGCCGCTCAAGCAGACGATCCAGCCGCACCTCGACCAGATCGATCGGGTCGGCGAGCTGACGGGCGCCGTGAACACGGTCCTGTTCGAATGGGGCGGCGACACCGTGCACCGCGCCGGCTTCAACACCGATGTTCCCGGCATCGTGCGCGCGCTCCGCGCCGGCGGCGTCGACACCGTGCGGCGCGCCCACATCCTCGGCGGCGGCGCAACAGCGGCATCGGCGATCGTCGCCGCGAGCGAGCTCGGGGCCGAGAGCGTGCTGGTGAGCGTGCGGGCCCCCGAGCGCGCCGCGGCGCTCGTCCCGCTCGCGGCATCCGTCGGCCTCACCATCGACATCGCCACGTTCGACGCCGCACGCGACGACGCCGCGACGGGCCTCGTCGTGAGCACGCTGCCAGGCGGCGTCGACGTGCCCCTCACGTTCGCCGACGACCTCCGCGCGCGCGTGCCGCTTCTCGACGTCGCGTACGAACCCTGGCCGAGCACGCTCGGTCAGGCATGGGGGGATGCCGGGGGAGTCGTGCTCAGCGGCCTGGCCATGCTCGTGCACCAGGCGCTGCTGCAGGTGCGCATCTTCGTCGGCGGCGACCCGTTCGCGCCGCTGCCCGACGAGGAATCCGTGCTCGCCGCCATGCGTGCGGCGGTCGGCCTCGAGGCCGACGGCACCCCGGTACGCAAGTAGGCTTGAGCCATGCTTCGTTGGCTCACCGCAGGGGAATCGCACGGACCCGAACTGATCGCGATGCTCGAGGGTCTTCCCGCCGGCGTGCCGGTCAGGGTCGACGATATCCAGGCGGATCTCGCGCGCCGCAAGCTCGGCTACGGCCGCGGGGCGCGCATGAAGTTCGAGCAGGACGAGCTCACCCTGTCGGGCGGTGTGCGGCACGGCTTCAGCATGGGCAGCCCGGTCGCTCTGCGCATCGGCAACACCGAGTGGCCGAAGTGGGTCGATGTGATGAGCCCCGAGCCCGTCGACCCCAGTGTCTTGAGCGGCGGCCGCGGTGCCCCGCTCACCCGCCCCCGCCCGGGTCACGCCGACCTGGTCGGCATGCAGAAGTACGGCTTCGACGAGGCCCGCCCGGTGCTCGAGCGTGCGAGCGCCCGCGAGACCGCCGCCCGCGTCGCCCTCGGCGCGATCGCGAAGTCGTTCCTGCGCGAGCTCGGCATCACGACCGTCGCGCACACCCTCTCCATCGGGCCGGTGCGCGTGCCCGAGGGCTCCCGGCTGCCGCTGCCCTCCGACGTGGAGGCGCTCGACGCCGATCCGCTGCGCTGCTTCGACGCGGCGACGAGCGCGCTCATGGTCGCCGAGGTCGATGCGGCCCACAAGGAGGGCGACACGCTCGGCGGCATCGTCGAGGTGCTCGCCTACGGCGTCCCCGCCGGGCTCGGGTCGCATGTGCAGTGGGACCGCAAGCTCGACGGCCGGCTCGCCCAGGCGCTCATGAGCATCCAGGCGATCAAGGGCGTCGAGATCGGCGACGGCTTCGAGACCACGCGCCGCCGTGGCTCGCAGGCCCACGACGAGCTCGTCGTCGACGACGGGCTGATCGAGCGCACGAGCGACAAAGCGGGCGGCACCGAGGGCGGCATGTCCACCGGCACCGTGCTGCGGGTGCGCGCCGGCATGAAGCCCATCGCCACGGTCCCGCACGCGCTGCGCTCCATCGACGTGTCGACCGGCGAGGCGGCGCCCGCGCACCACCAGCGCTCCGACGTTTCCGCTGTTCCCGCTGCCGGCGTCGTGGCCGAGGCGATGGTCGCGCTCGTGCTGGCCGACGCCGTGCTCGAGAAGTTCGGCGGCGACTCGCTCGCTGAGACGAAGCGCAACCTCGATGCCTACGTCGCCGCGATCCCCGCGACGCTGCGCACCGCGGTCGCCAGCGCGTCCGCCGGCGCCGAGGCGTAGGCGTGGCGATCGTCCTCATCGGCCCGCCCGCGGCCGGGAAGTCGAAGGTGGGCAAGAAGCTCGCGAAACTGCTCGACAAGGACTTCGTCGACACCGACGCGATCATCGTGCGCGACCACGGCCCGATCACCGAGATCTTCGCCCAGCACGGCGAGCCGCACTTCCGCGCCCTCGAGCGCGCCGCGGTGATCGAGGCGCTCCGCCACGACGCGATCATCTCCTTCGGCGGCGGCGCCGTGCTCGACGCCGCCACACAGCGTGACCTCGAGGCCCATCTCGTCATCCTGCTCGATGTCGACGCCGAATCCGTCGAGCACCGCATCAAGGCCGACGGCAAGCGGCCGCTCGCCCCTGACATCGAGTCCTGGAAGGCGCTCGTCGCGGCGCGCCGCCCGCTTTACGAGCGACTGGCCGACCGGCGGGTCGAGACCGCGAACCGGCCCCGCGACCAGATCGCGCAGGAGCTGGCCGACTGGATCCACACCGCGGGCGAATTCGCGGAGTAGGCGCGCCGCCGCAGAGGCGACGCTCGACAAGACGGGAGTTCTCGCACATGAGCACCGACGACATCACCGAGATCCCGGTCCCGGGCCTCGACCCGTACACCGTGACGGTGGGCTACGGCCTGCGCAACGGCCTCGCCGACAAGATCGGCGACGACGTGTCGAAGGTGCTCGTCGTGCACCCGCCGACCCTCGCCGCCGCGGCAGCCGAGCTGCGCGCGAGCCTCGCCGACCGCTACCAGGTCCTCCTCGCCGAGGTGCCCGACGGCGAGGCAGCCAAGCGCGTCGAGGTGGCCGCCTTCTGCTGGCAGATCATGGGCCAGGCCGACTTCACCCGCTCCGACGCCGTCATCGGCTTCGGCGGTGGCGCCGCGACCGACCTCGCAGGGTTCGTCGCGGCGACCTGGCTGCGCGGCGTCAAGCTGATCCAGGTTCCGACGACCGTGCTGGGCATGGTCGACGCCGCGGTGGGCGGCAAGACCGGCATCAACACGGCCGAGGGCAAGAACCTCGTCGGCTCCTTCTACGCGCCCTCCGCGGTCGTCGCCGACCTCGACACCATCTCCAGCCTGCCGCGCAACGACGTGCTCGCAGGGTTCGCCGAGATCGTCAAGTGCGGATTCATCGCCGAACCCGAGATCCTCGAGATCGTCGAGGCCGACGTCGACCGCGCGACGGATGCCTCGTCCGACGAGTTCCGTCGCGTGGTCGAGCTCGCCATCGCGCTCAAGGCCCGCGTCGTGGGCGAGGACTTCAAGGAGTCCGGCCTGCGCGAGATTTTGAACTACGGGCATACGCTCGGGCACGCGATCGAGCACGCCGAGCGCTACCAGTGGCGGCACGGCGCTGCGATCTCGGTCGGCATGGTCTATGCGGCCGAGTTGTCGCGGCTCGCCGGGCGGCTGTCGGATGCGGCGGCCGAGCGGCATCGCAGCATCCTCACCTCGCTCACCCTGCCGACCACCTACCCGCTCGGCCGCTGGCAGATGCTGCTTGCGACCATGCGGCGCGACAAGAAGGCGCGCGGCGCGATGATGCGCTTCATCGTGCTCGACGACATCGCTCGGCCGACGGTGCTGCACGGCCCCGACGAGTCGCTGCTCTTCGCCGCGTATCAGGAGGTCGGCGTCTAGGGCGGTGACCCCGGGTACCGTCAGAGCATGACCGCACCCGCACCGCCGCGGCACCCGCGACACACACTGGTCGCGGTCTGGGCGGTGATCGGCGTCGCGGTCGCCGCCGTCGTCGCGCTGCTCGCGACCGGGCGGCTGAATGCGAACGTGCTGCCGAAACAGGCCGACAGGCCGCCGCTGCAGTCCGTGAGGTGCTTCGACGCCGACGGCGACCCGCTCTCGGGCTGGTCGGCGACCGCACGGCAGGCGGCGCGCCACGCGCGGGTCGACCCGCTCGCGATCTGCGCCGCGCTGTACAAGGACCACTCGGCGACCGCCCAGATGGACCGCATGTCGGCCGAGCAGCAGGCACTCGGCCGCGATTGCGTGACCTTCGACACGAGCGACGGCGAGCACTGGACGCTCAGCGGTCTCGTCGTGTCGCCGCAGGGCACCTACTTCGCCAGCGGCGGGCCCGCGCCCGGTCGCCTTCCGGGCTTCGGCACCGTCGCGCAGCCGGCGCCGCTCGTCTCGCCGCCGCCCGCGCCCACGCCCGGCACCCCGTGCACGGCGCTGCCGACCGTCAGCTGGGACCTCACGGTGCCGCCCATGGTCGCCTGCACCAGCGACGACGTCACCGTCTCGGTGTTCGTGCGCACGGAAGCGCGGACCGCGCGCGCCGTCTGCGCGGCCAAGCACCTCGCGGTCGCGGATTAGCGCCCACGCCGGGGGATCTCGCCGACGGGCGGAGCTTGTGGCATCCGCCTGCATGACCTAGTTTTTGAACATGTTCAAAACGACGAGCAGCGCATGAAATCCGAGCAGACGCGCGACCTCATTCGCACCACCGCGCTGCGCTCGTTCCGCGAGCAGGGCTTCGACGCGACGACGATGCGCAGCATCGCGAGCCAGTCGGGGGTCTCACTCGGCAACGCCTATTACTACTTCCCGACGAAGAACCACCTCGTGCAGGAGCTCTACCTCGAGGTGCAGCAGGCGCACCGCGCAGCCGCAGAGCCGGCACTGGCTGCGGCGTCCGACCTCACCGAGCGCCTCGGCGTCGTCTTCCGCACCGGGCTCGCGCAATTGGCGCCCTTCCGCGATTACGCGTCCGGCTTCCTCACCGCCATGGTCGCCGCGGACTCACCGCTCAATCCGATGTCACCGGAGTCGGCGCCGGCGCGCGAGATCGTCGTGGGCCTGTTCCGCGACGCCCTGGCGGGCGCCCGGCGCGCGCTGCCGGTCGAATTCGAAGCACGGATGCCTCACGCGCTGTGGCTCGCCTACCTGCTGCTGTGCCTGTACTGGAGCTATGACCGCTCACCCGGCCAGCGCAGCACCCAGCGCCTTCTCGACCAGGGGCTCGCGCTGCTGAAAGCCGCGCTGCCGCTGCTGCGCACCCCGGTGCTGCGGGCTCCGCTGCGGAGGCTGCTCGATCTCGTGGGGGAGCTCGGCGCATGAGCGACCTGGCGCGCCGCTACGGCACCTCATCGCCGCGCACAGCTGAGCTGCCGCGCGCGTTCACGTTGGGCGAATTCGTGCGGGGAGCGGGGCTCGCCCTTCTCTGGTTCCAGCCGCTGGTCGCGATCTCGGGCGTGATCGGCTCGCTGAGCGATGGCGGCAGCGACATCGAATACGCGTTCGTCATCCCGGTTGCTGGGCTTCATCTCAGTGTCATCGCCACCGTGCTCGGCTCACCGGCGGCGTACGCGGTCGGCTTCGCCCTGCGCCGACAGGGCCGCGATGCCGCGCATCTCGCCGCCTTCGTGCTCTACGGAGCGCTCGTCGGCATCGTAATGCTGGAGGCCATGGGGATCTACGGGCAGAGCGAGCTTCCGTTCCCGTGGGACACAACGTTCATCTACGGCATCCCTTCGGCGCTTGCCGTCGCCCTCGGTTGGTGGACGACGTCCCGCCTCGCACTTCGCAAAGATCGCGCGCTCGCTGCGGCACCGCGCACCGGCACTGACCATCGCTGACCCGATTCTGCGGCGCATCGCGGCTGCGGGAAGAGGCCTCGCTAAAGTAAGCCCGTGACCCACGTGCTCGTTCTGAACGGCCCCAACCTCGGCACCCTCGGCACCCGCGAACCCGAGATCTACGGCAGCGAGACGCTCGACGACCTGCGCGCGCTGCTCGAAGCGGATGCCGCGGGCCTCGGCGCCACCGTCGAGGTGCGGCAGACCGACCACGAGGGCGAGCTGCTCGGCTGGCTGCACGCGGCCGCGCGCGAGAAGACGCCGGTCGCGCTGAACGCCGGCGCGTGGACGCATTACTCGATCGCGGTCCACGATGCCGTGCAGTACGTGACGAGCTCGGGCGTGCCGCTCATCGAGGTGCACATCTCGAACCCGCACGCACGAGAGACGTTCCGCCACACCAGCGTCATCACAGCCGTGGCGACCGGCGTCATCGCCGGATTCGGCTTCGACTCGTATCGTCTAGCCCTCGCGCAACTCACCCGAACGGGGCAATGATTCTCCTGTGAGGCGCCCATCAGGGTGCCAGCGACTGTAAAGGGGAACAGCATGCTCGGCACGATCCTGTGGATCATCATCGGCGGCATCATCATCGGCCTGATCGCGAAGTGGATCGTGCCCAGCCGGCACGACGATATCCCGTTCTGGCTCACCGCGATCTGCGGCATCCTCGGAATTATCGTCGGCAATTGGATCTACGCCGCGCTCTTCCACAACGGCCAGTTCGTCGGCACCGGCGGCTTCGACTGGTGGCGCCACATCTGGCAGGTGGCCGTCGCGATCGTCTTCGTGATCATCGCGGCGTCGATCTCGGCGAGTGTGCGCGGCGGGCAGCGCCGGGCCTGAGAGACCCGCGCCGAGCCCGCTGATAGGATCTTCGCTGGCCATCGCTTCGTCGAAGCTCGATCGGCCACGCAGCTTCCTTATCGCGAGCGCATCTTCGCAACGACACTGAACGGAACCGCCCATGGCATCAACCGCTGACATCAAGAACGGCGTCGTCCTCAACATCGACGGCCAGCTCTGGAGCATCGTCGAGTTCCAGCACGTCAAGCCGGGCAAGGGCGGTGCGTTCGTCCGCACGAAGATGAAGAACGTCGTCACGGGCAAGGTCGTCGACAAGACCTACAACGCGGGCACCAAGATCGACATCGAGACGGTCGACCGCCGCGACTACCAGTACCTCTACAACGACGGCGACTCGTTCGTCTTCATGGACCAGACTGACTACGACCAGATCAACGTGCCCGCCGCCACCGTCGGTGACGCCGCGCACTTCATGCTCGAGAACCAGACCGTGACGATCGCGATGAACAACGGCAACCCGCTGTACGTCGAGCTTCCTGCCTCGGTCATTCTCGAGGTCACCTACACCGAGCCTGGCCTGCAGGGCGACCGCTCGAGCGCCGGCACCAAGCCTGCGACGCTCGAGACGGGCTACGAGATCCAGGTCCCGCTGTTCCTCGAGACCGGCACCAAGGTCAAGGTCGACACCCGCACGGGCGACTACCTCGGCCGTGTGAACGATTAATGTCGGCACGCACGAAGGCCCGGAAGCGGGCCCTCGACATCCTGTACGTCGCCGACCTGCGCGGCATCCCGATTCCGCAGGCGCTCGCGACCGAGGCCGAGCGCGCGGCCAATGAGCCGGCGCGCGAGGCATCCTGGCTCTACGCGCGCGAGATCGTCGACGGCGTCTACGACCACCGCGCCGAGATCGACGAGCTGATCGAGACGTACGCCCACGGCTGGACCCTCGCCCGCATGCCGATCGTCGACCGCGCCATCGTGCGCATCGGGGTGTGGGAGCTGCTGTACAACCCCGAGGTGCCGACCGGGGTCGCGATCTCCGAGGCCGTCGAGGCGGCGACGGTCCTCTCCACCGAGGACTCGTCGGGCTTCATCAACGGGCTCCTCGCCAAGATCGCGCAGACGGTCGGCGATGACGGGGCTGCGGATGCCTCGTCCGAGGCGCCCGCGGGGGAGTAGCGCCACCCGGTCGGAAGTGACCGCCCGATCCGGATAGGGTGCGAGCATGCCCCTGACGCCGCTCGAGCTTCCCGCCACCGACGATGCCTGGCTGAGCTGGGGTGAGAGCTACACCGCCGGGCTGATCGACGCATTCCGCGCGAGCGTCGCCGCGCTCAAAGACGGCTCGGCGCGCTCGGCCGCCGAGGTGCTCAGCCTCTGGAACGACGGCGACCTCGCGATCGGCGATGTCGCGGCCGCCTCCGAGCTGCTGAGCGAGGTGCACCCCGACCCCGCCGTGCGCGAGCTCTTCGAGGAGCGCGCCCGCACGGCCGACGCCCTCGCGACCGAGCGGCAGCAGGACTCCGAGCTCTACGCCGTCGTCTCGGGTGTCGATGCGGAAGGCCTCGACGACGAGGCCGCGCGCCGGCTGTCTCGCCTGCTGCGCGACTTCCGCCTCGCCGGTGTGCACCTTCCCGCCGAGACGCGGGTCGAGGTCGCCGCCCTCGACGACCGCATCACCGAGCTCTCGCAGGAGTTCAACCGCAACGTGCGCGACGACGTGCGCAGCGTGCGGCTCGCCCCAGAGCGCCTGGCGGGCCTCCCCGCGGACTGGATCGCGGCGCACCCCGTCGCCGAGGACGGCCTCGTGACGGTGACCACCGACTACCCCGACGTCGTCCCCTTCCGCACCTACGCGATCGACGCCGACGCGCGCCGCGAGCTCGTGGTCGCCCTTCAGAACCGCGCGTGGCCGGCGAACGACGCGGTCCTCGGCGAGCTGCTCGAGCTGCGGGCGCAGAAGGCCGCGCTGCTCGGCTTCGACAGCTGGGCGGACCTCGATGCCCAGACCAAGATGACCGGCTCGGCCCGGGCCATCGAGGAGTTCATCGCACGGCTGCACGAGACGGTGGCACCGCAGGCCGCGGCCGACTACGCCGAGGCGCTCGAGGCGCTGCAGCGCGAGGACCCGAGCGCGGAGTCCGTGGACTTCTCGGCCAACATGCACGCCCTCGAGCTTCTGCGCCGCGAGAAGTTCGACGTCGACACCCAGCTCGCGCGCCGCTATCTCGACATCGCGAAGGTGCGGCAGGGCCTGCTCGACGTCACCGGTCGTCTGTTCGGGCTCGAATACACCGAGCTTCCCGACGCGCCGCGCTGGCACCCAGAGGTGCACGTCTACGACGTCGCCCTCGAGGGCGACGCACTCGGGCGCATCTATCTGGACCTGCACCCGCGCGAGGGCAAGTTCAAGCACGCCGCAGCGTTCGGCCTGCAGACGGGCGTCGCCGGGCGCCAGCTCGCCTCGGCCGCGCTCGCGTGCAATTTCACCCGCGGGCCGCTGCTGCACTCCGAGCTCACGACGCTGTTCCACGAGTTCGGGCACCTCGTCCACCAGCTGATCGCCTCGCGCCACGAGTTCGCGGCGCTCTCGGGCATCACCACCGAGTGGGACTTCGTCGAGGCGCCGAGCCAGCTGCTCGAGGAGTGGGCATGGGATGCCCGTGTGCTGCAGACCTTCGCGACCGACGACGACGGGCAGCCGATTCCCGCAGAACTGGTCGAGCGGATGCGGGCGGCGAACGTGCTCGGCCGGGGTCAGCTCATCGCGCGCCAGCTCTTCTACACCGCGGTCTCGTACTTCCTGCACCGCGATCGCCCGGCCGACCGCACCGCATACGCACGAGCACTGCAGGCGCAGTACGACGTGCTCGCGCCGCTGCCCGGCGAGCATCAGCACGCGTCCTTCGGGCACCTCACGGGCTACTCCAGCGCCTACTACACGTACATGTGGAGCAAGGTGATCGCCGCCGATCTGTTCACGGCCTTCGACCGTGCAGACCTCTTCGACGAGGCGGTCGCGCACCGCTATCGCGACCTCGTGCTCGCCCCCGGCGGCTCCACGGACGCCGCACAGCTCATCGAGGATTTCCTCGGCCGCCCGTACTCGTTCGACGCGTTCGGAGATTGGCTCGCCGGGCGCTGATAGGCTTGCCGAAGTAGGCACTCTTTAAAGACCGTCCCGTGAGGCGGAGAAGGGAGTCGGCGGATGAGCACGAGAATCGTGCTGAGTGAGGCTGACATCGCCCGGGCACTGACTCGGATCTCGCACGAGATCCTCGAGTCGAACCGGGGCACGCAGGGGCTCGTGATCCTCGGAATCCCGACCCGAGGCGTGACTCTCGCACGGCGCATCGCGGCGAATATCTCCCGCATCGAACAAGGCAGCGACGTCTTCGCCGGCAGCCTCGATGTGACCATGTACCGTGACGACCTCGCCCACACCCGGACCCGCACGCCGGGGCGCACGAGCGTGCCCGCATCGATCGACGGCGCGACGGTCGTGCTGGTCGACGACGTGCTGTTCTCAGGTCGCACGATCCGCGCCGCCCTCGACGCTCTGAACGACATCGGCCGCCCGCGCATCGTGCGCCTCGCCGCCCTGGTCGACCGCGGGCACCGCGAGCTGCCGATCCGCGCCGACTTCGTCGGGAAGAACCTGCCGTCCGCGTACGACGAGCGCATCAACGTGCACCTCGCCGAGAACGACGGCGACGAGTTCGTCGCGATCGAGTCCAAGCGCGACAGCGAGGCGGACGCCTGATGCGCCACCTCCTCTCCACCAAAGACCTGTCTCGCGAATCCGCCATCGGCTTGCTCGACGTCGCCGAGGACATGGCCGATGTGCAGAACCGCGAGGTCAAGAAGCTGCCGACACTGCGCGGCAAGACGGTCGTGAACCTCTTCTTCGAGGACTCGACCCGCACCCGCATCAGCTTCGAGGCCGCCGCGAAGCGGCTCTCGGCCGACGTCATCAACTTCAGCGCGAAGGGCTCGAGCGTCTCGAAGGGCGAGAGCCTCAAGGACACCGCGCAGACGCTGCAGGCGATGGGCGCCGACGGCGTGGTCATCCGCCATCAGGCCTCGGGCGCGCCCTTCACGCTCGCGACCAGCGGGTGGATCGACGCCGGCGTGATCAACGCCGGCGACGGCATGCACGAGCACCCGACGCAGGCGCTGCTCGACGCGTTCACGATGCGCCGCAGGCTGCACGGCGACGCGAGCCGCGGCAAGGCGCTCGACGGCGTCGCCGTGACGATCGTCGGCGACATCCTGCACTCGCGCGTCGCCCGCTCGAACGTGTGGCTGCTGACCACGCTGGGCGCCGAGGTGACTCTCGTCGCGCCGCCGACGCTCCTGCCGGTCGACACCTCGCACTGGCCCGTCACGGTCGGCTACGACCTCGACGCAGCGATCGACGAGGGCGTACCCGACGTGCTGATGATGCTCCGCATTCAGGGCGAGCGGATGCGTGCCTCGTTCTTCCCGAACGAGCGCGAGTACTCACGCACGTGGGGTCTCGACGACGAACGCCTCGCGCGGCTCGCCGGCGACACCATCGTCATGCACCCGGGACCCATGAACCGCGGGCTCGAGATCTCGGCCGCCGCGGCCGACTCGCCGCGCTCGACCGTGCGCGAGCAGGTCGCCAACGGCGTCTCGATCCGCATGGCGGCCCTATACCTGCTGCTCGCCGGCGAAGAGGAGAACTGAGAATGGCAGAGAGCTTCCTGATCGCCGGCGCAACGCTTCCCGACGGGTCGCGCGCCGACCTGCTCATCGAGGACGGCACGCTGGTCGAGGCGGGCACGAGCGTGAGCAGCGTGGATGCCACGCACGTCGACGCCGACGGCCTGATCGCCCTTCCCGGCCTCGTCGACCTGCACACGCACCTGCGCGAGCCCGGCTACGAGCAGTCCGAGACGGTTCTCACCGGGACGCGCGCCGCGGCGGCCGGCGGCTACACCGCGGTGTTCGCCATGGCCAACACCTCGCCCGTCTCCGACACCGCGGGCGTCGTCGAGCAGGTGCTCTCGCTCGGCGAGGCCGCCGGCTACGCCACCGTGCGCCCGATCGGCGCCGTGACGGTCGGCCTGGGCGGCGAGCGGCTGGCCGAGCTCGGCGCCATGGCCGCGAGCCGCGCGCAGGTGCGGGTGTTCAGCGACGACGGCTTCTGCGTCTCCGATCCGCTGCTCATGCGCCGCGCGCTCGAGTATGTGAAGGCGTTCGACGGCGTCATCGCGCAGCACGCGCAGGAGCCGAGGCTCACCCGGGGCGCGCAGATGAACGAGGGCGCGCTCTCGGGCGAGCTGGGTCTCGCCGGCTGGCCGGCGGTCGCCGAGGAGTCGATCATCGCCCGCGACGTGCTGCTCGCCGAGCATGTGGGCAGCCGCCTGCACGTCTGCCACGTCTCCACCGCGGGCTCGGTCGAGGTCATCCGCTGGGCGAAGTCCCGGGGCATCCGCGTCACCGCCGAGGTGACGCCGCACCACCTGCTGCTCACCGAGGACCTCGTGCGCGGCTACGACGCGCGCTACAAGGTGAACCCGCCGCTGCGCACCCGCGAAGACGCCGAAGCGCTGCGCGCCGCCGTCGTCGACGGAACGATCGACATCGTGGCCACCGACCATGCGCCGCACCCCGCCTGGGCCAAGGACACCGAGTGGGACGCCGCCGCCAACGGCATGGTCGGGCTCGAATCCGCCCTGTCGGTCGTGCATGCGGCCCTCGTCGCCGACGGGCGCATCGACTGGGCCGACGTCGCACGCATCATGAGCGCGAAGCCCGCCGAGATCGGCTCCCTCGCGGGCTACGCCGATGGGCTCGTCGTCGGCGCGCCGGCGAACATCACGCTCTACGACCCTGAGGTCACCCGCTCGTTCTCGACCGAGGACCTCGCGGGCAAGGGCGTGAACTCGCCCTATCTCGGGCTCGAGCTGCCGGGGCGCGTCCTGCACACCTTCCACCAGGGCCGGCGCACCGTCGCCGACGGCGCGGTGCTCGACGCTGCGGAGGTGGCGCGTGCCTGAGTGGGCCTCCACGATCATCGTCGTCCTCGTCCTGCTGCTGGTGCTGTTCGGGATGTGGCAGGGGTGGCGCGCGCTCGTGCGCCGCTCAGCCCACCTCGAGCCGCCGCACGACGTTCCCGCCGAGCTCGGCGCTCCGCTCGTCGAAGCGCGCGTGCTGTACGTCGCGACGACCGCGCACGAGAAGCCGCTCGAACGGCTCGCGATCAGGGGCTTGGGATTCCGCGCCCAGGGCACCATCGCCGCGTACGGCGCGGGACTCGTGGTGAGCCTCGACGGCGCAGAGGACGTCTGGATCGCGGCATCCGCCATCGACTCGGCCCGGCCGGCTCAGGTCGTGATCGACAAGGCCGTCGAGAAGGACGGACTGCTCGTGCTGAGCTGGCATCTCCATTCGCTTCGCGAGTCGACGCGCGGCGAAGCTCGCGAGTCGACGAGCGAAACCGTCGACAGCTACTTCCGCGTCGCAGAGCCCGAGAAGTCCCGGGCTCTCTATGACGCGATCAACTCTTCAACTGCTGCAGAAAGCGAGGTCTGACGTGCCTGTTCCTTCCCCCGCCGTCCTGGTGCTCGAAGACGGGACCCGCTACGAGGGTCGCGCCTACGGCGCCCAGGGCCGCACGCTCGGCGAGCTCGTGTTCGCCACCGGCATGACCGGCTACCAGGAGACGCTGACCGACCCGTCGTACGCGGGCCAGATCGTCATCCAGACGGCCCCGCACATCGGCAACACCGGCATGAACGACGACGACATGGAGTCGCGACGGATCTGGGTCGCCGGCTACGTCGTGCGCGACCCCAGCCGCGTCGTCTCGAACTTCCGCTCGATCCGCAGCCTCGACGACGAGCTCGTCTCGACCGGCATCGTGGGCATTTCGGGGATCGATACGCGTGCCGTCACCCGCCACATCCGCGACCTCGGCGCCATGCGCGCAGGCATCTTCTCGGGCGACGACGCCGCCCTCTCGCAGTCCGAGCAGCTCGAGCTCGTGCGCGGCGGCGACGAGATGGCCGGCCTCAACCTCTCGGCGCAGGTCTCCGTGACCGAGGACACCGTGACCCCCGCCGTCGGCGAGAAGATCGGCAACCTCGCGGTGCTCGACCTCGGCGTCAAGCAGTCGACGATCGACAACCTCGCGAAGCGCGGCTTCGAGGTGCACGTGCTGCCGCAGGACTCGAGCCTCGAGCAGATCCTTGCGATCGAGCCGGTCGCCGCGTTCTATTCGAACGGCCCGGGGGACCCGTCCGCCTCTGAGAGCCAGGTGCAGGTGCTGCGCGGCCTGCTCGACGCGAAGCTGCCGTTCTTCGGCATCTGCTTCGGCAACCAGCTGCTCGGGCGCGCCCTCGGCCTCGAGACCTACAAGCTGCCGTTCGGGCACCGCGGCATCAACCAGCCGGTGCGCGACAAGCAGACCGGCCGCGTCGAGATCACGGCGCACAACCACGGCTTCGCCGTCAAGGCGCCGAGCAACGACGAGCCCTTCGACTCGCCGAACGGCTACGGCCGCATCGAGGTCAGCCACGTCGACCTGAACGACGACGTGGTCGAGGGCCTCAACGCACTCGACATCCCGGCGTTCTCGGTGCAGTACCACCCCGAGGCCGCGGCCGGCCCGCACGACGCCAACTACCTCTTCGACCGGTTTGCCCAGATGGTGAAGGATCACATTGCCTAAGCGCCCCGACATCAACAGCGTCCTCGTCATCGGCTCCGGGCCGATCGTCATCGGCCAGGCGGTCGAGTTCGACTACTCCGGCACCCAGGCGTGCCGTGTGCTGCGCTCCGAGGGGGTGCGCGTGATCCTCGTCAACTCCAACCCGGCGACGATCATGACCGACCCCGACTTCGCCGACGCGACCTACGTCGAGCCGATCACCCCCGAGGTGATCGAGTCGATCATCCAGAAGGAGAAGCCCGACGCGATCCTGCCGACGCTCGGCGGCCAGACGGCGCTGAACGCGGCCATGGCGTTGCACGAGCGCGGCATCCTCGAGAAGTACGGCGTCGAGCTGATCGGCGCCAAGGTCGACGCGATCCGCAAGGGCGAGGACCGGCAGATCTTCAAGGAGCTCGTGCTCGAGGCGGGGGCCGACGTCGCGGCATCCGTCATCTGCCACAGCATGGACGAGCTGTTGGCGGGCGCCGAGAAGCTCGGCTACCCGCTCGTCGTGCGCCCGTCGTTCACCATGGGCGGCCTCGGCTCGGGCTTCGCGTACAACGAAGAGGACCTGCGCCGCATCGGCGGCGCCGGCCTGCACGACTCGCCCACGCACGAGGTGCTGCTCGAGGAGTCGATCCTCGGGTGGAAGGAGTACGAGCTCGAGCTCATGCGCGACACCGCCGACAACACGGTCGTCGTCTGCTCGATCGAGAACGTCGACCCCGTGGGCGTGCACACGGGCGACTCGATCACCGTCGCCCCGGCGCTCACGCTGACCGACCGCGAGTACCAGAACCTGCGCAACATCGGCATCGAGATCATCCGCCGCGTGGGCGTCGACACCGGCGGCTGCAACATCCAGTTCGCCGTCGACCCCAGCAACGGGCGCGTCATCGTCATCGAGATGAACCCGCGCGTCTCGCGGTCTTCCGCGCTCGCGTCGAAGGCGACCGGATTCCCGATCGCGAAGATCGCCGCGAAGCTCGCCATCGGCTACCGGCTCGATGAGATCCCGAACGACATCACCCGCGTCACCCCGGCGAGCTTCGAGCCGACGCTCGACTACGTCGTCGTCAAGGTGCCGCGCTTCGCCTTCGAGAAGTTCCCCGCGGCCGACCCGACGCTGACCACGACCATGAAGTCGGTCGGCGAGGCGATGGCCATCGGCCGCAACTTCTCGACCGCGCTGCAGAAGGCGCTGCGCAGCCTCGAGAAGCGCGGCTCGTCGTTCCACTGGGACGAGGAGCCCCGCACGATCGACGAGCTGCTCGAAGCCGCGAAGACCCCGACCGACGGCCGGATCGTGCTCGTGCAGCAGGCGCTGCGCAAGGGCGCCACGATCGAGCAGGTCTTCGAGGCCACCAAGATCGACCCGTGGTTCCTCGACCAGATCGCGCTGATCAACGAGGTCGCCGAGGACGTGCGGAACGCGCCGACCCTCGACACCGCGACGATGCAGTGGGCGAAGCAGCACGGCTTCAGCGACGTGCAGATCGGGCAGCTGCGCGGTTTCGGCGAGGCGGATGTCCGCGAGGTGCGGCACATCCTCGGCGTGCGGCCCGTCTACAAGACCGTCGACACGTGCGCGGGGGAGTTCCCGGCGCTCACGCCGTACCACTACTCGAGCTACGACAGCGAGACCGAGGTCGAGCCGAGCGGCAAGCGCAAGGTCGTCATCCTCGGCTCGGGCCCGAACCGCATCGGCCAGGGCGTCGAGTTCGACTACTCGTGCGTGCACGCCTCGTTCGCCCTGCACGACGCGGGCTTCGAGACGATCATGATCAACTGCAACCCCGAGACGGTGTCGACGGATTACGACACGTCCGACCGGCTGTACTTCGAGCCGCTCACGCTCGAGGACGTGCTCGAGGTCATCCACGCCGAGTCGCAGACGGGCGAGCTCGTCGGCGTCGTCGTGCAGCTCGGCGGCCAGACGGCGCTCGGCCTCGCGACCGGCCTGAAGGAGGCCGGGGTGCCGATTCTCGGCACGAGCCCCGAGGCGATCGACCTCGCCGAGGAGCGCGGCCTGTTCGCCGGCATCCTCGAAGACGCCGGTCTGCTCGCGCCGCGCAACGGCACCGCCTACGAGCTCGATGGTGCCAAGCAGGTTGCGGGCGACATCGGCTACCCGGTGCTCGTGCGCCCGAGCTACGTGCTCGGCGGCCGCGGCATGGAGATCGTCTTCAGCGAGGACCAGCTGATCGACTACTTCGACCGCATCGAGGGCCAGGGCATCGTCGGCCCCGGTCACCCGCTGCTCGTCGACCGCTTCCTCGACGACGCGACCGAGATCGACGTGGACGCCCTCTACGACGGCGAGCGGCTCTACATCGGCGGCGTCATGGAGCACATCGAAGAGGCCGGCGTGCACTCCGGCGACTCGAGCTGCACCCTGCCGCCCGTCACGCTCGGCCGTTCCGACATCGCCAAGGTGATCGAGGCGACCGGGAAGATCGCGGCCGGCATCGGCGTGCGCGGCCTGCTCAACGTGCAGTTCGCGATCGGAGCCGGCGTGCTCTACGTGCTCGAGGCGAACCCGCGTGCGAGCCGCACGGTGCCCTTCGTGAGCAAGGCGCTGGGGATTCCCCTCGCGAAGGCCGCGAGCCGGGTGATGGCCGGCGCCACGATCGCCGAGCTCATCGCCGAGGGACTCCTGCCCGAGGCCGACGGCTCCAGCATCCCGCTCGACGCCCCGGTGGCTGTGAAGGAGGCCGTGCTGCCCTTCAAGCGCTTCCGCGACAAGGCCGGCCACGTCGT
Organism: Gryllotalpicola kribbensis; assembly: GCF_039538245.1. NCBI lineage: Bacteria > Bacillati > Actinomycetota > Actinomycetes > Micrococcales > Microbacteriaceae > Gryllotalpicola > Gryllotalpicola kribbensis. The sequence goes on from NZ_BAABBX010000016.1 coordinate 312,563, forward strand.
CGACTCGCTGCTCGGGCCCGAGATGCGCTCGACCGGAGAGGTGATGGGCATCGACCGCGACTTCCCGCGCGCCTTCGCCAAGAGCCAGGCGGGCGCCTACGGCGGCATCCCGTCCTCCGGAACGGCGTTCGTCTCGGTCGCCGACCGCGACAAGCGCAACATCATCCTGCCGATCCTGCGACTGACCGAGCTCGGCTACCGCATCGTCGCCACCGAGGGCACGGGCGAGGTGCTCGCGCGCAACGGCATCGCGAGCGAGACGGTGCGGAAGTACAGCGAGAGCTCGAAGGACGGCGAGTCCGTCGTGGACATGCTGAACCGCGGCGAGGTCGACCTCGTCGTGAACACGCCGACCGGTGGCGCGAGCCGGCACGACGGCTACGAGATCCGCGCCGCCGCGGTCGCAGCCGACAAGCCGCTTTTCACGACCATCAGCGAGCTGTCTGCCGCCGTCGCCTCGATCGAGGCGGTGCGCGCCGGCTTCGATGTGAAGAGCCTGCAGGACTACCAGCGCGAGCGCGACGCGCGCCACGAGGAGGGGAGCGCGGCGTGAGCGACGCGGGATTCGGCATGGGCTTCGGCTTCGGCGGCGTGCTCGCCTCGGCCCTCGAGGCCTTCGGCCCGCTGTGCGTCGGCATCGATCCGCACGACTTCCTGCTGCAGGACTGGGGGCTGCCGTCGTCGGCGGCGGGCGCGCGCGAGTTCGGCCTGCGCGTCGTGGACGCCGCCGCCGGTCGCGCAGGCATCGTGAAGCCGCAGGTCGCCTTCTTCGAGCGCTTCGGCTCGGCGGGCTACTCGGCGCTCGAAGAGGTGCTCGCGGCGGCCCGCTCGAAGGGCCTCATCGTGATCGCCGATGCGAAGCGCGGCGACATCGACACCTCGCTCGCCGGCTACGTCGAGGGCTGGCTCACCCCGGGCTCGCCGATCGAGGCCGACGCCCTGACGATCAACCCCTTCCAAGGGGTCGCATCGCTCGAGTCCGCCATGGAGTACGCCGCCGACAACGGGAAGGGCCTGTTCGTGCTGGCTGCCACCTCAAACCCCGAGGCGGCTCGGGTGCAGGGTGCGCGCGTCGTGGGTTCCGCCTCTGATCAGGCATCCCGCACCGACCCGCTTGCCACCGCGACCGTCTCTCGTGCGATCATCGATGATGTGAGCGCCTTCAATGCGGGTCGCGCTGAGCAGGGTCCGATCGGTTCCATCGGCGTCGTGCTGGGCGCCACCGTCGACTTCGCCGCCCTCGGCATCGACATGAACAGCGCCCATTCGCCCGCTCTGCCGGTGCTCGCACCCGGCTTCGGCCATCAGGGTGCCACGGCGACCGACGTGCGCCGTCTCTTCGGCGCACTGACCCCGTTCACCCTGGTGTCCGAGTCCCGCAGCCTGCTGCAGGCCGGGCCCCGCGGCCTCGCCGCCGCGATCGACGCCCGCGCCGAGGAGGTGCGAGCCGCCCTTGTCTGAGCTCGAGACGGCCGAGAACGGCGCCGGGGCGCGCGGCGCGCAGTCGCGGCCCACCCCGCCCGACGTCGACCGTGCCGCAGCCTCTCGTGCCGCGGTCGCCGCCCGGCGCGCCCGCGCCGAGCTCAAAGCGCAGATCACCTCTGGCGCCCGCAGCGCCGAGTCTGTCCTCGACGAGGGGGCGCGCGAGCCCAACGGCCCCGCGGGCACGCTGCGCGTCACCGACTTCCTGCTCGCCATTCCGGCCATCGGGGTCACCAAAATGAAGGCGACGCTCGAACGACTCGAGATCTCGCAGGTCAAGCGGGTCGGCGGCCTCGGCCGCCACCAGCGCGCGCGGCTGCGCGAGTTCCTGCGCGAGCGCGCCCGGCTGTCGTCGAAGGCCAGGGGAGCGGCGCGCCTCGTCGTGCTGGCCGGCCCCACGGCCGTTGGCAAGGGCACCGTCTCCGCCTACATCCGCGAGAACTACCCCGAGGTCGTGTTCTCGGTCTCGGCCACGACACGCAAGCCGCGCCCCGGCGAGGTCGACGGCGTGCACTACTACTTCGTCGACGACGCCGAATTCGACCGCATGATCGAGGCCGGCGAGTTCCTCGAGTGGGCCACCGTGCACAACATGAGCCGCTACGGCACCCCGCGGGCGCCTGTGCGCGACGCCCTGGCGGCCGGCCGCAACGTGCTGCTCGAAATCGATCTGCAGGGAGCCCGGCAGGTGCGCGCCAACGACCCCGACGCCCTGCTCGTCTTCCTCGCGCCGCCCACGTGGGACGAGCTGGTGCGCCGCCTCATCGGCCGCGGCACCGAGTCGCCCGAAGAGCAGCGCCGCCGGCTCGAGACCGCCAAGGTCGAGCTCGCGGCCGAGGGGGAGTTCGACCGCACCGTCGTGAACACGACCGTGCCGGAGGCCGCGCGCGAGGTCGTAGACTTGATGTCTGTGCCGCTTCGGGCACACGCGCGCGAGTGAGTCGCGCCCCGCGATCTCTTCACTGAAGATCACAGACTTTTCCGGATAGGAGTACCCCCATGGCGACGTCCCAGAAGGGCATCATCGACCCGCCGATCGACGAGCTGCTGAGCAAGGTCGAGTCGAAGTACGCGCTCGTGATCTTCGCGAGCAAGCGCGCCCGCCAGATCAACGACTACTACGCCGATCTGCACGAGGGCAGCCTGTTCGACAACGTCGGCCCGCTGGTCGACTCGTCGGTCGACGACAAGCCGCTTTCCGTCGCCCTGCACGAGATCAACGAGGACAAGCTCGTCGTCAAGCCGATCGCCGAGCAGTAGAACGCGGCTCAAGTCACAGTGAGCAAGGATGCCGCCGGGACGCCCCGTCTGACCATCGTCGTCGGGGTGACCGGCGGCATCGCCGCGTATAAGACTGTCTCGCTGGTGCGCGGCTTCGTCCTCGCCGGCCACGACGTCCACGTCGTGCCGACCGAGGCCGCGCTGAAGTTCGTCGGGAAGCCGACGTGGGAGGCGATCAGCCGCAACCCCGTGACCACCGACCTCTACGACGGCGTCGACGAGGTGCGGCACGTGAGCCTCGGGCACAGGGCCGACCTCATCGTCATCGCGCCGGCCACGGCCAACACGATTGCGAAGCTCGCGCACGGCATCGTCGACGGTCTGCTGACCAACACGGTGCTGGCCTCGAAGGCCCCCGTCGTGATCGCCCCTGCCATGCACACCGAGATGTGGCAGGCGGCAGCCACCCAGGCCAACGTGCGCACCCTGCGCGAGCGGGGCGTCGTCGTCATCGGCCCGGCCTCCGGCCAGCTCACGGGCAGCGACTCGGGCCCCGGCCGCATGGAAGAGCCCGAGACGATCGCGCAGGCGGCGCTCAAGAACGTCGTGGGGGCGGGGCCGGCCCCGCGCGGCAGTGCGGCACAGGCATCCGCTGCCCGCGCGCGGCGTGCCCGCGTCGACGACGCGAGCGAGACCGCGCGACTCGACCTCGATGGGCTGCGCGTCGTGGTGACGGCAGGCGGCACGCGCGAGCCATTCGACCCCGTGCGCTTCATGGGCAACCGCTCGAGCGGCAAGCAGGGCATGGCACTCGCCGCGGCCGCGGCCGCGCGCGGTGCCGCCGTGACCCTGATCGCGGCGAACGTCGGCACCGACGCCCTGCCGAACGGCATCGCCGTGCAGCCGGTGAGCACCACCCTCGAGCTCGAGAAGGCGGTGACCGAGGCGGCGAAGTCCGCCGACGTGGTCATCATGGCGGCCGCCGTCGCCGACTACCGCCCCGCCCAGGTGCAGCAGGGCAAGATCAAGAAGGAGCACACGGGCGACAGGCTGACCGTCGAGTTCGTCGTGAACCCCGACATCCTCGCCGAGCTCGGCGCCTCGCGGCGGGAAGGGCAGACCGTGATCGGATTCGCCGCCGAGACCGAGCCCGACCCGGCGACGCTGCTCGAGCTCGGCCGTTCGAAGATCGCGCGCAAGGGCTGCGACTTCCTGGTTGTGAACAACGTCGGCTGGAACCATGGTTTTGCCACAGATGACAATGACGTCATCGTCTTGAACCGCTCGGGCGATATCGTGATGGAGGCTTCCGGAACGAAGTTGTCGGTGGCCGACCGCATCCTCGACGCGACGCTGAGTCGCAGCTGAGGCACCACGACCAGATCGCCTGACGCGAACCAGACGCCTCCGGCCCGAACCAAGGAAGAATCATGGCTCCATTGCGCCTCTTCACGTCCGAGTCCGTCACTGAGGGTCACCCCGACAAGATCTGCGACCAGGTCTCCGACGCGATCCTCGATGCCCTGCTCACCGTCGACCCGAGGGCCCGCGTCGCCGTCGAGACGATGGTCACGACCGGCCAGGTCCATGTCGCCGGCGAGGTGACCACCTCCGGCTACGTCGAGATCCCGCAGATCGTGCGCGAGAAGATCTCGTCGATCGGCTACACGTCGTCCGACGTGTGGTTCGACGGCCGCTCGTGCGGTGTCTCGATCTCCATCGGCGCGCAGTCGCCCGACATCGCCCAGGGCGTCGACGACGCGTTCGAGACCCGCGAGGGCACGAGCGCCGACGAGCTCGACAAGCAGGGCGCCGGCGACCAGGGCATCATGTTCGGCTTCGCCACGAATGAGACGCCGCAGCTCATGCCGCTGCCGATCTGGCTCTCGCACCGCCTCTCCGAGCGGCTGACCGCCGTCCGCAAGTCGGGCGAGCTCGACTTCCTCCGCCCCGACGGCAAGACCCAGGTCACCATCGGCTACGAGGGCTTCACGCCCAAGACCATCGACACCGTCGTGCTCTCGACCCAGCACTCGCCCGCCATCGGCCTCCCCGAGCTGCGCGAGGCCGTCGAGCGCGTCGTGATCCGCCCCGTCCTCGAGACGGTCGACCTCGACACCTCCGAGCTCAAGCTGCTCATCAACCCGACGGGCAAGTTCGAGATCGGCGGCCCGCACGGCGACGCCGGCCTCACCGGCCGGAAGATCATCGTCGACACCTATGGCGGCGCCAGCCGACACGGCGGCGGCGCGTTCAGCGGCAAGGACCCGTCGAAGGTCGACCGTTCGGCCGCCTATGCGATGCGCTGGGTCGCGAAGAACGCGGTGGCCGCCGGCTTCGCCGACCGCCTCGAGGTGCAGGTCGCCTACGCGATCGGCGCCGCGCACCCGGTCGGCCTCTACGTCGAGACCTTCGGCACAGAGAAGCTGCCCGTCGATCAGATCCAGAAGGCCATCACCGAGGTCTTCGACCTGCGCCCGGCTGCGATCATCCGCGACCTCGACCTGCTGCGCCCCATCTACTCGCAGACGGCCGCCTACGGCCACTTCGGCCGTGAGCTCCCCGACTTCACGTGGGAGCGCACCGACCGCGTCGACGCTCTGCGCAGCGCAGCCGGCCTCTGATCGGCGGCGCCGCGTGGCATCCGTCGCGCGCGTCCTGATCGACACGCCTCTGCCGCAACTCGACCGGCTGTTCGACTACGCGATCCCGCTCGCCCTGGCCGACCAGGTCGTCCCGGGCGTGCGGGTCACCGCGCCGCTGCGCGCCGAGGGGCGACTCGCCGATGGGCTCGTCGTCGAGGTCGGCGACACGAGCGACTTCGACGGCGCGCTGACTCCGCTGGAATCCGTCGTCTCGGCGGCGCGTGTGCTCGCCCCCGAGGTGTGGGCGCTCGCGCGCCGCATCGCCGACCGGCAGGCCGGCAGCGCCAACGACGTGCTGCGCCTCGCGATTCCCCGCCGGTCGGTCGCCGTCGAGCGGAAGTGGCTCGCGCAGGGCGCGCCGCGCGAGGTGCCTCGGGCGGCGCATCCTGTCGCGGGCTACGAGGGCGGAGTGATCGAATCGGCCGTCGACGACGGCGGCAGGGTGGCGCTCAGGTCGCTGCCGGGCGTCGTCGAGCTCGCCGACGGCAGCTGGGTCGGCCGCTGGGCGGTCACCCTCGCCCAGGCGGCCGTGCGCGCGGTCATCGACGGCCGAACCGCGATCCTCGCGGTCCCCGACTACCGAGACCAGGAGCAGCTCGAGGCGGTGCTCAGCACCATGGTGCCGGCCGGCACCGTGGCCTCCCTCGACGCGCGGCGCACCAACGCGCAGCGGTACGCGGCTTTTCTGTCGTGCCTCGCTCACCCCGACGACAGCGGGCACACGCCGCGCATCATCGTCGGGAACCGCTCGGTGGTCTACGCCCCTGCGGCAGAGCTCGGGCTGATCGCGCTCTATGACGACGGCGACCCCCTCTTCGCCGAACCGCTCGCGCCCTACGCGCACGCCCGTGACGTCGCCCTCGTGCGCCAGCAGCAGCAGGGCGGCGCGCTCATCTTCGCCGGGCACACCCGCTCGGTCGAGGTGCAGCGGCTCGTCGAGCTCGGCTACCTGCACGACGTCGCCCCGGTGCCGCTCGTGACGCCGAAGGTCGTGCCGACGGCCGCCCAGCAGCAGCGGCAGGCGGGCGACGGCGGCCGGGTGCCCTCGGCCGCCTTCCGCACCGCGACCGAGGCGCTGCAGGCCGGCCCCGTCCTCGTCCAGGTGGGGCGGCCCGGCTACGTCTCTCTGCTCGCCTGCCGCCGCTGCGGCCAGGCGGCGCGCTGCACGAGCTGCGCCGGCCCGCTGCAGCTGTCGTCCGCGCGCTCCGTGCCGAGCTGCGCGTGGTGCGGCCGGATCGCGGGCGATTGGGCCTGCTCCGAGTGCAACAACACGAGCTACCGCATGGTCACGCGCGGTTCCGGGCGCACCGCGGAAGAGCTCGGGCGTGCCTTCCCCGGCACGCGCGTCATCGTCAGCGACGGCGATCGACCGCTCACCCACGCGCCGGGGGAGCCGCACACCCTCGTCGTCGCGACCCGCGGGGCCGAGCCCATCGCGGCCGGCGGCTATGCCGCGGTGATCCTGCTCGACGGCGAATGGATGCTGCAGCGCGAGAGCCTGCACGTCGGCGACGACTGCCTGCGCTGGTGGTCGAACGCGGCGGCCCTCGCCGCACCCGGCGCACCGACCGTGCTGGTCGGCGTCGGCGGCCCGCTCGCCCAGGCGCTGACCCTGTGGCAGCAGCACAGCTATGCGGCGGCCCAGCTGGTCGATCGGCGCGCTCTCGGCTTCCCGCCGGCGCTGCGCGTGGCATCCGTCACCGGCAAGCCCGCGGCCGTCCAGGCTGCGCTCGACGCGCTGGGCGACGTGCCCGTGCGCGACGTGCTCGGCCCCGCGGCGCTGCCCGCCGAGGGGCCGCGCGCGCTCGACGACGACTTCGTGCGCGCCATCGTGCGCTTCGACTACGCACACGGCGACGCGGTCGCGGCCGCCCTGCGCGGAGCCATCGTGCGACAGGCGACCGGCGGCCGCCGACCACCCGCCGGGCGGAAGCGGGGGCGCCCGGCTCCTACACTGAGAATCAAGCTGGACGACCCCGAGATCCTCTAGGAACAGCACCGCATGCCACCCGCCGCACCTTCCCTGCGCATCGTCTTCGCAGGAACCCCCGCCGTCGCCCTGCCGACCCTCGACGCTCTAGCCGCCAGCCGCCACGAGCTCCTCGCAGTGGTGACACGGGCCGACGCGCCGCTCGGGCGCAAGCGCCTGCTGACCCCGTCGCCCGTTGCCGCGCGCGCGGCCGAGCTCGGGGTCGCGACGATCAAGGCGAACCGGCTGCGCGAGCCCGAGACCGAGGCGGTGCGCGAGCGTGCGGCCGACCTCGGCGTGATCGTCGCCTACGGCGGCCTGCTGCGCGCGCCGATGCTCGCGGCGCCCCGGCTCGGCTGGATCAACCTGCACTTCTCGCTGCTGCCGCGCTGGCGGGGGGCCGCGCCCGTGCAGCGAGCCGTGATGGCCGGCGATTCCGAGACGGGCTCCGCCGTGTTCCAGCTCGTCGAAGAGCTCGATGCCGGCGACGTGTTCTCGCTCGAGCGGCGCCCGATCGGCGCCGACGAGACCGCGGGCGACGTCCTCGCGGCGCTCTCCGTGAGCGGCGCCGCACAGCTGGCATCCGTCGTCGACGCGATCGCCGACGGCACGGCCGTCGCGACGCCGCAGCGCGGCGAGGTCACGATCGCCGCCAAGCTGACGCAGGGCGATGCCCGGCTGCCGCTCGCCGCGGCCGGCGACGCGGTCTACGCGCGACTGCGCGGCGTCTCTCCCGAGCCCGGCGCGTTCGTGATCGTGGGCGGCGAGCGCTTCAAGATCCACGCGGCGCGGCTCGCCAAGGGCGCCGACCGGCTTCCCCCGGGCGCGTTCGGGTCGCGTGGCGGCAGGGTCTACCTCGGCACGGGCACGCACCCGCTCGAGCTGCTCACCGTCCAGCCCGCGGGGAAGAAGGCGATGGCCGCAGCCGACTGGTGGCGCGGCCTGCAACGACCGGAAGAGGTGGTCGCCGAATGAGCGGACCGTCAGGTGCGCCGAGCGCGCGCCGCATCGCCTACGACGTGCTCACGGCTGTGCGCGAATCGGATGCGTACGCCAATCTGCTGCTTCCCGTGCGGCTCGAGCGCTCCGGCCTGTCCGCCGCAGACGCAGGCCTCGCCACCGAGCTGACCTACGGCACGCTGCGCATGCGCGGGTTCTACGACGCGGTCATCCGCATCGCCGCGCACCGCGAGATCGACCAGATCGAGCCGGCCGTGCGCGACGTGCTGCGGCTCGGTGCGCACCAGCTGCTGTCGATGCGCGTGCCCTCGCACGCCGCCGTGAACGAGACGGTCCGCGTGGCGGGCGAGGCGATCGGCCGCGGCCGGGTCGGCTTCGTCAACGGGGTACTGCGCGGCATCGCGCGCACGAAGCCCGAGAAGTGGCGCGAGCGGGTGGCCGCCGACGCCACGAGCGCCGACGAGGCGATCGCCGAGCTCGGCTCGCATCCGGTCTGGATCGTGCGCGCGCTGCGGCAGTCCCTCGCGGCCGAGCGCCGCGAAGGGGTCGACCTCGAGGCCGAGCTCGCGGCCCTGCTCGAGGCCGACAATGCGGCGCCGCGGGTCAACCTGGTTTCTCTTCCGGGTGGCGAGCCGGTGCCGGAGGCGGCCGAGCGCAATCCGTATTCGCCGTACGGCTTCACTCTGCCGGGCGACCCGTTCCGGCTGGTGCGCGACTCGGGCGGCTGGGTTCGCGTGCAGGACGAGGGCTCGCAGCTCGCCGCGCTCGCGCTGGTCGCCGCACGGCCGGTGCGGGCAGGGGAGCGCTGGCTCGACATGTGCGCCGGCCCCGGCGGGAAGGCCGCCCTGCTCGGCGCGGAGGCGCGCCGGGGCGGCGCCACGCTCGTCGCCAATGAGGTCGTGCCCGCCCGCGTCGGACTGGTCCGCAACGCCGTCGCGGTCCTCGGCGACGCCGTCGAGGTGGTCGAGGGCGACGGCCGCGGCATCCCTGCTGAGCACGCCGGCGAGTTCGACCGGGTGCTTCTCGATGCGCCGTGCACGGGCCTCGGCGCGCTGCGCCGCCGGCCCGAGTCGCGCTGGCGGAAGGAGCCGCGCGACGTCGCCGAGCTGAGCCGGCTGCAGGCGTCCCTGATCGACGCCGCCGTCGAGGTGCTGCGGCCGGGCGGCATCCTCGCCTACGTCACCTGCTCCCCGCATCTCGGCGAGACGCGCATCGCGGTGGCCGAGGCGCTGAGGCGGCACGCCGGCGCGCTCGAAGAGCTACCCACGCAGGAGATCCTGCAGGGGGCAGCCGATCAGCCGCTCGACCTCGCGGGCGACCCCGCGCAGGTGCAGCTGTGGCCGCACCGCCACAACACCGATGCCATGTTCATCGCGCTGCTGCGGAAGGCGTAGAGATCGCCGGTCACCGGTCGCGAAGCGCAGACCTCTCCGCCCGGCGACAGTAGACGGCGTTTCGGCGCCCAGCGCTCCTGAGCGGCGACGATAGGTGGCGTTTCGAAGTCAAGAGTTCAGCGTCTAATGTCGCCTCGCGGCATCGGGGCCCGACTGAACGACACCTAGTGTCGCCCCATGCGCCGGCGCCGGCGCCGGCACGAAGCTACGCGGGTTCCTCCGCAAGGGCATACGACGAGCCCGAGCGGGTGCGCACCAGCAGGCCGAGGTCGACCAGATAGCGCCGCAGCACCGCGACGTCGTCGTGGAACTCGGCGAGACGCGCATTCACCTCGCGCTCGTCGAGCACCTCGCCCGAACGGAACGCCCGCCCGGCGATGAGGGCGAGCAGCTCGCCGCGCTCGGTCTGCGACGCCGGGTACTGCGCGATGCGCCCGTCGCGCAGGAAGCGCTCGGGCCCCGTGGGCTGAACGGGCGCGGGCGCGGCGGCGAGCACCTCGCCGAAGATCGCGGGCCGCGGCGCGGATGCCGCGTCGATCAGCCCCGCGCCACGCAGACCCTCGACGACCTTGCGCCGCCTCGCGGGGGAGAGGCCGGCCGTGGCATCCGCCTCATCTGACCCGGCGACCAGCCGTGCCCAGGTGAGCCGCATGTCGGGGTTCGCAAGCGCTGCGACGACGCGTCGCCATTCCTCAGCCATGCGCCCAGGCTAGCTAGGCTCGACACCATGGCCGCCCGCATCAACCCGAGCATCCTGTCCGCCGACTTCGCGAACATGCAGCGCGACCTCGAGCGCATCGCTACCGCCGACTACGTGCACGTCGACGTGATGGACAACCACTTCGTGCCCAACCTCACCTTCGGCCCGCAGATGGTCGAGCGCGTGCAGGCCACGAGCCCGGTGCCGCTCGACGTGCACCTGATGATCGAGGACCCCGACCGCTGGGCGCCGCAGTACGCCGAGATCGGATGCTTCAGCGTGACCTTCCACGCCGAGGCGGCCACCGCGCCCATCACACTGGCACGCACCCTGCGCAAGGCGGGCGCCCGCGCGGGCATCGCGCTCAGCCCGAAGACCGACGTCGGCGCCTACCTCGAGCTGCTTCCCGAGTTCGACCAGGTGCTCGTGATGACGGTCGAGCCGGGCTTCGGCGGCCAGTCGTTCCTGCCGCACGTGCTGCCGAAGCTCACCAGGCTGCGCGACGCCGCGACGCGGCTCGGCACCGACGTCTGGCTGCAGGTCGACGGCGGCGTCACCACCGAGACGATCGCGAGGGCTGCGCAGGCCGGTGCCGACACCTTCGTGGCCGGCTCGAGCGTGTTCGGCGCGGAGGACCCGGGCGCGGCGATCGAGGGGCTGCGGGCCGCGGCATCCGCTCACGTGCACTAGGTAGGCTGGGGGCGTGAAAACCTTCGACGACCTTTTCGCTGAGCTCAGCGAGAAGGCTCAGTCCCGCCCTGAGGGCTCCCGCACCGTCGCAGAGCTCGACGCGGGGATCCATCAGATCGGGAAGAAGATCGTCGAAGAGGCCGCCGAGGTGTGGATGGCCGCCGAGTACCAGAGCGACGCCGAGTTCGCGGAAGAGGCGAGCCAGCTGCTCTACCACCTGCAGGTCGCGCTGATCGCGAAGGGCCTGACCCTCGAGGACGTCTACCGACATCTGTGATCGGATGCCTCGCTCAGACCGACTCGACCCCGAAAGCCCCTCGCCCATGCTCAGAATCGCCGTGCCCAACAAAGGCGCCCTCGCTGAAACGGCCGCCGAATACCTCAAGGAAGCCGGCTACAACGGCCGCCGCGACCCCAAGGAACTGATCGTCGCCGACCCCAAGAACGACGTCGAGTTCTTCTACCTGCGCCCGCGTGACATCGCGACGTATGTGGGCTCCGGCGCGCTCGACGTCGGCATCACCGGTCGCGACCTGCTTATCGACTCCGGCTCCGACGCCCACGAGGACGAGCCCCTCGGCTTCGCCGCCTCGACCTTCCGCTTCGCCGGCCCCGCGGGCAGGTTCCACGACCTCGAAGACCTGCGCGGCATGCGCCTCGCCACCAGCTACCCCGTCCTCGTCGGCGGCTTCCTCGCCGAGCGCGGCATCGACGTGCGCCTCGTCAAGCTCGACGGAGCGGTGGAGTCCGCGATCCGCCTCGGCGTCGCCGATGTGATCGCCGATGTCGTCGAGACCGGCACGACGCTGCGCAAGCAGGGTCTCGAGATCTTCGGCCCCGTCATCCTCGAATCAGAGGCGGTCCTCATCGCGGGCCCCAACGAGGCGCCCGGGCTCGAGACGCTGCACCGCCGACTCGAGGGTGTCATGGTCGCCCGCCGCTACGTGCTGATGGACTACGACCTGCCGAGCGAGCTCATCGAGCAGGCATCCGCCGTGGCGCCCGGCATGGAGTCGCCCACCATCTCGCCCCTGCGCGACCCCGCCTGGGTGGCGGTGCGCGTCATGATCCCGCGCGACGAGATCAACCACATCATGGACGCGCTCTACGAGCTCGGCGCGCGCGCGATCCTCGTCACGCCGATCCACGCGGCGAGGCTCTGAGATGGGCGTCGCAGTCCGGGTCATCCCGTGCCTCGACGTGGCCGACGGCCGCGTCGTCAAAGGCGTCAACTTCTTGAACCTGGCGGATGCCGGCGACCCGGTCGAGCTCGCGAGGAGGTATTTCGAGCAGGGCGCCGACGAGGTCACCTTCCTCGACGTGACCGCCACCGTCGAGGGCCGTTCCACGACCTACGAGATGGTGCGCCGCACGGCCGAGCAGGTCTTCGTGCCGCTGACCGTCGGCGGGGGAGTGCGCTCCACCGAAGACGTCGCCAAGCTGCTCGCCCACGGCGCCGACAAGATCGGCGTGAACTCGGCCGCGATCGCGCGCCCCGCGCTGATCGGCGAGATCGCCGACCGCTTCGGCGCGCAGGTGTGCGTGCTGTCGCTCGACGTCAAGCGCAGCTCGCGCACGCCGTCGGGCTTCGTCGTGACCACGCACGGCGGGCGCACCGAGACCGAGCTCGACGCGCTCGCCTGGGCGCGCGAGGCGACCCTGCGCGGCGCAGGCGAGCTGCTCGTCAACTCGATCGACGCCGACGGCACCAAGGCGGGCTACGACCTCGAGCTGATCGGGCTGATGCGCGAGCTGTCGCGCGTGCCCGTCATCGCGAGCGGCGGCGCCGGGAAGCTCGGCGACTTCGCCCCGGCGATCGAGGCCGGGGCCGACGCCGTGCTCGCGGCGTCCGTGTTCCACTACGGCGAGCTGACCATCGGCGACGTCAAGGGCGAGCTGCGCGCCGCCGGCCTGGAGGTCCGATCATGAGCACCGACGCCACGACGCCCGACGTCGACGGCATCCTCAGCCGCGTGCGCTTCGGCGCCGACGGGCTGCTGCCCGCGATCATCCAGCAGCACGACACCCGCGAGGTGCTGATGCTCGGCTACATGGACGCCGAGGCGCTGCGCCGCACCCTCACCGAGGGGCGCGTGACGTTCTGGTCGCGCTCGCGCCAGGAGTACTGGCGCAAGGGCGACACGAGCGGCCACGTGCAGTACGTGCGCCAGGCCGCCCTCGACTGCGACGGCGACACGCTGCTCGTCGAGGTCGAGCAGATCGGCGCCGCCTGCCACACGGGCGACCGCACGTGCTTCGACGCCGACGTGCTGAACCCCGCCCTGGGCTCAGCAGCTGCGGAAGGCACGGCCGCCGAGTGACCACGACTTCGCGCGAGGCGTTCGACGCGCTGCTTGAGGGCCACCGCGTGGTGCCCGTGGTGCGCGAGCTCTTCGCCGACGGCGAGACGCCCGTCGGCATCTACCGCAAGCTCGCTGCGGGCCGACCGGGCACCTTCCTGCTCGAGTCGGCCGAGCAGGGCGGCATCTGGTCGCGCTACTCGTTCGTGGGCGCGGGCGCGTTCGGCGTTCTGACGCAGACCGGCGGCTCCGCCACGTGGCAGGGCTCTGGGCTCTCTCGTGAACGCGCGCTGGGCCAGGCATCCGTCGACGCGGGCGCGAAGCCTCTCGACGTGCTCGCCGCGCTGTACGCGCGCTGGCAGACGCCGCGCATCGAGGGCCTGCCGCCGCTCACGGGCGGTCTGGTCGGCTTCATCGGGTGGGAGGCCGTGCGGCAGCTCGAGCGCCTGCCCCACCAGCCGCCCGCCGACTTCGACGTGCCGGGGCTCGCCTTCAGCTTCGTCGCCGACCTGGTCGTCGTCGATCACCGCACGGGCGTGGTCCAGCTGATCGCGAACGCGCTGAACGATGGCGAAGCGGATGCCGGCGAGCTGTGGCGCGACGCCCAGGGGCGCCTCGACGAGCTGCAGGGGCGGCTCGCCCAGCCGCTCGAGGCGCAGCTCGCGGTCGTCGATCTCGAGGCGGAACCGAACCCCGAGAACCGCACGCCGCGCGAGGACTACCTCGCGGCGGTCGAGCGCTCGAAGGACTACATCACGGCGGGCGACGTCTTCCAGGTCGTCGTCTCGCAGCGCTTCCAGCAGCCCGTGACCGCCGACCCCGTCGACGTCTACCGCGTGCTGCGCAGCCTGAACCCGAGCCCCTACATGTACCTGCTGCAGCTCGCGACTCCTGCGGGCGAGCCCTATGCGGTCGTGGGTTCGAGCCCCGAGGCCCTCGTCAAGGTCGAAGGCGGCCGCGCCTACTCGCACCCCATCGCCGGCAGCCGCCCGCGCGGCGCGACGCCCGAGAGCGACGCCGAACTCGAGGCGAGCCTCATCGCCGACCCGAAGGAGCGCGCCGAGCACCTCATGCTCGTCGACCTCGCCCGCAACGACCTCGCCAAGGTCTGCCGGGCGGGCACCGTCGAGGTCACCGAGTTCATGCGCGTCGAGCGGTTCAGCCACATCATGCACCTCGTCTCGAGCGTCGAGGGCGACGTGCGCGAAGGCGCCTCGGCGATCGACGTGTTCCGCGCGACGTTCCCCGCGGGCACGCTGTCCGGCGCGCCCAAGCCACGCGCCCTCGAGATCATCGACGAGCTCGAGCCCGCGCAGCGCGGCGTCTACGGGGGAGTCGTCGGCTACTTCGGCTTCGCCGGCGACGCCGACCTCGCGATCGCGATCAGAACGGCGACCCTGATGGGCGGCATGGCCTACGTGCAGGCCGGCGCCGGCCTCGTCGCCGACTCCGACCCGGTGAGCGAGTACGAGGAGTGCCGCAGCAAGGCCGCGGCGCCGCTGCGCGCCGTCGCCGTCGCCAACGCGATGAAGCGGGTCGGCGCATGACCGGCGGCCGGCTCAAGCTGCTGACCATCGCCGTGGTCGTGGTCGGCGCGGTCCTCGGCCTCGCGGGGGCCACGCAGACCTGGTTCACGGTGACGCTGACGAAGGCATCCGGTCACGCCACGCCGATCACGGTGAGCGGGTCGGATGCCTCGCCGGCGCTCACCGCGCTCTCGCTGGCCGCCCTCGCCCTGGCCCTCGCGTTCGCCATCGCCGGCCGCCTCGCGCGCATCGTCGTCGGCGTCGTCGGGGTGGTCCTCGGCGCCTGCGTCGTCATCGCCGCGGTCGGCGACCCGCTGCGCTCCACCGGCGTGCGCGACGCGGTCTCGAAGGCGACGGGCATCACGGGCAATGCGTCCGTGCGCGCGCTGATCGACCACATCGCCACGAGCGCCTGGCCGACCCTCGCCATCGTGGGCGGCGTGATCATCGCCCTCGGCTCGCTCGCGGCGCTCGTGACGGGCGGCCGCTGGCCGGGCGGCTCGCGCCGCTACGACGCGGCGCGCGGCAACGGCGCGCTGCGCTTCGAGGAAGCCGACGGCAGGGCGCCCGCCGCCCGGAGGAAGCCGGCGGAGCGCCCCGGCGACAGCGCCGTCGACGACTGGGACGAGCTGACCCGCGGCGACGACCCCACCGCCGACTAGCTAGACTTTTCGCGAGACGTTCGAGAGCAGGAGAGACATGAGCGGCACGACCAACGCCCACGAGCACGAGGAGATCGGCGAAGGACACTCGCCGGCCGCGTGGACGGCGGTGATCATCATGCTGCTCGCCTTCGTGTTCGGCACGATCTTCTTCTACTTCGACCTGCCGTGGCTCGTCGTCGCCTCGGGCGGTCTGCTGGTCGTCGGCCTCATCGTCGGCTGGGTCCTGAAGAAGGCCGGCTACGGCGTGGGTGGCGAGAAGTACCAGCCCAAGGGCCACTAGTGTCCATCCTCGCCGACCTCACCGCGGGCTCCGTCGCCGACGCGAACGCCCGCAAAGAGCGGCGCTCCAAGGCCGAGGTCGAGAAGGCCGCGCTCGAGCAGACACCGGCGCTCGACGCGCTCGAGCTGCTCGCACCGGCCGAGCGGGTGAAGATCATCGCCGAGGTCAAGCGCGCAAGCCCGTCGCGCGGCGACCTGTCTGAGATCTCGGACCCCGCCCAGCTCGCCGTGAGCTACGAGACGGGCGGAGCGAGCGCCATCTCCGTGCTCACCGAGCAGCGGAAGTTCAAGGGCTCGCTCGCCGACCTCGAGGCCGTGCGCGCTGCCGTCAGCATCCCGGTGCTGCGCAAGGACTTCATGGCCACCGAGTACCAGATCCTCGAGGCGCGCGCCGCCGGCGCCGACATCGTGCTGCTCATCGTCGCGGCGCTCAGCCAGAAGAAGCTCGCCGAGCTGCACCAGCTCGCGCGCGAGCTCGGAATGACCGCACTGGTCGAGACGCACTCAGAGGACGAGATCGACCGTGCCCTCGAGGTCGGCGCTCAGCTGGTCGGCGTGAACGCGCGCGACCTCGACAGCGCCGACTTCA
Source organism: Gryllotalpicola kribbensis (assembly GCF_039538245.1). NCBI lineage: Bacteria > Bacillati > Actinomycetota > Actinomycetes > Micrococcales > Microbacteriaceae > Gryllotalpicola > Gryllotalpicola kribbensis. The sequence goes on from NZ_BAABBX010000016.1 coordinate 328,983, forward strand.
CCCTCGACAAGGACCTGTTCGGCCGGGTGGCCGACCGGATCCCCGCCGGCGTCATCCGCGTCGCGGAATCCGCTGTCCTCAAGCGGAAGGACGTCGCCCGCTATCGCGAGGCCGGCGCCGACGTCGTGCTGGTCGGCGAGGCGCTCGTCACCGACGGCGACCCGATCCGCACGCTCGAGAAGTTCCTCTCCGTCTAACCCTGTTGGGAGCAACATGACCCTCCGCGACGCCGCCGGGCCTGATTTCGGCGCATTCGGCGGGCGCTTCATGCCCGAGTCGCTCATCGCCGCACTCGACGAGCTGACCGACGCGTGGCACGCCTCCCAGCAGGACCCGGGCTTCGCGGAAGAGCTCGCGGCGCTTCACCGCACCTACTCGGGGCGCCCGTCGATCATCACCGAGGTGCCGCGCTTCGCCGCGCATGCCGGCGGCGCGCGGGTCATCCTCAAGCGCGAGGATCTGAACCACACGGGCAGCCACAAGATCAACAACGTGCTCGGGCAGGCGCTGCTCGTGAAGCGAATGCTGGGCAAGACGCGCCTCATCGCCGAGACGGGCGCCGGTCAGCACGGCGTGGCCACGGCCACTGCTGCGGCCCTGTTCGGCATGGAGTGCACGATCTACATGGGCGAGGTCGACACCGAGAGACAAGCCCTCAACGTGGCGCGCATGCGCCTCCTCGGCGCAGAGGTCGTGCCGGTGAAGACCGGTTCGCGCACCCTGAAGGATGCCATCAACGAGGCGTTCCGCGACTGGGTGGCCAACGTCGAGACGACGCACTACCTGCTCGGCACGGTGGCCGGCCCGCACCCGTTCCCGACGATGGTCCGCGACTTCCACAAGATCATCGGCGAAGAGGCGCGCGCCCAGGTTCTCGAGCTCACCGGCCGGCTGCCCGATGCGGTCGCAGCGTGCGTCGGCGGCGGCTCGAACGCCATCGGCATCTTCCACGCCTTCCTCGACGACACCGACGTGAAGCTCTACGGCTTCGAGCCGGGCGGCTACGGAATCGAGTCGGGCAAGCACGGCGCGACGCTCGAAGAGGGCCGGCCCGGCATCCTGCACGGCAACAAGACCTACGTCCTGCAGGACGAGGACGGGCAGACCCTCGAATCGCACTCGATCTCGGCCGGCCTGGACTACCCGGGGGTCGGCCCCGAGCACGCGTGGCTCAAAGACCTCGGCCGCGCCGAGTACCGCAACATCACCGACGACGAGGCCATGCAGGCCTTCCGCCTGCTGTGCCGCACCGAGGGCATCATCCCGGCCATCGAGTCGGCCCACGCCCTCGCCGGCGCGCTCAAGCTCGGGCACGAGCTCGGCCCCGATGCGCTCATCCTCGTGAACCTCTCGGGGCGCGGCGACAAAGACGTGGCGACGGCCGGCGCGTACTTCGGCGTCTTGGACGAAGGAGCCGCACAGGCATGAGCGACACCACGACTTCCTCGCCGGTCGCGCAGGCGGTCGCCGACGCGCGCACGTCGCGCAAGGGCGCGCTGGTCGGCTATCTGCCGATCGGATTCCCCGACCTGACGACCTCCGTCGACGCGGCGGTCGCGCTCGTCGAGTCCGGCGTCGACATCCTCGAGCTCGGTCTTCCCTATTCCGACCCCGTCATGGACGGCACCGTGATCCAGGCCGCAGCGCAGCAGTCGCTGTCGAACGGGTTCAAGATCCCGCACCTCTTCGAGGCGGTCCGGCAGATCCGGTCGCAGGTCTCGGCGCCCGCGCTCGTCATGACGTATTGGAACCCCGTGCTGCAGTTCGGCGTCGAGCGCTTCGCCGACGAGCTGGCCGCGGCCGGCGGGGCCGGGCTGATCACGCCCGACATCACGCCCGACTCGGCGGCCGACTGGATCGCGGCGAGCGACCGGGTGGGCCTCGACCGCGTGTTCCTCGCCGCGCCCACCTCGACCAACGAGCGCCTGAGGCAGGCGACAGAGGCCTCGCGCGGCTTCGTGTACGCCGTGTCGACGATGGGGGTGACCGGTGCCCGGGCATCCGTCGACGACGCCGCACGCGCCCTCGTCGGCCGCCTGCGCGACGCAGGGGCCGACTCGGTGTGCGTCGGCATCGGCATCTCGACGGGAGAGCAGGTCAGCGAGGTGCTGTCGTATGCCGACGGCGCGATCGTCGGCGCCATGCTCGTCAAGTCGCTCGCCGACGGGGGAGTGGCCGGTGTGCGCGCCGCGGCCTCGTCCCTGGCCGCGGGCACCGCGCGTTAGCACATAAGCTCGCCCCCTAGACTTCTCCCGGCCCCGCACCCCAGCGGGCGCGATACCCACGGAAGGCACCATCACCTTGCTGGAAGCGCTTGTCTCGAGCATCCCGAGCCCCACAGCCCAATGGCAGTCGTGGACGATCGGCCCCCTGACGATCCACCTGTACGCGCTGCTGATCCTCGCCGGGATCATCGTCGCCGCCTGGTGGACGCACGCGCGCCTGACGAAGCGCGGCGGCGAGCCCGGCATCGTGCTCGATGTCGTCCTGTGGACGGTGCCGCTCGGCATCATCGGGGCCCGGTTCTACCACGTGTTCACGCACCCGCACGACTACTTCTACTCGGGCGCCAACCTGTGGAACGTCTTCGCCATCTGGGACGGCGGCAACGCGATCTTCGGCTCGCTGATCGGCGGCGCGATCGGCCTGTGGCTCGCCTGCGTGACCCCCAAGCACAAGCTGCGGTTCTGGTCGTTCGCCGACGCGCTGGTCCCCGGCCTGCTGCTCGCGCAGGCGGTCGGCCGTCTCGGCAACTACGTCAACAACGAGCTGTTCGGCCTGCCCACCCGCATGCCGTGGGGCCTCGAGATCTCGCCCGACAACAAGGCGTACCCCGCCGGCCTGCCCGACGGGACCGTGTTCCACCCGCTCTTCCTCTACGAGATCATCTGGAACGTCGTCGGGATCGTGCTGCTGCTCGCCATCGAGCGGAAGTACAAGCCGCGCTGGGGCATCTTCTTCGGCATGTACCTCATCTGGTACGGCGCAGGGCGCAGCTGGCTCGAGTCCATCCGCATCGACCCGAGCGAGTTCAGCTTCCTCGGCATCCCGACCAACGTGTGGGCCGCGTTCGCGGCGATCGTCGTGGGCATCGTGGTCATCGCCGTGCAGCACCACCGGCACCCCGGGGCCGAGCCCAGCGTCTACCGCCGGGGCTACGAATGGACCCCGGGTGGCGATGACGTAGACTCGGAATCGTCCGATGGCGCTGATCAGCAGCCTGGCAACACTGTTGCTGAAGACATCGTCACGGGCGACGCCGAGGCCACAAGCCGATCCGGCTCATAACGCACCCCCAGCGGGCATCCGCACCGTGCTCCGCTGACCTCAGGCACACCCGAACCGCGCGTCAGCTCCGTCCCACGACAGCAGGGAACGGCACCAACACCCCCGACTCGTCGTAGGGCCGATGGCGTCCCCACCAGTCACTCTCCCCAAATCACGTGAGGACGGTTGAAAATGGCGCGTATGCCGCACATGTCTTCCCCGGTGAACACTTCCTCCCGGTTCTTCAGCTCCGTGCCCGCAGCTCAGGGCATGTACGACCCGAGCTCCGAGAAGGACGCCTGCGGCCTCGCCATGGTGGCGACGCTGCGCGGCACCGCCGGCCACGACATCATCGACAACGCGCTGAACGCGCTGCGTCACCTCGAGCACCGCGGCGCGGTCGGCTCCGACGCCGGCACGGGCGACGGCGCGGGCATCATCACCCAGATCCCCGACGCGTTCCTGCGGGCGGTCGCGCCGTTCGAGCTGCCCGAGGTCGGCCGCTACGCGGTCGGCAACGCCTTCCTGCCGCTCGACGCCGACGAGCGCGCCGCCGCAAAGGCCGCCGTCGAGAAGATCGCCGCGCAGGAGCAGCTCACGGTGCTCGGCTGGCGCGAGGTGCCCACCCGCCCCGACGAGATCGGAACGCTCGCGCGCGGCGCCATGCCGGCCATCGAGCAGCTCTACCTGACGGCCACGCACCCGGCAGACGACGGCAGCGTGCGCACGGGCATCCAGGTCGACCGCCTGTCCTTCCGTCTGCGCAAGCGGGCGGAGCGCGAGCTCGGCACCTACTTCGCGTCGCTCTCCGCGCGCACGCTCGTCTACAAGGGCATGGTCACGACGCTCCAGCTCGAGCCGTTCTACCCCGACCTGTCCGACGAGCGCTTCGCCTCGAAGCTCGCCCTCGTGCATTCGCGGTATTCGACCAACACCTTCCCGTCGTGGCCGCTCGCGCAGCCGTTCCGCATGCTCGCGCACAACGGCGAGATCAACACGGTGCAGGGCAACCGCAACTGGATGCGCGCGCGCCAGTCGCAGCTCGAGTCCGAGCTGCTCGGCGACCTGCGCCCGCTGTTCCCGATCGTCACCGACGGTGCGAGCGACTCGGCGAGCTTCGACGAGGTGCTCGAGCTGCTGAACCTCGCCGGCCGCTCGCTGCCGCACGCTGTCATGATGATGGTTCCCGAGGCGTGGGAGAACGCGACAGAGATCGACCCGGCGCGCAAGGCGTTCTACGAGTACCACTCGGCGCTCATGGAGCCGTGGGACGGCCCGGCCGCGCTCGTCTTCACCGACGGCTCCCTCGTCGGCGGCACCCTCGACCGCAACGGGCTGCGCCCGGCGCGGTACCTCGTCACCGACGACGGCCTCATCGTGCTCGGCAGCGAGACCGGCGTGCTCGACATCGCGCCCGAGAAGGTCGTGCGCAAGGGCCGCCTGCGGCCCGGCCGCATGTTCCTCGTCGACACCGAGGCCGGCCGCATCATCGAAGACGACGAGATCAAGGCGTCGCTCGCGGCTGAGCAGCCGTACGGCGAGTGGCTGAAGAACTCGATCAACCTCGCCGACCTGCCCGAGCGCGAGCACATCGTGCACACGCCCGCGTCCGTCCGCCGGCGCCAGCGCACCTTCGGCTACACCGAGGAAGAGGTGCGCATCCTGCTCACGCCGATGGCGAAGAACGGCGCAGAGCCGCTCGGCGCCATGGGCAGCGACACCCCCGTCGCCGTGCTCTCGAAGCGGCCGCGCCTGCTCTTCGACTACTTCACGCAGCAGTTCGCGCAGGTGACCAACCCGCCGCTCGACTCCATCCGCGAAGAGGTCGTCACCTCGATGCGCCTGGGGCTCGGCCCCGAGCGCAACCTGCTCACCGCGACCCCGCAGCACGCCCGCCAGGTCGTCCTCGACTTCCCGGTGATCAACAACGACGAGCTCGCGAAGATCCAGCACATCGACCCGCGCCCCGGCTCGCGCCTCACGACGACGATCAAGGGCCTGTATCGGCCGGATGCCGGCGAGAAGGCGCTCGAGGAGCGGCTCGCCGCGATGTGCGACGAGGTCGACCAGGCCATCGAAGACGGGGCGGCGTTCATCGTCCTGTCCGACCGCGACTCCAACAAGGACCTCGCGCCCATTCCGTCGCTGCTCATGGTCTCGGCCGTGCACCACCACCTGATCCGCACCGAGAACCGCATGCGCGTCGGCATCGTCGTGGAGGCGGGCGACGTGCGCGAGGTGCACCACGTGGCGCTGCTCGTCGGCTACGGGGCCTCCGCGGTGAATCCGTATCTCGCCATGGAGACGGTCGAAGAGCTCGTCAACGCGGGCATGATCACGGGGATCACGGTCGAGAAGGCCGTCTACAACCTGATCAAGGCGCTCGGCAAGGGCGTGCTGAAGATCATGTCGAAGATGGGCATCTCGACCGTCGGGTCGTACGCGGGCGCCCAGGCGTTCGAGGCCGTCGGCCTCTCGCAGGAGTTCGTCGACACCTACTTCACGGGAACCGTGAGCAAGCTCGGCGGCGTCGGCATCGACGTGATCGCGGCAGAGAACCTGAGCAGGCATCAGCAGGCGTACCCGGAAGAGGGCGCCGTGCGCGCGCACGAGCGCCTGGCGACGGGTGGCGAGTACCAGTGGCGCCGCGACGGCAGCCCGCACCTGTTCAACCCCGAGACGGTCTTTCGCCTGCAGCACTCGACCCGCACCCGCCGCTACGACGTGTTCCGCGATTACACGAAGCTCGTCGACGACCAGGCCGAGCAGCTCATGACCCTGCGCGGCATGTTCACGTTCAAGAAGGGCGCGCGCCCGGCCGTCCCGATCGACGAGGTCGAGCCGGTCGAGTCGATCGTGAAGCGCTTCTCGACGGGCGCGATGAGCTACGGCTCGATCTCGCGCGAGGCGCACGAGACGCTCGCGATCGCCATGAACCGCCTCGGCGCGAAGTCGAACACGGGCGAGGGCGGCGAAGACAACGAGCGGCTGCTCGACCCCGAGCGCCGCAGCGCGATCAAGCAGGTCGCCTCGGGCCGCTTCGGCGTCACGAGCATGTACCTGACGCACGCCGACGACATCCAGATCAAGCTCGCGCAGGGCGCCAAGCCCGGCGAAGGCGGCCAGCTGATGGCGCAGAAGGTGTACCCGTGGGTCGCCCGCACGCGGCACGCGACGGCCGGCGTCGGCCTGATCTCGCCGCCGCCGCACCACGACATCTATTCGATCGAGGACCTCAAGCAGCTGATCTTCGACCTCAAGCGCGCGAACCCGAAGGCCCGCATCCACACGAAGCTCGTGTCAGAGAACGGAATCGGCGCGGTGGCCGCCGGGGTGGCGAAAGCCCTCTCCGACGTCATCCTCGTCTCCGGTCACGACGGCGGCACGGGCGCGAGCCCCCTCAACTCGCTCAAGCACGCGGGCACGCCGTGGGAGCTCGGCCTGGCCGAGACCCAGCAGACGCTCATGCTCAACGGCATGCGCGACCGGGTGGTGGTGCAGGTCGACGGCCAGCTCAAGACGGGCCGCGACGTCGTCATCGGCGCGCTGCTCGGCGCCGAGGAGTTCGGCTTCGCGACGGCCCCGCTCGTCGTCGAGGGCTGCGTCATGATGCGCGTCTGCCACCTCGACACCTGCCCCGTGGGCGTCGCGACGCAGAACCCCGTGCTGCGCGAGCGCTTCACGGGCAAGCCCGAGTTCGTGGTGAACTTCTTCGAGTTCATCGCGCAGGAGGTGCGCGAGTATCTCGCCGAGCTGGGCTTCCGCTCGCTCGACGAGGCGATCGGCCACGCCGAGATGCTCGACACCCAGCGCGCCATCGAGCACTGGAAGGCCTCGGGGCTCGACCTGTCGCCGATCCTGCACGGCCCCGAGTTCGCCGACGACGCGCCGCGCAAGAACGCCCGGCAGCAGAACCACGAGCTCGACAAGCACTTCGACGTGAAGCTCATCGAGGCCGCGGCGGATGCCGTGAACAACGGCACCCCCGTCGAGCTCGAGCTGCCGATCCGCAACACCGAGCGCGCCGTGGGCACCATGCTCGGCCACGAGGTGACCCTGCGCCACGGAGAGAACGGCCTGCCCTCCGGCACGATCGACGTCACACTGACGGGCTCGGCCGGCCAGTCGTTCGGCGCCTTCCTGCCCGCGGGCATCACGCTGCGGCTGGTCGGCGACTCGAACGACTACGTCGGCAAGGGGCTGTCGGGCGGCCAAATCGTGCTGCGACCGGATGCCGCAGCGGGCTTCGCGGCGGAAGAGAACGTCATCGCCGGCAACGTCATCGGCTACGGCGCGACACAGGGCACCATGTTCATCCGCGGCATCGTGGGCGAGCGGTTCCTCGTGCGCAACTCGGGCGCGACGGCCGTCGTCGAGGGCGTGGGCGACCACGCGCTCGAGTACATGACCGGCGGTCTCGCCGTGATCCTCGGTGAGACGGGGCGCAACCTCGGGGCAGGCATGTCCGGCGGAACCGCCTACGTCTACCAGCTGCACGAGGGGCGCGTGAACCCGCAGTCCCTCGCCTCCGGCGAGCTGCAGCTGCTCCCGCTCGAGAGCGTCGACGCCGAGATCCTGCGCGATCTGCTCGAGAAGCACGTGGCAGAGACCGGTTCGCCGCTCGCCGCCGCGCTGCTGGCGGACTTCGAAGCGTCCGCCGCCAAGTTCGTGAAGGTGCTGCCCCGTGACTACGCCGCTGTCCTCGAGACGCGGCAGCAGGCGGTCAGCGAGGGACTCGACCCCGACGGAGACGTCGTCTGGTCGCGGATTTTGGAGGCCACCAATGGCTGACCCGAAGGGCTTTCTGAAGACCACCGAGCGCGAGCTGCCGAAGCGGCGGCCGGTCTCGGTGAGGCTCATGGACTGGAAAGAGGTCTACGAGCAGGGCGACCCGACGCAGCTGCGTCGGCAGGCCGGGCGCTGCATGGACTGCGGCATCCCGTTCTGCCACCGCGGCTGCCCGCTCGGCAACCTCATCCCCGAGTGGAACGACCTGACGTGGCGCGGTGAGGGCCGTCAGGCCATCGAGCGCCTGCACGCGACCAACAACTTCCCCGAGTTCACCGGCACGCTGTGCCCCGCGCCGTGCGAGTCGTCGTGCGTGCTCGGCATCAACCAGCCGCCGGTGACCATCAAGCAGGTCGAGGTCTCGATCATCGACGAGGCCTGGAACGAGGGGTGGGTCGAGCCGCACCCCCCGCAGCGCCTCACCGGCAAGACGGTCGCCGTCGTCGGCTCGGGCCCCGCGGGTCTCGCCGCCGCTCAGCAGCTCACCCGCGCCGGGCACACCGTCGCGGTCTACGAGCGCGACGACCGCATCGGCGGCCTGCTGCGCTACGGCATCCCCGACTTCAAGATGGAGAAGAAGCGCCTCGACCAGCGCCTCGCTCAGATGACGGCCGAGGGCACGCGTTTCCGCGCGGGCATCGACATCGGCACCGACATCACCTGGAACGACCTGCGCGCGCGCTATGACGCCGTGGTCGTCGCCACGGGCGCCATGGTGCCGCGTGACCTGCCGATCCCCGGCCGCGACCTGCCCGGCGTGCACTTCGCGATGGAGTACCTCACCCAGCAGAACCGCGTGGGCGCGGGCGACAGCGTCGCCAACCAGATCACCGCAGAGGGCAAGCACGTCGTCGTCATCGGCGGCGGCGACACCGGTGCGGACTGCATCGGCACGGCGCACCGCCAGGGTGCGGCCTCGGTCACCAACCTCGCCATCGGCGCCCGCCCGCCGCTCGAGCGTGCCGAGCACGAGCCCTGGCCGACCGACCCGCGGCTGTTCGAGGTGTCGAGCGCCCACGAAGAGGGCGGCAAGCGCGAGTTCCTCGCCTCGACCGTCGAGTTCCTGCGCAACGAGGCGGGCGAGGTGCGTGCGCTGCGCGTCGCCGAGACCGAGTTCGTCGACGGCCGCCGCGTGCCGAAGTCGGGCACCGAGCGCGAGATCCCGGCCGACCTGGTCCTGCTCGCGCTCGGCTTCACCGGGCCCGAGCAGCAGTTCCTCTCCGAGCAGCTGGGCCTGCGCTTCGACGGCCGCGGCAACGCGGCGCGCGACGAGGACTACGCCACGGCCGAGCCCGGCGTCTTCGTCGCAGGCGACGCGGGTCGCGGCCAGTCGCTCATCGTGTGGGCGATCGCCGAGGGGCGCGCGGCGGCGGCGGCCGTCGACCGCTACCTCGAGGGCGACACCGCGCTGCCGTCGCCTATCAAGGCGACCGAGCGAGGCATTAGCCTTTAACAGCGCTCGCGGCCCGTCGGCCGGCGCATCGCTACGAAACCAGAAAGCTGAACACGGAACATCACATGAGACGTGCCAAGATCGTCGCCACTCTCGGCCCTGCAACGTCGAGCTACGAAGCCATCCGCGCCATCATCGAGGCGGGTGTCGACGTCGCTCGAATGAACCTCAGCCACGGCAGCTACGACGTCCATGAGGGCGTCTACGCGAACGTGCGCAAGGCCGCAGACGACCTCGGCAAGCCCGTCGCCGTCATGGTCGACCTGCAGGGCCCGAAGATCCGCCTCGGCAAGTTCGAGGCCGGCCCCTACGAGCTCCGCGAGGGCGACACCTTCACGATCACCACGGAAGAGATCGTCGGCAACCAGCAGATCTCGGGAACCACGTTCAAGGGGCTTCCCGACGACGTGAAGCCCGGCGACCCGCTGCTGATCGACGACGGCAAGGTCGGCCTGCGCGTCGTGTCGGTCGACGGCCCACGCGTCACGACCGAGGTCACCGTGCCCGGCGCGGTTTCCAACAACAAGGGCATCAACCTGCCCGGAGTCGCCGTGAACGTGCCGGCGCTCAGCGAGAAGGACGAGGCCGACCTGCGCTGGGGTCTTCGCCTCGGCGCCGACTACATCGCCCTGTCGTTCGTGCGCAACGCCAAGGACATCGACCGCGTGCACGAGATCATGGCGGAAGAGGGTCGCAAGGTCCCCGTCATCGCCAAGATCGAGAAGCCGCAGGCCGTCGACGCCCTCGAAGAGATCATCGACGCGTTCGACGCGATCATGGTCGCCCGCGGCGACCTCGGCGTCGAGCTGCCGCTCGAGCAGGTGCCGATCGTGCAGAAGCGCGCCGTCGAGCTCGCGCGCCGCATGGCCAAGCCGGTCATCGTCGCGACCCAGGTGCTCGAGTCGATGATCTCGAGCCCGCGCCCGACGCGCGCCGAGGCATCCGACTGCGCGAACGCGATCCTCGACGGTGCAGACGCCGTCATGCTCTCGGGTGAGACCAGTGTCGGTGAGTTCCCGACCATCACCGTGCAGACCATGGCGCGCATCATCGAGTCGACCGAAGAGCACGGCCTCGAGCGGGTTCCCCCGCTCGGCACGACGCCGCGCACCCAGGGCGGCGCGATCACCCTCGCCGCTGCCGATGTCGCCGAGTTCGTCGGCGCGAAGTTCGTCTGCATCTTCACCGAGTCGGGCGACACCGCACGCCGCATGTCGCGCCTGCGTCACGCCATCCCGATGCGGGCGTTCGCGACCGACGAGGCGACCCGCCGTCGCATGGCGCTCGTGTGGGGCATCCAGTCGTCGCTCGTCCAGCCCGTGACCTACACCGACGAGTACTTCCGCCAGGTCGACGACGTGCTGCTCGGCGAGGGTCTCGCGACCTACGGCGAGAAGGTCGTCGTCATCTCCGGGTCCCCTCCCGGACTGCCCGGCACGACGAACGACATGCGCGTCTACACCGTCGGCCACGCTCACAACGAGGTCGCCCCGGCGTACGCCCAGTCCTGACCGTCACGCCGCGATCCGCGGCCGAGCGCGGCCCGCACCTCGTCTTCCGGCACCTCCGGCAGCTCGCGGTACCAGCGCCGGATGCTCGCGAGAGGTGCGGGCCGCGCTATCGCGTAGAGATCCGCTGCGAGCCGGCCCAGGCTGTGCCCCTGCGGCGCGACCGGAACCGCGGCGACGACGCGGGCCGCGCCTGCCGCCCCGACCGTCTCGAGGGCGGCGCGCATCGTCGCTCCCGTGTCGATGCCCTCGTCCACAACGATGACGGTCCTTCCGGCGACATCGCCGTCGACGACGCATCCCTCGGGCATCACCGCCCCAAGAGGTGCGCCCAGCCGCTCGGCCACGACGCGCGCGATCAGCACGCCGCCGGCGGGAACACCGAGCACCAGAGGTCGGGACCCCCTCAGATTCAGCAGCACGTCGGCGAGCAGCTCGCCCGCCTCATTGCGGTCGCGGAACAGCACGGCGGCAGGCTACGCGGGTCCCGCCTCTGCTGCGACGGCGCCCGCCTGTGAATCCGGTTCGCGATGGCTCAAGATCGCGACGGCCGAACTGGCGATCACGAGGGCGATGCCGGCGATCATGGCGAGGGTGAAGCTCTCGCTCAGCACGAGCCAGCCGAACACCGCGGCGACCGCCGGGCCGAACGCGGTCACGACGCCGTAGACACGCGGCGTCAGGCGGCGCAGCACAAAGGTGTCGAGGCTGTACGGCACCGCGCTCGACAGCACCCCGAGCGCGAGCAGGCGCAGCCAGTCGCTCACCGTCACGCTCTGCCAGGCGATGGTCGCGAGCGCGACCGGCACCGAGACGACGGTCGTCACGATGCTCGCGACCGTGATGCCCTCGAGCCCCGGCAGGCCGAGGGCGACGCGGCGCGAGAACAGGATGTACGCCGCCCAGAACGCGGCGGCGAGCAGCGCGCACACGAGGCCCAGCGCATTCAGCTCGCCGGATGCCTCAGACAGCAGCACCACGCCGCCCGCGGCGGCGACGGCGCACAGCCCGTCGATCAGCCGACGCGAGCCGATCACGGCGAGGGCGAACGGACCCAGGTACTCGATCACCGCCGCGACGCCGAGGCCGAGAAGGTGCACCGCCACGTAGAACGTGAGGTTCATGCCGAGCAGGGCGAGGCCGAGCACGACGGCGGGCCACAGCCGCCGCCAGCCGAGCTCCGCGCGGCGCGGGCGCCAGAACGGCGCGAGGGTCGCGACCGTGACGAGCTGGCGCGCGGCCACGACCGGCACCACGCCGACGGTGGGAATGAGCAGGCCGGCGACGGCGGAGCCGAAGTTGACGCTCACGAGGCTGCCGAGCTGCACCGCAGCGCCGCTCCACAGGCGGCGGGGTGCGGTCATCCCTCCACACTAGGTGCGCAAGCGCGGTGCGGATGTCGGTGGCCGCTGCTTCACTTTCCGCATGGACATCGCAGATCCGCAGACCGTCTTCCCGAAGATCGTGGCGACCGTGCTCGACACCACCGACGCGCGCCGGCTGGCCGAGTTCTACCGCGAGCTGCTCGGCTACTCCTACTTCCCGGGCGACGAGCCGCCCGCAGACAGCGGGCCCGACGACGCCGACTGGCTGCGGCTGCGCGAGCCGGGCGGCGCGTTCCGGCTCTCCTTCCAGCAGGTCGAGAAGCTCGACCCGCCCACCTGGCCAGAGGGCCCTGTGCCGCAGCAGCTGCACCTCGACTTCGCGGTCGGCTCTGCGGCCGAGCTGCAGCGGCAGAAGGCGCGGGCGCTCGAGCTCGGCGCGACGCTGCTGCGCGACCGCTTCGACGACCCCGACGAGCCGCTCTTCGTCTTCGCCGACCCGGCGGGGCATCCGTTCTGCATCTTCGTCGGCTAGCGTCGAGAGGGTGCGCCTGCTCCTCATCCGTCATGGTCAGACCCCCGCCAACGTTCTCGGCGAGCTCGACACCGCCGCCCCCGGCCCGGGCCTGACCGAGCTGGGGCAGCAGCAGGCCAGAGCGGTTCCCGACGCTCTGCGCGATGAGAACCTGCAGGGCATCTACGCGTCGCGGCTCGTGCGCACGCAGCTCACCGCGGCACCGCTCTCGGCGGCGCGCGGGCTCGACGTGGTGGTCCACGACGGGCTGCATGAGATCGAGGCCGGCGAGCTCGAGGCGAAGAGCGACGAGGCGTCGGTGAAGGCCTACCTCGACACGATCATCAAGTGGGGCACCGGCGAGCTCGACGCGCGCATGCCGGGGGCGTTCGACGGTCACGACTTCTTCGGCCGCTTCGATGCGGCGGTCGCCGAGATCGCCCGCGCGCACGACGACACCGCGGCGGTGTTCAGCCATGGCGCGGCGATCCGCGCGTGGGTCGGGGCCCGCGCGCTGAACGTGAGCGGCGAGTTCACCCTGCGCAATCCGATCGACAACACCGGTGTCGCGGTGCTCGACGGCTCGGTCGAGCGCGGCTGGCGTCTGATCAGCTGGGCGAACACGCCCGTCGGCGGTGCAGAGCTCGCCGATGTCCAGGCACCCGACCCGACCGGCGAACGCGTCGGCTGAACCATGGCGGGCGGGCAGATCGACCCCGAGGCCGAGGGGCGACGCGTCGGGCGCGAGCTCTGGCCGGCCGGGGCGAGCTGGGTGCCCGACGAGGTGCTCGACGCGTGGCGGGCGCTCGCGGCCCGGCATCCCGAGATCGATGCGGATGCCCCGCGCACGACGTTCCTCAACGCGGCGCGCGCTGCGCGCAGGTCGGCGCCGACGACCCGTGAGGCCCAGGGCCGCAGCGAGCTCCTCGCGCGGCTCGCCGCAGCGAACGCCGCGCGCACGGCGGCGGCGCGAGCGGCCGCCGACGCCGCCGGCGCCGAACGCGACCCCGACGCGGCCGTCATCGCACGCCGGCGGCGCGAGTCGCTCGAGCGCCGCCGCGCCCGACACGAGAACCCGTGACGCGCGCGCCGACCGAGTCGGCGCTACAGTCGCCCCATGGCGGGGATCGTCCTGTTCGACTTCGACGGCACGCTCGCGAGGCGACCCTGGATCAGCTTCGGCCGCATCCTGCTCGACGTCGTGCGGGCGCACGACCCGCAGACGCCCGTCACCGCGTCCGACCTGTGGGCCGGGCTCGAGGGCGGCTTCCCCTGGCACCACCCCGATGAGCCCCACCCCGAGCTGAACGGCGACCCCGACGCGTGGTGGGGCCGGCTCGAGCCCGTGCTGCTGATGTCGTGCGTCTACGCCGGCGTCGATGCCGAGATCGCCGAGCAGGCGGTGGCTGCCGTGCGCCCGCGCTTCTCAGACCCGGCCGAGTGGGAGCTGTTCCCCGAGACCACCGACGCATTGGAGGCGCTGCAGGAGGAGGGCTGGCGGCTGGCGATCGTCAGCAACGCCGTGCCCGAGCTGCGCCGGATCGTGGCCGGGCTCGGCATCGCGTCGTACTTCGATGCCATCATCTCGAGCGCCGAGGTGGGCTACGAGAAAGGGCACCCCGAGATCTTCCGCATCGCCCTGCGGGCGCTGGGCGAGCCCGAGCCGACAGCACCGGTGTGGATGGTGGGCGACAACCTCGAGGCCGACATCGAGGGGGCGACGCGGCTCGGCTTCGGCACCGTGCTCGTGCACTCGCAGGCATCCAACGGCGTCGCCCACGACTTGCGCGATGCGGCTTACATCATCCTGATGGCGGCGGAGCGGGCCTGAGCGGTCGCGCGCGCCGCGCTGATCGACTCGGCGAAGCCCAACGCCGGTCGACTCGGCGAAGCCCAACGCCGGTCGACTCGGCGAAGCCGAATGGAGACCCTATTCCGCGGCGGCGAGCTGCCCGCAGGCACCGTCGATCTCCTTGCCGCGGGTGTCGCGGAGGGTCGTGGGAATCCCCGCGACCTCGAGCCGCCGGATGAACTCACTCATCACCTCGGGCTCCGACGACGTCCAGATGGACCCCGGCGTCGGGTTCAGGGGAATCGGGTTCACGTGGACCCAGCCCCGACCGCGCGCGTTGAGCTTCTCGGCGAGCAGGTCGGCGCGCCACGCGTGGTCGTTCATGTCCTTGATGAGCGCGTACTCGATCGAGACCCGGCGGCCGGTCTTCTCGAAGTAGTACCGCGCGGCGTCCAGCGCCTCGTCGACCTTCCAGCGGTCGTTCACGGGGATCAGCTCGTCGCGCAGCACATCGTCGGGGGCGTGCAGCGAGAGGGCGAAGGTCAGCGGAAGGTCCTCGTCGGCGAGCTTGCGGATTGCGGGCACGAGGCCGACCGTCGACACCGTGATGTGACGCGCGCTCATGCCGAGCCCCTCGGGCGCGGGCGCCACCATGCGGCGCACGGCGTTCATGAGCCGCTTGTAGTTGGCGAGCGGCTCGCCCATGCCCATGAAGACGATGTTGGTGACGCGCGGCGAGTCGAAGCCGCCGTCTTTGCGCAGTCCGCCGAGCTCGCCGTTCGCGATGGCGCGGTTCGCGGCGACGACCTGGTCGACGATCTCAGCCGTCGAGAGGTTGCGGGTGAGCCCCGCCTGGCCCGTCGCGCAGAAGGGGCAGTTCATTCCGCAGCCGGCCTGGCTCGAGACGCACAGTGTGACGCGGCCGGGGTAGCGCATCAGCACCGACTCGACGAGCGCGCCGTCGAAGAGGCGCCACAGGAACTTGATCGTCTCGCCCTTGTCGGTGCGCAGGCGGCGCACCTCGGTGAGCAGGGGCGGCAGCATCTTCTCGACGATCTCGTGACGAGAGGATGCCGGAAGATCGGTCATCTCGTCGGGGTCGACCGTGTAGTGCTCGAAGTAGTGCGTGCTGAGCTGGGTGGCGCGGAACGCGGGGAATCCCAGCTCGATGAGCTTCGCCTTTCGCTCCTCGAGCGTCAGATCGGCGAGGTGCGTCTCGGGCTGCGCGCGGCGGGGCTGGCGAAACTGCAGCAGCGGCCGGCCGCCGGCATCCGTCGCCTGGGTCCAGCCCTCGGCCTTGGGGCGGACCTGCGGGCGCGTGCGATGCGCGGCCGTCGTGTGCTCAGTCATACGCCCATTCTCTCAGGCGCTCGCTGGGCGGCGCCCCGCCACTCACTAGCGTGGTGACATGGACGAGTCCGAAGACGCCGACCGCGGCGCGCTGCTCGCGCGCATCAGGCCGTGGAGCGTGGGCGTCAATCTCGCCGGGTTTCCGGTGAGCGCGGGATTCCCCGCCCCGCGGCGCTTCGAGGTCTACGAGAACGGGCTCCTCGTGCGGGCCCTCACCACGACCGAGTTCATCGAGCGCGGCGACATCATGCTCATCACGCGGGTCCCGCTCGGCGTGCGCATCCACTGGGAGTACGGCGCAGGCGAGGCGATCGCCTTCGTGTCGTCGTTCCGGCGCGGCCGGATCGTCCGCGCCCTCGAAGGCGCGGGCTTCCGGGTGGCGTAGCCCGTCCATGGGCGGGCCCGCCCGCAGTCACTCATCCGTGTTGTCCACGTAATCGACCTCGCAGTCGTCGCAGCGCAATGCCGTTCCGGCGTGACGCAGCGCGGCTCCGCAGATCGGGCAGTCCGCCGTGGTCATGGACGTCTCCGTCGTCGTCATAGCCACCGACCATAGGTCGCGCTCATCGACCGGATCGACGCCTTGACATGCACGGGGCCGGTGTGGGCGGCGCCCGGCCCGGCCATCGGGTCCGGGACTGCCGACCCCGGCGCCGTCAGCGCAGCTCGATCGGGGGAACGCCCGGGGGAGTGAACCCGAGCACCTGGCCGTAGAACGAGAGCTCGGCCTCGTTCGCGTCGATCAGCGTCTCGGCCTTGCGGAATCCGTGCGACTCGCCCTCGTAGAAGCGGGCCGCATACGGGATGCCCTTCGACGCCAGCGCCTCGATGAACCGCTCGGCCTGCGAGGGCGGCACGATCGGGTCATCCAGCCCCTGCAGCAGCAGCACGGGCGTCGCGAGCTTGTCGACGTTGCTGATGGGCGCGCGCGAGAGGTAGAGGTCGGATGCCTCGGGCAGCGGCCCGATGAGCCCGTCGAGGTACCGCGACTCGAAGTCGTGCGTCTCTTTCGCGAACTCGGTGAGCTCGGCGACGCCGAAGTAGGACGCTCCGGCGGCGAATGCGTCGGACTGCGTCAGCGCCGACAGCACCGTCCAGCCGCCGGCCGATCCGCCCCTGATGAGCAGCCGCGCGCCGTCGGCGACCCCGGCCTCGGCGAGGCCGCGCACGGCGGCGATCGTGTCCTCCACGTCGACGACGCCCCATTGCCCGCGCAGGCGCTCGCGGTACTCGCGCCCGTACCCCGTCGAGCCGCCATAGTTCACGGCCACGATGCCGATGCCGCGGCTCGTCCAGTAGGCGATCGAGGGCTGAAGAGCGGGCACGCTGCGGCTGGTCGGGCCGCCGTGCACAAGTGCGATGAACGGCGGCAGCTCGCCCGCCGGCGCGCGGAACCCCGGATTCCGCGGGCGGTACACCACGGCATGCACTTCGCGCCGCGCGCCCTGAAAGGTCATCAGCTCGCCGGCCGGCAGGTAGGCCGCGTCGGGCAGCTCGCCGCCATCGAGGCGTACGTCTTCGAGCACGCCGTCGGCGTGCAGAATGCGGATGCCCCCGGCGAGGGCGGCGCTGCCGCCGACGAGCAGCAGGTCGCCGTCGCGCTCGGCCACCGCGTGGACAGTGGTGAGGGGCGTCTCGATCGGGGTGAGACCGCCTGTCTGCGGGTCGATCGAGATCAGGCGATCGGTGCCGAGGGTCGCCGTCGCGACGATGCGCCCGTTCGGCAGAGGCAGGTACCAGGCTGCGTCGAGCGTCCACATCGGGCCGCCGATCTCTTCGGCGATCGGCGCGAGGTTCTCGGGCTCGCCGTCAAGCGGCACGCGATAGAGGTTCCACCAGCCGCTGCGGTCGCTGATCGCGTAGAGCTCGTCGGGGGAGTGCCACTCGGGCTGCAGCACCGACTCGGTCGCCCCGCCGAGCACTGCCCGCCACGACGACACCCGGCCGTCTGCACCGATCTCGCCGACACGAAGTTCGGTTCCGTCCCACGGCATGTTCGGGTGGTCCCAGGCCACCCACGCGAGCCGTGTGCCGTCGGGGGAGAAGGCGGGGTGGGCGAGGAACCACGACCCCGCGACGACAGAAGTGATGCGCGAGGCATCCGCCACCGCCGCCCCGTCGAGCGGAACGAGGACGATATCGCGCGTGAGATCGCTCGGCCCGTCACCCGTGTGGGTCTCGCGGATCGCGAGCACCGCGTCGCCGTGGATCGAGATGCCGCCGAAGCGGAAGCCGCCCTCGGACGGGGTGAGCGGAACCGGCTCCTCGCGCGGGGTCAGCCGGTAGAGCCGCTGATCGCGGAACTCGACGAACACGACATCGCGGCCGGCCGGCGCCCAGGCGCCCCCGCCGTACTCGTGAACGCGGCTGCGCGCATTCCACGGCGCGGGCAGCAGGTCTTCGACCAGACCGTCCGCGCGCCGCCGTCGCACCGCGTACCGGCCGGACTCTGCCGGAACGGACTCGAGCCACCAGACCTCATCGCCGACGAAATGGGGCGAGGTCGCGCCGCTGCCGGCAGTGGCCACGTCGGCCGCGGTGATCGGGGACTCCCACTCGCCATACGGCGCGGTGATCGGCTCGCTCATGCCCCGAGCTTACGAACCCGGGGTCGGTGCCGGCGGAGGGCTGCCCGAAACGAGCTCTTCAACGGCGAACCGCTCTACGTGCCGGCCGCACGCTGATCAATCGCTCAGCGGGCAGTGGGCTGGGTGCTGAGCGACGGACGCGCATATGGGCGCTCGAGGTGAGTACGTCGATATTGTCTGAGCATGGGGTCGCCGGGTGTGGTGGCCGTCCTCGGAATCGAGGCGGCGGTGGTCGCTGTCGCACTCGCCGGCTGCTCGGCCGCGCCCGGTACGTGGTTCACGCCGTCGACGCCGACGATCTCGATCGCCGCGACGTCCTCGTGCCCGGCCACCCTCGGTGCCGCGCGCGACGTGCCCGATCGCTCGGCGGGATCCGCGACCCTACTGCCTGCGTCCGGTAAGCCGCCTGCCGCCCTCGCCTGTTCCTACACGGACCGCGAGCTCTCCTCCCAGACACGTCTGGGAGCGGCGGCCTCTCGGGAGCTGGCCTCCGTCGTCAACGAGATCGATCTGTCGAAACCGACGGGCACGACCAGTTGCCCAGCCCAGTTGGATCAGATCACGGTGATCGCCTTCGAGATCGGGAACACAGACGACGTCGACTTGTGGTGGAACGACTCTGGCTGCCAAACCGTCGACAACGGTCGGCTAGGCGCGTTCCAAGGCGGCAACCCCTCGTTCTACCGCACTTTCCAGAGCACCTACGCGCGGCTCGTGTCGGCCGCAGCCAGCTAGCCGCCCAACCGCAGCATCCGAGCTTCGCTTCAACCACCGAGCGCACACGGCGGGTTGCCGTTGCGTACGAGGTGCTGCCCTCTGGATGTCAGTCTTGAGGCATGAGCGTTGACGTGAGAGTCATGCGCGCGGACGACCCGCAGCGTGCCCACCTGGAGGCTGACGGCTGGGTCGCCATCGCTCGGTCCTGGGGAGCTGCGCTCGATCTCGGCCGAGCTGACCCGGAGGAGCTGAGCGGCCTCGCTGCCCGTGCCGACGCGCTCGGCTCAGTGCGCGAACTCGGCCAAGAGGATGTTGACGCGGTCCTCGAACTCGATGTCGCAACCACCGGCGACTACCCGGGAAGCATCGCCACCCAGCACGAAGTGCTCGAACGCAGCCGCGCCACACCCTCAGCGACGCGGGCGGCGTGGGGGTTCCACACCCCCGACCGGACCCTGGCCGCCGTGACCTTCGTTGACATCGATGGCGACCGCGTCGAGATCGACTTCACCGTTGTGGCTCGCGCCTGGCGAGGCAAAGGCGTTGGCACCGGACTCAAGGCGTCGGCCGTTCTGGCGCTGCTCCACCGCGGAGTCCGGGCTATCCGCACCGGTGGATCGGCCGACAACCCGGCGATCATCGCCGCGAATAAGCGGCTCGGATTCACCATCGACGAGGAGTGGGTGACGCTGCAGCGAGCTGCCTTGTGAGCGATCCCGCCGCTGCGCGCTCGGCTGCGACGCGCTCTTCGAATGGGGTTACGTCGCTGTCGGCAGTCGCGCGCTCATCGAGTCCGGGCGCCCCACAGGCACCGCCGATCTTCGCGCGTCTGTTGCGGCGTTGTTGGGGCGATCGTGTTCGGCGTTCAACGAAGCGACCGCCGCGGCGCTTGAGAGAGCATGCCTTCGAATTTATGCGGGAACGAAGGCGCATGCCCCCAGGCGTTCTCGATGCAAACCTTCCCTACTCTGCATCGCCCGCAGCAGGTATGGCCGACTTCGTTGCTAAGAGGTCGGTAGTAGTGCTTCAAGCAGCCGTTGCGGCCGCATGTCCGTGGGCCGGGACCAACCATCTGCATTCTCCTTTGGCCAAGGCCGCTGACCTATGCGAGGCGCCCTCATCATTGCTAGAGGCGGCGTTAGGTTCATAGCGGTCGCTCTCCTATGCCCCACGACGCGACGAATTATTCCGTCGACCGGGTTATCGTGGCGCCGTGACCGCTCCATGGACGACTGGCCCTGCCACTCAGGTCACGCGTAAACCGGAGCGCGGCTGGCTATGGGCTGTGGTGGCCTTCATCGGCGGGATTCTCGGCGTGCTGCCTGCGGCCATCATCATCGCGGCGGAGTCTTTGTCCGACCCGGATCTGTTCGGCGTGCGTGGGACCGCGACGGACCCATATCCATCAGACGCGTCAGCGCTCGGAGGGATTCTCATTGCCGCAATACCGGTCTGTTTTGCACTCGGAGCGGTAGCGGCTTGCGCCTCCTACGGGCTCGGAGTCGCCATTTCACAGAGGGCTAATCTCTGGCTGGCCGCGTTCATCGGCGCGCTGCTGACGGGACCATTCGCGTGGGTGGGCGTGGCAGCGTTCTCGCGGCTGACCTCCCCGCCTGCATTCGTTACGCCTCTGGTCGCGGTGCTTTCGGTGGTGTGCGCATTTGGCCTCGGCCGGGTGCTGCTCGGCGCGCGCAGGCACTCGGAGTCTTAGCGAGGCTCGCACGGTACGGCGCCCAGCAGGGACAATCGAGTCACGCCCGGCCTCAATACGCGCCCACCCCGTGATCTCAGCGTCGCCGACACGCCCTTGCGTGACGGCTGCTGGGAGAGGGTGCCGCGGAGACGATTCGGGGCCGGGCCGTAATCGGTGCTTCGTGATAGAACTCGGACATGGCCAAGGGTCCGCTCCAGGAGATCGCATGCAAGGGGTGCGGCGGTCTTATGCAGACCCATCTGCGGAACGTTCTGTATTGCAGCGCTGAGTGCCGGATCTACTACTTGGCCTCCGGCTTGCGCTGCATCGTGTGCAGGACAAAACACGAGCATTTGCCCTTTGACCTGTTCCTGATCCCGAGCGGAAGCCAGCTCTACGCGGCCGACGAGGCGGAGTTCGTGAAGGCGCACGAGAAGTGCCGCCGCGACTGGCTCGCCGCGAACCAGAGATCGTTAGAGTGCGACTGCGCCGATTGCCGTGAGTCGAAAGGCCTACCTCGCAAGCGGGACGCCAGGTACCCCTGGATCGAATCAAGCGGCCGCTCCACGGCATATCGGAAGCACTTCGATGCCGTGGCGACTCGCGATGGCTGGACTTGCCAGATCTGCGATCTGCCGGTGGACCAACAGGCGTTGCCGCTCGCTGACAAGGCGCCGGTGCTTGACCACGTTCGCCGCGTCCGAGACGGCTGCGACGACGAGACCGAGAATCTCCGGCTCGTCCATCGGTGGTGCAACGCGATGCGCGAGTTCGGCGGTCTGTATCGAGACGATGACGAGGTCTGGGTGCTGGCGCAAGACCGATTCGCTACCGAGGACGTGGAGTAGCCAACTGCGGTCGCGAGTCAGGCTCGCAGTACCTCACACTGGTCGACCCAACGAGCGAGCACGCTGAGAGCGGCTGCGGGGGAGATGAGCCCCCAATCACTTCGCCCAAGAGGGAACATACCTATGGCCTCACCGGTCATCTCCTCGAAGAGACCGTGAGGCCATGGTCGGTGCCGGCGGTGGGACTCGAACCCACACGCCCTTTCGGACAAAGCATTTTGAGTGCTCCGCGTCTGCCATTCCGCCACGCCGGCCGACACCGCCTCTCGAAGATACCGCAGCGAGGCATCCGCACCGCGCGTCGCAGGCCGGGCCACAACACCCGGCCACACGCCCGGCGTGACCGCGTCTTCAGGGCCGTGCCGCACCGCTCGTATACGCTTGAACCGTGACTGACCAGCCGGAGAACAACGCGCCCCGCCGCGTCGTCGTTGCCGAAGACGAATCCCTCATCCGCCTCGACATCGTCGAGATCCTGCGTGACAACGGTTTCGAGGTCGTCGGTGAGGCGGGTGACGGCGAGACCGCCGTGGCGCTCGCGACCGAGCTGCGCCCCGATCTGGTGGTGATGGACGTGCGGATGCCGAAGATGGACGGCATCGAGGCGGCAGACCGCCTCGGCAAGAACCACATCGCGCCCGTCGTGCTGCTGACCGCATTCAGCCAGAAGGAGCTCGTCGAGCGCGCTTCAGAGGCCGGCGCCCTTGCCTACGTGGTGAAGCCGTTCACGCCCAACGACCTGCTGCCCGCAATCGAGATCGCGCTCGCCCGCTACCAGCAGATCATCACGCTCGAGGCCGAGGTCAGCGACCTCGCCGAGCGCTTCGAGACCCGCAAGCTCGTCGACCGCGCCAAGGGCCTGCTCAACGAGAAGATGGGTCTCACCGAGCCCGAGGCGTTCCGGTGGATCCAGAAGGCGTCCATGGACCGCCGCCTCACCATGCACGACGTCGCCAAGGCGATCATCGACCAGCTCGCGCCGGGCACAGCCAAGAAGTAGCGCGTTTCAGATATGAAGAGCGGATGCCTGCCGGCATCCGCTCTTCGCATCTATCGGTCCTGCCATTCTTCGGCGAGCAGGCCGTAGACGATCCCGTCCAGCCACTCGCCCGAGCGGTGCAGGCTGGACTTGCGGCTGAACTCCTCGCGGCGCATGCCGAGGCGCTCCATGACCCGCCAGGACGGCTCGTTCGCGGCGAAGCAGCCGGCATAGACGCGGTGCAGCCCGAGTGGGCCGAAGCAGGCGCCGATCACCGCGCGCACGGCCTCGGTCGCATAGCCGCGGCCCTGGAAGTCCGGGTCGAGCGTCCAGCCGAGCTCGGCCTGCGCGTTGCGGGCCCGCTCTAGCACTTCGGCCTGCGCCCAGCCGTCTTCGATGCGCACCATGAGGTCGCCGATGAGCCGTCCGCGGTTGCCAGGGTCGGCCGAGTCCTCGAGCCCGATGACGAGCTCATTCAGCAGCCGTGCGGGCTCGGCGAACCGCAAGCGGTAGGTCTCGAAGTCGGCGGGCGCACTCGAGATCCACTCGCCGACTTCGGGAAGCCTGCGCCAGACCCAGGTCGCCTCGGCATCGGCGGTGGTCGCGCGGTGGATGCTCAGGCGCTCGGTTCGCAGCGGCCAGGTCACAGCGCTCAGCGGATCCATGCAGGCCACGCTAGCGAGGAACGGGGATCGGTGCCGGTGGCCCGATACCGTCTTCCCATGACGGACTTCTTCGTGGCGGATGCCGCGGCTCTGGAGAGCCGTGCGGTTCAGGAACTCTTCGAGCAAGACCTCGCTGCGCTCAAGTCGGCGCGCCGATTCCTCGTCGTGCTGCCGGCCGGGCAGGCGGGTGAACGCGGCGCGCCTCGAGTCACTCCTCTTCGTCGGGCGCGAGCTCGAAGCTCGCGGTCGTCATGAAGGCGCGCGCACCAGGACCGAACGCGACGAACCGCTGGCCCATATCGTCCGGCTCGTCGTCGACCGACTGCTCTGGTGCCCGCGGCGTGCCGAGCATCGCGCGCGTCAGTTCAGCGCTCGCGGAGAGCAAATCGTCGAGGGCCCGCTTCAGGTGGTCTGCGGTAGCCGGCACCGACTCGCGCGCCGCGGCGAGCGCGGTTCGTCGCATCAGCTCCTTGGCAAAGGAGCCGGTCACTCCCTCGGCCCGTGCTGCCGCGTCATCCAAAGCCTCGTCCGGAAGATCTAGACGCTGCGCATAGCGACGGAACAGCTCCTTGCGTGCAGCCACATCCGGCAGGGGGATCTCCACTGCGAGGTCGACGCGGCCGGGCCGCTGTGCGAGCGCCTTCTCGAGCACCGAGACCCGGTTCGTGGTCATGATGAACGCGACGTCCGCGTCGCCGTCCAACCCGTCGAGCGCGTCCAGCACCTCGAACAGCAGCGGCTGCGGCGTCATATGGCGCTGCATGGCAACGAGGTCGATGTCCTCCAGCACGACGAGCGACGGCTGGAACGTGCGGGCGATCTCGGTGGCTGCGCCGATGAACTGGATGCTCTCGCCGGTGAGCACGACGGCCGTGACCCCTTCGGTCGCCGACAAAATCCGCCGCACCGTCAACGTCTTGCCGGTGCCCGGCGGCCCGTACAGCAGCACACCGCGCTTCAGATGCTGACCGGCCGCGCGCAACTGCTCGCGGTAGGCCGCGATCCCGACGACGTGCCCGTCGATCATCTCCATCACCCCCGGTGGCAGAACGACATCGTCGGCGGCCACGCGCGGGCGCTCGAGGAAGGTGGCCCCTGCGGCGTTGCCGTACTCGGTCGCGTGGAACGAGAGGACCTTCCCGCGCAGCACACTGAGCTCCACCATCAGGGTGCGCACCCTGTCGAGCAGCGCTGCGGCCACCTCTGGCGACGGGGCGAGCACCTCGAGAGTTGCGGCCTGCCGGCCGAACTCATGGGCGGCGGCGCGCTGGAGAACCACGACCGGCGTTCCGTCGAACTCGAGTAGCCACGCGCCGAACGAGACCACCTGGGTCGTCGCGCTCGGCCCCGATGCGGCGGCGACGAAGTCGACCGGGCCGACATCGAAGCGCGCGTGCGTGTGCGCGACCAGCTCGGGAAGCCCGCTGTGCATGCGCATACTGCCCCCGCTGACGCCGATCAGGCGATCCGGGTCGCCTCCGCTCAGCTCGCGCAGCGCCACATCGGCGTCGACGAGCCGGTGCTCGGCGATCGCCTCGGCAACAACGGGCAGCCGCTCTGGCGCTGTTCCCAGATGGGCGGCGAGGCGGTCGCCGAACGGCGTGCGCGACCCCGCTTCGTCGACCTGCCCGACCGCGCGCTCCATGAACGCTTGGAAGGCACGAAGTACGTCACGGTCGAACTCGCTGAGGCTCACGGCCTCATTCTCGTGATCGGATGCTTGTGCGCGCAGCATCCCTGATCAGGGGTAGCGGCCTCCGTGCACGACAGACGGCCCAGAAGCGGCCCGCGCTACTTCCGCTCGCGGATCAGGTTCGTGATGCGGATGGTCGACAGGCGGCGCCCGGCCTCGTCGGTCACCACGATCTCGTGCACCGTGATCGTCCGCCCCGCGGACAGGACGCGGCAGGTTCCCGTGACCCACCCCGAGGTCGCCGAGCCCGTGTGCGTCGCGTTGATGTCCACGCCGACGGCGAAACGGCCCTCGCCGCCCTGCTGCGCGAGGTAGTTCGCGTGCATCGAGCCGAGCGATTCGCCGAGCACGCAGTAAGCGCCGCCGTGCACGAGACCGAGGGGCTGCGTGTTGCCTTCGACAGGCATCCGCGCCACCGCGTGCTCACGATCGAACTCGAGGATCTCGATGCCCATCCTGTCGGCGAGCGCGCCCTGCCCGCGCGAGATGTACCACTCGACGTCGTCGGTCACTGAGGTCCTTTCGAGACGGGGCCGGTGTCGGTGGCCATCGCTAGGCTTTGACCCGTGCCAGATACGCCCAAGAAGCCTACTTTGATGATCATCGACGGCCATTCGCTGGCGTTCCGGGCGTTCTTCGCGCTGCTGCCGGCAGGCCGCTTCGTCACCGACGACGGGCAGCACACCGAGGCGATCCACGGCTTCATCTCCATGCTCCTGAAGCTCCTGAAAGACCATGAGCCGACGCACCTCGGCGTCGCCTTCGACATCAGCCGCTACTCGTTCCGCACCCGCGAGTACCCGGAATACAAGGGCGGCCGCGGCGAGACGCCGCCCGAGTTCATCGGCCAGGTGCCGCTTCTGCAGGAAGCGCTCACCGCGATGAACGTGCAGTGGCTTCAGAAAGAGGACTTCGAGGCCGACGACATCCTCGCCACGCTGGCCACGCAGGGCGCGGCGCAGGGCTTCGAGGTGCTCGTCGTCTCGGGCGACCGCGACAGCTTCCAACTCGTCGGCGACAGCACGACCGTGCTCTACCCGAGCGTGCTCGGTGTCAGCGAGCTGAAGCGCTACGACGCGCAGGCCGTCTACGACAAGTACATGGTGTGGCCCCACCAGTACCCCGAGCTCGCGGCACTCACGGGCGAGAAAGCCGACAACCTGCCCGGCGTCGACAAGGTCGGCCCCAAGACCGCTGCGAAGTGGATCGCCCAGTGGGGCACCGTCGACGAGATCGTCGCCCATGCCGACGAGATCAAGGGCGTCGTCGGCGAGAAACTGCGCGAGCAGAAAGAGAACGCGCTGCGCAATCGCCGCCTCAACCGGCTCGTCACCGACGTCGAGCTGCCGGTCGGCCCCGCCGACCTCGAGCGCCGCGCGATCAACGAGCAGGCGGTGCGCGAGGTCTTCGGGCGACTGCAATTCCGCACGCTTCTCGACCGGGTGCTCAAGCTCGGGCCGACGGATGCTTCACCTGACGGCGCCTCGACCGAGCCGATCGCCGAGCCCGAGATCGAGACGGCGCCCCCGGTGCGCACCCTCGTCGACGAAGAGCTCGCGCACTGGCTGGCCGCGGCATCCGTCGACAAAGAGGGCGGCACGCAGCCCGTCGCGGTGCAGCTCGACTACGGCCCCGCCGGCATCGCGGGCTACGGCCTGTCGATCGCCGACGACAGCGCCTATGTGCCGTTCAAGGAGGGCACCGGCGACTACGAGGCGTTCGCCGCGTGGCTCGCCGACCCGTCGCAGCCGAAGCTCTTCTTCAACGCGAAGCCGCAGATCGAGGCATCCGCTCGTGCGGGTCTGCCCGTGCGCGGCGTGGCGGGCGACACCCGCGTCGCCGGTGCGATCCTGAACCCGGCGAAGGCGCCCGCCAGCCTCGCCGACCAGGTCTACGAGGTGCTCGGCGAGAGCCTGCCGACGCCCGACCCGAACCAGCTCGTGCCCGACTCCGAGCCAATCAGCGCCGCGAGCCAGGCCTGGTACGTGCTGCGCATCGCCGACGACCTCGACATCGCGTTCGCCCCGGGCACCAAGCAGGTCTACGAGACGATCGAGGTGCCGCTCGTCGAGGTGCTCGCGAAGATGGAGCTGACGGGCGTCGCTGTCGACGCCGAGGTGCTGCGCGGCCAGCGCGAGGTGCTGAGCGGCTGGGTCGACACCTACCAGCAGGCCGCCTACGCGGCCATCGGGCACGAGGTCAACATGGGCAGCCCGAAGCAGCTGCAGACCGTGCTGTTCGACGAGCTGCAGCTGCCGTTCACGCGCAAGACGAAGACCGGGTACTCGACGGATGCCGACTCGCTCGCCGACCTGCAAGAGAAGGTCGACTCCGACACCCCCGGCTACGTCTTCCTCGACGCGCTGCTGCGTCACCGCGACGCGACCAAGCTGCGGCAGATGATCGAGACCCTCGAGAAGTCGATCGACGCGAACGGGCGCATCCACACGACCTACGACCAGGTCGGGGCGGCCACCGGGCGCATCTCGTCCAACGACCCCAACCTGCAGAACATCCCCGTGCGGTCCGAGACCGGCAAGCAGATCCGTTCCGCCTTCGTCGCCGGCGAGGGCTTCGAATGCCTGCTGACGGCCGACTACTCCCAGATCGAGATGCGCATCATGGCGCACCTCTCGGCAGACGAGGGTCTGATCGCCGCCTTCACCGAAGGCGAGGACTTGCACCGCTTCGTCGGCTCGCACGTCTTCGGCGTTCCGCCGGAAGAGGTGACGCCGATCATGCGCTCGAAGGTCAAGGCCATGTCGTACGGCCTCGCCTACGGCCTCGGCCCGTTCGGCCTCGCCAAGCAGCTGCGCATCTCGCAGGGCGAGGCGAAGCAGCTCATGAGCGACTACTTCGAGCGTTTCGGTGGCGTGCGCGACTACCTGCGCAACGTCGTCGCCCAGGCGAAGGTCGACGGCTACACCGAGACGATCTTCGGCCGCCGGCGCCCGTTCCCCGATCTCAACAGCCTGAACCGCGTGCTGCGCGACAACGCCGAGCGCGCGGCGCTCAACTCGCCGATCCAGGGCTCGGCCGCCGACATCATGAAGATCGCGATGCTGGGCGTGGCGAGCGACATGGCGGATGCCTCGCTCGAGTCGCGCATGCTGCTGCAGGTGCACGACGAGCTCATCTTCGAGGTGGCGCCGGGGGAGTGGGACACGCTCGAAGAGATCGTCACCCGCCGCATGGCCGGTGCGGCCGACCTGAGTGTGCCGCTGACCGTGCAGGTCGGCCGGGGCGCCAACTGGGACGAAGCCGCCCACTAGAGACTGGATAGGGTCGACATATGAGCGACGAACGCACTCCGACAGAGATCGACGCCATCGCCGAGCGGTGGCTCGACACCAGCCTCGACCTGTACCCCGAGATGCGCGTGTACCTCGGCCGACCCGGCCGCGAGGGCGAGTACGGCGACTACTCGCCCGCCGGTCATCAGCAGGCCGCCGACGCCGCTCGCCGGGCCCTCGCCGAGATCCAGGCGGCAGAGCCCACCGACGAGACCGACACCGTCACGAAGCTCGACCTCACCCGCGAGCTCGAGCTCGACATCGAGAAGCACGAGGCGGGCTTCTGGCAGCGCGACCTCAACAACATCGCCTCGCCCCTGCAGAACCTGCGCGACGTGTTCGACCTCTCGGCGACCGCGAGCGCCGACGACTGGGCCGTGATCGCCAAGCGCATGGCCAACGTGCCCGCCGCGGTCCGCGGCTACATCGAGTCGCTGCGCGTCGGCATGTCCAGCGGGAACGCCCCCGCGGCGCGGCAGGTGCGCATCGGCATCCAGCAAGCAGACGAGCTCAACTCCCGCGACGGCTTCTTCTTCACGCTCGCAGGCGAGGCGAAGAGCGCCGACGGCTCCGAGCTTCCCGACTCGGTCAAGGCCGATCTGCAGCGGGGCGCGCAGGCCGCAGCCGCCGCCTACGGCGAGCTCAGCTACTTCCTCGACGACGAGCTGCAGCACGAGGCGCCAGAGCGCGACGCCGTCGGGCGCGACATCTACTCGCTCGCGAGCCGCGGCTTCCTCGGCGCGAAGATCGACCTCGACGAGACCTACGAGTGGGGCATCGAAGAGCTCGCGCGCATGGTCGCCGAGCAGGAGGCGATCGCGAAGCAGATCAAGCCCGACGCCTCCGTCCGCGAGGCGATCGAGTTCCTCGACTCCGACCAGAGCCGAAAGCTGCACGGCACCGACGCGCTCCGGCGCTGGATGCAGGAGACCAGCGACCGCGCCGTCGCCGAGCTCGGCAAGACCCACTTCGACATTCCCGAGCAGATCCGCACCCTCGAGTGCATGATCGCGCCGACGCAGAACGGCGGCATCTACTACACCCCGCCGGCCGACGACTTCTCGCGCGCCGGCCGCATGTGGTGGAGCGTGCCGCCGGGCGTCACCGAGTTCGACACGTGGCGCGAGCTCACGACCGTCTACCACGAGGGCGTTCCCGGTCACCACCTGCAGCTCGGCACGGCCGTCTACAACAAGGCGCAGCTCAACGCCTGGCGCCGCTTCGCCGGCACCTCGGGCCATGCCGAGGGCTGGGCGCTCTACGCCGAGCGGCTGATGGAGGAGCTCGGCTATCTCGACGACCCCGCCGACCGCCTCGGCATGCTCGACGGCCAGCGCATGCGCGCCGCCCGCGTCGTGCTCGACATCGGCGTGCACCTCGAGAAGCCGCTGCCCGACGGCTCCGGCATCTGGACGGGCGACTACGCCTTCGGCTTCATGGGCCGCAACGTCAACATGGAGCAGGGCTTCGTCAACTTCGAGGTGAACCGCTACCTCGGCTGGCCGGGCCAGGCCCCGTCCTACAAGGTCGGCCAGCGCGTGTGGGAGCAGATCCGCGACGAGCTGAAGGCGCGGGAAGGCGGCGCGTTCGACGTCAAGGCGTTCCACAAGAAGGCGCTCGACATGGGCGGCGTGGGCCTCGACACCCTGCGCACCGCACTGCTCGGCTGAGGTCCGCCAGGGGCGCGAGAGCGGATGCCTCCCCGCCAGCGGCGCGAGAGCGGATGCCTTCCGGGAGGCATCCGCTCTCGCGGATCGGGAATGCCCGCGTTGAGGCATCCGTTTCAAATCGGGTAAACTTGAACGTCACATTCGTGACTTCTATATCCGCTCGCCTGAAGCGGGGCGTGTTCACAAACACTCGGTGCCATCGTTTCGGGCCTGATTCATGTCCATCCCGGAGTAACCACTCAATGACTACCACTACGACCGAAAAGGCAGCCAAGCAGGTCGCCATCAACGACATCGGCTCTGCTGAGGACTTTCTTGCCGCGGTCGAGAAGACTCTGAAGTTCTTCAACGACGGTGACCTCATCGAAGGCACCGTTGTGAAGGTCGACCGCGACGAGGTCCTCCTCGACGTCGGTTACAAGACCGAGGGTGTCATCCCCTCTCGTGAGCTTTCCATCAAGCACGACGTCGACCCCAGCGAGGTCGTCGGCGTCGGCGACACCGTCGAGGCCCTCGTTCTCCAGAAGGAGGACAAGGAAGGCCGTCTGATCCTGTCGAAGAAGCGGGCTCAGTACGAGCGCGCCTGGGGCGATGTGGAGAAGATCAAGGAAGCCGACGGCGTCGTGACCGGCCAGGTCATCGAGGTCGTCAAGGGCGGCCTGATCGTCGACATCGGCCTCCGCGGCTTCCTGCCCGCGTCGCTGATCGAGCTGCGCCGCGTGCGCGACCTCACGCCGTACCTCGGCCAGGAGATCGAGGCGAAGATCCTCGAGCTCGACAAGAACCGCAACAACGTCGTGCTCTCGCGCCGCGCCTTGCTCGAGCAGACGCAGTCCGAGTCGCGCACCACCTTCCTCAACAACCTCCACAAGGGCCAGGTCCGCAAGGGCGTCGTCTCGTCGATCGTCAACTTCGGTGCGTTCGTCGACCTCGGCGGCGTCGACGGCCTCGTCCACGTCTCCGAGCTCAGCTGGAAGCACATCGAGCACGCCAGCGAGGTCGTCGAGGTCGGCCAGGAGGTCACCGTCGAGATCCTCGAGGTCGACCTCGACCGCGAGCGCGTCTCGCTGTCGCTCAAGGCCACGCAGGAGGACCCGTGGCAGGTCTTCGCCCGCACCCACGCGATCGGCCAGGTCGCCCCGGGTAAGGTCACGAAGCTCGTTCCGTTCGGCGCATTCGTCCGCGTCGCCGACGGCATCGAGGGCCTCGTCCACATCTCCGAGCTGTCGGGCAAGCACGTCGAGCTCGCCGAGCAGGTCGTGTCCGTCGGCGAAGAGGTCTTCGTCAAGGTCATCGACATCGACCTCGAGCGCCGCCGCATCAGCCTCTCGCTGAAGCAGGCCAACGAGGGCGTCGACCCCGAGGGCACCGAGTTCGACCCGGCGCTCTACGGCATGCCGACCGAGTACGACGAGCAGGGCAACTACAAGTACCCCGAGGGCTTCGACGCCGAGACCGGCGAGTGGAAGGAAGGCTTCGAGGAGCAGCGCGCCAAGTGGGAGGCCGACTACGCGGCCGCTCAGGCCCGCTGGGAGGCCCACAAGAAGCAGGTCGCCCGCCAGCTCGAGGAAGAGGCGAACAACACCGGCCAGTCCAGCTCGTCGTCGTTCTCGACCGAGTCGGCTGCGACCGGCACCCTCGCCGACGACGAGTCGCTCGCCGCTCTGCGCGAGAAGCTCTCGAGCAACTAAGGCTGCCGCAGCGCTAGCTGAGCAGTGAGCATCGGGGCCGGGTCCGCAAGGGCCCGGCCCCTTTCGCATGCCGGTAGCGTGGAGGCCGTGAAGCTCATCGCGCTCACCGGGGGCATCGCCTCGGGAAAGTCCACCGTGTCCGCACGACTCGCCGAGCACGGCGCCGTCATCCTCGACGCCGACAAGCTGGCCCGCGAGGTCGTCGAGCCGGGGCAGCCGGCGCTCGCGCAGATCGTCGCCGAGTTCGGCGAGCACCTTCTGCTGCCCGACGGCACGCTGAACCGCCCCGCGCTCGGGTCGATCGTGTTCAACAACACCGCTGCGCTGAAGAAGCTCAACGACATCACGCACCCGGCCGTGTGGGAGCTGGGGCAGGCGAAGCTGCGCGCGATCGAGGCGGACGACCCCGACGCGATCGTCATCTATGACGTGCCACTGCTGGTCGAGGCATCCGCAGAGCGCCCCATGAGCTTCGAGCAGGTGATCGTCGTCAACGCGAGCCGCGACGAGCGCGTGCGCCGCATGGTCGCCGACCGCGGCATGAGCCGGGCCGAGGCCGAGGCGCGCGTCGGGTCGCAGGCGACGGATGCCGAGCGTCTGGCCGTCGCCGACGTGGTGCTCGACAACGACGGCACCCGCGAGGAGCTGCTCGACGCCGTCGACGAGCTCTGGGCGACGCTGCGCGCCGCGTAGCGAGCGGGCCTCTCGATAGGATCCTCTGATGCCCACCATCGACGAGATCCTCAGCTTCGACGACTCGCCGCCGCCGCCCGGTGCGAGCCCGTGGGTCGTCGAGCCGGTTGCCGCACCGATCACGCTGGTGGATTACGACCCGAGCTGGCCCGCGCAGGCCGCCGCGGTCGCCGCGCGCATTGCGGCCGCGCTCGGCACCCGCGCGCTGCGGATCGAGCATGTGGGCTCGACGTCGGTGCCCGGTCTGCCGGCCAAGCCCGTCATCGATCTCGATCTGACCGTGGCCGCCCCCGTGCACGAGGCCGGCTGGCTGCCGCAGCTGCGGGCCGCAGGCTTCGTGCTGACGGTGCGCGAGCCGTGGTGGCATGAGCACCGGCTGGTGCGCGGCGCCGCCCCCGCCGCGAACGTCCACGTCTTCGGCCCCGACAGCCCCGAGACCGTGAAGCACACGGTCTTCCGCGACTGGCTGCGCAGCAGCGCCGCGGACCGCGAGCTCTACGCCGCAGCCAAGCGCGAGGCGGCCGAGGCGACCACCCGCGGGCGAGGTCTCGTCATGGACTACAACCAGAGGAAAGAGGGCGTGATCCGCGAGATCTACGGGCGGGCCTTCCGCGCGGCGGGCTTCCTCGACTGAGCGCTGTGCGGAAGAACGCGCCTTTTAGGGGCGCGATGACGAACACACCAAAGCGACTCAGAAGCGCCACGTAGGCTGGTCAGGTGGTACAAAGCGCGAAAAGTTCGAGTGGGGGAGACGGCGGGACACTCGCCGAACTGATCGCGAAGAGGGCGGCAGAGTCACCGGCCGCCGTGTTCCTCGAGGATGCCCGTTCGGAGCGCGTCGTGCGCTACGGCGAGCTCGCCGGCCTGCCCGCACGTGCCGCCGCTCTCGGCGCCGACGGCGCCGTGCTGATCGCCGCAGAGGACCCGATCGGCTTCGCCCTGAGCTACCTCGGCGCTCTCGCCGCGGGGCTGCGCGTCGCCCCGGTGGCACCCGACCTGTCAGACGGAGCGCTCGAGACGCTGCGCGGGCAGTTCGACGGCAGGACCGTCATCGTGCGCCGACTCTCGGACCTGCCCGCCGCCGACACCGGCGCCGCGCGCCTCGGAGACGCCGCGTCGGGCAGCGCGGTGCTGTTCACCTCGGGGTCGACCGGCACGCCGAAGGGGGTCGAGCTGGGCGAGGCGCAGCTGCTGCACGTGGCCCGCGCGGTCGCCGCGCACAACGCCCTGGCGCCGGGCGACCGCGGCTACAACCCGCTTCCGCTCTTCCACATCAACGCCGAGGTCGTCGCTGTGCTCGCGACCCTCGTGGCCGGTTCGACCCTCGTGCTCGACCGGCGCTTCCGCCGCACGGGCTTCTGGCAGCTCATGCGCGAACGCCGCATCACGTGGATCAACGCCGTTCCGGCGATCCTCGCGATCCTCGCGAAGGACCCGATCGACGTGCCCGAGGGGCTGCGCTTCATCCGCAGTGCATCGGCGCCGCTTCCCGAGCCCGTGGCCGCGGCGTTCGCGGGCATCCCGCTCGTCATCAGCTACGGCATGACCGAGGCCGCCAGCCAGATCACGGCGACACCGCTCGACGGCTCGGCACCCGCCGGATCGGTCGGGCGCCCGGTCGGGGCGCAGGTCGAGGTGCGCGACGACGAGGGGGCGGTGCTTCCTGCGGCATCCGTCGGCGCGCTCTGGATCCGCGGCGACGGCGTCATCTCGCGCTACTTCGGCGGCGTCGCGGCCGACCGCTTCGATGCGGACGGCTGGCTCAGCACCGGCGACGTGGGCCGCGTCGACGCCGACGGCTTCGTCACTCTGCTCGGCCGCAGCGACGACGTGATCAACCGCGGCGGCGAGCTCGTGTACCCGGCCGACGTCGAGGACACGCTGCTGCGCGACCCGCGCGTGCGCGAGGCCGTCGTGGTCGGCCGCCCCGACCCCGTGCTCGGCGAAGTGCCCGTCGCGTACGTCATCGCCGCCGATGCCGAGACGGATGCCGCCGGCCTGACCGCCGCGCTGACCGAGCGTGCCTCGGCCGAGCTGCCGAGGCATCTGCGCCCCGTCGACATCATCGTGACCGAGGACCTGCCCCGTGCGGCGACGGGGAAGGTGCAACGTGCCCGGCTCCGCGCCGCGTTCGAGGAGGGTGCCGAATGACGGAGGCGACGGAGCCGGCCGCCGAGCCGAAGAGCACGCCGGTGCGGAAGCGCCGGCACATCCACGAGATCGACATCATCCGCATCCTGACCTTCGCGTCGGTGATCGGCGTGCACACCATCAGCCACACCGTCGACGCCGACGATGTCCCGCTGCACGTGCTGCTCGCGCTGCTGCACTTCACGCGCGAGCCGTTCTTCTGGATCACGGGCTTCGTGCTGATGTGGAGCTACTTCCACAAACCGGTGCCGATGAGGAAGTTCTGGCCGCGGCGCTTCCTGCTGGTCGGCGTGCCCTACCTCGTGTGGTCGCTCGTGTATCTCGTGATCTACGACTACCCGCGCACCCACCACGACCCCTCCTTCGGCGGATTCGTGCTCGACTATGTGAGGGCCGTGCTGACGGGCACCGCGTGGTACCACCTCTACTTCCTGCTCGTGACGATGCAGGTGTATCTGCTCGTGCCGGTGATCGCCTGGCTGGTCAAGAAGACCCGGGGCCGGGGGCAGTTGGTGCTGCTCGGCGCGGCGGCCGTCGTGCAGGTCGCGCTGATGAGCTGGTACCACTACTGGCCCGACGTGCTGCCCGGCTTCGTCGCCTACGACAAGCAGTACTTCTTCAGCTACAGCTTCTTCATCCTCGCGGGAGCCGTGTGCGCCGACCACGGCGAGGGGTTCCTCGGCTGGATCGCGCGGAACCGCGGCAAGGTCGGCCTCATCACCCTCGCCTGCGGCCTGGTCTACCTGGGGGTCTTCGCGATCCAGGTGGCGACGGGCGCGAGCCTCTATTCGGCCGGCTCGCCGGTGCAGCCGGCCATCGTGGTCTGGGGCGTCGGCGTGGGGCTCGGCTTCGCCGCGATCGGCAGCGTGTGGTCGGACCGGCGCAGGGAGGGCAGTCTGCTCGCCCGGTCGGTCGACA
Organism: Gryllotalpicola kribbensis; assembly: GCF_039538245.1. NCBI lineage: Bacteria > Bacillati > Actinomycetota > Actinomycetes > Micrococcales > Microbacteriaceae > Gryllotalpicola > Gryllotalpicola kribbensis. The sequence goes on from NZ_BAABBX010000016.1 coordinate 364,576, forward strand.
CGGCGACCGACCGATCGTTCGGCATCTTCCTGTCGCACCCGCTGATCCTGTGGACGCTGCTGTGGGCCGGCGACGAGTGGTTCGCACGTGCCGTGCCCGACCCGTGGCGCAGTCTGTGCGCCTACCTGATCGTCGTGCTCGGGGCGATCGGGCTCACCGAGCTGCTGCGGCGCAGCCCGGCGAGCCTCTGGTTCACGGGGCGTCCACCTCGGCGACGCCGCGCGGAAGCACCCGTCGCGGCTTCATGACGGCGGCGACCACCGCCGACAGCGCGAGCAGGGCGATCGAGATGCCGAACGGCCACTGCCAGCCGACCGAGTCGACCATCGCGCCGAACACGATGGGCGAGAAGATGCCGGCGATGCCGAAGCCCGTGTTCATCATGCCGCTCGCCGTGCCCGACCACTCGGGCGCGACATCCATCGGGATCGCCCAGAGCGTCGCGTTGCACAGCTCGAGGAAGAAGAACGAGAGCGACAGCGAGATCGTCGCGACGGTGAGCGTGTGCTGGAACAGCAGCGGCGTGAGCCACGCGAGCGAGCCGATGAGCCCGATGAGCAGCACGGTGCGCCGCGAGTTGCGCAGATTCCCCGTGCGCCGCAGCAGGAAGTCGGCGAACATTCCGCCGACCGTGTCGCCGACCACACCGCCGACGAGCACGAGAGACGTGAACAGCGCGTACTTCGACAGCGGCAGGTTGAAGGTGTCGGCGAGGAACGTCGGGATCCAGGTGAGGAACACCCAGAGCACCCAGCCATAGCCGAAGTCCACGATGCTCACCGGCAGGATCGTGCGGACGAGACGCCCCCACGGCGTGGCCGGGCGAGCGGCCTTCTCGAGCTCGCGTGGGATCTCGGAGAGCTCCTCGGCGGTGACCTTGGGGTGGTTCCGCGGGCGGTCGCGGTACGAGATCATCCACAGCAGCGCCCACACGACGCTGAGCAGGCCGATGAGCAGGAACGAGATCTGCCAGCCGGCGACGAAGGTGTTCAGGCTGTCGCCCCAGATGATCAGGCCGCCGACGACGAGCGGCGCGACGGCGTTGCCGAGACGCGACGCGGAGTGCACGACGCCCTGGGCGAAGCCGTTGCGGTCCGGCGGCACCCAGCGCGCCATGGCGCTCGTCGCGGTCGGGAACGCCGCCGACTCGGTGAGCCCGAGCAGCAGGCGCGCACCCACGAGCGACCACAGCCCGACGGAGAATCCGGTCGCGATCGTCGCGACGCCCCACAGCACGCCGATCCAGAACAGGGACTTGCGCGCGCCGAAGCGCTCGCCGATGTTGCCGCCGAAGATCTGCAGCAGGGCGTAGGGGATCGAGAACGCCGACACCGCGATGCCGAACTGCGTCGCGTTGAGGTGCAGGGCCTGCATGATCGTCGGCCCGGCGGTGGAGATGTTGGTGCGGTCGAGGTACGCGATGGCGTACATGACGCACAGGAGCAGCAGCACCTTTCCCCTGACGCGGTGGAGGATCGGCGTCGCGGCCGCTTTGGGACGGGAGAGGGATGTCTGAGAGCTCAACGTGCAGGTCCGATCGGTGCGTCAGGCGTGGTCTGTTCTCAACCTTGCTATCAGCCCGGTACCCCGGATTCGACAGATTGAGTTCAGGATCTGTTCAAGATCGTGCGTCAGGCGCGCACGAGCCGCGCGACGCGGGGCGCCACTGCTGCGGCATCCGCGCCCGCAACCGCCGTGACCGCTGAGGCGAGCACGCTGTCGGGGACGACCTGGCGCGCGTCGTCATCGGCGAGCAGCTCGACGAGAAGCGCGACCGCCTCTTCCGCGCGGCTCGCGATGGGGAACCAGGGGAGCGCGGTGCGCCAGGCCTTGAACGCCATGAGCACGATGTGGTGATGCTGGGTCACGTGGGCGCGCTCGTGGGCGACGACGGCCGCGAGCTCGTCGTCGGAGAGCAGGCGCAGCAGGCCGTCGGAGAGCACCGTGACGGAACGCGGCGCGCCGGGCAGGCAGTAGGCGACCGGCGCCTCGTTCTCGATGAGGCGGGTGCCCGGACGGTCGGGCATCGGCGTCGACAGCAGGTCGACGAGCTGGCGGTGGCGGCGGCGCTGCCTGCTGGTGCCCACCGCGGTGAGGCCGAGGTTGAGCAGCAGGTGCAGGGCGAGCAGGGCGGCCGCGCCCTGCGAGATGAACCACAGGGCGCCGATCATCGAGAGCCCGCCGGCGACGGCGATGGCCTGCCAGCAGAGCATGGCCAGCGCAGGCATCCGCACCGCCCAGCGCGCCCGCGCGAGCAGGACGGGCACGGGCCACGCGAGCAGAATCGCGATCGCGGCGGGGATCAGGACTTTCGTCACTGCGTCGGCGCCTTACGACCCGAGAAGCTTGCGGAGATGGTCGGTCTCACTCTTGCTCGCGCGCCCCAGGAACCGCGCCAGCACAGCCTCGCGGTCGGGCGCCGAGGTCAGCACCTCGTGCATCAGCTCGGCCATGTAGTCGTCGCGACTCAGGGTCGCGCCGAAGAGATGCGGCCGGCGTTCGCGGTCGCGGGTGACGAAGCCCTTGCCCTCGAGGCGGGTGAGCACCGTCAGCACCGTGGTGATCGCGGGCGAGCCGGGAAGTGCGTCGCGCACCTCGGTCGCGGCCAGCGGAGCGGCCGACTGCCAGAGCAGATCCATGACCGAGCGTTCCAGTTCCCCTAGCGATGCCACGCCGCTATTCTACGCGTGGTAGAAAGTAACAAGTTCTACGTTATGTAGAAGTCGGCGAGAGCCGGCGCCTTTCTCATCCGTCGCCCGGAAGGGCGGAAACGTCCGAGAGGACACGACAGTGCATCTGACCGCGCTGGACCCCGTGCTGATCGCCCGCTGGCAGTTCGGCATCACGACCGTCTACCACTTCTGGATGGTGCCACTCACCATCGGCCTCGGCCCGCTCGTGGCCTACTTCCAGATCCGCTGGCACCGCTCCGGCGACGCGCGCTTCTACCGGGCGACGAAGTTCTGGGGGAAGCTCTACCTGATCAACTTCGTGATGGGCGTCGCCACGGGCATCGTGCAGGAGTTCCAGTTCGGCCTCGCCTGGGCGCAGTACTCGCGCTTCGTCGGGAACATCTTCGGCGCACCGCTGGCCATGGAGGCGCTGCTCGCGTTCTTCCTCGAGTCGACCTTCCTCGGCCTGTGGATCTTCGGCTGGGGCCGGCTGCCCAAGGGCATCCACACCGCCACGCTCTGCATCGCCGTCGCCGGCTCGATCATCTCGGCGTACTTCATCATCGTCGCGAACTCGTGGATGCAGCATCCGGTCGGCGTGACGATGGAGCACGGCCAGCCCGTGATGACGGATGTCTGGGCGATCCTGTCCAACAACACCGCGGTCTGGTCGTTCCTGCACACGATCCTCGGGTCGCTGATGGTCGGCGGCATGTTCCTGCTCGGCATCAGCTGGTACCAGCTGTGGCAGCGCCGCAAGGACGGCATCGACGGCGTCGATGCCGACGGCCGCGTGATCCCCGGCGAGAACGCCGCGATCCCCGGGCGCGACCGTGCGGACCACCGGCTCTGGCTCGGCTCGCTGCGGGTCGGATCGGTGGTCGCGATCGTCGCCTTCGCCTTCGTCTTCATCACGGGCGATCAGCAGGGCAAGCTCATGTTCGTGCAGCAGCCCATGAAGATGGCCGCGGCCGAGGCCGCCTGCGACACGACAACCGACTTCTCGGTGCTCTCGTTCGGCGCCTGGAACGCCGAGAGCTGCCACAGCGTGCGCGACGTCATCGTCGTGCCCGGGGTGCTGTCGTTCCTCGCGAACGGCAACTTCGACACCCCCGTGAAGGGCGTGAACCAGCTCATCCCGATCTACCAGGAGCGCTACGGCACGCACGCATCGAACGGCAACGAGATCAACTACGTGCCGCTCATGCCCGTGACCTACTGGGGATTCCGCGTCATGATCACCCTCGGCGGCCTCGCCGCCTTCGCGGCGCTCGTCGCGCTGTGGCTCACCCGGAAGGGCACGGTGCCGCGCTCGAAGTGGGTGATGCGGCTCGCCCTGCTCGGCATCCTCGCGCCGTTCGCCGCCAACTCGGCGGGCTGGGTGTTCACCGAGATGGGGCGCCAGCCCTTCGTCGTCGCCCCGAACCCCACGGGCGACGACAAGCTGTTCCTGCTGACGCAGGTAGCGAACTCTCCGTCGGTGGGGGCGGGGGAGCTCGTGTTCTCGATCGCGTCGCTCGGCGGCCTCTACCTGATCCTCATGATCGTCGAGGCCTGGCTGATCACGAAGTACGTGCGCGGCGGCGCGGCGAGCGCGATCCCCGAGCTGGGCAAGAAGCCCGACGACACGGATGCCCCCGGCGGCGGGACCGGCCAGAAATCGCCCGACGACGTCCTGGCCTTCGCCTACTAGAAGAGGAGCGAGCTCATGGTCGACTTCCTGCCCACGCTGTGGTTCATCCTGATCGCGGTCCTGTGGACCGGCTACCTCTTCCTCGAGGGCTTCGATCTCGGCGTCGCGATGCACATGCTGCTGCTCGCCCGCGACGAGAAGGACCGGCGCGTCATGCTGAACACCATCGGGCCCGTCTGGGACGGCAACGAGGTGTGGCTGCTCACCGCCGGCGGGGCGACGTTCGCGGCCTTCCCCTTCTGGTACGCGTCGCTGTTCTCGGCGCTGTACATTCCGCTGATCCTCGTGCTGCTCGGACTCATCCTGCGCGCGGTCGCCATCGAGTACCGGGGGAAGGGCGACTCGCAGCGCTGGGTCGAGCTGTGGACCTGGTGCCTGGGCCTCGGGTCGTTCGTCGCCGCGTTCGGCGTCGGCGCCGCCCTCGCGCTCACCTCGACCGGCCTTCCGCTCGACCGCAACGGCGACATGATCGGCGGCCCGTTCGCATGGTTCAACGGCTACGCCGTGCTCGGCGGGCTCGCCGTCGTGGGCTTCGCGCTCGTGCACGCGGCCGACTTCCTCGCCCTCAAGACCGAGGGGCCCGTGCGCGAGCGTGCCGCCGCGTTCGCGTGGCCATGGGGCGTCGTCTGCCTGCTGCCGATCGCGCTCTGGGCGATCTGGGTCACCGTGCGGGCGGGGCATCCGATCGCCTGGGTCACGCTCGCGATCGGGGTCGCGGCCGTGGTGTGGTGGGCGATCGAGGCGCGGGCGCGCCGCGAGGGGCTCGCGTTCCTCGGCCTCGGGGTCTTCATCGTCGCCGGGGTCGCGACGATCTTCGAGGCGATGTACCCCGTGGTGCTGCCCGCCTCGAACAACCACGCCTTCGACCTGACGGTGACGAACGCCTCGGCAGCGCCCTACACGCTCGAGGTCATGTCCTGGGTCGCGCTCATCGGGGTTCCGCTCGTGCTCGCCTACCAGGCGTGGACCTACTGGGTGTTCCGCAAGCGTCTCAGCGGCGACGCGATCCCCGAGTCCACGCCGTTCCGCGCCGCCGTCGCGGCGGCGGCCGGCGGCAGCGACGCGGCGAGCCAGCCGTTCGCCAAGTGAAGCCGCTGCTCGACGACCTCGGGCGGCCCGCGCTCTATCTGCTCGGGCTGCTCGGGGCGGTCAAGGCGGCGGGCCTGGTGCTCGTCGCCCAGGGCGTGGCCGCGGGGCTCGCGGCGCTGTTCGACCACACGGATGCCTGGCGCTCCGCCCTCTGGGTCGGGCTGCTCGGCGCCGCGCTGCGCGGCCTGTCGACCTGGGCGCTGCAGGCGGCATCCGCGCGCGTCGCGCTGGGCGTGAAAGAGAAGTTGCGTAGCCGTGTGCTGGATCGCGCGGTGACGGATGCCCGCGGCACGGTGGGCGCGACGACGACGGTCGCCACCGCGGGCCTCGACGAGCTCGACCGCTACTACACGGTGTTCCTGCCGACGCTCGTCGGCGCCGCCACGGTGCCGCTGCTCGTCGGCATCCGGATCCTGACCGCGGACTGGGTCTCCGCCCTGATCGTGGTGGTGACGATTCCGCTGATCCCCGTCTTCATGGTGCTGATCGGGCTCCATACGCGCGAGTCGGTCGCGACGGCGACGAGCGCGCTCGCGCGCATGTCCGACCACATGGTCGAACTGGCACGCGGCCTGCCGGTGCTGATCGGCCTGGGGCGTGTGCGCGAGCAGAGCGCGGCGCTGCGGAAGCTCTCGGACGACTGGCGCGTGACGTCGCTCGGCACCCTGCGCACCGCGTTCCTCTCGGCGCTCGCCCTCGAGCTGATCGCGACCCTCTCGGTCGCGGTCGTCGCCGTCTTCGTCGGCGTGCGGCTGGTCGCCGGCACGATGCCGCTCGAGGCGGGGCTGCTCGCGCTCGTGCTCGCGCCCGAGTGCTACGCCCCGTTCCGCGACATCGGGTCGGCCTTCCATGCCTCGCAGACCGGGCTCGACGCGCGCCGGCGCGTGCAGGGCGTGCTCGATGAGCCGGCCGCCGCCTCCGGCCTCGCGCGGTCGGTCACGACATCCGGCCTGGCGGTGACGGAGCTCACGGTGCGGCACGCGTCACGCGGCTCGGCCGCCGTCAGCGAGCTGTCGTTCGCGGCGCGGCCGGGTGAGATCGTCGCGCTCGCGGGGCCGAGCGGCGCGGGGAAGTCGACGGTGCTGCGCGTGCTCGCCGGGCGCGGGGCTCAGCTGTCGAGCGACGCAGCGGTGACCGGGACGGTCGAGGCGCCGGCCGAGCTCGCCTGGCTTCCGCAGCATCCCCAGTTCGCACGCTCGGGCGCGGTTGCCGAGTTGGCGGCATATGGGGCGACGGATGCCTCGGCCCGCGCTCTGCTCGAGCGGCTCGGTCTTCCCGACGCCGACCCGGCGCGGATGTCGCCGGGGGAGCAGCGCCGCCTCGCGTTCGCCCGCGTGCTCGCACGGGTCGACGCGGGGGTGCGCGTCGTGCTGCTCGACGAGCCGACGGCTCACCTCGACGACGTGTCTGCGGCGCTCGTTCGCACCGAGATCGCCGCGCTGCGCGAGCGCGGGGTCGCGGTGCTGGTCGCCTCGCACGACCCCGAGCTGCGCGCCGCTGCCGACCGGGTGGTTGCGGTCGGCGGCGCGGCTCCCCGGGCTGGGGCCCCGGTCGTTACTTTTTCGCCCAACACCGCCGTCGAGAGCCGTGTTTCCGACGACCGGGCAGACGGTTCCGACGCACGGTCGTCACGTGTGCGGGAGAACACCCCTGCAGAAGCCCCAATCGCGACGACCGGCGGGGACGGGGCCGACCGCGGCGGCAGCGCCCTGCGCGAACTCGCCCGCGTGCTCGGCCCGGCGCGCTGGCGGGTGCTCGGCGCCATCGGGCTCGGAACGCTCGCCGCTCTGTTCGCGACGGCCCTCACGGCGCTCTCGGGCTGGCTGATCGTGCGCGCCGCGGAGCACCCGCCGATCCTGTTCCTCGAGGTCGCGATCGTGGGCGTGCGGTTCTTCGGCATCGGCCGCGCCGCCCTGCGCTACGCCGAGCGGCTCATCACGCACGACGCCGTCTTCACCTCGCTGACCGAGCTGCGCATGCGGCTGTGGCGCGGCCTCGCCGCGCAGGGACCCGCGGGACGCGTCGAGCTGACCGCCGCGAACACCCTCGACCGGCTCATCGGGGACGGCGACCGGGTGCGCGACCTCGCCCCGCGCGTCGTCGTGCCGCTCGCCTCGGGGGTCGTCGCGCTCGTCGCCGCCGTCATCGCACTCTGGATCCTCTGGGCGCCGGCCGGCATGCTGCTGCTCGCGTGCTCCGCCGTCGCGCTCGGGGGCGGGGCGCTCGTCGCCGTGGCAGCCGACGCGCGCGCCTCGCGCGGGCGCGACCTCGATCGCTCCGCCGTCGTGCGGCGGGTCGCCGCCCTGCTCGCCGCCCGCGACGACCTCGTGGCCAACGGCGCGGCAGGCGGCGAGCTCGAGGCCGTCTCTCGTCTCGACGCGCGGGCGGGGGCATCCGCCAAGCGCTCCGCCGGCGCGCTGGGGGCGGGCGCCGCTCTGGCCGTCCTCGCCTGCGCCGCGACGTCGATGGGCATGCTCTGGCTCGGCCAGCAGGCCCACCTCGCCGCAGGCCTGCCCGTGCCGGTGGTCTCGGTGCTCGTGCTGACGCCGCTCGCGCTGATCGAGCCGGTGCTCGAGGCCATCTCGGCCGCACAGCGCTGGCCCGAGCTCGCGCAGGTGCTGCGGCGCGTGAGCCCTGTCACGGCGGCGGCCGATGCCGCCGCGCACGACGAGCCCGGCCTTCCGGTGGGGCCCGTGCGCGGCATCCACCTCGACGACCTCGCGTACCGCTACCCGCACACCTCGGGCGACGTCTTCCGCCACGTGTCCGCGCGCGCCCGAGCGGGCGAGACGCTCGTCGTCACGGGGCCGTCCGGAAGCGGGAAGACCACGCTGCTCGGCGTGCTGCTGCGCTACCTGGCTCCGTGCGCGGGCCGCTACCTCGTCGACGACGCGGACGCCGCCCGACTCGCCGCCGACGAGCTGCGCCGGCGAATCGCCTGGTGCCCGCAGGAAGGGCACCTGTTCGACTCGACGCTGCGCGGCAACCTGCAGATCGCGCGCGGCCGCGATGACCGGGCGACGGATGCCGAGCTCATCGGCGTGCTGGAAGAGGTCGGGCTCGGGCCCCTGCTCGCGACCCTGCCGCTGGGGCTCGACACGCCGATCGGCCAGGGCGGCGCGTTCCTCTCCGGCGGGCAGCGCCAGCGGGTGGCCGTGGCGCGCACCCTGCTGGCGAACGCGGACGTGGTGCTGCTCGACGAGCCGACCGCGCACCTCGACGAGGAAGCGGCCGACGCACTGATCGCCGATCTCGCGGTCGCGCTGCGCGCGAAGACGCAGGTGCTCGTCACGCACGACGCGCGGTTCCGCGGGGTGGGCACAGTGCTGGAGCTGGGCGCGGGCGAACCCGCTCGGACGGTGGACGCCCGGTCGCGCTGACGCGCGGCTTCCCCGCGCCAATGTCACCCCCTCTTCCTAGACTGGATGCATGGCCCAACCCACTCGTGCCGTGCGCCCGTTCGAGGTCGTCAGCGAATACGAGCCGAGCGGCGATCAGCCGCAGGCGATCAGGGAGCTCGCCGGGCGCATCAACGCCGGCGAGACCGACATCGTGCTGCTCGGCGCCACCGGAACGGGCAAGTCGGCGACCACCGCGTGGCTCATCGAGCAGGTGCAGCGGCCGACGCTCGTGCTCGCGCACAACAAGACGCTCGCCGCGCAGCTCGCCAACGAGTTCCGCGAGCTGATGCCGAACAACGCCGTCGAGTACTTCGTCTCGTACTACGACTACTACCAGCCAGAGGCCTACGTGCCGCAGACCGACACCTTCATCGAGAAGGACTCGTCGGTCAACGCCGAGGTCGAGCGGCTGCGGCACTCGACGACCAACGCGCTGCTGTCGCGGCGCGACGTGGTCGTGGTCTCGACCGTGTCGTGCATCTACGGCCTGGGCGCCGTCGACGAGTACCTCGGCGCGATGACCGTGCTGCAGGTCGGCGACGTGGTCGGCCGCGACCGGCTGATCCGCACCTTCGTCGACGCCCAGTACGAGCGCAACGACATCGACTTCTCACGCGGCAAGTTCCGCGTGCGGGGCGACACGATCGAGATCATCCCCATCTACGACGAGAACGCCGTGCGCATCGAGCTGTTCGGCGACGAGGTCGAGGCGATCTCGCTGCTGCACCCGCTCACGGGCCAGGTGCTGCAGCGGCTCGACTCGGTGTCCATCGCGCCCGCGACGCAGTACGCGGCCAGCCAGGCCGCGGTGCACCGGGCCATCGGCACGATTCGCGAAGAGCTCGCCGAGCGGCTGGAAGAGCTCGAGCGGCAGGGCAAGCTGCTCGAGGCGCAGCGGCTGCGCATGCGCACCACCTTCGACCTCGAGATGCTCGAGCAGATCGGCTTCTGCTCGGGAATCGAGAACTACTCGCGCCACCTCGACGGGCGCAACCCGGGCGAGCCGCCGACCTGCCTGCTCGACTACTTCCCCGACGACTTCCTCGTGGTGATCGACGAGTCCCATCAGACCGTTCCGCAGATCGGTGCGATGTACGAGGGCGATGCGAGCCGCAAGCGCACGCTCGTCGAGCACGGCTTCCGGCTGCCGAGCGCCCTCGACAACCGGCCCCTGACGTGGGACGAGTTCAAGAACCGCGTGGGCCAGACCGTCTATCTGTCGGCGACGCCCGGCCGCTACGAGATGAGCATCGCCGACGGCGTCGTCGAGCAGATCATCCGCCCGACGGGCCTGGTCGACCCCAAGGTCGTCGTCAAGCCGACGAAGGGCCAGATCGACGACCTGCTGGAAGAGATCCGCACCCGCGTCGACCGCGACGAGCGCGTGCTCGTGACGACGCTGACGAAGAAGATGGCCGAAGAGCTGACCGACTTCTTGACCGAGGCGGGCGTGCGGGTGCGCTATCTGCACTCCGACGTCGACACCCTGCGCCGCGTCGAGCTGCTGACCGAGCTGCGCCAGGGCGTCTTCGACGTGCTCGTCGGCATCAACCTGCTGCGAGAGGGCCTCGACCTGCCCGAGGTGTCGCTCGTCGCGATTCTCGACGCCGACAAAGAGGGATTCCTGCGCTCCGGCACCTCGCTGATCCAGACGATCGGGCGCGCCGCCCGCAACGTCTCGGGCGAGGTGCACATGTACGCAGACACGATGACCGACTCGATGAAGGCCGCGATCGAAGAGACCGACCGCCGGCGCGACATCCAGATCGCGTACAACACCGAGCACGGCATCGACCCGCAGCCGCTGCGCAAGCGCATCGCCGACATCACCGAGGTGCTCGCCCGGGAAGAGGCCGACACGGCGAAGGTGCTCGCCGAGCGCGGTCGCGGCGAGGGCAAGGCGGGCAAGGGCGCCAAGAGCCAGCGCGTCGGCATCGCCGCTCAGGGCGCCAACGAGCTCGAGCAGCTCATCGCCGACCTCAACGGGCAGATGCTCGAGGCCGCGGCAGAGCTGAAGTTCGAGCTGGCGGCTCGGCTGCGCGACGAGCTCTCCGACCTCAAGAAGGAGCTGCGCCAGATGGAGAAGGCGGGGCACGCCTGAGCCGGCCGGCCCGCAACCGCACCCTCATCGGCTGCGCCGTGGCCGGCGCGGCTCTGGTCGTCGCGGTCCTGTTCGGGGGCGCGCCGCATTTCGGCCGGCCCGTCTGGCTGCCCGAGGGGCTGGGTGCGCCGCCCCAGCCGCAGCACGACCAGGCGCCGCCGCCCTCGCTGCCGCCCGTGCCGCCTCAGAGCCACGGCTCCGTCTGGCCGCTGATCCTGCTCGGGGTCGTCGTGCTCGCGGCCGCCGTCGCGTTCTGGCTCGTGCTGCGCGCACTGCTGCGCGCCCGCCAGGCGCCGCCCCGGCTTCCTCTCGATGGTGCGGCCGAGCCGACCCCGCCGCCGCTCCCGGCCGATGCGAGCGCCGACGACGAGCCCGAGCCCGACGCGCCGACGGTGCACCGGGGCCTGCGGCGCGCCCTCGACGAGCTCGACGCGCCACGCGAGCCGGGCGACGCCATCGTCACGGCATGGCTCGGGCTGCAGGCCGCCGCCGAGGACTCGGGCGTCGAGCGCCGGCCGGCCGAGACGCCGACCGAGTTCACCCGCCGGGTGATCACCAGGGTCCAGGCCGACGAGCGCGCGGCCGAGCAGCTCGTCGAGGTCTATCAGGGCGTGCGCTTCGGCGCGCATCCGATCACCTCCGCCGACGTGCGCGCCGCGCGCTCCGCCGTCGAGCGCATGCTCGATTCGTGGCATGAGCCCATCCTCAGGAGTCGGCGATGACGCCGTTCACCCGTTCGCACGTGCTCGCCCCCTCCCTCGCGGCCGGCGTGATCGCCGGGGGCGGCGTCTGGTACTTCGGCGCCTCGCCGTGGTGGGCCGTGGCGATCGGCGTCGTGGTGGCGGCCGCGGTCGCTCTCTGGCGCGCGTTGCCGCGCCTCGACGAGCCGATCTGGCCGAAGCGCGTGCCCGAGACCACGGCCGGTGCGCGCGACGACGTGCACGTGCTCGGCTGGGCGGTCGCCGACCTCAAGGGGCGCGTGCAGCCGCGCGCGCTCGAGCGGGTTCGCGGCATCGCCCGCGGGCGTCTGGCGCAGCGAGGCCTCGACCTCGACGCGGCATCCGATCGCTCGCGGGTCGAAGGCCTGATCGGTGCGCGCGCATACGCGACGCTGCACAGTAACGTGTCGAACATGCCCAGCCAGGCAGCGCTGCTGGCGACGCTCGACGCCCTCGATCGGGTCGAGCTGCCGGGCGCCGCCTCGCCCCGATGAAGGAGCCGACATGACCGACGCACCGATGGCCGACGCCCGAGGCGCGGGGGCGCCCGCCGACGCTCTGCCGATCGCCGAGATCTCGCGGCTCGCGAACGAGGTGCTCGACCGGGTCGGCAGCGTCGTCGTCGGCATGCGCGAGCCGCTCACGGCCGCGCTCGCGACGATTCTGGCGGGCGGCCACGTGCTCTTCGAGGACGTGCCGGGTCTCGGCAAGACGCTCGCCGCACGCAGCATCGCGTCGGCGCTGGGCTTGCGCTTCCGTCGGCTGCAGTGCACTCCCGACCTGCTGCCCTCCGACATCACGGGGTCCTACGTCTACCAGCCGAGCACGGGCGAGTTCGTCTTCCGCGAGGGCCCCGTCTTCACCGGGCTGTTCCTGGCCGATGAGATCAACCGCACCTCGCCGAAGACGCAGTCGGCGCTGCTCGAGGCGATGGCCGAGGGGCAGGTCACCGTCGAAGGGCGCAGCTTCCCGCTGCCGAAGCCGTTCCACGTCGTTGCGACGAGCAACCCGATCGAGTTCGAGGGCACCTACCAGCTGCCCGAGGCGCAGCTCGACCGCTTCATGGTGCGGCTCGCGGTCGGGTACCCGGGGCGCGACGGTGAGCGGCAGGTGCTGCTCGCGCGCGTCGAGCGCCGGCACGAGGTCGCGAACGTCGAGCCGGTGGTCACGGCAGAGACGCTCGCCGCCATGCAGGCAGGGGTCGAGGCGGTGTACGTCGACCCCGACATCGCGGGCTACTGCGTCGACCTCGCCGTCGCGACGCGCACGCACCCCTCGGTGCAGGTCGGCGCCTCACCGCGCGGGTCGCAGGGGCTGATGCTCGTCGCCCGCGCCCGCGCAGTCATCGCCGGCCGTGACTACGTGACGCCCGACGACGTCAAGGCGGTCGCCATCCCCGTGCTCGCGCACCGGCTCTCGCTCACGGCCCAGGCGTGGGCCACCGGGGTCAACCCGCGCGACGTCGTCACCGAACTCGTGAACGTGGTCGCGGGGCCGCCCGCCGTCGGGGTCGGCGACGCCGGCGGGGTCGGCTCCCGGGCATGAGCACGCCGCGGCCCGGCGCACCCCAGCCGCGCTGGAGGCTCACGATCGCGCAGACGGGCGCGATCGTGGTCGGATTCCTCACCGCCGCCGCGGGCATCGTCTCGGGGCATCCCGATGTCGTCGTGATGGGCCTGCCGCTGCTTGCGCTCGCGGCGTGGGCCTGGGATCGCCGGCCGCGGGCCATGGCGGGGGAGCAGGCGACGGATGCCGCCGCTGCGGCTCCCGTGCACTACGCGCTCACCGCCGATCGCGCCGCGCGCGAGCACACCCTGGGCTACCGCGTGCGCCTCGAGACGGCGCCCGGCGTCGAGGCGGTGCAGCTGCGTGTCCTCGAGCTGGGCGTGCGCCCGCGCCTGCACGTGCTGGCCGCCTCGCCCGAGCGGCCCATCGACGTGCGCGGCCGGGTGCCCGCACCGCACTCGGGCCCGCAGCGCATCGTCACAGCGGACTGGCGGCTGGTGGCCGCCGGGGCAGCGCTGCTCACCGACGTCAGTGCGCCCATCGGGGTCGACCGCACGATCGAGCCCGCCTTCGTCCCCATCACCGCGCTGCCGCTGCCCGCGCGGCTGACCGGCCTCACCGGCAGCCACGACTCCTCGCGGCCCGGCGACGGCGGAGACTTCCACGACATCGATCGCTTCCGGCCCGGCGACCGGCTGCGTCGCATCGACTGGAAGGCCACCGCCCGGCTCGCGCGGGACCCCGGCGAGCTCTATGTGCGCCGCACCCGCGCCCAGGCCGACGCGACAATCTTCGTCATCGTCGACAGCGCAGACGATCTCGGCGAGAGCGTCGACACCTGGGAGCTGTTCGACCCGGTGCGCAGCGGCACGACCTCGCTCGATATCGCCCGGTCGGCCGCGTCGGCGATCGCCGCCGGCTATCTGCACCGCGGCGACAGGGTCGCGCTCGCCGACCTCGCCGTCCCGGGCCGGGTCGCGCGGCCCGGCGCCGGCACCCGGCACCTCGACCGGGTGCTGCGGGCCATCGCGGCGACGCAGCCCGTCGGGGCGGCGCGCGTGACGCGGCGGCCGCCGCTCGTCACTCCCGGCGCCGGCGTGTTCCTGCTGTCAACGTTCCTCGACGACCACCCCATGTCGGCGGCCCTGCAGTTCGCCGCCGCGGGGCACCGCGTGGTCGCCGTCGACGTGCTGCCGCCCGGGCGCACCGACGAGCTGACGACGGCGCGGCGCATCGCCCACCGCCTCGTCATGATGGACCGCGAGAACCGCATGGCGGCGCTGCGCCGCGGCGGGGTCGACGTGCTGGTGTGGGGGCTCGAACGGGGCGACCCCGAGCGTGACGCCCGCCTGCTCGCGCTCGCGCGGCCGCGGAATCCGGCATTGGCGGCCGCCCGATGAGTCGCGCACTGGCGGGGACGGGCGTCGAGGCCCCGGCGTGGGCCGTGCGCGCGGCTCTGGGCGTCGTGCTGCTCGCGACCGCGGCACTGCACCTGGCCGACGCGTGGGGCTGGGTCGCGGTGCTCGGCGCTCTGGCCGCCGCGACGACGCCGTGGGTGCAGCTCGCATGGGTCGCGATGCTGAGTCTCGCGCTGTCCGAGCTCTCCCAGCCGCCGGGCGCCGGCTCGTGGCATCCGTATGCCGTGCTCGCGGGCATCGCGCTCGCCCACGTTCTCGCCGCGCGCGCCGCGCTCACGCCGCTCGCGGCGCGCGTCGAGCTGCGGGTCTTCGCGCGGCCGCTCGTCGTCGCCGGCATCGTCGTCGTTCCCTGCGAGGGGATGCTCGCCCTGACACTCTGGCTGCGCGGTGCGCCGCACCCCGAGTGGGCGCCGGCAGCCGTGATCGCCGCGATCGCGCTGCTCGCGCTCGGCGCCGTGCTGTTCGCGCGGCTCGCCAGACGCGTGGAGTGAGAGCGGATGCCGCGCAGGCGCGGTCCGTAGGCTGACCGCATGCGCGAGCTCGCCTGGGACGGCTACGTCAACGCCAAGGATCTCGGCGGCCTGCCCACCGCCCTGTCGCCGAGCGGCGTGACGGCGTTCGGCCGCGTCGCGCGCGGGCCGCGCCGCGAGCGGCTCACGGCCCTCGGCTGGCAGCAGGCGCGCGACTGGGGGCTGCGCGCGATCGTCGACCTGCGCTGCGCGCACGAGGTGGGGCCGCGCGAGGGGGACCCGCAGCTCGCGCCCGCCAGCATCGCCGACATCACCGTGGCGGATGCCCCGACCGAAGACCAGAGCGACGAGGAGTTCCGGCGGCTCTGCTTCCCGATCCTCGACTCGCCCGAGTACTGGGCGCACAACTGGCGCCTGCAGCCGCACCTCGTGCGCGGGGCTCTCGAAGCAGTGGCTGCCGCCGGGCCGGGCGTGCTCGTGCACTGCAGCGCGGGGCGCGACCGCACGGGCATGATCTCGGCGCTGCTGCTGGGCAATGCGGGGGTCGCCCCCGACGCGGTCGCGCAGGACTACGCGCACTCGGTGCGCGCGATGGCGGGTGCGGCGAATCACGCGCCGACGGTCGATCGGCAGTCTCGCTGGACGGCCGATGAGACCGACGCATGGCTCGCCGACAAACTGCCGATCGTGCGCGAGACCGCGGCGAGCGCGCCGCAGATCATGACCGACCTCGGGGTGGACGAGGAGACGCGGGAACGACTGCGAGGGCTTCTCGTCGTCTAATGAGTGAGGAGTGCGCTGACCGTGCCCCCAGTGCTCCTTCGGCCCCCTAGGCTCGTGGCGTGCCCGCCCCCGACTCAGCGCCCCGGACTCCCGAAGACTCCACCGACCGGCTCGACCTCTATCGCCCCACGCTCGACGACGTCGACGGACTGCACGCGATCCTCTCAGACCCGCGGGTCTGGGAGCACTTCCCGAGCCTGCGCCCCACTGAGCGCGCGCAGACGGTCGGGAGGGTGCGGCGCTGGATGGCCGTCTGGGATGCCGTCGGGCTCGACACCTGGGTCGCACGTGAGCGTGGCGGCGACCGGATCGTCGGCTACGGCGGCTGCTCGGTGCTGCCCGGCGGGGTGTGGAACCTGGGCTACCGCTTCGCGCCCGCGGCGCAGGGTCGTGGTTTCGCGACGGAGCTCAGCCGGCGGGCGATCTCGCGAGCAGAGGCCGCGCGCCCGGCATCCCCAGTCATCGCGTACCTGCTCGAGCACAACGCGGCGTCGAAGGCGGTCGCCGAGAAGCTCGGCATGAAGCTCGTGCACCGCGGGCCCGATGCCGGCAACCCGGACCCGTCGGCGGTTCGGCTCGTCTACGCCTTCCGGGACCTCGCCGACACCGAGCTCGCGGCCGCCCTGCACTGAAACGACGCGGCCGGCGTCACGTGCGCAGGGCGTCGCGTGCGCAGGGCGTCGCACTCAGCGCGCCAGCGTCGTGAGGTTGCCGGATGCCTCGAGCCGCAGCTCGACGTCGAGGTTCAGCCTCTCGAGGAACCCGCGATCGTGGCTCACGACGAGCAGCGCGCCGCGATAGGCGCAGAGCGCCTCGACCAGCCGGTCGATCGAGTCGAGATCGAGGTTGTTGGTCGGCTCGTCGAGCACCAGCAGCTGGGCCGGCGGGTCGGCGAGCAGCAGCCGAGCGAGCCCGACCCGGAAGCGCTCGCCGCCCGACAGACTCGAGACCGGCCGGTCGACGGCGTCGCCGCGGATGAGGAAGCGGGCCAGCCGATTGCGCAGCTCACCCGTCGTGGTGTTCGGCGCCGACGCGGCGACGTTCGCCAGCACGGTTCCGCTCTCGTCGAGGGTGTCGATGCGCTGCGGGAGGTACGCGACCCGCTCCGCCAGCAGGCCCTCGCCGCCCACGAGTCGCTCGAGCAGTGTGGTCTTGCCGACGCCGTTCGGCCCCGTGAGAGCGACCCGCTCGGGGCCCTGCAGCACGAACTCGCGCCCGTCCGCGCTGCGCAGCACGGCGATCCGGCGCCCGCGCGCAAGTCCCGGGTCCGGCAGGTCGACCGTGATGCGATCGTCGTCGCGGATCAGCAGGTCTGCGGCCTCGACCGCCGCCTTGGCCTCGGCTTCGCGCCCCGCATGCAGGCCACGGATCTTCGCGCCGGACTTCTCACCCGAGTTCTTCATCGCATCGAACATCGCCTTGCCGAAATCGCCGTTCGCTCGCTTCTTCCGACCGTCTGCGGCACTGCGCGCCACTTTGGCCTCGGCCCTGATCCGGTCGCGCTGCTCCACGCGCAGGCGCTGCTTGGCGGTGGCGAGAGCCTGCCGAGCCGCCGCCTGCTGCTCGTCGAGCCAGGCGCGATAGGCGCTGAACGGGCCGCCGAAGACCGTGAGCGCGCCGCCACGCAGCTCGGCCGTGTCATCCATCAGCTCGAGCAGCGCCGTGTCGTGGCTCACCACGATGAGCGCGCCGCGCCACCCGCGCACCAGCTCGTAGAGCCGCTCACGCGCGTCGCCGTCGAGGTTGTTGGTGGGCTCGTCGAGCAGGGCGACGGATGCCCCGCGCAGCCGCACCCCGACGACGCCGGCCAGCATCGCCTCGCCTCCGCTCAGCTCGTCGACCCGGCGGTCGAGGTCGGCGGGCAGCCCCGTCGCTGCGAGCTCGGCGGCGGCACGCTCTTCGAGATCCCAGCCGTCGCTGCCGATGAGGTCGTAGTTCGCGGGGTCCGTGTCGCCGCGCATGACCGCGCGGACGGCGTCGACCGCGGCGCGCACCCCGAGCAGCTCGGCCACCGTGGCATCCGCATCGAGCGTGAGGTGCTGCGGCAGATAGTCCACCGTGCCCGTGACGGTCGCGATCCCGCTCGTCGGCGTGAGACGGCCCGCGATCAGCCGCAGCAGCGTGGATTTGCCGGCGCCGTTCGCGCCGATGAGGCCGGTGCGGCCGCGGCCGAAGGAGCCGGTGAGGCCGTCGAGGGCGAGATCGCCGTCAGGCCAGGTGAATGTGAGGTCGTTCAAGACGACCGAGGGTGCAGAGGGCATGGAAAAGGCTCCGGTTGGTGTCGAGATGGAATGCCGACACGGCGGAGCCTTGGTGCTCGATCAGGGGCGGGCAGGCGGCGGTGTCAGCGAGTGGTCGCGAAACCGGTGATGCCCGTCATTCCCTGTCCTTCCTCCCGTTCCCTGGCATAGCGGGTGATCCGCGGGAACACGTCAATGATGGCATGGATGCGTGGGCCGGTCACCCGTTGGGCAGCACTTTCCGCTCACATACCGAAATCAACGAAATAGTACACACATTCGCCATCCAGGCCTTGAATGTCGGTGGTTCGCTCTAGCCTGATGGCGTGTCTTCGGTACTCGAGTCGCTTCAGAGCCTGGCCGCCATGGTCGACCGGGCGCTGCCGTGTGCCGACGATCTCGCGGCGCTGACGCCCGACGAAGAGGCCCGGGCGACGCAGCTGCTCGGCGGCATCCGCTCGCGAATCGGCGGAACCATCTCACTGCTCGCCGCCGACATTCAGCGCAAGTCCGCGCGCGAGCTCGGAGTCGACGGGCTCGCCCAGCGGCGCGGCTTCAGAGACGGCGTCGGGCTCATTCAGAACCTCACGGGGGTGAGCCGCGACGAGGCCACTCGGCTGATCCGTGTGGGCGATCTGCTCGAGACCGCCCAGGCGGTCGCCCCCGTTCATCCGACGGCAGGTGAGCCGCGGGGCGAGCCTGCGCCGCGCTCGATATCGGCCCTCGCCGGCCTGCCCGGCTCGTGGGACGCGCCGATCGGCGTCGCCGTGCGCAACGAGTGGCTGAGCGCGGCGCAGGGCGACGCGCTACGGCGAGCGCTCGGCACGCCCCGGCTGAGCGAGCTGGCTGTCGCGTGGCGCCGCGGGGTGCTCGAACTGATCGCCGACTGCTGGTCGGGCCAGTGGTCTCCTGAAGACCTCTCCCGTGCCGCTCAGCGCATGCGCGCCTCGCTCGACACGCTGGCGGCCGCCCGCGAGGCCGAGCAGCGGAAGGAGATGCGCTCGTTCCGACGGCACGTGCGTACGAGCGGCATGGTGCACTACGACATCGATCTCGACCCGGAATCCGATGCACGGTTCTATGGGCCGATCCGTGCCATGCTGTCGCCGCGGCTCGGCGGCCCGCGCTTCCGCGACGAGGCCGAGCTCGCTTGGGCACGCGAGCTCGACGACGACCCGCGCAGCAATGAGCAGCTACAGGCCGACACGCTCGTCGACCTGGTCGAGTGCGGCGGCCGGTCCGAGCAGAACGTGCTGCTCTCGCGGCAGCGGCCCCAGGTCACGGTGGCGGTCACCACGCGCGATCTCGCCAGGGCGCGCACGGCGCAGGCGATTCTCGCGCGGCATCACGCGGGCGATCACACCAGCTGCCCGGGCGCATCCTTCGGCCTCCCGTGTGCGGGGCCCGATGAGGGCATCGCCTGGGTCGACGGGGCGAACGCCCCGATCACCGCGACGGATGCCTTGCGGATGGTCTGCGGCAGCGGGTTCACCCCCATGCTCTTCGACGAGACAGGCCAGGCGATCGACGTCGGAAAGGACCAGCGGCTCTTCACCGGCAGACAGCGGCGAGCGATGGCGACGCGCGACGGCGGGTGCCTTTGGCCCGACTGCCCGATGCCTCCCGGTGCCGCTGAGGCGCATCACGACAACCCCTGGGGCGCGAGTCCCGCGAACCGCAGAACCGAGACGCGCGACGGCGTCCTGCTCTGCAGGCGACATCACCTGATGCTGCACAACCATGGTGCGCGCGTCGAGCGGCGCGGCTCGGAGTACTGGCTGCTGTGGCCGGGGCGAGATCCGATCAGGCTGCACTCGAAGGCCGGGGGGCAGGCGCAGCTACGGCTCGAGAGCGTCGGCGCATGAGGCGGAAGTGTGTGTGTGTGTGGCGTCGCGCTGCGGCCGGCCGCGTGCGGCTACGCGGGCGCGGCCGCGTGCGCCCCTGGTTCGAGCAGCGCGTCGAGCGCCAGGAACTCGGCGTGGAATGCCGCGCGCAGCCGAGCCTTCTCATCACTGTCGCAGAACGCGCCGTCGATGCCGGCGAGAGCGACCGCCTTGGCGCCCTCCGCGTCGATGCCGAACGAAAAGAGGCCCTCGCTGTACTCGCGGCCGATATCGGTTCGGAAGAAGACGCCGTCATCGGTCGAGACCGAGACGTTGAGCCCGGCGCGGATCATCCGCGCAATCCGGTGACCGGGGTCGAGCGCCCACCCCGACAGTGCGCGGGTCGACAGGGGAGTGGTCGCGAACGGCAGCTGCCGCTCGCGCAGGCGCGCGACGAGCTCGGGGTCGTCGAGCACGCGGTAGCCGTGGTCGATGCGATCGACCCCGAGCACGTCGACGGCCACGCGCACGTCCTCTGCAGAGGCGGTTGCGGTCTCGCCCGCATGGGCGGTGAGGTGGAAGCCGTGCCGCTTCGCCAGCGCGTATGCCTCGGCGAAGCGCCCGGGGTCCTCGGTGTTCTCGGGCGTGAGGTCGTCCTGCCCGAGCGCGACCACCTCCGGGTACGGGTGGCTGATCATCTGCTCGACCAGCTCGACGGCACTTCCCGCCGACTCGCGCCGGTTGATCGCCACCACGAGTCGGAAGCCGACGCCCAGATCGCGCTCGGCTGCACGCAGGCCGTCGATCACCGGCTCGAGGAACTCGCGGTAGCCCATGCCGCGCGCAGCGAAGTACTGCGGGTTCACGCCGTACTCGCGGTAGCGCAGATTGCCCGCGATCACCGCGGCACGGACCCCGTCGTAGGCGGTCGTCGCGAGGTCCTCCGACGTGCGCAGCACGTCGGTCGCCGCCCGGAACGCCACGAGGAAGTCGGCGAGGTCGTCGTAGGCGAACAGCTCCTCGGGGTCGGTGGTCGGCAGCTCGACCCCGTAGCGGTCGGCGAGCGAGATGAGTCGTGCGGCACTCAGCGTCGAGACGAAGTGGCAATGCAACTCGGTCTTGGGAAGGAGCCTGAGGTAGTCGCGGTATGCCAGCACGCGATCATCGTGGCACGGCCGCCGTCACTCGGTACAGAGGCCCGCGCCAAGCGCAGGCGAGGCTCGGCCGAGGCCCGCGCCAAGCGCAGGCGAGGCCCCCGCCAAGCGCAATGTCGGTGGTCGAATCTAGACTCGAAAGGTGACGTCCCCCACTACTTCCGCAGCGTTCGGGCACGTGCACCCGGTCGGCTCGCGAGCCAAGCTCAGCGTGCGCGGCGCGCGCGTGCACAACCTGCACAATGTCGACCTCGAGATCCCCCGCGATGCCCTGGTGGTCTTCACCGGGCTCTCCGGCTCAGGCAAGTCCTCGCTCGCCTTCGACACGATCTTCGCCGAGGGCCAGCGCCGCTACGTCGAGTCGCTGTCGGCCTATGCGCGCCAGTTCCTCGGCCAGGTCGACCGCCCCGACGTCGACTTCATCGAGGGTCTGAGCCCCGCGGTCTCGATCGACCAGAAATCCACGAACCGCAACCCGCGCTCGACCGTCGGCACGATCACCGAGATCTACGACTACATGCGCCTGCTCTGGGCGCGCATCGGCGTCGCTCACTGCCCCGTGTGCGGCGAGAAGATCCAGCGCCAGACCGTGCAGCAGATCGCCGACCAGCTGATGGAGCTCGAAGAGCGCACTCGCTACCAGGTGCTCGCCCCCGTCGTGAAGCAGAAGAAGGGCGAGTTCGTCGACCTCTTCAAAGAGCTCGCGGCCAAAGGCTTCGCCCGCGTCCTCGTCGACGGCGAGCAGCACGCGCTGACCGAGCCGCCGACGTTGAAGAAGTCCTACAAGCACGACATCTCGGTCATCGTCGACCGGCTGGTCGCCGGGCCCGAGATCCTCGGCCGGCTCACCGACTCCATCGAGACCGCGCTCGGCCTGAGCGACGGCCTCGTCGACGTGAACTTCGTCGACGCCCCGGCAGACTCGCCCGAGGCATGGGTGACCTTCAGCGAGAAGCTCGCCTGCCCGAACGGGCACCCGATCCAGCTCACCGAGATCGAGCCGCGCACCTTCTCGTTCAACGCGCCGTTCGGCGCCTGCCCCGAGTGCTCCGGCCTCGGCGTGCGCATGGCCGTCGACGACGAGCTGCTGCTCGGCGACCCCGAGCTGAGCCTCGCCGAGGGCGTCATCATCCCGTGGACGAGCCAGGGCAAGAGCCTCTACCAGTACTACGAGAAGCTGCTCGCCGGCCTCGCACGCGACCTCGACTTCGACCTCGACACGCCGTGGAACAAGCTGCCCGAGCGCGTGCGCACGGCGGTCATGCACGGCGAGAACTTCGAGGTCAAGGTCAAGTGGCGCAACCGCTTCGGCCGCGAGATGAGCTACACCTCGGGCTTCGAGGGCGTCGTGCCCTACATCGAGCGCCAGTACGCCCAGG
Source organism: Gryllotalpicola kribbensis (assembly GCF_039538245.1). Taxonomy (NCBI): domain Bacteria; kingdom Bacillati; phylum Actinomycetota; class Actinomycetes; order Micrococcales; family Microbacteriaceae; genus Gryllotalpicola; species Gryllotalpicola kribbensis. The sequence goes on from NZ_BAABBX010000016.1 coordinate 387,024, forward strand.
CCGAGACCGACACCCAGCGCCAGCGCTGGGCCGAGTTCCTGCGCGAGGTGCCGTGCCCTGTCTGCGACGGCAAGCGCCTCAAGCCCGAGGTGCTCTCGGTGCTCATCCACGACCACTCGATCGCCGATGTCGCCGAGCTCAGCCTCACCGACTCGCGCGAGTTCATGAACAAGCTCACGCTCACCGACCGCGAGGCGACGATCGCCGCTCAGGTGCTGCGCGAGATCAAGCTGCGCCTCGACTTCCTCATCCAGGTCGGGCTGGGCTACCTGAACATGGCGCGCGCGGCCGGAACCCTCTCGGGCGGCGAGGCGCAGCGCATCCGGCTCGCGACGCAGATCGGCTCGGGCCTCACGGGCGTGCTGTACGTGCTCGACGAGCCCTCGATCGGCCTGCACCAGCGCGACAACCGCCGCCTCATCGACACCCTCGTCGCCCTTCGCGACCTGGGCAACACGCTGATCGTCGTCGAGCACGACGAAGACACGATCCGCACCGCCGACTGGATCGTCGACATCGGCCCCGGCGCGGGCGAGGGCGGCGGCAAGGTCGTCCACTCCGGCACCTACGACGAGCTCGTCGACAACAAGGACTCGCTGACCGGCGACTATCTCGCCGGCCGCAAGGCGATCGCCGTGCCGAAGAAGCGCCGCAAGGTCGACAAGAAGCGGATGCTGCAGGTCGTCGGCGCCAATGCGAACAACCTCAAGGACCTGACGGTCGAGTTCCCGCTCGGCGTCTTCACCGCGGTGACGGGGGTGTCCGGCTCCGGCAAGTCGACCCTCGTCAACGACATCCTCTATCGCGTCCTCGCGCAGCGCCTCAACGGCGCACGCAAGGTGGCCGCCAAGCACACGCGCGTGACCGGCGTCGACAACCTCGACAAGGTCGTGCACGTCGACCAGGCGCCGATCGGCCGCACCCCGCGGTCGAACCCGGCGACCTACACCGGCGTGTTCGACAAGATCCGCACGCTGTTCAGCGAGACCGTCGAGGCGAAGTCCCGCGGCTACCAGCCCGGCCGCTTCAGCTTCAACGTCAAGGGCGGCCGCTGCGAGAACTGCCAGGGCGACGGCACGATCAAGATCGAGATGAACTTCCTGCCCGACGTCTACGTCGACTGCGAGGTCTGCCACGGCGCACGCTACAACCGCGACACGCTGCAGGTGCACTACAAGGGCAAGAACATCGCCGAGGTGCTCGACATGCCGATCGCCGAGGCGGCCGAGTTCTTCGAGCCGATCGGCTCGATCCACCGGTTCCTGAAGACCCTCGTCGACGTCGGCCTCGGCTATGTGCGACTCGGCCAGTCCGCCACGACGCTCTCGGGCGGCGAGGCGCAGCGCGTCAAGCTCGCCACCGAGCTGCAGCGCCGCACCAACGGCCGCAGCATCTACGTGCTCGACGAGCCGACGACGGGCCTGCACTTCGAAGACGTGCGCAAGCTGCTGCTCGTGCTCGACAGCCTCGTCGAGAAGGGCAACACGGTCATCGTCATCGAGCACAACCTCGATGTCATCAAGAGCGCCGACTACCTGATCGACCTCGGGCCTGAGGGCGGCGCGGGCGGCGGTCAGGTGATCGCCACGGGAACGCCCGAGCAGGTCGCCCAGGTCGAGGCGAGCCACACGGGGTTCTTCCTGCGCGAGATCCTGGGGCTCGACGAGCGCGCTCTCGCGAAGGCATCCGCCTGACCGTGGGCCCCGCCATCACCAACGGGCGCGCGCCGAGCCAGACCGTTCCCTACAAGCCGAAGACGGGCGAGATCCCGACCTCTCCCGGCGTGTACCGCTTCCGCGACGCGAGCCAGCGCGTGCTCTACGTCGGCAAGGCGAAGAACCTGCGCGCGCGGCTCTCGAACTACTTCCAGCCGCTGCGCAATCTGCACGAGCGCACCCGCCGCATGGTCACGACCGCGGCGAGCGTCGAGTGGACGGTCGTCGGCAACGAGTTCGAGGCGCTGCAGCTCGAGTACACCTGGATCAAGGAGTTCAACCCGCCCTTCAACGTCGTCTTCAAGGACGACAAGAGCTACCCCTACCTCGCCGTCACCCTCGGCGAGAACGTGCCCCGCGCGCTCGTCACCCGCAGTCGCAAAGACAAGACGAGCCGCTACTTCGGGCCGTACACGAAGGTCTGGGCCATCCGCGAGACGCTCGATCTGATGCTCAAGGCGTTCCCGATGCGCTCCTGCTCCGACGGGGTGTTCCGCCGCGCCGAGCAGACCGGCCGCCCGTGCCTGCTCGCCGACATCGGCAAGTGCGCGGCGCCCTGCGTCGGCCGCATCACCCGCGAAGAGCACCGCGAGCTCGCGAACGAGTTCGTCGACTTCATGTCCGGCAGCGACCAGCGCTACCTGCGCACGCTCACCAAGGAGATGACGGATGCCTCGGCCGAGCTGAACTTCGAGCTGGCCGCCCGCTATCGCGACCGCATCCAGGCGCTGACCGCCGTGATGGAGAAGACCGCGGTCGTCCTCTCCGACAACGTCGACGCCGACGTCTTCGGCATCGCCCACGACGAGCTCGCGGCCGCGGTGCAGCAGTTCATCGTGCGCGGCGGCCGCATCCGCGGAACACGCAGCTGGGTCGTCGACAAAGAGCTCGACCTCGAGCTCGGCGAGCTCGTCGAGACCGTGCTGCAGAACGCCTACGACGGCGACTTCGCGCCCCCGCGCGAGGTCATCGTGCCCGAGGTGCCCGACGACAGCGAGGCGCTCGAGCAGTGGCTCACGGCCCGGCGCACCGAGTTCGACGGCGCGAGCCGCGGGGGAGCGGTCGCGCTCCGCACCGCACAGCGCGGCGACAAGGCCCAACTCGCCCAGACCGCCGCCATCAACGCGAAGGGCGCTCTCGCCCTGTACAAGACGCGCCGCAGCGCCGACTTCACCGCCCGCTCGCAGGCGCTGAACGTCATCCAGGACGCGCTCGGCATGGCCGAGGCGCCGCTGCGCATCGAGTGCTACGACGTCTCCCATCTGCAGGGCACGAACGTCGTGGCCTCCATGGTCGTCATGGAGGACGGCCTGCCGCGCAAAGACCAGTACCGCCGCTTCTCGATCCCCGAGACGACCGACGACACCGACTCGATCTACCAGGTGCTCACGCGGCGCCTCGCCTATCTGAAAGAGGAGGCGGCGGCCCCCGTCGGCGAGCGCGACGACGAGACGGGCGAGACCCGCCGGAAGAAGTTCGCGTATGCCCCGCAGCTGCTGCTCGTCGACGGTGGCCAGCCCCAGGTGAATGCCGCGAAGCGCGCGCTCGACGAGTCCGGCGTGCGAGGCATCCAGCTCGCGGGCATCGCCAAGCGCCTCGAAGAGGTGTGGCTGCCCGACTCCGACTATCCCGTGATCCTGCCGCGCAACTCCGACGCGCTCTTCCTCATCCAGCGCATCCGCGACGAGGCGCACCGCTTCGCGATCACCTATCAGCGCTCGACCCGCAAACGCGACATCTCGACCGTGCTCGGCACGGTGCCCGGCCTCGGGCCGGCCCGCGTCAAAGAGCTGCTAGGGCACTTCGGCTCCGTGGCGCGTCTGCGGCAGGCATCCGTCGAGGCGATCGCCGAGGCGCGCGGCATCGGCCCCGCGCTCGCGCAGGCCGTGTACGACACCCTGCACGTGGCGGACGCGGCGCAGGCGGCACAGCCGGCCCCCGGTGCCACCGGCGAGTGAATAGGCTGGTGGTGTGACGGCCATGCCACCAGCGCAGACAGCACCGGGCACCGCCATGTCGACGCAAGAGGTGCTCATCGTCACCGGGATGTCCGGCGCCGGCAGGTCGACCGTGGCGAAGGCCCTCGAAGACCTCGACTGGTTCGTCGTCGACAACCTGCCGCCGCAGATGCTGCGGCCGCTGCTCGACCTGGCGGGCCGCACCGAGCAGGACACTCCGCGTATCGCCGCCGTGCTCGACGTGCGCGGCCGCGACTTCTTCACCGAGCTCCAGGACCTCCTGCCGTCGCTGCGCGACAACGTCCGCCTGTCGGTGCTGTTCCTCGACGCGTCGGATGCCGCGCTGGTGCGGCGCTTCGAGTCGGTGCGCCGCCCGCACCCCCTGCAGGGCAACGGCACGATCCTCGACGGGATCATGGAGGAGCGCACGCGGGTCAAGCAGCTGCGCGAGTTCGCCGACAAGGTGATCGACACCTCCGAGCTGAACGTGCACCAGCTCACGAACCAGATCCACGACGCGTACAAGACCGACACGACTCCCGGCGTGCAGCTGACGATCTCGAGCTTCGGCTTCAAGTACGGGCTGCCGAGCGACGCGGACATGATCGCCGACGTGCGCTTCCTGCCGAACCCGTTCTGGGTTCCCGAGCTGCGTGCGCTGAACGGCACGGACGAGCCGGTGCGCGACTACGTCTTCGAGCAGGACGGGGCGGCCGAGTTCGTCGATCTGTGGAGCCGCATGCTCGAGGTGGCCCTCGCCGGCTACCAGCGCGAGAACAAGCGCCACGCGATGATCGCGATAGGCTGTACCGGCGGCAAGCACCGCTCCGTCGCGATCGTCGAGGAGCTGGCGCGGCGGGCCTCTGCCCTGCCCGGAGTCGCCGTCAACGTCAAGCACCGTGACCTTGGCCGCGAGTGACGCGGCAGATTGGACGTAACTCAGTGGCACTGACCGCGGACGTGAAGGACGAGCTTCTCTCGGTCGAGGCGGGCAAGACCACGGTACGTGCGGCGGAGCTCGCCACCATCCTGCGCCTCGCCGGCGGCCTGCACGTCATCTCGGGCCGCATCGCCATCGAGAGCGAGCTCGACAGCCCGCAGCTCGCGCGCCATGTGGCTCGAGGCCTGGCCGAGCTGTACGGAGTCCGCTCAGAGGGCGCCGCGATCAAGGCGTCCGGAACGCGTCGCACCGACCAGTTCGTGGTCCGCGTCGTCGACGGCGGTGAGACGCTCGCCCGCCAGACCGGCCTGCTCGACGCGCGCCGTCGCCCCATCCGCGGGCTGCCCAACAAGCTCACGACGGGTTCGCGCGACGAGCTGGCCGCCGTGTGGCGCGGGGCGTTCCTCGCCGCGGGCTCCCTCACCGACCCCGGTCGCACCGCCTCGCTCGAGATCACGACGCCCGGCAACGAGACCGCCATGGCGCTCGTCGGCGCGGCCGGGCGCCTCGGCATCGCGGCCAAGGCGCGCGAGGTGCGCGGCGTGCATCGGGTCGTGATCCGCGACGGCGAGGCGATCAGCGGCATGCTGTCGCTGATGGGCGCCGCCGGCACCGTGCGCAGCTGGGAGGAGCTGCGGCAGCGCCGCGAGGTGCGCGCAACGGCGAACCGACTCGTGAACTTCGACGACGCGAACCTGCGCCGCAGCGCCCAGGCGGCGGTCGCCGCGTGCGCGCGCGTCGAGCGCGCGCTCGAGATCCTCGGGCCCGATCTGCCCGAGCACCTGAAGTACGCGGGCGAGCTGCGCCTCGCCCACCGCGACGCGAGCCTGGACGAGCTCGGCCACCACGCCGACCCGCCCATGACGAAGGACGCGGTCGCCGGCCGCATCCGCCGGCTGCTCGCGATGGCCGACAAGAAGGCCGCGGATCTCGGGATTCCCGGCACGGAGGCGAACCTTCCCCCCGAGCTCGAGGAATAGGCCGTAACGCAAGCGGGCATGCGGTCCTTCGAGCCTTATCCGCACGCTCTCGCGTTACTAGAGTTGAGAACGTCTGCAGAAGATACGAGGAGAAGAGTGAATGGCTGACTACACGCTCGCCGACCTGCCCTATGACTACTCGGCACTCGAGCCGAACATCTCGGGCCGGATCATGGAGCTTCACCACGACAAGCACCACAAGACCTACGTCGACGGTGCGAACACCGCTCTCGCCAAGCTCGCCGAGGCGCGCGACGCGGGCGACCTCACCTACGTCAACAAGCTTCAGAAGGACCTGGCCTTCAACCTGGCCGGCCACGTGAACCACACGGTCTTCTGGAACAACCTCTCGCCGGACGGGGGCGACAAGCCCGAGGGCGAGCTCGGCGCGGCGATCGACGAGTTCTTCGGCTCGTTCGACAAGTTCCGGGCGCACTTCACCGCCTCGGCCCTCGGCATCCAGGGCTCCGGCTGGTCGATCCTCGCGTGGGACTCGCTCGGGCAGAAGCTCATCATCGAGCAGCTCTACGACCACCAGGGCAACCTGGCCGCCGCGACCGTTCCGCTGCTGCTCCTCGACATGTGGGAGCACGCGTTCTACCTCGACTACGTCAACGTCAAGGCCGACTACGTCAAGGCGTTCTGGAACATCGCGAACTGGGCCGACGTCAACGCCCGTTTCGAGAAGGCGCGCACCACCACCTCCGGTCTGCTGCTTCCGTAGCTGATGTCCGGCGCCCGGCACACAATGCCGGGCGCCGGTTCTGCACCTCACCACCCTCACCAGCCGGCAGCGCCGGCATCGACACCACCTGGAGATCCCCGTGTCCGTAAAGATCGGAATCAACGGCTTCGGCCGTATCGGTCGCAACTTCTTCCGCGCAGCGCTCGAGAAGGGCACCGACCTCGAGATCGTCGCCGTCAACGACCTCACCGACGCCAAGACGCTCGCGCACCTGCTCAAGTACGACTCGATCCTGGGCACGCTGAAGGAGACCGTGGCGGTCGACGGCGACGACATCGTCGTCGACGGCAAGCGCATCAAGGTCCTCGCCGACCGCGACCCCGCCAACCTGCCGTGGGGCGAGCTCGGCGTCGAGATCGTCATCGAGTCGACCGGATTCTTCACCAACGGCGAGAAGGCAAAGGCGCACCTCGACGCCGGCGCCAAGAAGGTCATCATCTCGGCCCCTGCCACCAACGAGGACGGCACCTTCGTCATCGGCGTGAACGAGGACTCGTACGACCCGGCGACGCAGCACATCATCTCGAACGCCTCCTGCACGACCAACTGCCTCGCGCCGCTGGCCAAGGTGTTCAACGACAAGTTCGGCATCGAGCGCGGCCTCATGACGACGGTGCACGCCTACACCGCCGACCAGAACCTGCAGGACGGCCCGCACAAGGACCTGCGCCGCGCCCGCGCCGCCGGCCTCTCGATCATCCCCACCTCGACGGGTGCGGCGAAGGCCATCGGCCTGGTGCTGCCCGAGCTGCAGGGCAAGCTCGACGGCTTCGCGCTGCGCGTGCCGACCCCCACCGGCTCGATCACCGACCTCACCGTCACCACCAAGACGCCGGTGACCGTCGACGAGATCAAGGCCGCCTACAAGGAGGCAGCAGAGGGCCCGCTCAAGGGCATCCTCGAGTACACCGAGGACCCGATCGTCTCGCGCGACATCGTCGGCAACCCGCACTCGTCGATCTTCGACGCCGGTCTCGTCCGCGTCATCGGCGACCAGGTGAAGCTGTCGTCCTGGTACGACAACGAGTGGGGCTACTCGCGCCGCCTCGTCGACCTGGCCGACTACGTGGCCGAGCGCCTCTAAGCCGCTCGAGGCCGCACCGACGAGAGACAAGAGGACACGCAGTGGCGCTTCGCACCCTGGAATCACTGGGCTCGCTCGCAGGCAAGAAGGTCGTGGTTCGCTGCGACCTGAACGTTCCGCTGAAGGACGGCGTCATCACCGATGACGGCCGCGTGCGCGCGTCCCTGCCCACCCTCAACGCGCTGCTGTCGCAGGGCGCCCGAGTCGTGGTGATCAGCCACCTCGGGCGCCCCGACGGCGCACCCGACCCGAAGTACTCGCTCGCGCCCGTCGCCGCCCGACTCGGCGAGCTGCTCGGCGCATCCGTCGAGTTCGCGACCGACACGGTCGGCCCTGATGCCGAGGCCAAGGTCGGGGCGCTGGAAGACGGCGGGGTGGTCGTGCTCGAGAACCTGCGCTTCAACCCCGAAGAGACCTCGAAGGACGAGAGCGCGCGCACCGCGTTCGCCGGCCGGCTCGCCGCGTTCGGCGACGCGTTCGTCTCCGACGGCTTCGGCGTGGTGCACCGCAAGCAGGCATCCGTCTACGAGCTCGCTGAGGCGCTGCCGAGCGCCGCGGGCCTGCTCATCCAGGCCGAGCTCGACGTGCTCGACCGCCTCACCGAGAACCCCGAGCGCCCCTACACGGTCGTGCTCGGCGGCTCGAAGGTCAGCGACAAACTCGGCGTCATCGGCCATCTGCTGCCGCGCGTGAACTCGCTCGCCATCGGCGGCGGCATGCTGTTCACCTTCCTCGCGGCCCAGGGCCACAAGGTCGGCTCGAGCCTGCTCGAGGCCGACCAGATCGACACCGTGAAGGGCTACCTCGCGAAGGCCGAGGAGCTCGGCGTCGAGATCGTGCTTCCGACCGACGTCGTCGTCGCCGAGAAGTTCGGCGCCGACGCCGCGCACGAGGTGCGCCCGGTCGACGACATCGAGGGCACCCCCTGGGGCTCGGCCGGTCTCGGGCTCGACATCGGCCCCGAGACCGCCGCGGCGTTCGCCGAGAAGATCGCCTCCGCCAAGACCGTGTTCTGGAACGGCCCCATGGGCGTGTTCGAGCTCGCGCCGTTCGCGGCGGGCACCAAGGCCGTCGCCCAGGCGCTGACCGAGGTCGACGGCCTCTCGGTCGTCGGCGGCGGCGACTCCGCAGCCGCCGTGCGCGCGCTCGGCTTCCAGGACGAGCAGTTCGGGCACATCTCCACCGGCGGCGGCGCCAGCCTCGAGTTCCTCGAGGGCAAGAAGCTGCCCGGGCTCGAGGCGCTCGGCTGGGAGGCCGCCGAGTGAGCGACGCGCCCGTGGCCGAGACCCGCCGCACCCCGCTGATCGCGGGGAACTGGAAGATGAACTTCGACCACCTGCAGGCGATCGCGTTCGTGCAGAAGCTCGCGTGGACCCTCAAGGATGCCCAGCACGACTACGACGACGTCGAGGTGGCGGTCTTCCCGCCGTTCACCGACCTGCGCAGTGTGCAGACGCTCGTGCAGGCCGACAAGCTGCAGCTGAAGTACGGCGGGCAGGACGTCTCGACGCACGCCGCCGGCGCCTACACCGGCGAGATCTCGGCGGGCTTCCTCAAGAAGCTCGACTGCGACTATGTGATCGTCGGCCACTCCGAGCGCCGCTACCGGCACGTGGAGTCCGACGAGACCATCGCCGCCAAGGCGAAGGCCGCGAAAGAGACCGGCCTCGTGCCGCTCATCTGCGTCGGCGAGACCGCGAAGGACCTCGAGCGCCACGAGCCGAGCGCCGTTCCCGCGAACCAGCTGCGCGGCGCGCTCATCGACTTCAAGCCCGGTGACGAGTTCGTCGTCGCGTACGAGCCTGTGTGGGCGATCGGTGCGGGGGCCGCGGCCACGGCCGAGCAGGCGCAGAACGTGGCATCCGTGCTGCGCGATGTGGTGCGCCAGGTCGTGGGCGACGAGACGGCGGCGACCACGCGCATCCTCTACGGCGGCTCGGTGAAGTCCGACAACATCGTCGGCTTCATGAAGTGCCCCGACGTCGACGGCGTGCTCGTCGGCGGTGCGAGCCTCGACGTCGACGAGTTCGCCGCAATCGTGCGCTACAAGAAGCACGCGACCTACTGATCGGCGGGCCGGCCGGGCAGCGGTCGCGACCGTGATCGGCCGACCCGACCTGACCGTCGGCAATCGACGCTCGTTTATACTGGCAGACGGTGCCGCGGACGCTTACCGCCGGTGCCGACGCTGAAGAAAGGCCCATATCGTGCAAATCCTCCAGGTCGTCCTGCAGGTGCTCCTCGGCATCACCAGCCTGCTGCTGACCCTCCTGATCCTGCTGCACAAGGGGCGCGGCGGCGGCCTCTCCGACATGTTCGGCGGCGGCATGACCTCGAACCTCGGCGCCTCGGGCGTCGCGGAGCGGAACCTGAACCGCATCACCGTGATCCTCGGCCTCGTCTGGGTCATCTGCATCGTGGTGCTCGGTCTCATCACCCGCTTCACGTCGTGAGCACCGCACAGCTCGCGACGGCATCGCACACGCACACCCGAAACATCTAGGAGGAGCAATGGTTTCCGGAGGCAGCGCCATCCGGGGTTCCCGCGTCGGCGCGGGCCCGATGGGCGAGCAGGACCACGGCCATCACGCCGATCGCATCGCGGTCTCGTACTGGGACGCTCTCGGAAACGAGACCGTCCGCTACTTCGCGGCGAACCTGCCCGAAGAAGAGATCCCCGAGACCATCGACTGCCCGACGTCGGGTCTTCCGGCGGGTCGCGACAAGGCGAACCCGCCGGCGGTCGCGAAGAACGAGCCGTACAAGACGCACCTCGCCTACGTGAAGGAGCGCCGCACCGAGGAAGAGGCCGAGGCCCTTCTGCAGGAGGCGCTCGACAAGCTGCGCGCGCGCCGCGGCACCGTCGCCAGCTAGGCACGCACCCATGAGAAAGGGGCTCCCCATGCGGGGAGCCCCTTTCTCGATGCTCTAGTAGCTCTCGGCGATCAGGTCCTCGGGAACCTCGGCCGCGGCATCCTCGTCGACGAAGAAGACGGTGCGCTTGCGGCCCTTGGCACCGGCGGCCGGCACTTCGAGGTACGACGCGCCCGCGAGGGCGAGGCCGAGGGCGGATGCCTTGTCGGCGCCGGCGAGCACGAGCCACACGCGCTCGGACGAGTTGATCACGGGGCGGGTGAGCGACAGCCGCTCAGGCGGCGGCTTCGGCGAGTTGCGCACCGAGATGACGGGGGCGTCGGTGACGCGGATGCCCGCCAGGTTCGGGAACAGCGATGCGATGTGCCCGTCAGGGCCGACGCCGAGGAAGGTGATGTCGAACCGCGGCCACTGGCCGCCGTCGGGGGAGAAGCGGGCGAGCTCGGCGGTGTACGCCGCGACGCCCTCTTCCAGCGAGGCCACCTCGTCGCTCGCCGCGAAGGGGTGGATGTTCTCGGCAGGAACCGCGATGTGGTCGAGAAGGGCCTCGCGCGCCTGCAGCTCGTTGCGGTCGGCGTCGCCCTTCGGCACGAAGCGCTCGTCGCCCCACCAGAAGTGCACCTTCGACCAGTCCACGCTGTCGCGCGACGGTGACTCGTTGACGGCGGCCAGCGAGCCGATGCCGATGGTGCCCCCTGTGAGCACGACGTGGGCGTCGCCGAAGTCGGCGATGACGTCGACCACCTTGGTGAGGAACCGGGCCGCGACCGAAGCGGCGAGTGCTTGCTTATTCGGGTGGACAAGCACCCGCCGTTCGTTCGTCATAGTCTCCTCAGACTACTGCGGTGGTGGCGCCGACTAGTGACCGAGCAGAGCGATGCCCTTGGTGATGACCTGGCCGTACAGCTCGTCGGGGTCGAGCCGACGCAGCTCCTCGGCGAGGCAGTCGCGCAGGTTCCGGCGGGGGAGCGCCAGGTCGTGCGTGGGCTGCCCCGGCTGCTTCAGGGTCGCGATGCCGGGAACGTCGCGCTCGAGCTCGATGTCACCCGAGGCGCGCGTGAGGCGCACGCCGTGGATGCCGCTCGAGCCGTTCGCGCGGGTGGTGATGTCCTTGTTCACCGGCGCGTCGAGCGCCATGCGCAGCCAGGCCGCGAGCAGGTACGTCGAGGGGGAGTCCTCTGCACCCGTCACGTGCACCTGGGTGACCGGCTCGTACGGCGCCTGGTCGAGCGCCGCCGCGAGCTGCGCACGCCACAGCGTGAGGCGCGTCCAGGCGAAGTCGGTGTCGCCGGGCGCGTACGTGACCGAGTTGTGGCGGATCGCCGCGGCCGGGTCGGGCTGCGTCGAGGCATCCGTGATGCGCCGGGTCGCGATGCGCCCGAGGGGCGAATCGGAGACCTTGATCGGCGCCTTGCGCGGCCACCAGGCGACGACGGGGGCGTCGGGCAGCAGCAGGGCCGTGACGAGGCCCTCCTCGTCGTCCGCGACGTCGCCGTAGGCGCGCAGGATGATGACCTCGGAGGCGCCGGCGTCGGCGCCCACGCGGATCTGCGCGTCGAGGCGGTGGCCCACCGACGCGAGCGCCGGGTCCTCGTCGTCGGCCTTCGCGATGACGATGACGCGCATCGGATGCTCGCGCGAGGCGTCGTTCGCGGCCTCGATGGCCTCTTCCTCTTCGCCCATCGCGGTCGAGATGACCAGGGTGAGCACGCGGCCGAGGGTGACGACGCCACCCTCGTCGCGGATCTTCACCAGGGTCTTCGCGACGCCGTTGGTAGTGGTGTCTGACAGGTCGACGATCACGGACGCCTCCAAACTCGGCCGTCGCGGGCCATCATGTCGTCTGCGGACTTGGGGCCCCACGAGCCCGGCTTGTACTGCTCGGGCTGGCCCTGCTTCGCCCAGAACTCCTCGATCGGGTCGAGGATCTTCCAGGAGAGCTCGACCTCCTCGTGGCGCGGGAACAGCGGCGGGTCGCCGAGCAGCACGTCGAGGATGAGCCGCTCGTAGGCCTCAGGGCTCGCCTCAGTGAACGAGTGGCCGTAGCCGAAGTCCATCGTGACGTCGCGCACCTGCATGCCCGCACCCGGCACCTTGGAGCCGAAGCGGATCGTGACGCCCTCGTCGGGCTGCACGCGGATCACGAGGGCGTTCTGGCCGAGCGCCTCGGTCTGCGAGCCGTCGAACAGCTGCTGCGGGGCGCGCTTGAACACGACCGCGATCTCGGTGACGCGGCGGCCCAGGCGCTTGCCGGTGCGCAGGTAGAACGGCACTCCTGCCCAGCGGCGGGTACCGATCTCGAGCTTGATGGCGGCGAAGGTCTCGGTCGCGGACTGAGGGTTCATGCCCTCTTCCTCGAGGAATCCGAGCACCTTCTCGCCACCCTGCCAGCCGCCCGCGTACTGGCCGCGCGCGGTCGCCGTGGACAGGTCCTCGGGCAGGCGGACGGCGGCGAGCACCTTCTCCTTCTCGGCGCGCAGGTCCTTCGCGTCGAAGCTGATCGGCTCTTCCATGGCGGTGAGCGCGAGCAGCTGCAGCAGGTGGTTCTGGATGACGTCGCGGGCAGCGCCGATGCCGTCGTAGTAGCCGGCACGGCCGGCCACGCCGATGTCTTCGGCCATCGTGATCTGCACGTGGTCGACGTAGTTGGCGTTCCAGATCGGCTCGTACAGCTCGTTCGCGAAGCGCAGCGCCAGGATGTTCTGGACCGTCTCCTTGCCGAGGTAGTGGTCGATGCGGAACACCGAGTCGGGCGGGAAGACCGACTCGACGACCGAGTTCAGCTCACGCGCCGTCTTGAGGTCGCTTCCGAAGGGCTTCTCGATGACGACGCGGCGCCACTGGCCCTCCTTCGAGTCCGCGAGCCCCGACTTCTTCAGCTGCTCGGTGACGAGCGGGAAGGCCTTCGGGGGGATGGACAGGTAGAAGGCGTGGTTGCCGTTGGTGCCGCGCTCCTCGTCGAGGGCGTGGATCGTGTCGGCGAGGCGCTGGAAGGCCTCGTCGTCATCGAACTCGCCGGGGACGAAGCGGATGCCCTGGGCCAGCTGCTGCCACACCTCGTCGTGGAACGGGGTGCGCGCGTGCTGCTTGACGGCCTCGTAGACGACCTGCTCGAAGTCCTGGTCGACCCAGTCGCGTCGAGCGAAGCCGACGAGGGCGAAGCCGGGGGGCAGCAGGCCGCGGTTGGCCAGGTCGTAGACTGCCGGCATCAGCTTCTTGCGCGACAGGTCGCCCGTCACGCCGAAGATGATGAGCCCGGACGGGCCCGCGATGCGGTTCAGCCGTTGATCGTCACGGCTGCGCAGAGGATTGAAATCCTTGGTGATCTCCACCGGGGACATTGAGCTCGCTTACTACTCGTTGACCGCGCCGAAGAGGGTCGCGATGTTCGCCTCAGGGTCGGTCAGGTTCAGGGTGAGCACCGGGCGGCCGTGCTGCGCCAGCACGGCGCCGTCACCGGCGGCCTGTGCGTTGATCAGCTGGCCGAAGGTGAACGGGCGCTCCGGGATCTGCAGGTCCTGCGGGTGCGTCGAGGTGATCTGCAGGAACACGCCGACCGCAGGGCCGCCCTTGTGGAACTGGCCGGTGGAGTGCAGGAAGCGCGGGCCCCACCCGAAGGTGACGGGGCGCTTGGCACGCGCCGCGATCAGGTCGCGGATGCCGGCGAGCTGGGGCAGGGCGATGCGGTCGACGTAGGCCTGCACCGCGACGTAGCCGTCCTCGGGCAGCTGGGCGAGCAGGGCGCCGATGGCGCTGTCGAGATCGGATGCCCCACCCAGCAGCCCCTCGGTCGCGCGCACCTCGATGCCGGCCTCGGTGAACACCGGGGCCGTCTCTTCGGGGGTGGCGTCGAGCAGCGCACGCGCGGCGGCCTTGGCGGCCTCGACGTCGGGCTGGTCGAAGGGGTTGATGCCGAGCAGGCGCCCCGCGACGGCGACGGCGAACTCCCACAGCACGAACTGCGAGCCGAGCGAGCCCGAGACGAGGATCTCGCCCTCGTGACGCGCCTGGGGCAGCAGGTGGAACTCGGTCGCGTCCTCGACGAGGCGGGCGATCTGCAGGTCGTCGAGCGTCTCGGACAGCTCGGGCGCCTCGGTGCCGAGGACCACCGGCAGCACGCCGGTGCCGAGCTTGCCGGTCGACTCGGCGATGAGCTGCTCGGCCCAGTCGCCGAAGCCGACGAGCGGGCTGCCGTCGGTGACGATGCCGAGCTTGCCCTTCGACGCCATCGCGGCGCCGAGGATGAGGCCGGGGTTCTTCTCGTCGTCGATGGCCAGCTCGCGCAGCACGGCCTCGGCCTCGACGAGCAGCTCTTCGAGGTCGACGCCGGCGAGGCCGGAGGGCACGAGGCCGAACGCGGTGAGCGCCGAGTAGCGGCCGCCCACGTTCGGGTCGGCGTTGAAGACCGTGAAGCCGGCTTCACGGGCGCTCTGGTCGAGCGGCGAACCCGGGTCGGTCACGATGACGATGCGCTCGGTCGGCTCGATTCCGGCGTCGCGGAACGCCTTCTCGTAGATGCGCTTGTGGCTGTCGGTCTCGAGCGTGGAGCCCGACTTCGACGAGACCACGACGGCCGTCGTCTCGAGCCGGTCGCCGATCGCGGCGAGCACCTGGCCGGGGTCGGTGGTGTCGAGGATCGTAAGCTCGACGCCCTCGGTGTTGGTGATCACCTCGGGGGCGAGCGACGAGCCGCCCATGCCGCCCAGGACGATGTGATTCACGCCGGCCGCGCGCAGCTTGTCGCGCAGGGCGTAGATGTCGGCGATGAGCGGCCGCGAGATGTTCACGGCGTCGATCCAGCCGAGGCGCTTGCTCGCCTCGGACTCGGCGTCAGGACCCCACAGGGTGGGGTCCTGGGCGAAGATGCCCGACGCGACGAGGTCCTTCACGAGCGCGGGGAGGGCGGCCTCGACGGCCTCCTTCACCGCGCCGCTGACGTGGATCTGGACCGTCACTTGGCGGCCTCCAGCGAGGACTCGAGCGCGCCCTGGACGGACTCGACGAGCTCGTTCCACGAGGCGATGAACTTGTCGACGCCCTCGGTCTCGAGCAGCTGCACGACGTCCTCGTAGCTCACGCCGACCTTGGCGACGGCGTCGAGCACGCTCGCGGCCTCGTCGTAGGCGCCGGTGATCGTGTCGCCGGTCACCTCGGCGTGGTCGAAGGTCGCCTCGAGCGTCTTCTCGGGCATGGTGTTGACGACGCCGGGGGCGACCAGGCCGGTCACGTAGAGCGTGTCGGGCAGGCTCGGGTCCTTGACGCCCGTCGAGGCCCACAGCGGGCGCTGCAGGTTGCCGCCGGCCGCGAGCAGGCCCTGGGCGCGCTCGGTCGCGAACTCCTGCTCGAAGAGCTGGTAGGCGAGAACCGCGTTGGCGACGCCCGACTTGCTCTTGAGCGCGAGCGCCTCGTCGGTGCCGATGGCGGTCAGGCGCTTGTCGATCTCGGTGTCGACGCGCGAGACGAAGAACGAGGCGACGGAGTGGATCTTCGAGATGTCGATGCCGGCGGCCTTCGCGGTCTCGAGCCCCGTCAGGTAGGCGTTGATGACCTCGCGGTAGCGCTCGAGCGAGAAGATCAGGGTGACGTTGACGCTGATGCCCTTGCCGATGACGGCCGCGATCGCCTCGAGGCCGGCCTTCGTGGCGGGGATCTTGATCAGCGCGTTCTCCTTGCCGACCTTCTTCCACAGCTGCTCGGCCTCGGCGATGGTGCCGGCGGCGTCGTTGGCCAGGTTCGGCTCGACCTCGATCGAGACGCGCCCGTCGACGCCGTTCGTCGCGTCGTAGATCGGCTTGAAGATGTCGGAGGCGTCGGCGACGTCGGCCGTCGTGAGCTCGAAGATCGCCTCGGTGGCCGACTTGCCGGCGGCGGCGAGCGACGCGAGCTTCTCGGTGTAGCCCTCGCCCTTGCCGATCGCGGCGGCGAAGATCGTCGGGTTCGTGGTGACGCCCGTGACGTTCTTCTCGTCGATGAGCTTCTGGAGCCCACCGGAGGTGATGCGGGTGCGCGACAGGTCGTCCAGCCAGATGCTGACGCCCGCGGCGGCGAGCTTCGCGGTAGGAGTAGTCATTTGCTTCTCTTCTTTCCTTGAGATCTCTGGGCTCTCAGACGGTCACTTGCCGTTGGCGGCCAAGGACTCCTTGGCGGCCGCGAGCACGGCCTCGGTCGTGATGCCGAACTTCTCGAACAGGGTCTTGTAGTCGGCCGAGGCGCCG
This sequence comes from Gryllotalpicola kribbensis, assembly GCF_039538245.1. Lineage (NCBI taxonomy): Bacteria > Bacillati > Actinomycetota > Actinomycetes > Micrococcales > Microbacteriaceae > Gryllotalpicola > Gryllotalpicola kribbensis. The sequence continues at coordinate 403,535 of NZ_BAABBX010000016.1, forward strand.
AAGTGTTCGATCGACACGATGCGGCCCTTGTCGCCGACCCAGCTGTGCCAGGGCAGGGCGATGCCGGCCTCGACGGCGACGCGGGCGGTGACGGACGCCGGAAGCACGGACTCCTTGTACTCCGCGCTCTGCTCGGCGAACCACTCCTGGCTCGGCACCGAGACGACGCGGGCGTTGATGCCGTCGGCCTTCAGCTTCTCGCGCGCCTCGACGGCGATCTGCAGCTCGGAGCCGGTCGCGATGAGGATGATGTCGGGCGTTCCGTTCGGCGCCTCGGCGAGCACGTACGCGCCCTTGCCCACGAACTTGGCGGAGGCGAAGGTGTCGCCGGATGCCTCGCCGTCGCCGCGCTCGAACACGGGGATGTTCTGACGGGTCAGCGCGAGGCCGACCGGGCCGCCATGGCGCTTGACGGTCTCGAGCCAGGCATACGCCGTCTCGTTGGCGTCACCGGGGCGCACGATCGACAGGTTCGGGATCGCACGCAGCGCGGCGAGGTGCTCGACCGGCTGGTGGGTCGGGCCGTCTTCGCCGAGGGCGATCGAGTCGTGCGTCCAGACGAAGATCGACGGGATGTCCATCAGGGCGGCGAGGCGAACCGCGGGGCGCATGTAGTCGGCGAACTGCAGGAAAGTGCCGCCGTAGGCGCGCGTCTTGCCGTGCAGGGTGATGCCGTTGAGGATGGCGCCCATCGCGTGCTCGCGGATGCCGAAGTGGAGGATGCGGCCGTAGGGGTTGCCCTGGCCCCACTCAGGCGTGGTGATCGAGCTCGGCAGGAACGAGCCGCCGCCCTCGATGGTCGTCAGGTTCGACTCGGCGAGGTCGGCCGAGCCGCCCCACAGCTCGGGCAGCTGCGCGGCGAGGGCGTTGATCGCCTTGCCGCTCGCGGCGCGGGTCGAGACCTCCTTGCCGGCCTCGAACACCGGCAGCGCCGCCTCGAGGCCCTCGGGCAGCTCGCCGGCCTCGAGGCGGTCGAACAGCGCCTTGCGCTCGGGGTTCGCAGCGGCCCAGGCGTCGAAGCTCTTCTGCCACTCGGCGCGCTGCTGCTTGCCGCGCTCGATCGCGCCGCGGGTGTGGGCGAGGACCTCGGGGTCGACGTCGAAGCTCTTCTCGGGGTCGAAGCCGAGGGCCTTCTTGACGCCCGCGACCTCGTCGGCGCCGAGCTTGGCGCCGTGCACCTTGCCCGTGCCCTGCTTGGTCGGCGACGGGTAGCCGATGAGGGTCTTGAGGATGATGATCGACGGCTTGTCGGTGACGGTCTTGGCCGCCTCGATCGTGTCGAACAGCTCCTGCACGTCCTCGTGGTACTCGCCGGTCTTGAACCAGTCGACCACGCGGACATCCCAGCCGTACGCCTCGTAGCGCTTGGCGGTGTCCTCGGACAGCGCGATGTCGGTGTTGTCCTCGATGGAGATGTTGTTCTTGTCGTAGATGACGACGAGGTTGCCGAGCTGCTGCGTGCCGGCGAGCTGGCCCGCCTCGCTCGTGACGCCCTCTTCGATGTCGCCGTCGCCGGCGATGACGTACACGTAGTGGTCGAACGGCGACGTGCCGGCCGGGGCCTCCGGGTCGAAGAGGCCGCGCTCATAGCGCTGGGCGTAGGCGAAGCCGACGGCCGAGGCGAGGCCCTGGCCGAGCGGGCCGGTCGTGATCTCGACGCCCTTGGTGTGGCGGTACTCGGGGTGGCCCGGCGTGAGCGAGCCCCAGGTGCGCAGCGCCTCTAGGTCGGAGAGCTCAAGGCCCCAGCCGCCGAGGTAGAGCTGGATGTACTGGGTCAGGGAAGAGTGGCCGACCGAGAGGATGAACCGGTCCTGGCCGACCCACTGGTCGTCGCTCGGGTCCTTCCGCATGATCTTCTGCCACAGAAGGTAGGCCGCCGGGGCCAGGCTCATCGCGGTGCCCGGGTGGCCGTTGCCCACCTTCTCGACGGCATCTGCCGCAAGCACTCGGACGGTGTCGACCGCCTTGTTGTCAATGGAATCCCATTGCAGAGCTGCCACTGGAACTGACCCTTCACTATTCAGTGCGGCCGGGTCCTGTTGCATACCCGCCGCTTATCGGTTGTGCCGCCACGGACGTCATTGGCAACCGCGGCGCTTCGCAGACTTCTCCCAGCCGGAAGGTTGGAATGTTGTCTCGTCTGTGTAAAGCCTCGGAAGGCGAGCACCCAACAGCATAGTCGCGCCCGTGCACCCCCAGACCACCTGGGCCGTGAACTAGACTCGGTGCGACACAAAACCCCCTCGAGGAGCCATGGGCATTGCCGTAGAGCGTCAGGCGGAAGCCGGCGAACACAGCGCCCCCGCACACATCGGCTTCGGCCGCAAGGCGTCCGCGTACTTCGCGCTGACGAAGCCTCGCGTCATGGAGCTGCTGCTGGTCACGACGATCCCCGTCATGATCCTTGCGGACAGGGGCCTGCCGAACGTCTGGCTCATCATCGCCACGGTCATCGGCGGCGCCCTCTCCGCCGGCAGCGCGGCGGCGTTCAACATGTACATCGACCGCGACATCGACGCCGTCATGAAGCGCACCAAGAACCGACCGATCGTCACGGGCGAGGTCAGCCCGCGCGAGGCCTACGTCTTCGCGTGGACGCTCGGCGTGGTCTCGACGGTGTGGCTCGCGCTCACCACGAACCTGCTCGCCGCCGGTCTCTCGGTCGCCGCGATCCTGTTCTATGTCTTCGTCTACACGCTGTGGCTCAAGCGCCGCACCGCGCAGAACATCATCTGGGGCGGAATCGCCGGCTGCTTCCCGGTGCTCATCGGGTGGTCGGCTGTCACCGACCGCCTCGACTGGGCTCCGTTCATCCTCTTCGCCGTCGTCTTCCTGTGGACCCCGCCGCACTACTGGCCGCTGTCCATGAAGTACCGCGACGACTACAAGGCTGTCGGTGTGCCGATGCTCGGAGTGGTGCGCGGTAGGGCGCAGGTCGGCCTGCAGGTCATCCTCTACGCGTGGGCGACCGTCGCGTGCTCGCTGCTGCTGATCCCCGTCGCGAACATGGGTTGGCTGTACGCCATCGGCGCGGCCGCCGCGGGCGGCTGGTTCATCTACGAGACCCACCGGCTGTACCACCTGGCGATCAAGCACGAAGACGTCTCGCCGATGCGCGTGTTCCACGGCTCGATCACCTACCTCTCGATCCTCTTCCTGGCGGTCGCCATCGACCCGCTCCTCCACTTCTGAGTACCCGGGATGCCTCTACTGAAGACCCCTCTGGGCTGGGCAGCCGACCGCTGGGCGCTGAGCCCGCGCGTCCTGCGCTGGGCGACCACCTTCGCCCTCGTCATGGGCGTGCTCATCGTGCTCGGCGGCGGCATCGTGCGGGTCACCGGCTCGGGCCTCGGCTGCCCGACGTGGCCCCAGTGCCAGGCGGGCTCTCTGACGGCGACGCCCGAGCTCGGCATCCACGGGTTCATCGAGTTCGCGAACCGCACGCTCACCGACGTCCTCGTCATCGCGGTCGCCTGCGTGATCATCGCAGCGCGGCTGCAGCGTCCGCGCGTGCGCAGCATCACGCGCCTCGCGTGGAGCCAGTTCTGGCTCGTCGTCGCGAACGCGGTCGTCGGGGGAGTGAGCGTGCTCGCGAAGCTCAACCCCTACGTCGTCGCGCTGCACTTCATCATGGCGATGGCCCTGCTCACGTCGATCGCGCTGACCTGGCACCGCGTCCACGAGCAGGCCGATCGCCCGCGCGACGTCGCGCCCGCCGCCAAGGCGCTGAGCTGGGTCACCGCCGCTGTGACGCTCGTCCTGATCGCGGCGGGCACCCTCGCGACCGGCTCGGGGCCGCACTCCGGCCAGGCCGCCGACGGGTCGCCCGTGCAGCGCATGGGCTTCGACTGGCTCGCGGTGACCTGGGTGCACGGGCTCCTCGCGGCCGCGACGCTGGCCCTCGGCATCCTGCTCGTTGTCATCCTGCGGGCGCCGGGCGAGCGCGTCGCACGTGAGCGCGCGATCTTCTTCGTCGCAGCGGTCGTGGCGCAGGGGCTCATCGGCGTGGTGCAGGCGGTCACCGGCCTTCCCAACGTGCTCGTGATCCTGCACGTGGTCGGCGCCGGGCTCGTCTGGATCGGCGCCGTGCGGCTCGTGCTCGACGTCCAGCCGGGGCTGTTCCCCTCCGTGCACCTGGGCGAGACATCCGTAACCGCCGATTCGCGCGAGCCGCGCGCAAGTCTTCGATAGACTCAGAAGGTTCATGGGTGCGCGCCCGCGCATCCGCCAGCCATCCGCACAATCGCCTGTCGCGACGGACTCGTGACCGCCGCAGTGGGTACGGGCGAGCCGGTCTGATAACCGGTTACGGGCGGCAGTAAGCGAGGTAAATCAATGTCAGACGTTCTCATCGACCGTCCTGAGCTCGCGGGCCTCGGCCAGTACGAGTTCGGATGGGCGGACCCGGACGCCGCAGGCGCGTCCGCACGCCGCGGCCTGTCGACCGAAGTCGTCAGCGACATCTCGGCCCTGAAGAAGGAGCCGGAGTGGATGCTGCAGCGCCGGCTTCGCGCGCTCGAGATCTTCGGGAAGAAGCCGATGCCCACGTGGGGCGCCGACCTCTCCGAGATCGACTTCGACAACATCAAGTACTTCGTCCGCTCCACCGAGAAGCAGGCGCAGTCGTGGGAAGAGCTTCCCGAAGACATCCGCAACACCTATGAGAAGCTCGGCATCCCCGAGGCCGAGCGCCAGCGCCTCGTCGCCGGCGTCGCCGCGCAGTACGAGTCCGAGGTCGTCTACCACCAGATCCGCGAGGACCTCGAGGCGCAGGGCGTCATCTTCATGGACACCGACACGGCGCTGCGCGAGCACCCCGAGTTCTTCGAGGAGTACTTCGGCACCGTCATCCCCGCCGGCGACAACAAGTTCGCCGCGCTGAACACCGCGGTGTGGTCGGGTGGCTCGTTCGTCTACGTGCCGAAGGGCGTCCACGTCGAGATCCCGCTGCAGGCCTACTTCCGCATCAACACCGAGAACATGGGCCAGTTCGAGCGCACGCTGATCATCGCCGACGAGGGCTCGTACGTGCACTACATCGAGGGCTGCACGGCCCCGATCTACAAGAGTGACTCGCTGCACTCCGCCGTCGTCGAGATCATCGTGAAGAAGAACGCCCGCGTGCGCTACACGACGATCCAGAACTGGTCGAACAACGTCTACAACCTCGTCACCAAGCGCGCCGTCGCCCACGAGGGCGCCACTATGGAGTGGATCGACGGCAACATCGGCTCCAAGGTGACGATGAAGTACCCGTCGATCTACCTGATGGGCGAGCACGCGAAGGGCGAGACCCTGTCGGTCGCGTTCGCGGGCCCCGGGCAGCACCAGGATGCCGGCGCGAAGATGATCCACATGGCGCCGTACACCCAGTCGTCGATCGTCTCGAAGTCGATCGCCCGCGGCGGCGGCCGGGCCGGCTACCGCGGCGAGGTGCGGGTCGACCCCAAGGCGCACCACGCCGCGAACACCGTGCGCTGCGACGCGCTGCTCGTCGACACCATCTCGCGCAGCGACACCTACCCGGCGATCGACATCCGCGTCGACGACGTGCAGCTCGGTCACGAGGCCACCGTCTCGAAGGTCAGCGAAGAGCAGCTCTTCTACCTGATGAGCCGCGGTCTTCCCGAGGACGAGGCGATGGCGATGATCGTGCGCGGCTTCATCGAGCCGATCGCGCGCGAGCTGCCGATGGAGTACGCCCTCGAGCTGAACAAGCTCATCGAGATGGGCATGGAAGGATCGGTCGGCTGAGTTGAGCACGACATACACCGAGACCGAGGTCCCGGCGCTGCCCAGCGTGCCGGTGCAGACCCGCTCAGAGCGCCCGACGTCGACCAATGTCGACGACTTCGCGAAGGTCACCGGCCGCGAGGCCGTGTGGAAGTACACGCCCGTGGACGAGCTCACCGAGCTCACCGAGGGCGCGCTCGACGGGTCGAGCTACGACTTCCGAGTGGCCAACACCCGAGGCATCCGCACCTCATGGGTCGCGCGCGACCACGAGCTGGTCGGCGCGGCGGGCCTCCCCGAGGACCGCGCGAGCGCCAACGCGTGGACGCACTTCGAGCGCGCGCTGCTCATCGAGTTGAGCGGAGACGACGCGTTCGAGGCGACGCTCACCCGCGCGAGCCTCGGCAGCGCTCCGCGCGCCGCGCACACGATCGTGTCGGTCGCGCCGAACACGCACGCGACCCTCGTGCTCGAGAACCAGGGCGACGCCCAGCTCGCCGAGAACGTCGAGATCGTCGTCGGCGAGGGCGCGAACCTCACGCTCGTCACCGTGCAGGACTGGTCGGATGCCTCGAAGCACGTCGCCGCGCACTTCGCGACCGTCGGCCGCGACGCGAAGCTGAAGCACGTCGTCGTCACGCTCGGCGGCAAGATCGTGCGACTCAACCCCTCGGCCCGGCTCGCCGGCCAGGGCGCAGACTCCGAGCTGCTCGGCGTGTACTTCGCCGATGCGGGCCAGCACCTCGAGCACCAGGTCTACGTGTTCCACGAGGCCGCGAACGGCAAGAGTCGCGTGACCTACAAGGGCGCGCTGCAGGGCGAGGCCGCGCACACGGTGTGGATCGGCGACGTGCTGATCGGGCCCGACGCGGTCGGAACCGACTCGTACGAGCAGAACCGCAACCTGGTGCTCACCGAGGGCACCCGCGCCGACTCCGTGCCGAACCTCGAGATCGAGACCGGCGACATCCTGGGCGCAGGCCACGCGAGCGCCACGGGCCGTTTCGACGACGAGCAGCTGTTCTACCTGCAGTCGCGCGGCATCCCCGAGGACGAGGCGCGCCGCCTCGTCGTGCGCGGATTCCTCGTCGAGATCGTGCAGCAGATCGGGGTGCCGTCTCTCGAGGAGCGCCTGAACGCCGCCATCGAGGACGAGCTCGCCGCGGGGAGCGGTGCCGTTTCAGGGGGCGCTGCCTAATGGCATCCGTCAAGGTGTGCGCGTTCGACGACCTCGTCGTGAACCAGGCCAAGCGCGTCGTCGTCGACGGCGTGCCTGTCGCTGTCGTGCGAGACGCCTCCGACCAGGTCTTTGCGATCGGCGACACCTGCACCCACGGCGACATCTCGCTCTCCGAGGGCTTCGTCGAGGGCGAGACGATCGAGTGCTGGGCGCACGGGTCGCAGTTCTCGCTCACCAGCGGCAAGCCGCTCAACCTGCCGGCCTACGAGCCGGTCCCTGTCTTCGAGGTCGAGATCGCCGACGGCGATGTGCTGATCGACCCTTCCCCCAAGAAAGTGAATGTGTAAATGTCTGTTCTCGAGATCCGCGACCTGCAGACCACGGTCGAGACCGAGCAGGGCACCAAGCAGATCCTCCGCGGCGTCGACCTCACCGTGAAGTCGGGCGAGATCCACGCCGTGATGGGCCCGAACGGCTCGGGCAAGTCGACCCTCGCCTACACGATCGCCGGGCACCCGAAGTACACCGTCACGGGCGGCACCATCACGCTCGACGGCGAGGACGTCCTCGCGATGAGCGTCGATGAGCGCGCCCGCGCCGGCCTGTTCCTCGCCATGCAGTACCCGGTCGAGATCCCCGGCGTCACCAACACCAACTTCCTGCGCACCGCGAAGACCGCCATCGCCGGCGAGGCCCCCTCGATCCGCCAGTGGTCGAAGGACGTCAAGGACGCGATGACGAACCTGCGCATGGACCCGTCGTTCGCGGCCCGCAACGTCAACGAGGGCTTCTCGGGCGGCGAGAAGAAGCGCAACGAGATCCTGCAGCTCGAGCTGCTGAAGCCCCGCTTCGCGGTGCTCGACGAGACCGACTCCGGCCTCGACGTCGACGCGCTCAAGATCGTCTCAGAGGGTGTGAACCGCGCGCATCAGGCATCCGATCTCGGCATCCTGCTGATCACGCACTACACGCGCATCCTGCGCTACATCAAGCCCGACTTCGTGCACGTCTTCGTCGCGGGCAAGGTCGCGGAAGAGGGCGGCCCCGACCTCGCCGAGCGCCTTGAGGAAGAGGGCTACGACCGCTTCGTGTCGGCCCTCGACGCGAGCTGACCATGGCCACCGCACTCGCTCCCGAGAAGTTCGACCAGGTGGTCGAGTCGCTCAAGGACGTCGTCGACCCCGAGCTCGGCGTCAACGTCGTCGACCTGGGGCTCATCTACGACCTCGCGTGGGACGACGAGCACGACGCGCTCATCATCTCCATGACGCTGACGAGTGCCGGCTGCCCGCTGACCGATGTGCTCGAGGAGCAGACCGGCCAGGCGCTGGACGGGGTCGTCGAGCGGTTCCGCATCAACTGGGTGTGGATGCCGCCGTGGGGCCCCGAGCGCATCACCGATGACGGGCGCGACATGATGCGCGCCCTGGGATTCTCGATTTGAGGTCTTAATGCTTGCGGTCTCGAACCTCGAGATCCGGGTCGGCGCCCGCACACTCATGGCGGGCGTCGATTTCCGTGTTCAGAAGGGCGACAAGATCGGACTGGTCGGCCGCAACGGCGCCGGGAAGACGACGCTCACCAAGGTCCTTGCGGGCGACCTGCCGCCCACCGACGGCACCGTCACGCGCTCGGGCGAGCTCGGCTACCTGCCGCAGGACCCGCGCACAGGCGACCCCGAGATGCTCGCGCGCACGCGCATCCTCGACGCGCGCGGCCTGGGCACGCTCAACCTCCAGATCCACGAGGCGACGCTGAAGATGTCGGATGCCGACCCGGCGGTCGCCGACAAGGCGATGCGCCGGTACGCCAATCTGCAGGAACGCTTCGAGGCGCTCGGCGGCTACGCGGCCGAGGCCGAGGCCGCGTCGATCGCGTCGAACCTGAACCTGCCCGACCGCATCCTCGACCAGCCCCTCAAGACGCTCTCCGGCGGCCAGCGGCGGCGCATCGAGCTCGCCCGCATCCTGTTCTCGGACGCGGACACGATGATCCTCGACGAGCCGACGAACCACCTCGACGCGGATTCCGTCGTCTGGTTGCGCGAGTTCCTGAAGAACTATCAGGGCGGCTTCATCGTGATCTCGCACGACGTGGTGCTCGTGGAGGAGGCCGTCAACAAGGTCTTCTATCTCGACGCCAACCGCGCGGTGATCGACGTCTACAACATGGGCTGGAAGAAGTACCTGGCTCAGCGGGCCGCCGATGAGGAGCGCCGCAAGAAGGAGCGCGCCAACGCCGAGAAGAAGGCGTCCGCTCTGCAGCTGCAGGCCGCGAAGTTCGGCGCCAAGGCGACGAAGGCGGCCGCCGCGCATCAGATGATGGCGCGCGCTGAGAAGCTGCTGTACGGCCTCGACGAGGTGCGCCAGGCCGATCGCGTGGCGAAGCTGCGGTTCCCCGAGCCGTCGCCGGTCGGGCGCACGCCGCTCAAGGCATCCGATCTGTCCAAGTCCTACGGGTCCCTCGAGATCTTCACGGCCGTCGATCTCGCGATCGATCGCGGGTCGAAGGTGGTCATCCTCGGCCTCAACGGCGCGGGGAAGACGACGCTGCTGCGCATTCTCGCCGGGGTCGACGAGCCCGACACGGGCGAGCTGGAGCCGGGGCACGGCCTCAAGATCGGCTACTACGCGCAGGAGCACGAGACGCTCGACGTGCAGCGCTCCGTGCTGCAGAACATGGTGTCGGCATCGCCGCACCTGACCGAGACGGATGCCCGCAAGGTGCTCGGCTCGTTCCTCTTCTCGGGCGACGACGTGCACAAGCCCGCCGGGGTGCTCTCCGGCGGCGAGAAGACGCGCCTCGCGCTCGCGATGCTCGTCGTGTCGTCGGCGAACCTGCTGCTGCTCGACGAGCCGACGAACAACCTCGACCCGGCGTCGCGCGAAGAGATCCTCGACGCTCTCGCGCACTATTCGGGCGCCGTCGTGCTCGTCTCGCACGACCCGGGCGCGATCGAGGCGCTGAACCCCGAGCGCGTGCTGATCATGCCGGAAGGCACCGAGGACCTCTGGACGCCCGACTACGCCGAGCTCGTCGAGCTCGCGTAGGGCGATGTCAGAGGCATCGGGCACGATGCCGGCCATGACCATGACGGACTCCGCGACATCCTCTTTGACCCGCGAGCAGGCGCTCGCGTCGCTGCGCGCGCTCGTCGGCCGGCCGGGCGCCGAGTTCCACGACGGGCAGTTCGAGGCGATCTCGGCGCTCGTCGATGAGAGGCAGCGGGCGCTGGTCGTGCAGCGCACCGGCTGGGGCAAGTCCGCGGTCTACTTCGTCTCGACGATGCTGCTGCGGGCGCGCGGCGCCGGCCCGACCCTGCTCGTCTCACCTCTGCTGTCGCTCATGCGCGACCAGGTCGAGGCGGCCGCACGCGCAGGCGTGCGCGCTCTCGCGATCAACTCGGCGAATCGTCACGAGTGGGGCGAGGCGACGGCGCGGCTCGCCGACGACAGCGTCGACGTGCTGCTCGTGTCCCCTGAGCGGCTCAACAATCCCGACTTCCGCGATCGGCAGCTGCCGACGCTGATCGCGCGCACCGGCCTGCTCGTGATCGACGAGGCGCACTGCATCTCCGACTGGGGCCACGACTTCCGGCCCGACTACCGGCGGCTGCGCGAGCTCGTGGCGACGCTCCCCGCGCACGTGCCGGTGCTCGCGACGACGGCCACGGCGAACGAGCGCGTCGTCGCCGATGTCGCCGAGCAGCTGGGCGGCGAGAACGTGCGCACCATCCGCGGTCCGTTGGCGCGCACCTCGCTGCGCCTCGGGGTGCTGACCCTTCCCGACGCAGAGGCGCGCCTCGCCTGGCTGGTCGCCAACCTCGGCTCCCTGCCCGGCAGCGGCATCGTCTACACGCTGACGGTGGCTGCCGCCGAAGACGTCGCGCGCATCCTGCGCGAGGCAGGGCACGAGACATACGCATATACGGGGCGAACGGATGCCGAAGAGCGCGCGGACCTCGAGCAGAGGCTCAAGCGGAACGAGGTCAAGGCGCTCGTCGCCACGAGCGCGCTGGGCATGGGGTTCGACAAGCCCGATCTCGGCTTCGTCGTGCATCTCGGCGCCCCGTCGTCGCCGGTCGCCTACTACCAGCAGGTGGGCCGCGCCGGGCGAGCCACCGAAAGCGCCGATGTGCTGCTGCTGCCCGGCCCCGAAGACCAGGCCATCTGGAACTACTTCGCGACCGCCTCGATGCCCGACGAGGGGAAGGCACTCGCCCTGATCGCGGCACTGAGTGACGCGCCCCAGTCGACGGCCGTGCTCGAGAGCCGTGTCGATCTGAAGAAGTCGGCACTCGAGCTGCTGCTCAAGGTGCTCGACGTCGACGGTGCCGCGCGGCGGGTGCAGGGCGGCTGGGTCGCCACGGGCCGACCTTGGGCGTACGACACCGAGCGCTATCGACGGGTCGCCGAGGCGCGCGCGGGCGAGCAGCGCGCGATGCTCGCCTACGAGCGCACGTCGGACTGTCGCATGCAGTTCCTGCAGCTCGCGCTCGACGACGTCGACGCGCGCCCGTGCGGGCGCTGCGACAACTGCGCGGGGGCGTGGTACCCGACCGCCGCGACCGGTGCCGCGCGCCAGGCGGCGGGCAACGCGCTGAAGCGGGCGGGCGTCGAGGTCGAGGTCCGCAAGCTCTGGCCGACCGGCGCCGACAGCGTCGGGGTGCCGGTGCGCGGCAAGATCCCCGCCGATGAGCAGTGCGAGCCGGGGCGCGCGCTGGCGCGACTCAGCGACCTGGGGTGGGGCGGCCGCCTGCGCGAGCTGCTCGCGAGCGGCGCGCCCGACGAGCCGTGCCCGCCCGAGCTGCTGAGCGCGTGCGTCCAGGTGCTCACCGAATGGCGGTGGGCCGAGCGGCCCGCGGCGGTCGTGTCGATGCCGTCGCGCCGGCGGCCGACCTTCACCGCGTCGCTCGCGCGCGGGCTCGCCGACATCGGGCGACTGCCGTATCTCGGCGCGCTGGGGCTGCGGCACGGCGGCCCGGCGGGCGGCCCCGGCGGGAACAGCGTCTTCCGTCTCGGCTCCGTGTGGGGCCGCTTCGACGCCTCCGATCTCGCGCTGCCGCCCGGCGCCCCCGTTCTGCTGGTCGACGACCTCATCGACAGCCGGTGGACGATCACGGTCGCCGCGCGCGAGCTCCGCCGCGCCGGCGCGAGCGCGGTGCTCCCGTTCGCGGCGGCGCTGCAGGGGTAGCGGCGAGCTACCGTAAGAGGAAGCGTTCAGCGAGACGCGAGAGGATCGAAGGCGGCCCGCCGAGCCGCTCCCAGCCCACGCCCGCCCCGACAGAAGCCAGTAGTCCGTGCCAGATCGTCACCCGCATGGGTCGTTGCAGCGCCGCTCAGCACGCGCTGTCGACATTCGCCGCCCGGGGGCTCTCGAGCGGAAGACGGCCGCCGTCTACGACACGACGACCGAGGGCATGGTCGGGTGGGAGTTCACCCGCACGCGCCGCTGGATCGTCTACATCCTCGCCGCAGTGGTGTTCGCCATCGCCTGCGTCTTCCTCTCGCACTGGCAGTACGACCGCGGCCAGCAGGCGACGCGCTATAACGCGCGCGTCGAGCAGAACTTCCACGCGGCGCCGGTCTCGCTCGACACCGTGCTTCCACGACTCGACGCCTACGACGCCCATGACCAGTGGAAACCCGTCGCGGTCACGGGGGAGTACCTCACGAAGGACCAGCTCTTCGTGCGCACCCGCCCCTGCGGCAACGGCACCGGCTTCGAGGTGCTAACGCCCCTCAAGCTCTCAGACGGCAAGATCTTCATCGTCGACCGCGGCTGCATCGGGCCCGGGTCGGACCCTGCCCGGCCCAAGTCCGAGCCCAAGCCACCGAGCGGCACGGTCAGCCTCGTCGCGCGCATCGAGCCGAGCGAAGCGGTCAAGGGCTCGACTCCCGCGATCCGGAACCAGATCGAGTCGATCAACCTCGAGCAGGTCAGGCAGCGGCTCGGCGGCGGTGCCGTCTACACGGGGGCCTACGGTCTGCTCGACACGCAGACGCCCGCGTCGGCGACGGCGCTGACGAAGGTGGTCACGGGCGCGCCCACCGTCGGCACGGTCATCCACTGGTCCTACATGATCCAGTGGATGCTCATCGCGATGATCGGCTTCGGCGGCCTCTGGTACGCGATGCGCACCGAGTTCCGCCGCCTCAACGCCGACCATCCGGAAGAGCGCGAGCGCGCCCGTAAGCGACGGCAGAGGGCGGCGCGCAAGAAGTTCACCGACGCCGAGATCGAGGACGAGCTCCTCGACGGCTACGTGCCGCTGTCCCGCTGGGGCATCGAGGGCACCGTCTCGGTCCTGCCGCCCGCGCCGCGCAGCTTCGGGGCGATCGGCGGGGCGTCCGCGGCAGGCGCGCCGGGGGCCGATGCGTCGGCATCCTCTCAGCAGTCGCCGCGGCGCGGCCCAGACGTGATCGTCATCCAGCCGAGCGAACCTGCGACGGGTCCTGCTGAACCGGCGGATTCCGGCGACTCGACCGGCCCTGATCGTCACCCCGATCGAGTGGACTGACCATCACGGGGAAGCCCCGTGAGCTCAGGAATCCGTTCAGGAACTCGCGATGCTCGTCGCAGGCGAGCCACGTCTTGAGTCGCCCCTCGGCGTGGATCTTGGGGTTCCGCCAGTCGAGCCGCCACGAGGCGGCCTCTCGGCAGCCCGCACGCGAGCACTCGTGAGCCGTCGGCTCGCCGAACAGGCTCACCGCCGGTCCTCGCGCCGCACGAGCGCGCCGGGCCGCTCGACCTGGCCGCGAGCGCCCGACTGGGCCGCGTTCGCGACGACGACCGCGAAATAGGGCAGGAAGATCGCGCCGAGGGCCGGGATCAGCAGCCACCAGCCGCGCACCCAGATGCAGGCGAGGACGCACAGCACGCGGATGCCCATCATGATCGAGTACTCGAGCATTCGCCGGCGCCGCTCCTGATCGGGGGAGGGCGGCAGCGAGGTGATGGTGTGCGACGTGCTCTTCATGGGCTCCGGTCAAGCCTAAGCCGCGGGTGCCAATACGATTCCTATATGCCTGAATCAACTCCTCGCACCGTGCTCGTCACCGGCGGAAACCGTGGTATCGGCTTCGCCATCGCCGAGGAGTTCGTGGCCCAAGGGCACCGCGTCGCCGTCACGGCGCGCTCGGGCGAGGGGCCGGCCGGCGCCCTCACGGTGCGCGCCGATGTGACCGATGCGGATGCCGTCGACGCCGCGTTCACCGAGGTCGAAACCGCCCTGGGGCCGGTCGAGGTCGTGGTCGCGAACGCCGGCATCACCCGTGACACCCTCATGCTGCGCATGAGCGACAAGGACTTCGACGCCGTCGTCGACACGAACCTCGGGGGCTCCTTCCGCGTCGCCAAGCGCGCCCTCAAGGGCATGCTCAAGTCCAAGCACGGCCGCATCGTCTTCATCTCGTCGGTCTCGGGTCTCTACGGCAACCCCGGCCAGGTGAACTACTCCGCCTCGAAGGCGGGGCTCGTCGGCATGGCGCGCTCGATCACCCGCGAGCTCGGCAGCCGCGGCATCACGGCCAACGTCGTCGCCCCGGGCTTCATCGAGACCGATATGACGGCCGAGCTGCCCGAGGAACAGACCGCCGCCTACAAGAAAGCCATCCCCGCCGGCCGCTACGGCACGGCGCGCGAGATCGCGAAGGCGGTCGCGTGGGTCGCCTCCGACGACGCGGCGTACATCTCGGGTGCCGTCATCCCCGTCGACGGCGGCCTCGGAATGGGGCACTGACCCGCGGGCTTCGGCTTCGCCGGAGCGGCCTCAGCCGCGTAGGCCCAGAAGCGGCAGCAGCTGCGACAGGTCCTGCCGGTCGACGATCACATCGGCCTGCTCGCGCACACGCGGCTTGGCGTTGAAGGCGACCGCGAGGCCGGCGATCGCCATCATCTCGAGATCGTTGGCACCGTCGCCGACGGCGATCGTGCGCGAGGCGGGGATGCCGGAGGCATCCGCCCACTCCTTGAGGGCGGTCGCCTTCGCCAGCGCGTCGACGATCGCACCGTCGACCCGACCCGTGAGTCGACCGTCGGCCACCTCGAAGCGGTTGGCTCGCCAGAAGTCGATGCCGAGCTGCGAGGCGATCGGGTCGAGGACCTCGTGGAACCCGCCGGAGACGACGCCGACCTTGCCGCCCGCGGCGTGCACGGCCTCGATCAGCTCACGCACCCCGGCAGTCACGGTCAGACGCGAGCGGACCTCGGCGAAGGCATCCGTGCTCAGCCCCGCGAGGGTCGCCACGCGCTCGCGCAGCGACGCCACGAAATCGAGCTCGCCCATCATGGCGCGCGTCGTGATGTCTGCCACCAGGGCGGTGGTGCCGGCGTGATCGGCGATGAGTTCGATCACCTCATCGTGCAGGAGCGTCGAATCCGCGTCGAGAACGACCAGGAACGGCGCAGCGACCTGCGCGAGCGAGGAACTCATGGAACGACGCGAACTCCCTTTCCGACCACGACGAGGCCGGACTCGGTGACGGTGAAACCGCGCGCACGGTCGCGCGCGAGGTCGATGCCGACCTCGGCGCCCTGCTCGATGACGACATCCTTGTCAAGAATGGCACGGCGCACGTGCGCGTCGGGGCCGATGGTGACGCGGTCGAAGGCGACGGTGTCGGTGATGTTCGCCCCGGAGTCGATGAGCGTCCACGGGCCGAGCACGCTGCGCTCGACATGCGCGCCCGAGATGACCGAGCCGAGCGAGACGATCGAGTCGATGGTCGCGCCGATCGACCCGCGCGCGTCGCGCACGACCTTGGCCGGCGGTGAGTTCAGCTCCTGCGAGTAGATCGGCCACTCGCGGTTGTACAGATTGAAGATCGGCAGCGCCGAGATCAGGTCCTGGTGCGCCTCGAAGAACGACTCGATGGTTCCCACGTCGCGCCAGTAGGCGCGGTCGCGCGCCGTCGACCCGGGCACGTCGTTGTCCTTGAAGTCGTAGACGCCGGCCTCGCCGCGCTCGACGAAGTACGGCACGATGTCGCCGCCCATGTCGTGGTTCGACTCGGGCCGCTCGGCGTCGCTCTCGACCGCCTCGACGAGCGCGTCGGTGTCGAAGACGTAGTTGCCCATCGAGGCGAACACCTCGTGCGGCGAGTCGGGCAGCCCCACCGGGTCGGACGGCTTCTCGCGGAACGCGCCGATCTTGTCGGGGTGCTTGGCGTCGACCTCGATGACGCCGAACTGGTTGGCGAGCGAGATCGGCTGGCGGATCGCCGCGACCGTCGCCCGCGCGCCCGAGGCGATGTGCGCCTCGATCATCTGCGCGAAGTCCATGCGGTAGACGTGATCGGCGCCGACCACGACCACGATGTCGGGCTTGGCGTCACGAAGCAGGTTGAGGTTCTGCAGGATGGCGTCGGCCGAGCCGGAGAACCAGCGCTTGCCGAGGCGCTGCTGGGCGGGCACCGACGAGACGTAGGAGTTGAGCAGTTGGGGGAGGCGCCAGGTCTGCGAGATGTGGCGGTCGAGCGAGTGCGACTTGTACTGCGTGAGCACGACGAGCTGTCGCAGGTCGGAATTGACGAGGTTCGAGAGCGCGAAGTCGATGAGACGGTACTGGCCGCCGAAGGGCACCGCCGGCTTCGCTCGGTCCGCCGTGAGCGGCATCAGGCGCTTGCCTTCGCCGCCTGCCAGAACAACGCCGAAGATCTTCCTGCCAGCCCTCATGAAACCGACATTAGTTGGCCTCGCGTGCCTGTACTAGCGTCTTGACTATGCGAGTCGACCTCATGACACGTGAGTATCCACCCGAGGTTTACGGGGGCGCGGGGGTCCATGTCGCCGAGCTCGTGAAAGCGCTGCGCACGCACATCGAGGTGCGCGTGCACGCCTTCGGAAAGCCCCGCGATGAGGCGGGCGTGTACTCCTACGGGGTGCCTGCGGAACTGGCATCCGCCAACCCCTCGATCACCACGCTCGGCGTCGACCTGCAGATGGCTCAGGCGGCCGGCGGCGCCGACATCGTCCACTCGCATACCTGGTATGCGAACGGTGCAGGCCACATTGCGAAGCTGCTGCACGGAATCCCGCACGTCGTCACGGCGCACAGCCTCGAGCCCCTGCGGCCGTGGAAGGCCGAGCAGCTGGGCGGCGGCTACCGCGTCTCGAGCTGGATCGAGCAGACGGCATATGAGGCGGCGGATGCCGTGATCGCGGTCTCAGAGGGCATGCGCCGCGACATCCTGCGCTCGTACCCGGCGATCGACCCCGCGAAGACGCACGTCGTCTACAACGGCATCGATCTGTCGGCGTGGCAGCCGAACCCCGACCGCGACGCGGCGCGCGCTCTCGGCGTGGACCCCGACCGGCCCGCGGTCGTGTTCGTCGGCCGCATCACCCGTCAGAAGGGCCTGCCCTATCTGCTGCGGGCGGCGAAGTCGCTGCCCGCCGACGTGCAGCTCGTGCTCTGCGCGGGCGCGCCGGACACCCCCGAGATCATGGCAGAGGTGCAGGGCCTCGTCGCCGAGCTGCAGGCCGAGCGCTCGGGCGTCGTGTGGATCGAGCAGATCCTGCCGCGCGACCAGCTCACCGCCGTGCTCTCGGCATCGACCGTGTTCGTCTGCCCGTCGGTCTATGAGCCGCTCGGCATCGTGAACCTCGAGGCGATGGCGTGCGGGCTTCCCGTCGTCGGCACCGCCACGGGCGGCATCCCCGAGGTCGTCGTCGACGGCGTGACCGGCCGACTCGTGCCGATCGAGCAGATGCAGGACGGCACCGGCACGCCGATCGACCCCGATCGCTTCGTCGCCGACCTCGCCGCCGCGCTCACCGAGGTGGTCGCCGACCCTGCGCGGGCGCGGGTCATGGGGCAGGCGGGCTACGAGCGTGCGAGGGATGCCTTCTCGTGGTCGTCCATCGCCGAGCAGACGGCATCCGTCTACGCCGGCCTGCTCTGATCCGAGCCGTGATCTGCCGATAGGGTTGGAGGCATGTCGAGCACCGTCGTCAGCATGCAGTCCGCCGGAGTCGAGCGCTCAGGCACCACGATCCTCGAGGGCATCGACTGGACCGTGACGAGCGACCAGCGCTGGATCGTGCTCGGCCCGAACGGCGCGGGCAAGACCACGCTGCTGCAGCTCGCGGCCGCTCAGCTCGCGCCCACGGCGGGCACCGTCACCCTGCTCGACGAGAACACGGCCGAGATCGACCCGGCCGAGCTCCGCCCCCATATCGGCTTCGCCTCGAGCTCGCTCTCTCGCCGGCTTCCCTATGGCGAGACCGTGCTCGACATCGTGCTCACCGCCGCGTACGGCATCACCGCGCGGTGGAAAGAGGAGTACGAGGACATCGACGAGCGCCGCGCCCACCGCGTGCTCTCGGAGTGGAAGGTCGACCACCTCGCCGACCGGAAGTTCGGCGAGCTCTCCGACGGCGAGCAGAAGCGCGTGCAGATCGCCCGCTCAGTGATGGCCGACCCTGAGCTGCTGCTGCTCGACGAGCCCGCCGCCTCGCTCGACCTCGGTGCCCGCGAAGAGCTCGTGCAGCTGCTCGGCGGCTACGCCAGCTCGCCCTCGGCGCCGGCGATCATCATGGTGACCCACCACGTCGAGGAGGTCCCGGTCGGGTTCACGCATGCCATCGTGCTCGCGGGCGGCCGGGTCGCCGCTGCGGGGCCGATCGGCGAGACGCTGAACTCCGACGTGCTGTCGGGCGCGTTCGGCATCGGGGTCGAGGTCACCGAGACTGAGGGCCGCTTCACCGCCCGCGCCAAGTCGTGATCGCTTCCGCGACCTGATAGAATCGGTGTTTGGCCCCCTCGCGTGACGCGAGATTGTGTCCTTCAGACCTCGGCGGGCCGACGATTTCGCACTTCACACCTATCCATTCGACTGTTTCAAAGGCACTGACTATGAAGGCTGACATCCACCCGAACTACGCCCCGGTGGTCTTCCGCGACCTGGCTTCGGGCGCGACGTTCCTCACGCGTTCGACCGTGAACAGCGACAAGACCATCGAGTGGGAGGACGGCAACACGTACCCCGTCATCGACGTCGAGATCTCGTCCGAGTCGCACCCGTTCTACACCGGCAAGCAGCGCATCATGGACTCGGCCGGTCGCGTCGAGAAGTTCAACCAGCGCTTCAAGGGCTTCGGCGGCAGCAAGTAAGCAGCCACCGCTCAGCACCTCGCGAAAAGGCCCCGGGTTACCCCGGGGCCTTTTCGCATGCCCGGTGACGGTCTCGCCCGTCAGAAGCGCTCTGGCCAGGTGCCCGTCGCGACGAAGTTGAGGTCGCCGAGCTTGTTCCGGCGGAACTCCGCGTAGCTCTCCTCCTGCTGGCGGAACCAGTCGACCTGGCGTGCGTGCAGCTCGGCCGCCGTCATCGCGAGCTCAGCGGCGAACTTGACGGCGATGGCCTGGGCGACGCGGCCGGCGGCGATCGCGTCGTAGCCGGCGTCGTGCGCGTCGTCGCCGAGGTCGACGCCGTAGAACTGCGCCGTGAGCTCGAGCGTGCGCTTGCCCTTGCGGTAGCGGTCGACGGCCTTGTCGATGACGAGCGGGTCGATCACCGGCAGCGGGTTCTCGAGCGGAGTGACCCCGTGGCGCTTCGCCTCGCGGTTGAGCACAGTGAAGTCGTAGGGCGCGTTGTAGGCGACGACCGGGATGCCCCGCTCGAACAACACCCGCAGGGCCGACACGATCTCGGCGACGCCCGTCGCGGCATCCATGCCCTCGAGGCGCACGCGCTCGGTCGTGTAGCCGTGCACCGCAGCCGCACCGTCGGGGATCTCGACCATCGGGTCGATCACCCAGTCTTGCCGCGACACCGTGATGCCCTGCTCGTTGATGACGCCCACGTGCGCCGTCACGATGCGCGCCGTCTCGGTGTCGACGCCCGTCGTCTCGAGGTCGAAGACGCCCAGCTGCTCATGCCATCCGCTCATGCCTCCAGGGTAGAAGCGACCTCTGACACCCGACTGCTGCGACGCTCGGTAGCCTGAGAGGCGATGCACGAGATCGAGCTTCCCGGCGGGGTCACGCGCTGGGTCGCCTACGGCCCGGAGGGCGACTCGGCCCCGATCATCGCGGTGCACGGCTTCCGCGGCGACCACCACGGCCTCGAGCCGATCATCGAGCGTCTCACCGGCCGCCGGGTGATCGCCCCCGACCTTCCCGGATTCGGGGCATCGGATGCCTTCGCCGATCGCCCACACGACATCGACGGCTACGCGCGCTGGCTCGGCGAGTTCCGCCGCGCCGTCGCCCCCGACGGGACCGTCACGCTGCTCGGGCACTCGTTCGGCTCGATCGTGGTGTCCGCCGCCCTTGCCGATCGCCGCGTCGAGGCATCCCTCGCCGTTCTCGTGAACCCCATCGGCGCGCCCGCGCTCAAGGGCCCCAAGGCGATCGGAACGGCTGCCGCGGTCTTCTACTACTGGCTCGCGCGCGCCCTGCCTGCGCGCGCGGGCAACGGGCTGCTGCGCAGCCCCGCCATCGTGCGCGCGATGAGCATCGCCATGGCGACCACGCGCGACCCTCAGCTGCGGCGCTGGATCCACGGCCAGCACGACGCCTATTTCTCGCTGTTCGCCGACCGCAGCTCTCTGCTCGAGGCGTTCCGGGCGTCGGTGTCGCATGACGTGAGCGAGTACGCCGAGCGGCTCCGGCTGCCCGTGCTGCTGGTGGCCGCCGCGCAGGACCAGATCACTCCGCTCTCGGCCGAGCGCCGGCTCGCCGGCCTGCTGCCCGACGGCACGCTCGAGGTGATCGACGGCGTGGGGCACCTCATCCACTACGAGAAGCCGGCCGAGGCGGCCGCCCTCATCGAGTCGTTCCTCGCGAGCCGCGCGGGGCGCCCCTCGTGAGGGTCCTGTTCGACTGCCGCTACGTGCGCACCGGCCGCCACGACGGCATCAGCCGCTACAGCGCCGAGCTCGTGCGCGAGCTCGCGAAGCTCACCCCGGTCGAGATGCTGATCAGCGACGAGGCGCAGCTCGCGAACCTGCCCGAGCTGCCGTGGCACAAGATCGGCTCGCAGACCGGCCCGGGGGAGCCGTGGCGCGCACGCGAGGTGAACCGGCTTCACCCCGACGTCGTCTTCACGCCAATGCAGACCATGGGGTCGCGCGGGCGCACCTACAGGCTCGTGCTCACCGTGCACGATCTCATCTATTACCGGCACCGCACGCCGCCGCGCTCGATGCCGTGGTATGTCAAGATCGCCTGGCGGCTCTACCACCTGTCGTGGTGGCCCCAGCGCCGGCTGCTCGACGGCGGCGACGCCGTCGTCTCGGTCTCGCAGACGACCGCCGATCTCATCGCCGAGCACCGCCTCACCCGACGCCCCGTGCACGTGGTGCCGAACGCTGCCGCCGACCCGTCGCCCGCCGCGCTCGAGGCGGCGGAGCACCGCCTGCCGCCGGCCGGGTTGCCGCGCCGCCTCGTGCATATGGGCCAGTTCGTGCCCTACAAGAACATCGATGCGCTCGTGCGCGCGATGCCGCTGCTCGGTGCGGACTACGAGCTGCACCTGATGAGCCCCGTGACGGATGCCGAGCGGGCGCGCCTCGCCGATCTCGCCCCGGGCGCCGCGCTCGTCTTCCACAACGGGGCGAGCGACGGCGAGTACGAGACCGCACTGCTCGGCGCCCACGCCCTGGTCACGACCTCGTGGGACGAGGGCTTCGGCATTCCCGTCATCGAGGCGATGCGCGTCGGCACGCCGGTCGTCGCGAGCGACATCGCGATCTTCCACGAGGTCGGGGGAGAGGCGGCGGTGTTCGTGGACCCCGCGTCGCCCGAGGACGTCGCGCGCGGCATCCGCTCGCTTGAGCCCGGGGATGCCTGGACAAGCGCAAGCCGCGCGGGAATCGCGCAGGCGGCGAAGTTCACGTGGGCCGCGTCGGCGCGGGCCCTCTTCGAGGTGCTGCGGTCGGTGGCACCGTGACGGCACGGAGTTCGGACTCCTCTTACGCGGTCACAGCGGCGCCCACCGACCCGCGACTGGCGCCCGCGCACCGCTGATCAACCGGCTTCGTCGCGCTCAGGATCGTCATCGTCATCGTCATCGGGCGGCAGGTCGAACGGAGCGGGCACGACGACGCTCTGCGCCCCGGCGAACGGGTTGTCCGGGTACGTGCGATAGGTGCGACCTGAGGGCGCGCGCCAGTCCTGGACTCCGTCGGCGTATTGCGTGAGGGACCAGCCGCCCTCGTGCTTGACGTAGTGGTGACCCTCGCAGAGCTCCGAGGTGTTCGCGAGGCTCGTCGGGCCGCCGCGGGCGTAGTCGACGGCATGATCGACATCGGTGTAGCGGGACGAAAGGGTGCACGCGGGCGCGCGACAGTGCCCGTCGCGGATGCGCAGGACCCGTCTGAGCCCGGCGGGAATGCGGTAGCTCGTGCGATCGAAGTTCAGAACGGCACCCGTGATCGGGTCGGTCAGAATGCGCTTCAGGCTCGGGGCCATGGCCACCAGTTCGCGCGCACGCTGTGGGTCGATCATGCCGAAACCCGGGATGAGGGCGCCCTGCTCGTTCTTTCCGGCCAGGGTCGCGGCCGGGATGAGCACGTCGACGGTCACCGCCGCTCGCCTGGTCACGGGCAGCGGCGCGGCGGCCCCGCCATCGGCTGCCGAGCCGATGGCAATGTTCCCCTCGGTCAGCAGCTCGACCACGAAATCCGCCTCGAGCTGCTTCCTCGACCGAGGGTCGCCGGCCTGCCGCGCCTCGTTCGCGGCGTTCTCGAGCCCGGCCTTGATCAACGCCGCGTCCGCGCCATCGATGTACGCCTCGAGGTGCGCCATTCCGTCGCGACCGGCGGTGATGTCGACACGCCGCTTCGCATATGCACGGTCGTGGCGCTCACCGAAGGAGTCCTTCTCGAGCGCTTCGAGAATCTGCTTGGCCTTGCGCCGGAACGGCGACGGCGCGAGCCGCTTGGCCCAAGGCAGCAGCGCATGCTCTGCCTCGCGCCGGCTGCCGCGCTCGAGGTGCCCGGTCACCGCGATCAGCTCGTGCGCGTGGGCCCGCGAGATCTCACCGGCTTCGAGGCAGGCCAGCGTGTCCGTCAGCTCGTTCGCCAGGGTCCACGCCTCACCGAGCTTCACCTCGACCGCCTGGATCGACGTGTTCGTCGATGCGGCCACCTCCATCGCGATGGATCGCACCGCCAGCTCGTGCCGACGCGTCACCGTCTGCGGGTCACCCGCATCGATGGCGTCTTCGCCGGCTGCACCCTCGGCGTCGTAGAGCAGCCCCGCGAGAATGCGCACCTCGTGTGCTTCGAGACGAGCGATCTCGCGCCGCCCCGCGCACACTCGCTCGTATTGCTCGGCCTGCCACGACTGGCCGAGCACGAATGCGGAATTCTCCACATCGAGATCGAACGAGACTTCTAATGTCATGGCGTCAGTCAACCATGAACCACTGACATCGGCCCAGGAACTTCGAAAGCTGTGGACAACCCATTCGTATTCAGCTACGAATGTGTAGTCGGTTCCGCGAGATACGTCTGATTTACCCAGACGGCGGCATCCGCGAGCTCCACGCGCCTACACCTCGACGTCGACGTCGAGTTCCTCGAGCCCCGCAAGCTCGGCCGCGGCGACGTTGAAGGCGACGAGCCGCAGCTCGCCGTCGACCACCTCAAGATCGTGCACCGACGCGTTCCCGATCGCCTCGCCCTTGGCCGGGCGCGCACCGTCGGTCAGGTGCCTCGCGACGGCCCCGATCACGCCGCCGTGGGCGACGACGAGAATCCGCTCGCCTCGGTGCTGCGCCGCGAGCCCCGACAGCGCCTCGAGAACCCGCCCGAGCAGCGCCGCGTCGTTCTCCCACTCGGGAACGTCGGCGCGGTCGTCGCCGAACGCCGCGCGGATCTCGGGGCCGGTCATGCCCTCGGCGCGACCGTAGCTGCGCTCCTCGAGCCCGGGAACCGCCACCGGGCCCGGCATCCCCAGCTCGCCCGCGATGATCTCGGCGGTCTCGAACGCGCGCACGAGAGGCGAGGCATAGATGCCGTCGAAGCGGCGAGCGCGCAGCGCGCGCCCGGTCTCGTGCGCCTGCTCGCGCCCGGTGTCGTTAAGGGGGATGTCGCTGCGGCCCTGAATGCGCCCGTCGCGGTTCCAATCGGTCTGGCCATGTCGGACGAGGGAGATGCGGGTCACCCGCCCAGTCTGTCAGTCGTGGCTCAGGCGAGCCTGTCAGCCAGCGCCACCAGGTACTCGGTGGTGCCCCCGTCGATCTTCACGGTCGCTCGCGAGTCGCCCTTGGTGACGCCGCGGTTGATCACGACGATCGGCAGCCTGCGCCGCCGCGCCTGCTCGATGAGCCGGATGCCTGTGTTGACCACGAGCGACGAGCCCGCGACCAGTAGCGCGTCGGACGACGCGATGAGCGCCTTCGCCTCGTCGAAGCGGTCGACGGGCACGAACTCGCCGAAGAAGACCACATCGGGCTTGAGCGGGCCGCCGCAGACCGTGCAGTCGGGCACGACGAAGTTCTCGACGTCGGTGACCTCGGCATCGCCGTCGGGGTTGATCACCACCGCCTCGGGCTTCGCGAGCCACGGGTTCGCCGCATCGATGCGGGCTGCGATGTCGGGCCGGGCGAACACCTGCCCGCAGTTCAGGCACACCACGCGGTCCATGGTGCCGTGCAGCGGCACCACGCGGCGCGACCCGGCGCGCACGTGCAGACCGTCGACGTTCTGAGTGACGACGCCCGACACCAGACCGCGCGCCTCGAGCTCGGCGAGAGCCCGATGGCCGTCATTCGGGCGGGCGGCGTCGAACAGGCTGTAGCCGAGGTGCGAGCCCGCCCAGTAGCGCTGCCGGGCGCGGGGCGAGGCGAGGAACTGCTCGATCGTCATCGGGTTGCGCTTCGGGGCCCCGGCGCCGCGGTAGTCGGGAATGCCGGAATCCGTGCTCACCCCGGCGCCCGTCAGCACCGTGATCGTTCGCCCGGCGAGCGCGTCGACGGCGGCGTCGAGCAGGGTGTCGGACTCGGTCTCGAGCATCACGGCGCACCTCCTCGCTGTTACTCAAAATGCTACGGGCAAGATGTTTCCTATGGATGTCCGCCGGATCGACGACCTCGACGACCCCGCCCTCGCCGATTACTCGAAGCTCACCGACGTCGCCCTGCGCCGCGTCACCGAGCCGGCCGGCGGCCTGTACCTCGCCGAGTCGACGAAGGTCATCGCCCGCGCCCTCGAGGCGGGCCACCGGCCGCGCTCGGTCCTCGTGCAGGAGCAGTGGCTGGGCGATGTGGCGCCGCTGCTCGCGGGATTCCCCGACGTGCCCGTCTTCGTCGGCGACGCGCCGCTGCTCGAGCGGCTCACCGGCTACCACCTGCACCGGGGCGCGCTCGCGGCCATGCATCGGCCCACCCTGCCGAGCGTGCCCGAGGTGCTGAGGGATGCCCGGCGCGTGGTCGTCCTCGACGGGCTGGTCGATCACACCAACGTCGGGGCGATCTTCCGCTCGGTGGCAGGACTCGGTGCGGACGCCGTGCTCGTCACCCCCACCTGCGCAGACCCCCTCTACCGCCGCAGCGTGCGCGTCTCGATGGGAACGGTGCTCCAGGTGCCATGGACGCGGCTTCCGGATTGGAAGGACGGCGCCGCCGAACTGCTGCACGCAAGCGGATTCCACATCGCCGCCCTGGCTCTCGCCGAGGACGCGGTGACGCTCGACCGCTTCGCCGCTGCCGCGCCCGAACGCGTCGCGCTTGTGATGGGGGCAGAGGGCGACGGGCTGGGGCGGCGCGCGCTGGCATCCGCCGACACGGTCGTCACGATCCCCATGCTGCACGGCGTCGACTCGCTGAACGTCGCCTCGGCGAGCGCCGTGGCGCTGTGGGCTCTGCGCTGATTCCTGGGCGCAGGCCGTAGCATCGTACGTCGTGAACCTCGCCCTCGACGTCGAACCCGAACCCGGCGTCGGCACGACGAGCGAGGGCGCGAAGAAGGCCCCGCGCGGCCGTCGCCGCGACGCCATCGCCGCCATCGGCTCGGTGGGTGTCGCGACGCTGGCGGCCATCGCGTACGTGGCCGCGAGCCTGATGCATCCCCTGCCGGCAACGGCCGCGGTCGTGCCCGCCGACGCGGTCGCCTCCATCGAGACGGCGCCGGTCGCGCCCGCGTGGCCGGCCGAGGGCGGTGCCGCCATCGCCCTCGAGGGCCAGCCCGGGCTGCTCGGCAGCACGGGCAGCGACGCGAGCGTTCCGATCGCGAGCATCACGAAGACCATCACGGCGCTCGTGCTGCTGCAGAAATACCCGGTGACGACGAGCAACCCGGGGCCGGCGATCGCGTTCGACCAGCACGACGTCGACATCCTGCACCAGGTGTGGTCAGAGGGCGGCTCGTGGGCGACCGTCGAGGCAGGCGAGAAGCTGAACCTCACGCAGGCGATGACGGTGATGATGCTCGAGAGCGCCAACAACTATGCGCGCTCGCTCGCCGAGTGGTCGTACGGCTCGCAGCAGAAGTTCGTGGATGCCGCCAACGCGTGGCTCAAGAGAAATGGGTTCACCCACACCCACATGACCGACCCCTCGGGGTTCGATCCCGGCAGCGTGAGCAACATGACCGACCTGGTCGGCATCGGCGAGCTCGCGATCGCGAACCCGGTGCTCGCCAAGATCGTGAGCACCTCGTCGACGACGCTTCCGACCCTCGGCACGATCAAGAACACCGACCCACTCATCGGGCACGGGGGCATCAAGGGCGTCAAGACGGGCTACACCGAACAGGCGGGGCACTGCCTGCTGTTCGCCGCCGAGGTCACCGTCAACGGCACGAGCCGCACCCTGGTGGGCGTCATGATCGGCCAGCCCAGCTATGCGGCGCTGTGGAGCGGTGTCCCCAAACTGATCGCGAGCTACGAGAAGGCGTTCCACCGGGTCGACCTGACGAACGCCGGGAAGACCGTCTACGCGACGTACTCGACGCCGTGGGGCGCGTCGACGCGGCTCCTGGCCGCCACGCAGCCGAGCGTCGAGATCTACTCGGCGAGCTCGGTCGCCGTGAAGGTGACCACCGACAAGCTCACCACGGCCGACGCGAAAGACGTCGCCGGGACCGTCACCTTCAGCTACGGAAGCAAGAAGGTCGTCGCCGACCTCGTGACCGAGCGCGCGCTCGCCGCACCCGACGCCTGGTGGAGGCTCACGCACCCCCAGGTCGTCTTCGGCTGGCAGGACCTGCCCGTCTGGCGCGACCTGTTCGACAAGCGCAGTCTGCTCGGCTCGTAGCCCCGCTCGCGGGGCCCGGGGCCGGGTTTCAGCCGCGCTCTTCGACGTCCGCCATCGACTCGGCGATCGGCACCAGCGGGGCGAGCGCGGGGCGCTTCGGCGGCAGGCCGTCGCCGCTCGAGACGTGCTTGATGCGGCGCACGACCCACGGCCACGCGTACTCCTTCGCCCACTGCAGGTCCTGCGCACGGGCCTCGCGCCAGGTGCGCGGCGGCACGGGTGCCGGGGTCAGCACGGGCAGGTCGTTGGGCACGCCGAGCGTGCGCAGCACCATGCGCGCGACCGCCTGATGGCCGAGGGGCGACATGTGCAGGCGGTCGATCGACCACATCCGCTGGTCCTGGATCTCTCTCAGCGACCACTGATCGGCGACGAGGCATCCGTATTTCGCCGCGATCTCGCGCACGTCCTCGTTGTACACCGCGACCTTGCCTCTGAGCGCCTTGAACGTGCCCGACCAGCCGACGTCGACCCCGGTGAACACGACGATCGTCGCGCCGGTCGTCGCGAGCCGCGCGATGATCTGCTCGAAGATGCGGGCGATCTCGTCGGGGTCGGTGCCGGGGCGGATCACGTCGTTCCCGCCCGCCGAGATCGTGATGAGGTCGGGCTGCAGCCGCACGGCGGGCTCGACCTGGTCGGCGAGGATCTGGCGCACCAGCTTCCCGCGCACGGCGAGATTGGCGTAGGCGAATTCGGATGCCTGAGCCGCGGCCTGCGCAGAGAGCACTTCCGCGACCCGGTCGGCCCAGCCGCGGAACCCGTCGGCGGCGTCGGGGTAAGGGTCGCCCAAGCCCTCGGTGAAGCTGTCGCCGAGCGCCACATATCGGGTGAAAGTAGATAGTTCGGGCATGTTAAATAGTTTGCCACCGATGTGCGCACCGTGTCTGGCGCGCCCGTGGGGGACACGCCCGGCGGTGTCGGTGCCTCTTGTTAGCATCGCATCCGCATGTCTGATTCGGCTATCTCTGCGCTACCCGACGAGCTGCCCGACCCGGGCGCGGCTTCCGGCGAATCGAGCACGCACACGCCGGGCACCTTCGCCGCCGAGCACCTGTCGCCGGCGTTCCCGGCGCGCGCACCGTGGGGAACGGCCACCCGGCTGCGCGCCTGGCAGCAGGAGGCGCTCGACGAGTACTTCCGCACCGAGCCGCGCGACTTCCTCGCGTCGGCGACGCCCGGCGCGGGCAAGACGACCTTCGCGCTGCGCCTCGCGACCGAGCTGCTCGGCCGCCGCACCGTCGACCGCATCGTCGTCGTCGCCCCGACCGATCACCTGAAGCGTCAGTGGGCAGAGGCGGCCGCGCGCGTCGGCATCCACCTCGATGCCGAGTTCAAGAACGCGCACCGGCGCTTCGCCCGCCACTACCGCGGCATCGCCGTCACCTATGCGCAGGTCGCCGCGAAGGCGTCGCTGCACAAAGAGATCGTCGAAGACGCGCGCACCCTCGTGATCCTCGACGAGGTGCACCACGGCGGCGACGCGCTCTCGTGGGGCGACGCCGTGCGCGAGGCCTTCGAGCGCGCCACCCGGCGGCTGTCGCTGACGGGAACGCCGTTCCGCAGCGACACCGCGCCGATTCCGTTCGTCACCTATCTGCCCGACGCCAAGGGCATCCGCACCTCGCTCACCGACTACAACTACGGCTACGGGCGGGCGCTCGCCGACGGCGTCGTGCGGCCCGTGCTGTTCATGGTCTATGCGGGGCACATGCGCTGGCGCACCCGCGCCGGCGAAGAGATGGAGGCGCGGCTCGGCGAGGGCAACACCAAAGACGTCACCTCGCAGGCGTGGCGCACCGCCCTCGACCCCGAGGGCGACTGGATCCCCGCCGTGTTCTCGGCCGCGACGCGCCGCCTCGACGAGGTCAGGCAGCAGATCCCGGACGCGGGCGGGCTGGTCATCGCGACCGACAAGGAGCAGGCCCGGGCGTATGCCGCGATCCTCGACCGCATGACGGGCGAGAAGACCACCGTCGTGCTCTCCGACGAAAAGGAGGCCTCTGACCGCATCAGCGCGTTCGCGGCATCCGATTCGAAGTGGATGGTCGCGGTGCGCATGGTGTCAGAGGGCGTCGACGTGCCACGCCTCGCCGTCGGCGTCTATGCGACCAACTCGTCGACGCCGCTGTTCTTCGCGCAGGCGATCGGGCGCTTCGTGCGCGCTCGGCGGCGCGGCGAGACCGCCTCGGTGTTCCTGCCCGACGTCGAGCCGCTGATCGCGCTCGCCGGCGCGCTCGAGCTCGAGCGCGACCACGCCCTCGACCGCGACATCTCGTCGGAAGAGGGGGACCTGTACAACCCCGAAGACGCGATGATGCAGGCCGCCGAGAAGGACGACAAGGCGTCGGACTCGCTCGAGGGCGAGTTCTCGTACCAGGCGCTCGGCTCACACGCGGCGTTCGACCGGGTGCTGTTCGACGGCGAGGACTACGGCGGCTACGCCGAGCCCGAGACCGAAGAGGAGCTCGACTTCATCGGCATCCCGGGCATCTTGGAGCCCGAGCAGGTGCACGAGCTGCTGATGCACCGGCAGGCGCGGCAGTCGAAGCGCGCCGCATCGCGGCCGGCGCCTTCCCCCGAGGAGCCGCCGTCGCCGGCCAAGCCCTTGCCGCTGTACCGCACGCTCAAAGAGCAGCGCTCGCTGCTCAACTCCCTCGTCGGGCTGTATGCGAAGGCATCCGATCAGCCTCATGGCCTCGTGCACGCCGAGCTGCGCCGCATCTGCGGCGGGCCCCCCGTGGCGAAGGCGTCGATGACGCAGCTCGAGGCGCGCATCCAGCTGCTGCGGAAGCGCCTGGGGCACACCCACTAATCTCGCCTCATGAGCGAGGACGCGCGCCCCGACAGCTTGAATCGCCCCGGGGAATCGGATGCCCAGCGCTACGACCGCAACTGGCAGGACATCCTGCAGGAGCTGCGCGTCACCCAGACCGGAAACCAGATCCTCACGGGCTTCCTGCTCGCGCTCGCGTTCCAGCAGCGCTTCACGCAGCTTCCGACGCTCGGCATCGTGGTGTACCTGATCCTCGTGGGGCTCGCGTGCGCATCGACGCTTCTCGCCCTCGCGCCCGTGTCGCTGCACCGCTGGCTGTTCCAGCATCACGCCAAGAAGGAGGCGGTGCTGATCAGCAACCGCATCCTGCGCGTGACGCTCTTCGCCGTCGCGCTGCTGATCGTCGGCGTCGCGCTCTTCCTCTTCTACTTCGTGATCTCGCTCACGGCGGGCATCGTCGCGGCGGCGGTCGCGGCGGTGGTGATCATCGGCCTCTGGGTGGTGCTGCCCCTCGACGTGCTGCGCCGAGAGGCGCAGGAGACCCGCGAGTCGCGCGGGCAGACGAGGTGATCGACCACCGCTCATGCGGCGTTCCCCGCGCGGCGTTCTCCTGCGCCGCTTTTCCTCCGCATCTCACATTGTCGCGGGCGGAGGAAATGCCTTCCTGGTCAGAACCGCCTCGTCGCGAAGGCGAGATCGATGAAGCGCAGCTCGTCGCGCGGGACCACCGCCGTCACGCAGCTGGCATCGTCGAGCGCGACGCCGACCCCGTACACATCGGGGTCCGTGTCGATGCGGATGCCTGACCGCTCGTACCCGTTCACGAGCAGCGTCACGCCGTGCTCCGCATGGCGCTCGTCGACGGGGCTGTCGAGCTCGCCGGGGCCGCCGTCTCCACCTGCGCCGCGCACGCGGGTGGCGCGGAAGCCGTTCATCAGGATGTGGTTCACGTGCGCGGCGAGCTGCGCCGGGGCGGCGTCGTGGGCGCTCGGCTCCGCGTTCCAGTGCGTCGTCACGGCCTCCCACAGCAGGGGGTAGCGCATGCGGCGCACGCGCTCGAGCAGCCATGCGGGCCGGTCCCACGGCACGTCCTCGCCGAGCTCGACGCGCAGCGCATCATCGAGCTCGGCGAGGTTCCGCGGGTCGTCGATGTTGTGCGGGTTCCGCCACAGCGTGTAGCTGATCGACACCGCGCACGAATAGAGCTCGCCGTCGTGGCCGCTGCTGGCGATGCCGAACGCGTCCCAGTCCTCGAGGTGGCGCTGCGGCACGAGGCCGAGCACCGGCACAGGCATCCGCTTGACCTGCTCGATGATCTCGAGAGCCGGGTCCGGCGCATCGGACCCGAGATGCCCGCGGAAGTGCATGCGGACAGTCTGGCGCTGCCCGCGCGCTGCGTCACCCGAAGTCGCGAGACTTCGTCTTCGCCGCGAGCGGCAGCCGCTCGAGCTTGTCGGCGACGATGCTGACGACCCCCTCCGGGCTGCGCTCGAGGATGCCGCGCACGACCATCGCCGGCGCCTCGCGCGCCACGCGGCGATACTTCTGCCACACCCCGACCGACACGATCACGTTGACGAGGCCCGTCTCGTCTTCGAGGTTCACGAAGGTGATGCCGGATGCCGTCGCCGGCCGCTGCCTGTGCGTGACGACGCCCCCGACCTGCACCCTGCTGCCGGGGTCCGCCGTCATGAGGTCGGCGGCCGAGAGCACGCCCCCGCCCCGAAGCAGCTCGCGTACGTGCCTGATGGGGTGGTCGCCCGGCGCGACCCCCGTCGCCCACAGGTCGTAGACGACCTGCTCGGCCGGGCTCAGGATCGGCAGCAGCGGCGGCTGCACCACGACGGCGGTGCCCGGCAGGTAGTCGCGGCGCTCGCGCGACGCGGAGCCCGCCTGCCACACCGCCTCGCGGCGCGTGAGCCCGAGCGACTCGAACGCGCCGGCCGCTGCCAGCGACTCGAGCTGCGTCGCGTTCAGCCCCACCCGGCGCGCGAGATCGTGCAGGTCGGCGAAGGGGGCGAGCGCGCGCTCGGCGACGATCCGCTCGGCGACCGCCTCACCGATCGAGTTCACCTCGGCGAGGCCGAGCCTGACGGCGAAGTTCCCGTCGCGGCGGTGCGCGGCCGACTCGTCGGGAGCCTTCGGGTCGAAGGGAGTCGTCTCGTCGAGCACGTCGGGGTCGCCGGAGCCCGTCGCGTGCCAGTGCAGGCACTCGTCCATTCCTGTGGGGGGCGCCGCGGGCGAGGCATCCGTCATCGCCCCTGAATCGAGCGGCTCCAGATCGGCGTGCACGTTCGACCGCATCAGGTCGACGTTCAGCACCGTCACCCCGTGGCGCACCGCGTCGCCCGTGAGCGACTGGGCCGAGTAGAAGCCCATCGGCTGGGCGCGCAGCAGCCCCGCGAGGAACGCGGCGGGGTAGTGCAGCTTGAGCCACGAGCTCGCATAGACGAGCAGCGCGAAGCTCAGCGAGTGGCTCTCGGCGAAGCCGAAGCCGGCGAAGGCCTCGATCTTCTCGTAGATGCTCTCGGCGTCGTGGCCCGTGATGCCGTTCTCGGCCATGCCGGCGAAGAGCTTCGCGCGCAGCGTGTCGATCTTCTCGACGCCGCGCTTCGAGCCCATCGCGCGCCGCAGCTGGTCGGCGTCGGCGGCGGTGCACCCGCCGACCGCCATCGCCATCTGCATGATCTGCTCTTGGAAGAGCGGGATGCCGAGGGTGCGGCACAGCACCGGCTCGAGCTTCGGGTGCAGATAGGTCACCGGCTCGGCGCCCGTGCGGCGCCGGATGTACGGGTGAACCGCCCCGCCCTGGATCGGCCCCGGCCTGATCAGCGCCACCTCGATCACGAGGTCGTAGAACCGCCGCGGCTTGAGGCGGGGAAGCGTGCCGAGCTGGGCGCGCGATTCGACCTGGAACACCCCGATCGCGTCTGCACGGCAGAGCATGTCGTAGACGGCGGGCTCTTCCTTCGGCAGGGTCGCGAGCGTCCAGTGCTCGCCGACGCGGTTCTGCACGAGGTCGAGCATGTACTGCATCGCCTCGAGCATGCCGAGCCCCAGCAGGTCGAACTTCACGAGCCCCATCCACTCGATGTCGTTCTTGTCCCACTGCAGCACGGTGCGCCCGTCCATGCGGGCGTGCTCGATCGGCACGACCTCGCCGATGGGCCGCTCGGTGAGCACCATGCCGCCCGAGTGGATGCCGAGGTGCCGCGGCGCGTGCATGAGCTGCATGGCGAGATCGATGACGGGCTGGGGGATGTCGTGACCGGAGTCCGTCGAGATGTGGGCGCCCCAGCCCTCGACCTGCTTGGTCCACGCGTCCTGCTGGCCGGGGGAGTGCCCGAGCGCCTTCGCCATATCGCGCACCGCCGCCTTGGGCCGATAGCTGATCACATTGGCGACCTGCGCGGCGTTGCGACGGCCGTACTTCCCGAAGACGTACTGGATGACCTCCTCCCGCCGCTTCGAGTCGAAATCGACGTCGATGTCGGGCTCCCCTTCCCGCAGCGACGAGAGGAAGCGCTCGAACGGCAGGTGGTAGAAGATCGCGTCGACGGCCGTGATGCCGAGCACGTAGCAGACCGCCGAGTTCGCCGCCGAGCCGCGCCCTTGGCAGAGGATGCCCCGCTCGCGCGCGAACTGCACGATGTCATGCACGATCAGGAAGTAGCCGGGGAAGTCCTTCTCTTCGATGACGCCGAGCTCGTGGTCGAGCCGCTCGCGGATCTTCTCGATCGGCTCCGGCCGGTTCCCCTCGGGGTACCGCTCGGCGATGCCGAGCTCGACCAGCTCGCGCAGATAGCTCATCGGGGTGTGCCCGGCCGGCACGTTCTGCTGAGGAAGGCGCGGCTTCGCGGTGCGCAGCTCGAAGGCGAGGTCGGATGCCACGTCGACGGCCGTCTCGACCGCCCCGGGGTACCTCGCGAACAGACGCGCCATCTCGGCCCCGCTGCGCAGATGCGCGGCGCCCGCCGCCGGCAGCCAGCCGTCGAGCTCGTCGAGGCTGCGGCGGGCGCGCACCGCGGCGACGGCGGTCGCGAGCGGCCGATCGGCGGGCCTCGCATAGTGCACGTTCCCGGTCGCGACGACGGGCAGCCTGCGCTTCTGGGCGAGCTCGTAGAGCGCGTCGTTGTGGATGCTTGCGAGCGGGTCGCCGTGATCGAACAGCTCGACCAGCACATTGTCGCGGCCGAACAGCTCGATGAGCCGGTCGAGCTCGCGCCCGGCAGCGCCCGGATCGAGCCCCGTCGACGCATCCGCCCCGCCCGTGCCCGCAAGCGCCTGCCGGACCGCGCCCTTTCTGCACCCCGTCAGCACGAGCCAGTGGCCGCCTGCCACGCCCGGCAGCGCGGCGAGGTCGTAGATCGGGCGGCCCTTCTCGGCGCCGCCCGCGAGCTGCGCGTCGGTGATGGCCGCGGCGAGGCGGTGGTAGCCCTCCTGCTTCCGGGCGAGCACGAGCAGGTGCGACCCTTGCGGGTCGGCGACGCCGTTCTGAGGGCCGGTGAGCCCGAGCGAGAGCTCCGCGCCGAACACCGTCGCGACCCGACCCGTGTAGGCCTCGGCCGCCTCAGCCATGCGCACGACGCCGTAGAGCCCGTCGTGGTCGGTGATCGCGAGGGCGGAGAGACGCAGCCGCGCGGCCTCTTCGAGCAGCGACTCGGGGTCGCTCGCGCCGTCGAGGAAGCTGAAGTCGGAGTGCGCGTGCAGCTCGGCGTAGGGCACGTACGGCCCGGTCTCGTAGTCGAGGCGCCGCGGGGTGACCGGCAGCCGCGCCCGGCTCCAGGCGGGGGAGTCGCCGCCGTCTGCGTCCCGATCGGGGCCGCCCGTGGCGCGTCGCCCCGACAGCTTCCGCTCGAACTCGGACCACGGGATCGGCGGGTTGTTGAAGCCCATCAGTCGTATCTCGCTTCCGCGAGCCACGTCTCGCCGTCGAACAGCAGCAGCCAGGCGATGCCGTCGGCGTCGACCACGCTGAAGCGGTGCACGCGCCGTGCCGCCTGCGCGTCCCACCAGCGCTCGTCGACGGTCCACGGGCCGGCCCAGCCGGTGATCGGGCGCGCGAGCCGCAGTGCCTCGGCGTGCGAGCCGATCGGGCGTGCCCCGGGGCCGTACGCGAACAGCGCGGGCTCGCCCAGGGCGAGACCGCGATCGGAGACGGAGACCGGCTCACCGGAATCCGTCAGCAGGGACACCCGCACCCGCGGCAGGAACACCGTCGCGGGCAGCGGGTCGGGCAGGGCGCCCGGCCAGGGCTGCGCCGCCCGCTCGGCCGTTCCCGCGGGGGAGCGGTCGCCCCACGGCACCATCACCTGCCGGTCGTCGAGCAGCCGGCCGCCGCCGAGCGCGGGGGTCACGACGGCGTCGTGCCCGAGCATGCTCTGCACGCGCGAGAGCGCGTGGTGCACGCGCTCGTCGGGCGCGTCGCCCCACAGCCCCTGCTCGTGGTGGTGCGCCGCATCGACGCTCTCCGGCGCGAACACGAGCTGCACGACCGGCGCCTCGAGCGCTCCCGTTCCGGGGCCGACGCCCTGCAGCTGCCACCGCAGCCGGTCGACGAGATCGGCGGCGGTGAACCAGCGCGGGTGCAGCCAGGTGCGCGAGCTCTCGGCGCCGTCCTCCGTCTGGATCGTCACCGTCACGGCCGTCGCCACGAGCTTCGCCTCGGTGAGCCCCGCGATCACGTCGTCTGCGGTCTGCCGGGCGGCGAAGGCGAGCTGGTCGACGCGATCGAGCCCCTCGTCGAAGACGAGTCGGCGCTCGAGCGCCCGCTGCGGCGCCCGCGGCACGACGACCTGCGCGTCACGGCCGGTGACGAGGGCGTGCACCCGCGCGCCCGTCACGCCGAAGCGCTCGACCAGCTCGTCGGCGGCCATGCCGGCGAGCGCCCCGAGCGTGTTCAGCCCGAGGCGCCGGCACAGCGCCGTGAACGCCTCGTCGCCCATGGCCGCGACGGGCAAGGCGGCGAGGAAGGCGGGGGAGCCGCCCTCTGAGACGACGAGGACAGCCCGCTCGGCACTGCCCGTCGATGGATGCCTCGCCGCCTGCTCGGCCGCGAAGGGACCATCGGCCACCCCGGCGCGCGCGTCGGGCACCCCGTGGTCTGCGAGCACACCGAGCAGCACCTCGGCAGCCTCGACCTCACCGCCGTAGTACCGCGCAGGGCCGCGCGAGCGCAGCGCGCACATGCCGGGCCTGATCGGCTGCACCCCGGGCACCGTCTGCTCGACGGCGGCGAGCAGCGGCTCGAAGAACCGCGCGTCGGCCTGCGGGTCGTAGGGCAGCACGACGAGCTCGGGGCAGCGCGCCTGCGCCTCGCGCACCCGCAGCCCGCGCCGCACCCCGGCGGCCCGCGCCGCGGCCGAGCAGGCGAACACGAGCCCCTTCTCGATCAGTGCGATCGCGTCGCCCTCGGCGATCGACGGGTACTTGAGCAGCGCCGCCCGGATCGGCCAGTCGGGGCACCACAGCACGATCGAACGGGTGAGCGCCCCCTGCCCGGCACCCGCACTCATGACACCCGCTCCCAGCGCAGGGCGGGCACGGATGCTGCGGGCTTCGCCTCACGGCCGTAATCACCGGGCAGCCGCAGCTGTGCGACCCGCGGCCGGCCGGAGCGCAGCTCGGAGCGCACCGTGACGAGCCGCTCGCGCGGGTAGCCGTGGCCGCGCCCGATGCCGACCCAGCGGCTCTCGGTCACGGCGAGCGTCGTCTCAGACCCCGGCCAGGCAGGCGCTCCCTCCGGCAGCAGCGAGATCAGCACGGCGCCGCGCTGCCGGAGCCGGGCGGCGAGCTTCGCGGCCTCTGTATCGCTCACCCGGTCGCCGGGCCGCACGACGACGATCGTGAGCGCGTCGGCGAGCGCCGCCGTGACGGGCAGCCAGGCGCGCCCCGGCTCGCGCACGAGCACGAGCCGCCCCAGCTCGATGCCGAAGCGGGCCGCCGCCTCTGCCCCGAACTCGGGAACGCCGACGACCCCGCACCAGGCCCCGTCGGCGCTCGCGGCCGCGAGCAGGCCCATCACGAGCGTCATCGACCCCGCGACCGAATAGACGGAGCCGGCCTGCAGCGCCCCACCGGGCAGCAGCGACAGGAAGGCGGGCAGCGTGGGCAGCGCACGGGTGTCGAGCCGGGTGCGCTCCATTCCCGAGATGCGCGCCTTGAGCTCGCGGATGCGCTCGAGATCGGCCTGCGCCTTCTCGAAGGCGCCACCCGTCTCGATCGTGTTCCGCTGAGCCATCCCCACGCATCCATGTTCGAACTCGCATTCGAACATGTCAAGCCGGGAAAATCCGAACTCATCGAACCTGCCTCGAACACCCAGCTGGCGTCCACCAGGCTTCCACGCGCCTCCGACATCGGGCGAGCGGCGCCGCCAGAATGACACCATGGCACTGCTCGCAGGGGCGACCCGGCGCACCTGGCGCGGCGAAGCGCTCATGGGCGTCACGCTCGCTGCCATGTCGGCCCCCGTGGCGATGGCCTTCGCCCAGTTCGCCGGCCTGCCGCCGGTCGCCGGGCTCTACAGCCTGATCGTGCCCGGCATCGTCTTCGCCTTGTTCGCGGCCACCGGGCGCCTCACGGCCGCCCCCGACGCCGCCGTCGTCGCGCTCCTGGCCGCGACGCTCACCCCGCTCGCGCGCCCGGGAACGAGCGCGTACGCCGAGCTCGCCGCCGCACAGGCGCTCGTCGCAGGCGGCGCCTTCGCCCTCATCACCCTGTTCGGCCTCGGCCGGCTGACGGTGCTGCTGCCGCGCCCCGTGCTGCTCGGATTCGGCGCCGCGGTCGCACTCGATCTGCTCACGCGCGAGATCGCGGCGATGTTCGGCGTCCGGCTGGCGCGGCGGGTGACGGATGCCGCAGCAGACGGCTTCCCGCACCATGCCCGCGCCCTCGTCGCCGGGCTCGGCACGGCGGATGTCTGGGCGATCGCCGTCGCCGCCGGAACGCTCCTCATCCTGCTCCTCGGCCGACGCATCGCCCGGCGGCTGCCGTGGGAGCTCGCCGCCGCCCTCGCCGCCTTCGCGAGCTACCGGGTGTTCGACCTGGGGCCGCGCGGCGTCGCCACCGTCGGCGCGATCGACGGCGGCCGCCCGCCGCTCGGCCTCCCCGCCCTCGCGGCGGGGGACTGGCTCGCCGTCATCCCCGGCGCCCTCGTGATCGCGCTCGCCGCGCTCGCCCTGCATCAGGACGAGGACGCGGGCTACCAGCCCGCCGCGGCGCGCAGCGGCATCGTCTACGGGCTCGCCAATGCGGCGAGCGGCCTCTCGGGCGGCTTCGCGCTCGGCCCCTCGCCGCTGCGCCGCGCCCGCCTCGACGAGCTGCGCTCGACCTCGCAGCTGCCGACACTCGTCGCCGCGCTGCTCGTCCTCGGCGCCGTCGTCTTCGGCGCCGGCTTCCTGGGCGATCTGCCGACGCCGGCCTTCGGCGCCATCGCCGCGGTCGCGACCTGGCCGCTGCTGCGGCTCCGCGACGCCCGCGCGCTCTGGCGCACCACGAAGGGCGAGTTCCTGCTCGCACTGCTCGTGTTCGCGGCCACCCTCGCCTTCGGGCCGCTCTGGGGGCTCGCGGGCGCGGCGGCCATCGGCCTGCTGCGGGTGCTGCGCGCGGCATCCGCCCCGCCCCTCGACGTCATCGACGGCGACGGCCGCCCCATCGCCTCGCTGCGCCGCGGCAGCCCGCCGCCGCGCCCGAGCGCGCCCGGCATCGTCATCGTGCGGCTCGCTGCGCCCGTCGACGCGGCGAGCGCGGGCGCCCTCGCCCGCGGCATCCGACTCGCCGCCTCAGGCGCAGACGCCGGCATCCGCCACCTCGTCCTCGACGGCGAGGCGATCACCGGAATCGACGCGACGGGCGCCGCCGTGCTGCGCACCGCACTGGCCGAGCTCGCCGAGCGCGGCATCTCGGTCGACTACTGCCGGGCGCGCGCCGTGCTGCGCGTCGAGCTCGAGCACCACGGACTGCTCGCCGGAAGCCGGGTGTTCCGCACCTGCCGAGAGGCGCTCGACGAGCTGTCGTGACGCTCCCGCGCCGCGTCGCCCGATAACCTGGCCCAGGCCGCCTGTGACCTTTCTCACAGGGCACCCGAAAGGATCCCCGCGTGAATCTGCTGCAAGCGCTCCTCCTCGGAATCGTCGAGGGCATCACCGAGTTCCTGCCCGTCTCGAGCACGGGCCACCTGACGATCGTCGAGAAACTGCTCGGCCTGCAGGTGAACGACAAGGGCGTGACGGCGTTCACCGCGATCATCCAGGTGGGGGCCATCATCGCGGTGATCGTCTACTTCTGGCGCGACATCGTGCGGCTCATCGCCGCCTGGTTCCGCGGCCTCGCCAACCGCAACGCCCGCGGCGCGGACTACCGGCTCGCCTGGTTCGTCATCATCGGCACGATCCCTGTCGGCATCGTCGGGTTCCTCGGCCGCCACTTCATCTCGGGCCCGCTGCGCAACCTCTGGGTGGTGGTGATCGCGCTCGTCGTCTGGAGCGCGGTCATGTGGTTCGCCGAGCGCGTCGCACTCAAGCAGCGCAACGAGCAGAAGATGAATCTGACGGATGCCGTCTTCATCGGCATCGTGCAGTGCTTCAGCCTCGTGCCGGGCGTCTCGCGCTCGGGCGCCACCATCAGCGCCGGCCTGCTGCGCGGCCTCGACCGCGTGGCCGCGACGCGCATCTCGTTCTTCCTCTCCATCCCCGCACTGGTCGCCGCGGGCGGCTTCGAGGCGCTCACCTCGGCGAGCGACATCTCTGCGACCGTCGGGTGGGGGGCGACGGCCGTCGGCACCCTGGTGAGCCTGATCGTCGCGTACGTGTCGATCGCGTGGCTGCTGCGCCTCGTGCAGCGGCACCCCATCAGCGTCTTCATCTGGTACCGCATCGCGGTGGCGGTCGTGATCGCACTGCTGCTCGGCTTCGGCGTGATCAGCGCGACCTGACGCAGGCGCCGCCGTGTCAAGCGGCTCGCGCGCCCGGCGCGAGTTCTCTAGCGTCGAAATCGTGCCGGCCAACAGCTACCGACTCCAGCTCTCCGCAGACTTCACCCTGTTCGACGCCGCCGCGCAGATCCCGTATCTGCGCCGCCTCGGCGTCGACTGGCTCTACCTCTCGCCCCTGCTCGAGGCGGCGAGCGGGTCGGCGCACGGCTAC
This sequence comes from Gryllotalpicola kribbensis, assembly GCF_039538245.1. Classification (NCBI taxonomy): domain Bacteria; kingdom Bacillati; phylum Actinomycetota; class Actinomycetes; order Micrococcales; family Microbacteriaceae; genus Gryllotalpicola; species Gryllotalpicola kribbensis. Next base: position 443,573 of record NZ_BAABBX010000016.1, read on the forward strand.
GACGTGGTCGATCACGGGCGCGTGGATGCCGCACGCGGCGGCGCCGAGGGCCTGGAGCGCCTCGCCGAGACCGCGCACGCGGCCGGCATGGGGGTGCTCGTCGACATCGTGCCGAACCACATGGGGGTCGGTGACCCCGCGGTGAATCCGTGGTGGCGCGACGTTCTCGAGCACGGGCACTCTTCCGAGTTCGCGGACTTCTTCGACATCGACTGGGACGCCGGCGACGGCCGGGTGAAGACCTGGCCGGACGAGGTGAACTACCGCCGCTTCTTCGCCATCAACGAGCTGGCGGCGCTGCGCGTCGAGGACCCGGGGGTGTTCGACGCCTCGCATCGCGAGATCGCGCGCTGGTTCGCGGAGGGGCTCGTCGACGGCGTCCGCGTCGATCACCCCGACGGCCTGCGCGACCCGGGCGCCTATCTCGAGCGGCTCAGCCGGGCGGTCGGCGGCGCCCCGATCTGGGTCGAGAAGATCCTCGAGGGCGACGAGCGGCTGCCGCCGACGTGGCCGGTCGAGGGGACGACCGGCTACGACGCTCTGGGGCTCGTCGACCGGGTCTTCATCGACCCGCGCGGCGAGGCCGAGCTGACCCGCGTCGCCGACGACGCGACCGGCGCACCGTTCGACTGGCCCGCGCTCGCCGCAGACCGGAAGCGCGAGGTGGCCCGGGGCGTGCTGCACCCCGACGTGGCGCGAATCGCGCGCGAGCTCGGTGCGGCCGTAGGCGGCGGCACGGAAGCGGCCCTGGTCGAAGAGGCCCTCGTCGAGCTGGCGGCGGCGCTGCCGGTGTACCGCACGTACCTGCCGTTCGGGCGCGAATACCTCGACGCGGCCGCGGCACGGGCATCCGCCGCCCGCCCCGGGCTCGCGGCGGCGATCGCGCGCACAGTGGCCGGCCTCACCGACCCCGGCAACCCGGGAGCCGCGCGCTTCCAGCAGACGAGCGGCATGATCATGGCGAAGGGCGTGGAGGACTCCGCCTTCTACCGCTACCCGCGGCTCACGAGCCTCAACGAGGTCGGCGGCGACCCGTCGTGGTTCGCGCTCGCCCCCGACGGGTTCCACGAGCGGCAGGCGGCGCGCGCCGCACAGCTGCCCGGCACGATGACCGCCCTCACGACCCACGACACCAAGCGCAGCGAGGACGCCCGCGCCCGCATCGCGGCCCTTTCCGAGGTGCCCGCCGAGTGGGCCGCCCTGTTCGCCGAACTGCGCGAGCTGACCGGCACCGGTCACGCGCCGATCGACGAGCTGGTCTGGCAGGCGATCATCGGCGCCTGGCCGGCGAGCGCCGAGCGGCTCGTCGACTACGCGCTGAAGGCCGCGCGAGAGGCGGGGGATGCCACGAGCTGGACGGCCCCCGACGAAGAGTTCGAGGCGCGCCTCGCCGCCCTCGCACGGTCGCCGTTCGAGAACGGCCGGGTGGGGCGCATCGTGGCCGACTTCGCAGCCCGCATCGCCCCGGCCGGGTGGAGCAACGGCCTCGGCATGAAGCTGCTGCAGCTGCTCTCGCCCGGCATGCCCGACGTCTATCAGGGCACCGAGCGGTGGGATCGCTCGCTCGTCGACCCCGACAACCGCCGCCCGGTCGACTACGCGGCGAGCTCCGAGCTGCTCGCGCGGCTCGACGACGGCTGGCTGCCGCCCGTCGACGACTCCGGCGCAGCCAAGCTGCTCGTCGTCTCACGCGCCCTGCGGCTGCGCCGCGACCGACCCGAGCTGCTGCAGGGCTATGCACCCGTCCGCGCCGACGGGCCCCGCGCCGATCACCTCATCGGCGTCGACCGCGGGGGAGCGGCGGCCCTCGCCACCCGGCTTCCCCTCGGCCTGCAGGCGGCCGGCGGCTGGGACGGCGACACGGTGGTCGAGCTGCACGGCCGCGACGAGCTGACGGGGCAGCGCTTCGACGGTCGCGTGCCTCTCGGCACGGTGTTCGCCCGCTACCCGGTCGCGCTGGTGGTGACGGCGTGAGCACCGACTTCCGCGTCTGGGCGCCCGATGCGGCATCCGTTCGGCTTCTGACTCAGCCCGACGACGTGACCCACGCGCTCACGCGCGGCGATGACGGGTGGTGGGCGCCGGATGCCCAGGCCGCAGCGCTGAGCGAGGTGCAGCGCTACGGCTTCCTCGTCGACGGCGACGGGCCGTTCCCCGACCCGCGCTCGCGCCGCCAGCCCGAGGGGGCGCACGGGCTCTCGGCGCCGTTCGACCCGGCATCCTTCACCTGGTCCGACGGCGACTGGCGCGGGCGCGAGGTGCTCGGCCACGTCATCTACGAGCTCCACCTCGGCACCTTCACGCCAGAGGGCACCCTCGACGCCGCCATCGGCCGCCTCGACCACCTCATGCGGCTCGGCGTCGCCGCCGTCGAGCTGCTGCCGGTGAACGCCTTCAACGGCGCGCACGGCTGGGGCTACGACGGGGTGCTGTGGTTCGCGGTGCACGAGCCCTACGGCGGCCCCGAGGCCTATCAGCGCTTCGTCGACGCCTGCCATGCCCGCGGCCTCGCCGTCATCCAGGACGTCGTCTACAACCACCTGGGGCCGAGCGGCAACCACCTGCCGAAGTTCGGCCCGTATCTCGGCACGGGCAGCAACACCTGGGGCGAGGCGGTCAACCTCGACGGCCCGAGCTCCGACGAAGTGCGTCGCTACATCATCGACAACGCACGCCACTGGCTCGTCGACCTGCACGTCGACGGGCTGCGGCTCGACGCGGTGCACGCCCTGCACGACAGCCGGGCTCTGCCGCTGCTCGAGGAGCTCGCCGCCGCGGCGGCCGGCTGGGAGGCCGAGGTCGGGCGCCCGCTCACCCTCATCGCCGAGAGCGACCTGAACGACCCCAGGCTGATCCGGGCGCGCGAGCGGCACGGCTACGGGCTCGACGCCCAGTGGGACGACGACGTGCACCACGCGATCCATGCCAATCTCACGGGGGAGTCGAGCGGCTACTACGGCGACTTCGCGGATCTCGGCGCGCTCGCCAAGGTCTTCCAGGACGGGTGGTTCCACGACGGCTCGTGGTCGAGCTTCCGGCAGCGGCACCACGGCCGCCCCCTCGACCCCGAGATCGCCTTCCGCCGGCTCGTGGCCTTCGCGCAGGACCACGACCAGATCGGGAACCGCGCGGCCGGCGACCGGCTCAGCGCGCAGGTGCCCGACGAGCTGATCGCCGCGGGCGCCGCCCTGGTGCTGCTCGGGCCGTTCACGCCGATGCTGTTCATGGGGGAGGAGTGGGGCGCGCGCACCCCGTGGCAGTTCTTCACCTCGCACCCCGAGCCCGAGCTCGGTGCGGCCGTGGCCCACGGCCGCACGCGCGAGTTCGCGCAGCACGGCTGGGACCCGGCCCTCGTGCCCGACCCGCAGGACCCGGCGACGTTCACGCGCTCGAAGCTCGACTGGAGCGAGCTCGAGCGCGAGCGGCATCGACGCCTGCTCGCGTTCTTCCGCAGGCTGATCGAGCTGCGCCGGGACATTCCTGTCGACGCGCGCGCGGTCGAGGTCGATGCGGATGCCTCGCGCGGCACCTTCTCGTTCGTTCGCGGCCACGTGCGGGTCTCGGCCCTGCTGCGAGGCGGCGCACTCGAGCTCGGAGGCGGCGTCGGTGTGCTGGCGTCCTTCGGCGCGGCGACGGGCCCGGCCGCCGGGTCGGGCACGTCCGAGTCCATCGTGCTCACCGGCCCGGGCGTCGTCGTGACGCGCGCTGCGTAAGGAGCGCAGGCGGCTACGCCGCGACGGGCGCGACGGGACGGTCCGGCTCGTCGAGCCGCCAGGCCGTCTCGGGCAGGGCCGCGACGAGCGTGACGCGCACCATGCCGTGGCGCACAGCGGGCGCCCTCTCGAAACCGAGCCGCGTGGCGTGGGGAAGCGTCACCAGACCGAAGCCGCGCGCATCGTCGATCGGCGCGAAGGGCAGCGGGCCGCTGACGGCGACGCGCAGACCACGGGTCGGGCGCCCGGCGAGGAGCGCGCCGTCGATCTCGTGTGCGAGCAGAGGCTCGGCGCCGAGCAGCCGCGCCGCGGGCAACACGAGCTCGTAGCGGATCGCACCGTCGACGACGCGGCGCACGCAGGCGAAGGCACTGCGCAGCTGCGCTTCGCGCCCGACGGTCGTCACGCGTTCACGGTAGGCGCACGGTGCAACAGCGCGGCACTCCCCAGTGCGGGTGGTCCGCCGCGGGCCGGCCCCACGCGCTCTGTAACCCGCAGGAAACCCGCGCAGACGTAGCGTGGAAGCGCTCGAGTTCAACAGGACAGCGAGGCCGTGCGGCCGGGAAAGCGGACACCTCCGAGCGTCATCGTCACGCCCTGCCGAAGGAGAACCATCATGAGCGAGTTCCACGTCCCCGTCGTCGACATCAGCCCCTACGTCGCAGGCGGCACTGCCGCCGAGAGGGCCACCGTCGCCGCGGCCGTCGATGCGGCGTGCCGCGAGGTCGGCTTCATCCAGATCACCGGCCACGGCATCGCCCCTGCGGCCGCCGCGGGCCTCGCCGGCGCGATCGACGACTTCTTCGCGCTGCCGCTCGAGACCAAGAAGCGCTGGCTGCGCCCCGCCGCAGAGAACCGCGGTTACACCGCCCCCAAGTCGGAGACGCTGGCGCTCAGCCTCGGCGTGCAGTCCGAGACGCGCATGAAGGACTTCTTCGAGGCCTTCAACGTCGGCTCTGCGGCGTCCGACTATCCCGAGGCGGCACTGCTGGCGGAGCACTACGCCGAGAACACGTGGCCAGAGGTCGACGGCTTCCGCGATCGCGTCGACGCCTGGCGCACCGAGGCCGGGCGCGTCGCCCGGACCATGGTCGGCATCTTCGAGGACGCGCTCGAGCTCGCCCCCGGCACGATCGCGGGTCTCGCCCGGCATCCCATCGAAGTGCTGCGCATGAACAACTACGCCCTGCCCGACGGCACGACGGTCGAGCTCGACGAGGACTTCATCGGAATGGGCGAGCACACCGACTACGGCATCGTGACGATTCTGTGGGCCGACCGCGCCAAGGGCCTGCAGGTGCTGCACGGGGGCGAGTGGCACGACGTCAGCCCGGCCGACGGCGCGCTGCTCATCAACCTCGGCGATCTCACCACTCGCCTCACGAACGAGCAGTGGCTCTCGACGCTGCACCGCGTGAAGCCGCCGATCCACGTGGTGGACGGCATCGGCACGATCCAGCGGCGCCGTTCCGCCGCCTATTTCTTCGACGGCGATGCCGAGGCGACGGTCGGCCCGCTGCCCGGATTCATCGACGAGCGGCACCCGCGGGTCTACCGCGACGTGACGGTCGACGAGCACATCCACGCCAAGCTGCGCGGGTCGCGCGCGGGCGTGGTGAACACGGATGCCGCCCGCGAAGCGGACCGCGTGCTGAACGCCGCTCGCTGACCGGTTAACGAGAAGAACCCCTGGTCACCCAGGGGTTCTTGTCGTTGTGCGCGAGGGGGGACTTGAACCCCCACGCCCTATACGGGCACTAGCACCTCAAGCTAGCGCGTCTGCCTATTCCGCCACCCGCGCGCACTTCCGGCGGTCAGAATCGCTTCTTCCGCCGAAGAAAAACCTTAGCACGGATTCGGGGCCGCCCTGTTCACGCGGCGCCTTCTGCGCCGGGCCGCGAGGGCGCCCGCTAGCGTAGTCGCATGACCGACCTCGCCCGCCCCGAGCTCGACGAAACCGCGAACATCGCGCGCGAGCTGATCCGTTTCGACACGACGAATTACGGGGAGGGGCGGTCGAAGGGCGAGACCGAAGCGGCCGAGTACGTCGCCGCGAAGCTCGAGGCGCTCGGGCTCGCTGCGCAGCTGTTCGACTCGGCCGAGCGACGCACGAGCGTCGTCGCCCGCGTGCCCGGCCGCAACGGCGACAAGCCCGCGCTCGTGGTGCACGGCCACCTCGACGTCGTGCCGGCCGACCCGTCGCAGTGGAGCGTCGACCCGTTCGCGGGCGAGATCAAGGACGGCATGCTGTGGGGCCGCGGCGCGGTCGACATGAAGAACGTGGATGCCATGATCCTCACCGCCCTCGGCGACGTGCTCGCCGGCGGCGGCCAGCCCGAGCGCGACCTCGTCATCGCCTTCTTCGCCGATGAAGAGAACGGCGGCGAGTTCGGCTCGCACTTCATGGTGCGCGAGCACCCCGAGGTGTTCGCGGGCGCGAGCGAGGCGATCAGCGAGGTGGGCGGCTACTCGATCGACATCGAGGGCAAGCCCGCCTACCTGCTGCAGACCGGCGAGAAGGCGATGATCTGGGCGAAGCTCGTCGCCGAGGCGCCCGCCGGGCACGGCTCGCGTCTCGTGCACCGCAATGCGGTCACCGAGCTCGCCGAGGCCGTCGCGAAGATCGGCCGGCTCGAGTTCCCGGTTCAGCTGACCGAGACGACGCGTGAGCTCGTCGCCGAGCTCGCGCGCATCCTCGACGCCGACCCGCAGCAGGTGGGCCCCGACGAGCTCGTGCTGCGCACGGGCTCGGCGGCCGGCTTCATCACCGCGACCCTGCGCAACACCGCGAACCCGACCATGCTCACGGCGGGCTACAAGTCGAACGTCATCCCCGAGCGGGCGGAGGCGCGCATCGACATCCGCCCGCTTCCCGGGCAGGAGGACGCACTGCTCGCGCAACTCGACGAGCTCGTCGGCGAGAACGTCCGGATCGAGCTCGTCGTGAAGGACACGGGGCTCGAGAACCCGACGCGCGGCGAGCTCGTCTCGGCGATCGGCGCGACGATCGAGCGCCACGACCCCGGCGTTCCCGTGCTGCCGTATCTGATGCCGGCGGGCACCGACAACAAGGCGCTGTCGCTGCTCGGCATCCGCGGCTACGGATTCGCCCCGCTCAGGCTGCCCGCCGAGCTCGACTTCCCTGCGCTGTTCCATGGCATCGACGAGCGCGTGCCGCTCGAGGCGCTCACCTTCGGGCGCGCGGTGCTCGCCGACCTTCTGGCGAGCTACTGATGGATGCCTGGCCGAGCCCGGCTCTGCCGGCCGTTCCCGGCCACGGCGTCGCACCGCTCGTCTACGACAGCGCGAGCGACGCGCTCGTGGCGGCGGAACCGGCGGGCGAGACCGCGACCCTCTACGTCTGCGGCATCACGCCGTACGACGCGACCCACCTCGGCCACGCCGCCACCTATCTCGCGTTCGACACACTGCAGCGCGTCTGGCGCGATGCGGGCTACGCGGTGCGGTACGCGCAGAACATCACCGACGTCGACGACCCGCTGCTCGAGCGCGCGGCGCGCGACGGGGTCGACTGGCAGGCGCTCGCCGCGGCCGAGATCGACGGCTTCCGCAGCGACATGGCCGCGCTCGGAATCATTCCGCCCGACGCATACGTCGCCGTCACGGAGCGCATCGAGCCGACGGCGGTCGCCGTCGCCGAGCTGCTCGCGAACGGGCTCGCCTATCGGGCCACGGCCGACGACGCATCCGATGACAGCGACGGCTTCGACGTTTACTTCGACACGACGGCCGCCGCGGATGTCTCGCCGTGGCGCCTCGGTCAGGAGAGCCGGCTCACGCCCGACGAGATGCTGCCGATCTTCGCCGAGCGCGGGGGAGACCCGACCCGGGTCGGCAAGCGGAACGAGCTCGATCCCCTGCTGTGGCGCGCGGCGCGCCCCGGCGAGCCGTCGTGGGATTCCCCCGTGGGGCGCGGTCGCCCCGGGTGGCACATCGAATGCGCCGTCATCGCGCTCAACGAGCTCGGCGAGACCGTCACGGTGCTCGGCGGCGGGTCCGACCTGCTGTTCCCGCATCACGAGTTCAGCGCGGCGAACGCATCGGCGCTCACGGGCGAGCCCGCCGCGCGCGTGTATGCCCACTCCGGCATGGTCGCCTACCGGGGCGAGAAGATGTCGAAGTCGCTCGGCAACCTCGTGAAGGTGAGCGAGCTACGCGCCGCCGGGGTCGACCCGCGGGCCCTTCGACTCGCGCTGCTCGCACACCACTACCGCGACGATTGGGAGTGGACGGATGCCTCGCTTCCGACCGCCCTCGAGCGGCTGCGGCGGTGGCGGGCCGCACCGAGCGCGCCCGGCGAGTACGCTGCGCTGGCCGAGCTGCGCGAGGCGCTGCACCACGATCTCGACACACCGGCGGCGCTCGCGGTGGTCGATGCCGCGGTCGAGGCAGGCGGTCTCTCGCCCGAGCTGCGGTCAGGAATCCACCTGCTCCTCGGCATCGAGCTCTAGCCCCAGCCCAGGGCGTCCCTCTCCCCGCACTTGAACGACAGAACCATTTCTACGTCTGAGAGAACCAATGTCTCTCGGCGGGAGACATTGGTTCTCTCGTTGCAAGAAATGGTTCGCTCGTTCAAGTGAAACGAAAGGGGCCGACCCCCGGCGAGTCAGCCGCGCGGCGGCTCAGCTGTTGGGGCGCCAGGGCTCCGATGGCCCGCCGCCGCCCGCCGTGCCGCCGTCACGGCCATCGCGGCCGTCGGGGTGCCTGCGCAGGTAGCGCTCGAACTCCTGAGCGATCGCCTCGCCGCTCGCCTCCGGCGAATCGACCGTGTCGCGCGCCTGCTCGAGCTGCTCGATGTAGGCCGCCATGTCCTCGTCCTCGCCGGCGAGCGCATCGATGCCGCGCTCCCACTCGGCGGACTCCTCGACGAGCTCGCCGCGCGGGATCGTCACGTCGACGAGCTCCTCGAGCTTGTCGATGATCGCGAGCGTCGCCTTGGGGCTCGGCGCATTGTGCACGTAGTGGGGCACGGACGCCCAGATGGAGATCGTCGGGATGCCGACCGCCTCGGCCGCATGGCCCAGGACGCCCAGAATGCCGGTCGGCCCCTCGTAGCTCGACCGCTCCAAGCCCAGCTCGCGACGCACCGACGCGTTGTCGCTCGTGGCGCCGACCGAGATCGGGCGCGTGTGGGGCACGTCGGCGAGCAGCGCTCCGAGGAAGACGATTGCGTCGATGTCCGCGGCGAGCGCGGCGTCGATGAGCTCCCCGGCGAAGGCCTTCCACGCCCGCGACGGCTCGGTGCCGAGCAGCAGGTAGATGTTGCCGGCGTTGTCGCCCGTGACCGCGAGCTCGGCGTCTTCGGCGAGCTCGCGCGGCATGCGCCCGGGCTCGGACGGGCCATAGAGCACCGCGCCCGGCCATTGCAGGATGCGCTTGCCGTCGTCGTCGAATTTCGAGATGGGCCGGGTGAACTGGAAGTCGTAGAACACCTCGGGGTCGATCTCGTGCAGCGGCACGACGTCGAGCACGTCCTTGAGGGCTCTGACCGCGCCGGTCGCCGCCTCGCCCGCGTCGTTCCAGCCTTCGAAGGCCACGACCAGGATGCGGCCGCTCAGGACGCCCTTGCCACCAGTGCCGTCAGTGCCGTCAGTCAAACGCCACCTCGCCTTTCCTAGCTTGCGGTCAGCGTCACACCAGGATAGGCCCGGGGGCGCAACAGGCCCCCGATAGACTCGAGACCCGTGACCCAGCTCCCAGCGGCCGTCCTCTTCGATATGGACGGCACCATCGTCGACACCGAGCCGTACTGGATGACGGCCGAGACGGAACTGGTGCACAGCTGGGGCGGCACCTGGACGCACGACGACGGCCTCGCGCTCGTCGGCAACGGCCTCGAGGTCTCGGCCGCGGTGCTGCAGTCCCGCGGTGTCGATCTCGACATCGCGACGATCATCGACCGGCTGACCGACCGGGTCACCGCCCAGCTGGCCGAGAACGGAGTGCCGTGGCGCCCCGGCGCGCAGGAGCTGCTGCGCGGCATCCGCGAAGCCGGTGTCACGACCGCGCTCGTCACGATGTCGTTCCGCCGCATGGCCGAGCAGATCGCGAGCTACATTCCGTTCGACCCGTTCGACATCATCGTCGCCGGCGACGAGGTCGAGCACCCGAAGCCGCACCCCGAGGCGTACCTCACCGCGGCGAAGCGCCTCGGCGTCGAGGCATCCGCCTCGGTCGCCATCGAGGACTCGCTGGGCGGCCTCGCCGCCGCGGTCGCGGCCGGCACGATCGCGATCGGCGTGCCGCACCTCGTGCCTCTCCCGGAAACCGGCGACCACACCATCTGGCCGACGCTCGAGGGGCGCACCCTCGCCGACCTTCGCGCGCTGGCCGCGCAGAAAGCACCGCAGGCACCACAGGCATGAGCGACCAGAGCGAACAGACGCAGCCCCAGACCCAGGTCCCCACGAGCACACTCGCCTTCAGCGGCCCGTTCCGCGCCGGCGACCGCGTGCAGCTCACGGGCCCCAAGGGCCGCATGAACACGATCACGCTGAAGCCGGGCGAGAAGTTCCACACCGAGCGGGGCTTCATCGCGCACGACGACATCATCGGCCAGCCCGACGGCACGGTCGTCGCGAACTCGACCGGCGCCCTGCACCTCGCGCTGCGCCCGCTGCTGAAGGACTTCGTGATGTCGATGCCGCGCGGCGCCGCCATCGTCTACCCGAAGGACGCCGCGGCGATCCTCGCGAGGGCCGACATCTTCCCCGGCGCGACCGTCGTCGAGGCGGGCGTCGGCTCCGGGGCGCTCTCGCTGTGGCTGCTGCGCTCCATCGGCGCCGAGGGGCGCCTCGCGAGCTTCGAGCGCCGCCAGGAGTTCGCCGACATCGCGATGGGCAACGTGGCGGGGTTCCTGGGGTACCGTCCCGCGAACTTCGACATCACGGTGGGCGACCTGGCGGATGCCCTTCCCGAGGTCTTCGCGGAAGGGACCGTGGACCGCGTCGTGCTCGACATGCTCGCCCCCTGGGAGCCGCTCGAGGCGGTCGCACGGGCCCTCAAGCCCGGGGGAGTGCTGCTCTGCTACGTCGCGACCGTCACGCAGCTCAGCCGCGTCGCCGAGGCGATCCGCGACACAGGTCACTTCACGCACCCCGACGCCGACGAGACGATCGTGCGCGGCTGGCACGTCGAGGGCCTCGCGGTGCGCCCCGACCACCGCATGGTCGGCCACACGGGCTTCCTGATCACGGCGCGCCGGCTCTCACCGGGGGCGGAACTGCCCGAGCTCAAGCGCCGCGCGAGCAAGAAGAGCTACTCCGACGAGGACGTCGAGCTGTGGACCCCCGGCGCTCTCGGCGAGCGCGGCAAGAGCGCCAAGATCCTGCGCAAGAAGGCCAGAGAGGCTCAGCGCATCGCGGAAGCGCGCGCCGGCGACGGCGCAGCAGAGGCGGGCGCGGATGCCTCGCCGGAGCCGCCTTCCGAAGAGACGCCATAACTTGCTCCACTAGAGTGTCGTCCGCCCCGCCGCCCACCGTCGAAAGAGCACCCGTGCGCCGTACGCTCCCCGCCCTGATCGCCCTCGCCGTCATCGCCGGCGCAGCCCTCACCGGCTGCAGCAGCAGCACCGTCGGCGCGTCCTCCGACTGCACTGTGAAGAGCGGCGGCGGCTCCGAGTCCATCCGTGCCACCGGCGCCTTCGGCAAGGACCCAGAGGCCAAGGTGCCGTCGCCGCTGAACGTGAAGAAGGCGCAGTCGACCACGCTCATCACGGGCGACGGGAAGAAGGTCGGCACCGGCGGCGTCGCCGAGGTCTATCTCACGCTGTTCGACGGTGCGACGGGTCAGCTCGGCGCCCAGACCTCCGCCAACCTCGTGCCGGTGACGTCGAAGTCGCTGGGCGCCGGCCTCGCCGACGCGATCAGCTGCGCCACGGTCGGATCGCGTCTCGCGGTGGTGCTCCCGCCGAAGGAGGCCGCGCTGTTCAACGCGCCCTCCGGCGACTCGCTGGCCGCGATCGTCGACATCTCGAGCGCCTACCCCGACCGGGCGACGGGCAGCAGGCGCGCCGCCACCCCCGGCTTCCCGACCGTGGTGCTCGCCCCGAACGGTCAGCCCGGCATCGTGCTCGGCTCGCACGACGAGCCGACCAAGGTCAAGACCGCCGTCCTCAAGCAGGGCGACGGCGCGGTCGCGAAGAAGTCCGACTCGCTGATCGTGCAGACGCAGACGGTGAACTGGTCCGACCCGCAGACCGCGTCCGGCACGTGGGAGAACGGGTCGGCGACGGCGCAGACACTCAGCGACGGCAGCGCCCTGTCGCAGGCGCTCATCGGCAAGAAGGTCGGCTCGCAGATCATCGTGCTGCTTCCCGCGAGCAAGAGCGACTCGGGGCAGGCATCCGCCACCGTCGTCGACATCCTCGGGCGCCTGCCCGGCACCGCCCAGCAGTAGGCGACGGGAAATGCGCGGGAAGGTGCGCGGGGCTTCCTAGACTGGCTCAGTGCCCCGTATCGTCCCGCCCGAAGAGCGGCAGTTCGCGCTTGTGCTCGCCCTGCTCGCGACCGAGCAGGGGCTGACCAAAGAGCAGATCCTGTCGACGGTCGACGGGTACCACCAGAAGTACGTGCCGAACGGCGACAACGCGAACCTCGAGCGCCAGTTCGAGCGCGACAAGGACACCCTGCGCGAGCTCGGCGTGCCGCTCGAGACGGTCGACGCCCCGGGGCAGCCGGGCAACAACCAGTTGCAGAGCTACCGCGTCTCGAAGGGCGACTACGAGCTGCCGGGCGACATCGCGTTCACCCCGACCGAGCTGTCGCTGCTGCAGCTCGCGGGCACGGTGTGGCGTGAGGGGTCCCTGTCGGGCGACATGCGCCGGGCGATGATCAAGCTGCGCGCCGCGGGCGTCGAGCCCGACGGGCCGATGCTCGGCTACGCCCCGCGGCTCAAGCAGCTCGAGCCCGCGTTCGGCCCGCTCACGCAGGCGATCGAGCGGCGTGAGGCCGTGTCCTTCCCGTATCTGCGCCCCGGCCGCACGGTCGCCCGCACGCATACCATCAAGCCGCTCGCCCTGTTCCAGTTCCGGGGCCGGTGGCTGTTCATGGGGCTCGACTACGCGGACCACAAGCTGACCTTCCTGCTCTCGCGCATCGTGGGCGAGGTGACCTTCACCCGCGAGCGCTTCGAGCCGCCGCCCGGAGACCACAGCGCCGAGGCGCTGCGCGAGCTCGAGCACCTCTGGCAGCGCAACACGGCGACGGTGGCCGTCGAGCCGGGCAGCGACGCCGCGATCCGCCTGGCGCGCCGCTACGGCGGAACGGCCGACGGACGGCTCCTCGTGGTGCACTACAGCGATCTGTCGCTGCTGGCCGACGAGCTCGCCGGCTACGGCCCCGAGGTGACGGTTCTCGAGCCCGACCACCTCAAGCAGGCCGTGGTCTCGCGCCTCGAGGCGACCGAGTGGGCGCACCGCGACGCCGATGCCGCGGCGGGCGGTGCCGCATGAGCCCCCGCCCTGCCTTCGCGTCCGACCGGCTCGCGTTCCTGCTCTCGGTCGTGCCCTACCTGATCGACCACCCGGGCGTCCCCGTCGCCGAGGCCGCCGAGCACTTCGGTCTGACGCCGGCCGAGATGCAGGCCCAGGTCGAGCGCATCACCGGCATGGGCGTTCCCGGCGCCACGAAGACCTACGGCCCCGAGGACCTGTTCGACATCGACTGGGACGCGCTCGACGACGAGGGCCGCATCTACATCACGAACCGCGTGGTCATCGACGACGCCCCGCGGTTCTCGGCCCGCGAGGCCGCGGCCCTCATCGCCGGGCTGCAGTACCTGCAGGCGATCCCCGGAACGGCCGACACCGAGGCGCTCGCGGGGCTGATCGCGAAGCTCTCGCGCGGCGCGTCCGCCACGCCGCCCGCCGTCGCGATCGACCGCGGGGTGGCGGACGACGCGCTCGAGGTCGTCCGCGGTGCGCTGGCCGCCGGCGTCCGCGTCGAATTCGACTACCTCAGCGCGCGCGGCGCGCGCGAGCGCCGCCCCGTCGATCCGCTGCGCCTCGAGAGCCGCGACGACGTCTGGTATCTGCGCGGCTGGTGCCACCTGCGCCAGGATCTGCGCAATTTCCGCGTCGACCGCATGGAGAACCTGACGGCGACGGATGCCCCCGCCGAGCACACGCCGGACGAGATCGCCCTCTCCGAGACCCTGTTCGACCCGAGCGCCGACGACCTCGTGGTCGAGGTGCGGCTCGCGACGAGCGCGATCCCCGGCTTTGCCGAGTATCTCTCAGACGATTCGAAGCTCGTGCCCGACGGTGACGGCTTCGTGCGCACGAGCATCCGGGTGGCTCATTTCCACAGCCTGAAACGGCTGGTCGCCGCCATGGCGGGGCTGCTCACCGTGGTCGCGCCGCCCGAGGCGCGTCGAGCCGTCGCCGACTGGGCGTCCGCAGGTGTCGAACGTTATCGAAACGCTCGCGCAGAAGATGGTTAGACTGCACGGGATGCCCGCACCAGGCATCCTCACAATCCCGCTAAACAAGGAACAACAATGGGCTTTCTCCGCGACCTAGGCGGATGGCATCTGCTGATCATCCTGGTGATCATCGTGCTGCTGTTCGGAGCAACGAGGCTCCCTGCCGTCTCCAAGAGCATCGGCCAGTCCGTCCGCATCTTCCGCCGCGAGGTGAAGACGATGAAGGACGAGCCGAGCGCCGAGGACGAGGCTGCCGCCGAGCGCAAGACCACTTCCAGCACCGCCGCTGACGACAAGAAGTAGTCCGTGAGCGCCACCGCCGCAAAGGCCGGGCGCGCCGCCAAGGACCCCGATGGCCGGATGTCGCTCGGCCAGCACCTCATCGAGCTGCGCAACCGCGCGATGATCGCCGCCATCGGAGTGATCGTGGCGGCGATCATCGGCTGGTTCCTCGAGCCCTTCGTCTGGAGCGCCCTGACCGCCGTCATCGATGACATCGCGAAGCATCAGAACGCCCACATCAACTTCCCGACCCTCACGGCCGCGTTCGACCTGAGGATGCAGCTGACGCTGTACATCGGAATCGTCATCTCGTCACCGCTGTGGCTGTACGAGATCTTCGCCTTCCTCACGCCGGGCCTCACTGGCAAAGAGAAGCGCTACATCTTCGGCTTCTTCTTCTCGGCCGTTCCGCTCTTCCTCGGCGGCTGCGTCTTCGGCTGGTACGTGACGCCCCACATCGTGACGCTCTTCGCGAGCTTCGCCCCGTCCGACAACCTGACGATCCTGAACGCGAGCGACTACTTCACCTTCGTGCTGAAGCTGGTGCTCGCAGTGGGCGTCGCGTTCGTGACGCCGGTGTTCATCGTGCTGCTCAACATGATCGGCGTGATGTCCGCCGCCGCGATCCTCAAGGCGTGGCGCTGGGCGATCCTCGGCTCGATCGTGTTCGCGGCGCTGGCGACGCCGTCGACCGATGTCGTCTCGATGATGATCCTCGCGGTGCCGCTCATCGTGCTGTACTTCGCGGCCGCAGGATTCGCCTGGTTGCACGATCGCCGCAAGAGCCGCGCGGCCGAGCAGCTCGACGCCGAGCTCGCCTGAGCCGTTCGCGGGTCGACTCGGCGAAGCCGCGCGCGGGTCGACTCGGCGAAGCCGAATGGAGACCACGTACTCTGAGCACGTGACCGACCAGCTCTCGCCGTCCGAGCGGTATGCGGCGTCCCGGGCCCGTTCCCGGTCGCCCCAGCTCGACGAATTCCGGTCGCTGCTGCGCTTCGACCTCGACCCGTTCCAGCTCGACGCCTGCGCGAGCCTCGAGGCGGGGCGCAGCGTGCTCGTCGCCGCACCGACGGGCGCGGGCAAGACGGCCGTCGCCGAGTTCGCGGTGCACCTCGCCATGTCGACGCCCGGGCAGAAGGTGTTCTACACGGCGCCGATGAAGGCGCTGTCGAACCAGAAGTACAACGAGCTCGCCGAGCGCTACGGCAGCGACGAGGTCGGCCTGCTGACGGGCGACACCAACGTCAACTCGCGTGCGCGGATCGTCGTAATGACGACCGAGGTGCTGCGCAACATGCTCTACGCGGACTCCGACCTGCTGCCGGGGCTCGCCTATGTCGTCATGGACGAGGTGCACTACCTGGCCGACCGATTCCGCGGGGCCGTGTGGGAAGAGGTCATCATCCACCTGCCCGAGCAGGTTCGGCTCGTCTCCCTCTCGGCGACGGTGAGCAACGCCGAGGAGTTCGGCGACTGGCTGCAGGCCGTGCGCGGCGACACCGACGTCATCGTCTCGGAGGAGCGGCCGGTGCCGCTCGAACAGCACGTGCTCGTCCGCTCGAAGCTGGTCGACCTGTTCGAGGGCGCTGGGCGCGATTCCGCCGTCAAGGTGAACCCCGAGCTCGTGCAGCTCGCCCGCACCGGCGGCCGCCCCTCGGGCGGGCGCGCCGCAGCCGACCGCGGGCGCCGTCACGGCGGGCGGTTCAGCGGGCACGGATTCCGCCTCGACCGCTCCGAGGTCGTGAGCATGCTCGACGGCCGCCGTCTCCTTCCGGCGATCTTCTTCGTCTTCAGCCGCGCCGGGTGCGATCAGGCGGTAAAGCAGGTGCTGCGCGCCGGCATCCGCCTCACCGAGGCGTGGGAGCGCGAGGAGATCCGGCAGGTCGTCGAGGAGCGCACCAGGACCCTGCTCGACGAGGACCTCGCGGTGCTCGGCTACTGGGAGTGGCTCGAGGGCCTGCAGCGCGGTGTCGCCGCCCACCACGCGGGGCTCCTGCCCGCCTTCAAGGAGGTCGTCGAGGAGCTCTTCCAGCGCAAGCTGGTCAAGGTCGTCTTCGCCACCGAGACGCTCGCGCTCGGCATCAACATGCCCGCCCGCACCGTGGTGCTCGAGAAGCTCGAGAAGTTCAACGGCGAGGCGCGCGTGCCGATCACGCCGGGGGAGTACACCCAGCTCACCGGCCGAGCGGGTCGGCGCGGCATCGACGTGGAAGGGCACTCGGTCATCCAGTGGGTGGACGGGATGGACCCCCAGGCCGTCGCCGCACTGGCCTCCCGCCGCTCCTACCCGCTCAACTCGAGCTTCCGGCCGACCTACAACATGGCCGTGAACCTGATCGAGCAGTTCGGGCGCGAGCGCACGCGCGAGATCCTCGAGTCGTCGTTCGCGCAGTTCCAGGCCGACCGCGCGGTCGTCGACCTCGCGCGCACGGTCCGCAAGCGCGAGGAATCCCTTGCCGGCTATGCCACGGCGATGGAGTGCCACCTCGGTGACTTCGCCGAATACGCTGCGCTCCGCCGCCAGGTGAGCGACCTCGAAAAGCAGAACAGCAGGATGCAGGGGCAGTCGGCCGCCGCGAAGACACGCGTGCAGCGCCAGCTCGCCGACCTCAGACAGCGCATGCGGCGCCACCCCTGCCACGGCTGCGCCGAGCGCGAGCAGCACGCCCGCTGGGCGGAGCGGTGGTGGCGCCTCAAGCGCGAGACCGACCAGCTGAACTCGCAGATCCGCAGCCGCACGGGCGCCGTCGCCCGCGTCTTCGATCGGGTCAGCGAGGTGCTCATCGCGATCGACTACCTGCGCGTCGGCGACGACGGGCAGGCGGTGCTGACGCCTCACGGCAGGCGCCTCAGGCGCATCTACGGCGAGCGCGACCTGCTCGTCGCCGAGTCCCTGCGGCACGGCCTCTGGGACGGGCTGGATGCCCCGAGCCTCGCCGCCATGGCCTGCGCGCTGGTCTTCGAGCCGCGCCGCGACGAAGTCGACCCGCCCGAGCATCTGCTGCCCCGCGGCCGCTTCCGCCAGGCGCTCGATGCGACGCAGAAGCTCTGGGCCGAGCTCGACGACCTCGAGCGCGAGCACCGGCTGCCCGGCAGCGACCCCCTGTCGATCGGGCTCGCCCCGGCGATGCACTCGTGGGCTCGTGGCCAGAGCCTCGAGTGGGTTCTCGAGCAGGCCGATCTCGCCGCCGGTGACTTCGTGCGCTGGGCGAAGCAGACCATCGACCTGCTCGACCAGCTGTCGATCGTCGCCGACGGCGAGCTGGGGCGCACGGCGCGCCAGGCGCTCGACGCCGTGCGCCGCGGAATCGTCGCGTATTCGAGCGTGGGCTAGGGATGCCTGAGCGAACCGCCCGCGTCCCGCTCTGGGCCGCCCTGCTCTGCTCCGCCGCCGGGGGAGTGCTGTTCGACGGCGCCTTCCCCGACCACTACTGGTGGCCGCTGGTCTTTCCGGCCGTCGCCCTGCTGCTGTTCGCGCAGCAGGGCAGAGGGGCGTGGAGCGCGCTGCTCGTGGGCTTCGTCGGCGGGCTCGCCTTCTACATCTCCGACATCTACTGGACGGCGCTGTACCTCGGGCCCATCCCGTGGCTCGCCCTCTCGATCACCGAGGCGGCGTTCTGGGCGGTCGGGGCACTGCTCTACACGCTCGCCTACCGCTGGGTGCCCCGCGCCCTGCCCGGTGTCTTCGGCCGGGTCGTTGCCCTGCCGCTGATCCTCGCGGGCCTGTGGACCCTGCGGGAGCTGCAGACCAACCACTGGCCGTTCACGGGCTTCGCCTGGGGGCGCGTCGCCTACACGCAGTCGGCGAGCCCGTTCACCCACCTGGTCGCGTGGGTCGGCGTCTCGGGGCTGACCTTCCTGCTCGTGTGGATCTCGGCGCTCGCCCTCGCCTGCGTACAGGAGGCGGCCCTCAGGCCGCTGACGCGCGGGTTCATTCCCGTCATCACGGTGCTGGCCGTGGCGGCCGTGCCTAGCTGGCCGAGTGCCGCTCACGGCACGACCCGGGTCGCGGCGGTGCAGGGGAACGGACCGGCAGGCTATTTCCAGAAGCACGCGTACGGCGATGTCGAGAACGCGCAGCTCGCGGCCAGCCTGCCGCTCCTCGGCAAGGGCCCCTTCAGCATGGTCGTGTGGCCAGAGGGCGCCGCCGACGCGAACCCCCTGCAGGACTCGAGCAGCGCCTCCGCGCTCAGTGCCCTCTCGACCGCGCTCGGGGCTCCGCTCGTCGTCGGCGCCATCACGCAGGACGGCGCCAAGACGTTCAACTCCTCGCTGCTGTGGAGCGGATTCGACGGCAAGACCGCGCAGTACGACAAGCAGCTGCCCGTGCCGTTCGGCGAGTACATCCCGTATCGCTCCGTGTTCCACGCCATCGCGCCCGGCCTCGTCGACCTGGTGCAGCGCGACTACACGCCCGGCAGCCGCCCCAACGTCTTCGACATCGACGGCATCAAGGCCGGCATCTCGATCTGCTTCGACATCATCGACGACCGGCAGATCCCGCAGATGATCAACGGAGGAGCCCAGCTCATCCTCGCGCAGACGAACAACGCCGACTTCGGGCAGACCGAAGAGAACGTGCAGCAGCTCGCGATCGCCCGCATGCGCGCCGTCGAGGCCGATCGCGCCGTCGTCAACATCTCGACCGTCGGCACGAGCCAGGTGATCGCGCCCGACGGGCACACGATCGCAGCGATCCCCGCCTACAAACCGGGTCGCCTCGTCGCGGACGTGCCGCTCTCGAACGGCATCACGCCCGCTGTCCGCCTCGCATCGGCGATCGAGCTGGGCGCGGCGACGCTCGGGGGAGCGGGGCTGGTCGGATGCCTCGTGCTCGTACTCGCACAAAGAAGACGCCGCCCGGCGGATGCTCCGGCGGACGGCGTCTCACAAGATGCTGCGCGCTACTCGATGGCTGGGCGGCCTTAGGCGTTCTGCTCTTGGCCGCGGCGCGACCGCAGGTAGTTGAGGCGCTCCTGCAGCAGCTCTTCGAGCTCTGCCTCGGTGCGGCGCTCCAGCAGCATGTCCCAGTGGCTGCGCGGGGCCTTGGCCTCGGCGCGGTCGACCTCGACGGGCTTGTCGTCGACCAGCAGCGTGGCCTCGTGACCGCAGTAGCGGCACTCCCAGGTCTCGGGAGCCTCGGCTTCGGCGGCGAACACCATGGTCGTCTCGCGGCCGCAGTTCGAACATGCGTAAGTGTGGGTGGCGCGCGGCGAGAAGCTCACGCCCTCTTCCGTCTGCAGGCTCTGAGCACCGAGCCTCATTCCACGTAGGCTTCGATCTGCCATTCGGGACTCCTTCACGCTCGATACGAATTCCGATACGAATTCATGAAGTGGGAACGTCCAAGCGTCCCATGAGCTTCCCAGTGAAGCGGCAGACTCAGGGGTTTGCCAGGTGCTTGACAACGCGGAGGGCGAGGTCCGCGCGATCCGTGACGATTCCGTCGACACCGAGCTCCACGAGACGGCGCATCTCTGCCTCGTCGTTCACGGTCCACACGTGCACCTCGACGCCGGCCCGATGCGCCGCGGCGATGAATCGGGGAGTGACCACGCGGATCGGCCCCTGCCGCTCGGGCACCTGCACGGCATCGACACCGGCGAGCGCCGCGCGCACGATGAAGCCGAGGCCGAGGCGCACCCCGATGAGCGCGCCGACCACGCCGCGCTGCGACGCAGAGGTCGCGACCGAACCGCGGCCGCCGAGAGCGTCGAGCACGGCCCGGCGCGTCGCGTCGTCGAAGCTCGTGACGAGCACGCGGTCGGCGGCGTGAGCCTCGAGGATCGCCGCGGCCGCGGCATCCGCGGCCGCCCTCGTCTTCACGTCGATGTTGAAGCGCGCCTCGGGCAGTGCCCCAAGCGCCTCGGCGAGCGTGCTGAAGCGCGCCCCGTCACCGAGTTCGACCTCGGCGAGTTCCGCGCGGGTGACCTGATCGATGCGCTCGCGGCGCCCCGCGAGCCGCCTGAGGTCGGGGTCGTGGCTGATGATCGCGATGCCGTCGGCCGAGGCGTGCACGTCGGTCTCGATGTAGACCGCGCCGGCCTCGAGCGCCTTGGCGAAGGCGAGCAGGGTGTTCTCGGGCGCTTCCAGCGCGAGCCCGCGGTGCGCGAGCACGCGCGGACGCGGGGGAGCGAAGTAGCCGCTGCCCGAGTCGCCGGCGCTCAGGGCGCTACTCCGCGGCGGGCGGAGTCGCCGGCGGGTTCGTCGCGGTCGGCACCGAACCGCCGGGAACCTTCGCGCCGAACGCCTGCCCGATGCCGTCGAGCGCC
Source organism: Gryllotalpicola kribbensis (assembly GCF_039538245.1). Taxonomy (NCBI): domain Bacteria; kingdom Bacillati; phylum Actinomycetota; class Actinomycetes; order Micrococcales; family Microbacteriaceae; genus Gryllotalpicola; species Gryllotalpicola kribbensis. Next base: position 464,283 of record NZ_BAABBX010000016.1, read on the forward strand.
TTGGTGAGCTCGGCGGGGATCATCCACACCTTGTTCGCCTGCCCGTTCGCGATGAGCGGCAGGGTCTGCAGGTACTGATAGGCGAGCAGCAGGTCGTCGGGCTTGCCCTGGTGGATCGCGGAGAAGACGGTGTCGATCGCCTTCGCCTCGCCCTCTGCGCGCAGTATCGCGGCCTGCTTCTCGCCCTCTGCGCGCAGGATCGCCGACTGCTTCGTTCCTTCCGCGTTGAGGATCTCGGCCTGCTTGGTGCCCTCGGCGTTCAGGATCGCGGCGCGGCGGTTGCGCTCTGCGCGCATCTGCTGCTCCATCGAGTCCTGGATCGAGGCGGGCGGGTCGATCGACTTGAGCTCGACACGGCCGACGCGGATGCCCCACTTGCCCGTCGCCTCGTCGAGCACGACGCGCAGCTGGGAGTTGATGTTGTCGCGGCTCGTGAGCACCTCTTCGAGGTTCATGCCGCCGACCACGTTGCGCAGGGTGGTCGTGGTCAGCTGCTCGACCGCGGCGAGGTAGTTCGCGATCTCATAGGTCGCCGCGCGGGCATCCGTCACCTGGAAATAGATGACGGTGTCGATCGAGACGACCAGGTTGTCCTCGGTGATGACCGGCTGCGGCGGGAACGACACGACCTGCTCGCGCAGGTCGATGAGCGGCCGCAGGTGGTCGATGTACGGCACGAGCAGGTTGAGCCCCGGTGTGAGGGTCTTGTGATAGCGGCCGAGCCGCTCCACGACGCCCGCCCGCGCCTGGGGGACGATGCGGATCGCCCGGAAGATCGTCACCAGCACGAAGATGATGACGATCACGATGACGACGCCGATGGTCACTGCGCCTGCGTCCATGCCGACCTCTCTGTCATGTCACGTCTGTTCCGCGCCGCCTCAGCCGAGCGACGCGCTGCTCGCCTCTGGTTCGATGACGACGGATGCCCCGTCGACGGCCAGCACACGCACGAACACGCCCGGGCCGATCGCCGGCGCGGTCTCGCCGCGAAGCCGTGCGCTCCACGTCTCGCCGTTCGCGAGCTTCACCTGGCCGCCCGCCTGCGTGACCTGGGTGAGCACCTGGCCGGTCGTGCCGACGATGGCGTCGATGTTGCTCTTCGTCGGGTCGGAGCTGCGGCGCAGCGCGTTCAGCAGCGGCGGCCGCAGCAGGAAGGTGCCGAGGATCGCGATGACGGCGGCGATGATCGTCGCGAGCCACCAGGGCGCCCCGAGCAGATCGGCGATGAGCCCGCCGAGGGCGCCGAGGGCGAGCAACATGAACTCGATCTCGGCCGTGAGCATCGCGATGGCCACGAGCACGACGATCAGAGCGGCCCAGACGACCCACTCGAACCCACCCATGAGGCTCACCCTACTGTCATTGGTAGGGTCGATGGGGGTTTCTTCGCACCCTATTTCGTCCCCCATTAGGAGTTCCTCGTGACCAACCCTCTCGCCCCCGGATCCCTCGCAGGCAAGCGCGTGCTCGTCACGGGGTCGAGCCGCGGAATCGGCGCCGACACGGTCACCTACTTCGCCGAAGCGGGGGCGAAGGTCGTCATCAACTACCGCAACAAGGCGGCGCGCGCCGAGAAGCTGCAGGCGCAGCTGGCCGAGAAGGGCGCCGAGGCGCTGGTCGTCGCCGCCGATCTGACCGACCCCGAGTCGGTCGCCGCGATGTTCGCGCAGGTGAAGGACGCCTGGGGCGGACTCGACCTGCTCGTGCTGAACGCGTCGGGCGGTATGGAGGCGGGCATGGGCGACGACTACGCGCTGCGCCTCAACCGCGATGCGCAGGTCTCGGTGCTCGAGGCCGCACTGCCGCTGCTGGCAGCGGGCGGCCGCGTCGTGTTCGTCACGAGCCACCAGGCGCACTTCATCCGCACGACGCCGACCATGCCCGAGTACGAGCCGGTCGCGAAGTCGAAGCGCGCCGGCGAGGACGCACTGCGCGAGCGGATTCCCGCGCTCGAATCACGCGGCATCGACTTCGTCGTCGTCTCCGGCGACATGATCGAGGGCACGATCACGGCGACGCTGCTGAACCGCATGAACCCTGACGCGATCGAGGCGCGCCGCCAGGCCGCCGGGAAGCTCTACAACGTGGCCGAGTTCGCCGCAGAGGTCGCGCTCGCCGCTGTCGAGCCGGTGCCGGCGGGCCACACCCGCCTCGTCGGCGACACCTCCGGCTTCGCGGGCGAGTAGCCCGCCCTCAGGAGATGTCGGGCCACGGGGCAACGTCGACCTCGTTGCCCTCGGGGTCCGCGAGCGTCCACCAGTTCGGCCCGTTGTCGCGCACGACGCTGCCGCCTGCCGCGACGGCCGCGTCGATGCGACTGCGCGCCACGTCGCCCGGAACGTAGAGGTCGAGGTGGATGCGGTTGCGCTGCGGCCGGGGCGCATCCATCTGCTGGAACCACATATTGGGGCCGAAGCCGCCGGGGTCGGTGACGTCCTCGTCGAGGAACGGCGCGTAGCCGAGCACCGCCGCCCAGAACGGCCGCACCCTCTGGATGTCCAGCGCGTCGATGGCGATCTGCACCGCCTGCACCCGGCTCGGGTCGGCGGCGGCGCCGAGTTCCCGGGCCACGGCCGAGATCTGCGCCGCGAGCTCGGCGTCTCGGGCGCTCAGCCAGCCGTCGGGCTCGACCTCGTGGGTGCGCAGCCGCACCTGCACGCCGGAGTAGCGCAGGTCGACGTCGGGGTGGTGGTTCGCGGCATCCGCCAGCTCGCCGATGCGCGTCAGCAGCTTGACGCCCGTCGCGAACGAGCCGGTCGCGAAGTAGCACGCGGCGCCGGTGGAGAGGATGCGCCAGTCCTCGACCCCGGGAAAGGCGTGGAACTCGTGCGGGGTGATGGGCTCGACCATGGGGCGCAGGGTACCCGCTGTCGGCGGCCGCCTCTAGCCTCGCGGTATGAGCTCACTCGGAATCATCTTCCAGCCCTCCTCGCCGCCCGAGCGGCTGCGCGCGGCGGCCGTCGCCGCCGAAGAGGCCGGTCTCGACGAGCTGTGGGTGTGGGAGGACTGCTTCAAAGAGAGCGGCATCGCCTCGCTGGTCGCGGCGCTCGCGGCGACCGAGCGGCTCAGGGTCGGCGTGGGCATCCTGCCGATGCCCCTGCGCAACGTTGCCCTTCTCGCGATGGAGCTCGCCACGATCGATCGCCTCTTCCCGGGTCGCGGGCGCTTCGGCGTGGGCCACGGCGTGCAGAGCTGGATGGGGCAGACGGGGACCCGCGTTGCCTCGCCGCTGACCCTGCTGCGCGAATACGTGCCGGCTCTGCGGCGGCTGCTCGCCGGCGACGAGGTCACCGCGTCGGGCCGCTACGTGAGCCTCGACCGCGTGAGGCTCGACTGGCCGCCGGCAGCACCGACGCGCATCCTCGCCGCGGCCGAGGGGCCGAAGACGACCGCTCTCGTCGGCGAGGTCGCCGACGGCATCGTGCTCACCGGCGGCTGGAGCGCAGGCATGGTGCGCGACAGCGTCGCGCGGGCGACGCGGGCCCGGGCGGATGCCGGCGCCGACGGCGCCTTCGAGGTGGCCGTCTTCCTGCTGGCCGACTTCGGCGACGGTGCGCACGAGCGCATGGAGGCCGAGTTCGATCGCTGGCGGTTCACGGGGGAGCGGCGCTACGCAGCCGTCGGATCGGTCGACGACGTCGCGGCAACGGTGCGCGACGTGTTCGCAGCGGGGGCGACCTCGGTGCTGTTGCAGTCCCGCATGGGCGACGACGACGTCGAGGGCTTCGCGCGGAACGCAGGCCGGGTGCGAGAGGTGCTCGGGGTCAGTGCTTCTTCGCGGCCGTGAGCGCGGTCTGCAGCTCGTCGAAGTCGAGCGCCTCGACCGGCAGCTTGCCGCACGGGGTGGCGCGCAGCCCGTCGAGCAGCAGCCAGAGGTATCGCTTCCAGACCGGCCGGCCGACGGCCTCGCTCATGGTGAAGTTCACGCCCATCATGAACAGGATGGCGGCGATGTCGGTGGGGGCCGCGTCTGCGCGCAGGCATCCGTTCTTCTTCGCCCGCTCGACGAGAGCGGTGACGGGCTCGAACAGCGCGTCGCGCATCGTCTCGAGCTTGCCGTCGACGTGAATCGGCTGCTCGGCCATGGTTCCGGCGGTCATCAGCTCGTGCAGTCCGCGGTCGTCGGCCTGCTTCGCCACCGTCGTCTCGATGAACCCGACGAGCGCCTGCCACGGGTCGTCGACCTCGAGGGCCGCGCGCGCCGAAGCGGCGAGTTGCTCGAAGTCGTCGGCGAAGATCGCGGCGGCGAGCTCCTGCTTGTTGGCGAAGTGCCGATAGGCGGTGCCGACGCCGACTCCGGCGTGGTGCGCGATCTCGTCGAGGGTCGCCTCGAGGCCCCGCGCGGCGAACACCTCGCGGCCCGCGTCGAGCAGAAGGCGGCGGTTGCGCGCCGCGTCACGACGAAGCGGCCGGGTAGGGGAATCCGCAGTGCTTGTCACACTCGTCACTCCTTCCCAGCCGCGTCGTCGCATCGCTATGCGTGAATCATTGCAGGCTCGCCTGAGGAGTGGACGAATTCCTCCGGCACGCCGCGACGCAGCACGATCGCGGTGACCACGGCGCCGCCCGCGAAGATCGCGGCCGCGAGCCAGAACGCCACATGGTAGCCCTCGATCGCACCCTGCGCCTGGACGCCGAGCTGAGCCTGCTTGGTCAGCGCCTTCGCGATGTGATCGGTGATGTAGGCCGTGATGGTGGTGCTCGCGATGGTGTTGAGCAGGGCGGTCCCGATGGAGCCGCCGACCTGCTGCACCGTGTTGACGGTGGCAGAGGCCACGCCGGCGTCTTCGGGGTTCACGCGCAGCGTCGAGATGCTCATGGCGATCGAGAACAGCGTGCCCATGCCGAGACCGAGCAGGATGAGGCTCGGCAGCACGTCGGCCGCGTAGTCGCCGACGACCTCGATGCGCGTGAGCAGGGCGAGGGCGATGGCGCCGAGGAGCATGCCGATGGGCACGAGGATCTTCGGGCTCACCCTGCGCTGCAGACGCGGCATGATGACCGCCGCCGTCAGCACGATGGCCGCCGGCAGCGGCAGGAAGGCGACTCCGGTCTTGACCGCGCTGTAGCCGAGGTTCGACTGCAGGTAGTAGGTCATGAAGAGGAAGACACCGAACATGCCGGTCGTCGCGAGGAACATCGCGATCAGGCCGCCGCCGCGGTTGCGGTCGAGCAGGATGCGCAGCGGGAGCAGGGCGTGCTTCGAGTAGGCCTCGATGACGACGAACGCGACGAGCAGAACCCCCGAGGCGATCAGGAAGCCGAGGGTCTTGACGTCGCCCCAGCCGTCGGTGTCGGCGAGCGAGAAGCCGTAGACGAGGGCGAACAGACCGGCGGTGATGGTGATGGCGCCGGGCAGGTCGAGCCGCGGTCGGTGCGCACTCGCGCTGTGGCGCAGCAGCACGAACGCGCCGATCAGGGCGGGAATCGCGAAGAAGATGTTCACGAACATGGTGGCGCGCCACGAGAAGTACTCGGTCAGCACGCCGCCGAGCAGCAGGCCAAGGGCGGCGCCGCCACCGCCGATGGCGCCGAAGATGCCGAAGGCGCGCCCGCGCTCTCGGCCGTCGACGAAGGTCGTGGTGAGGATGGCGAGGACGGCGGGCGCGAGGATCGCGCCGAACGCGCCCTGGATGACGCGCGCGGTGACGAGCATCTCGAAGCTGGTCGCGAAGCCGCCGAGGGCGGATGCCAGGGCGAAGCCCGCGAGGCCGATGATGAGCGCCCACTTGCGGCCGAACAGGTCGGCGAGGCGGCCGGCGAAGAGCAGCAGGCTGCCGAAGGCGAGGGTGTAGCCGGTGATGATCCACTGACGGTCGTTGTCGCTGAACGCGAGCGCCTTCTGCGCGGTCGGCAGGGCGATGTTCACGACGGTGGAGTCGAGGATAACCATGAGCTGGCTGAGCGCCAGCACGACGAGGATGACCCAGCGACGCGAGTGATGGTGCTCTGCATGCGGGTCGGCGCTCGCAGTGGGCGCGGTGGCGGTAGCGGACAAGAGGGCTCCCGAGGACTAGAGCTTGATTCGGAGATTGATACTCCGGTTACTCTAGGTGCAAAACGGAACCACTACCTCCGGATTAGCTGAGGGTCTGGTTTCGCGCTGATGAACTGCGGGGGAGTGAGCCGATTCAGTCGTCGAGGCGACGGCGCAGCAGGCAGAACTCGTTGCCCTCGGGGTCCTGCAGGACGTACCAGGATTCCTCGCCGGTCTGGCCGACGTCGGCGTGCCGGGCGCCGATGCCGAGGAGCCGCTCGAGTTCGGCATCCTGATCGCGGTCGGTCGGGTTCACGTCGATGTGAATGCGCAGCCGCTCGGGCCTCGGGTCGGTGCTGCGGCTGAAGATCAGGGTCGGCTGCAGGCCGCCGAAGCCGCTCGCCGGCCCGATCTCGACCTCGTCGCCGTCATCGTCGAGGGTCGTGAATCCGAGCACCTCGCTCCAGAAGTCCGCGAGCCGTTGCGGATCGACGCACTTGATCACCAGTTCCGAGAGCCGTGATGCCATGTGCGGAACGCTAGCGGCGATCGGTGCGATCCGCGCAGGTCACGCGCGGTCCTGCCACATCCACTCCATCTCGTCGACGACGGCGGCGTGCGCCTCGGCCCCCGCGAGCTCGGCGACGACCGCCAGGGCGAGATCGGTTCCCGCCGAGACCCCTGCTGAGGTGCGGATGCGGTCGGAGGAGCGCACGAAGCGCCGCCCGCGCACGACCGTGGTCGTCGGCGAGGCCGCCTGCAACTCGTCGAAGGCGCTGTGGTGCGTGGTGGCCTCGAGGCCGGCCAGCAGGCCGGCAGAGCCGGCGACGAGGGCGCCGGTGCACACGGTGAGCAGCAGCGAGGCATCCGCACTTCGCTCGCGCAGCCACGCGAGAACGCGCTCATCGCGCTGCAGTGCGCGACTGCCGCGCCCGCCGGGGATCACGAGGATGTCCGCGCGCGGAGCATCGTCGAGCGTGAAGTCGGGAACGACGGCGAAGCCACCCCGGCCGATGGGCTGCGGCGTGACGCCGACGGATGCCACGGCGAAGGCGCTGGGGTCGGTGACCTCGCCGGCGACGTTGAACACCTCGTAGGGGCCTGCATAGTCGAGGACTTCCATGCCGTCGAAGGCGAGGATCTGAACGGACCAGGGGAGAGGCATGCCGCAAACGTACCGGCAGCGCGGCTCCTGGCAGAGAGCGGCAGACCCGTCATCCATCTCGATCCAGACGGATTCCATAATGTGAGGGAAATTCGACACAGGCGGGGGAGAGACTCGGCTCGCGGCTACTACGACGACGCGTTCGACTTCGAGTCGTTGAGGCGGCTCACGCTCGACCCGCTCGGGCCCGGTGGCAGTCTCAGGTACGCGGCGCGCCTGCACGACCTCGAGACCGACGAGCTCGCACCGAGCTTCGCCGACGCACCGGCCGACGCGATCGTCGTGTTCGACGAGACGTTCCTGCAGCGCGACGCGCGGGCGAGCGTCGTGATCGACAACACCGACCCGCAGCGACCAGCGCTCGTCACATCGGCCTGACACCTGGTTTGCGGCCGCTCCTCTCCAAACCGATCTGATCTCCGATAATGCCAGTTATGTCAACAAGGCCATTCCTGCCGCTCCCCGCCGCGCACGCACGGACGTAGGCTCGAAAGGATGAGCACTGCGGAGCAGATGGAAGACCTGAACGGCGTGCGCGCCCTGATCACCGGCGGAACCTCGGGGCTGGGGCTCGCCATGGCCGCGGGGCTCGCCGAGGCCGGCGCTCGGGTCGCGATCACGGGACGATCGGCGGATCGCGTCGCCGAGGTCGCCTCGACCATCGGGAACGACGCCATCGGCATCGCGATGGACAGCCGCGACGAGACGTCGGTCGAGGCCGGAGCGACGCGGGCGTGGGACGCGCTCGGCGGGATCGACCTGCTGGTCAACAACGCCGGCATCGGAATGCGCACGGTGAACCCCGACTTCATGACGACGCCGCAGGGTTTCTGGGAGGTCGCGCCCGCCGCCTTCCGGGACATGGTCGAGACGAACCTGACGGGGTACTTCCTGGTCGCTCGGGCAGTGGTCCCCCGCATGCTCGACGCGCGCAGTGGACGCGTGGTGACGATCAGCATGAACCACAGCACGATGAACCGACGCGGCTTCGTCCCCTACGGCCCGTCGAGGGCCGGCGCCGAGGCACTCGCGCGCATCATGGCCGCGGACCTCGCCGACACTCCCGTGCGGGCGAACATCCTGCTGCCGGGCGGCGCGACGGCGACGGGGATGCTCGACGGCACGGCTCGCCCTGGTGGTCTCGCCGTGCTCTCCCCCGACGTCATGCGCCCGCCGATCCGCTGGCTGGCCTCGAAGGAGGCTGCCGACGTGCACGACGAACGGATCGTCGCGACGGAGTTCGCGGACTGGCTGGCCGCGCGGCGCGCATGAAGGCCGGCGGCACGCGTCAGCGCGCCAGGAGTTCTCCGAGCGCCGCAAGCGCCTGATCGCGAGCTTCCGCGTCGCCCACGGTGCCGCCGCCGACGAATCCGTGCCCGACGCCCTCGAGCAGAATCAGCCGGCCCGGCACGCCTGCGGCGCTCAATCGCTCGTGCATGTGCACGGCCTCGGGTCGCAGCGCGTCACGGGTGCCGACGGCGATGAGCGTGGGCGGCAGGCCGTCGATGGGCGTCCTCGCCGGGTCGACCCCCGGGGCCGCGGCGTCGCTCCCGGCCCACGCGGCCACGGCGTCGGCGAGCAGGTCGAGGTCGGGGCCGCCGTCGACCGTGCGATCGGCCACCGCCAGGCTGAGGTCGAGGCTCGGATTCGTGAGGAAGAGCGCGGCGACCGGCATCCCCTCGTCGCGCAGCCGCGCCGCGGCCACGAACGCGATTGCCCCGCCGGCCGAGTCGCCCGACAGCACGAGGGCCCCGTCCAGGTGCTCGGAGTGGGCCAGCCTGGCGGCCGCCAGGAAACCGGCGATCGACTCCTCGGCACGCGCCTCGGGCGCGAGCGCGTAGTCCACCGAGTACACGACGCCGCCGATCGCCGAGGTGAGACGGCGGCAGTAGGCATCCTGCGAATCGAGGTCGCCGACGACGAAGTACCCGCCGTGCGCGTAGACCGCGACCACGGCCGGCTCGCCGGGCTGAGCCGCATAGCGGCGCACGCGCACTCCCCCGGCGTCGAGGTCGTCGACGGCCGCGACCTCGGGGCCGGGCGCGCGCGCCGCCGCTCGTGCTCTCGACTCTCGGCGCAGACGCTCGGCCGTTCCCTGGTCCATGGGCGAAAGTCTTGCAGAACGCCTAGGCCGCAGAGCGCTCGCCGGGCACCCGGCGACGCAGGCGCGGGTCGCCGACCTCGGGGCCGCGATAGACCATGTCCATCGCCCCGACGCTCTCCCCCGGCGGCACGATCGCGTCGATGCGGTCGAGGATCTCGTCAGAGAGTGCGACGTCGGTGCCGGCCAGCGTGTCCTCGAGCTGCTCCATCGTGCGCGGCCCGGCGATCGCCGAGGTCACGCCCGGGTGCGCGATCACGAACGCCATCGCAAGATGCGTGAGCGTGATGCCCACCTCGTCCGACAGCGCGACAAGCTGCTCCACGGCGGCCAGCCGGCGCTCGTCGCGGAAGTGGCGCATCCCGGTGCGGGTCGAGCGGAAGTTGTCGTTCTCGCGCCCGGCGCGGTAGCGACCCGTCAGCGTGCCGCCGGCGAGCGGGCTGTAGACCAGGGTGCCCATGCCGTAGCGCTGGGCGACCGGCAGGATCTCGCGCTCGATCTCGCGATCGAGGATCGAGTAGTTCGGCTGCTCGGTGCGGAAGCGCTCGAAGCCGCGCCGCTCGGACACCCACTGCGCCTCGACGATCTCGGAGCCGCGCATCGACGACGACCCGATCGCGCGCACCTTGCCCTGCCGCACGAGGTCGGTGAGCGCCGAGAGGGTCTCGTCGATGTCGGTGTCGGGGTCGGGCCGGTGCAGCTGATAGAGGTCGATGTAGTCCGTCTGCAGGTTGCGCAGCGAGCGCTCGACGGCCTGGACGATCCAGCGGCGCGACGCGCCACGGTGGTTCACGTCGTCATCGACCGCGCCCCAGAACTTCGTCGCGAGCACCACCTCGTCGCGGCGGCCCCTGAGGGCCTCCCCCACGACCTGCTCCGAGTCGCCGTAGCGGTCTGCGGTGTCGATGAAGTTGATGCCGCCGTCGAGCGCGCGCTGGATGATGCGGATGCCCTCCTGGCGGTCCGGGTTGCCGAGCGAGCCGAGCATCATCGCGCCGAGCGCGTAGGGGGTGACCTTGATGCCGGTGCGGCCGAGGGTGCGGTACTGCATGACTACTCCCTAGTGGCATCCGCTCGGATGCCGTGAGACGATTGGAAACGGGACATCGTTCCGATACACCTCACTATATGGGACATTGTTCCGTTTATCAACGAGTCAGGGAGAACCGCGGATGCCTCGGGCCGATGCGCAGCGCAATGTCGACGCTCTTCTCGCCGCCGCGAAGGAGGAGTTCACGACTCACGGCGTCGACGTGGGGGTGCGCGCCATCGCCGCACGCGCGGGGGTCGGCACGGCGACCCTCTACCGCCACTTCCCCCTGCGCTCCGACCTGATCGTCGCCGTCTTCCGGCGCGAGATCGACGACATCACGGCCCTGGCGACGCAGCTCGCCGAGACGCATGAGCCCGATGCGGCCGTTCGCCAGTGGGTGCAGCGCTACACGGAGTTCGTGGCCACGAAGCACGGGCTCGGTGCGGCGCTGCACTCGGGCGACCCCGCTTACAGCGGGCTGCGCGAGTACTTCGAGAGCAACGCCGGCCCCGCGCTGCAGCGTCTGCTCGACGCGGCGGCAGCGGCGGGCGCCATGCGCGGCGGTATCGACGCGATCGACCTGATCGGCGCCGTCGCCAATCTGTCGGTGCCGCCGCCCGGCAGCACCGACACGTCGCGCGCCGCACGCATGGTCGGGCTGCTGCTCGACGGGCTGCGCTACGGGGCGCGCGCTTCCCGGTTGTAGTCCGCCTGCGCTCGTCTTCGACGGGGTCTACACGCTGGCAGGAATCGCGCTGTCGGCCGAATCCCTGCTCGCCTCCCGGGCTGCTGCTTCCGCGCTTCGACGTCTGGGCCTCCGTCGAGCTCACGACCGACGAGGGCCTCGCCTCCTGAGCGGTCAGCGGCTCAGCCGACGCGCTCGCCGTCGGCGAAGATCGCACCCGACGGGGACCCGGCGGGCAGCGTCGCCGCCGCGACGACCCACTTCGCGGCCTCCGTGGGCGGCACATCCTCGTCGTCGGTGCCGAGCTCGGGGTGGGTGTCGACGCGGCCGGGGTCGACGGCGTTGACCAGAACGCTCGTGTCGTGGAACGCGGCGGCAAGCATCTTCGTCAGAACGTTGAGGGTGTGCTTCGCGAAGGAGTACGCAGGGGCGCCGACGTCGCCCGGGTTCTGATCGAGGTACGTGATCTGCTGATACGCGCCGCTCGACAGGTTCACGACGCGAGCCGCCGGCGCCGCCTCGAGCAGCGGACGCAGCGCGACCGTGAGCAGCCAGGGGCCGATCACGTCGACATCGAACGCGGCCTGCACATGCTCGATCGAGACATCGAGAGCGGAACCCGTGTTCATGTCGGGGAAGACGCTCGCGTTGTTGATGAGCACGTCGAGGTGGCCGTGCGCCGCGCGGATCCGCTCGGCGGCGCGCCCGAACTCGGCCGGGTCGCCCAGGTCGAGGCGATAGCCCTCGGCGCTGAGCCCCTCCGCCTGAAGCGCCTGCACCTGCGCGGCGGACTGCGCGTCGCTGCGCGAGGTCACGATCACGTGGAATCCCTGCTGCGCGAGCCCGCGCGCCGTGGCCATGCCGAGGCCGCCGGGGCGCCCTGCGCCGGTGACGAGTGCGATCTTCTGGCTCATGCCGTTCCTCTTTCTTCTTTCTTCCGTTACCCCCATGCTTCCCTATTCGCGCTGCTCGGTTCCTCTCGACGCTGCTCGGGCCCGGGCAGCGCGAAGCGGATCTGAGCAGCGCAACCGGCGGGGTGGGGATGCGGGGCGGCTGGCTAGGCTCGACGGATGACCGACGCCCAGGCATCCGCTCAACTGCCCATCGCCCTCGTCACCGGCGCAACGCGCGGAATCGGGCGCGCGATCGCCGAGGAGCTGGGGCGCACGCACCACATCCTCGTCGGCGGCCGCCGCGTCGACCGGGTGGCCGAGGTGATCACGGCGCTTCCCTCCGCAGAGGGGTACCTCGCCGACCTGGCCACGGGCGACCTTCCGCCTCTCCCCCGCCGGCTCGACGTGCTCGTGCACTCGGCCGGCGTCGAGGCGGGCGACCGCATCGCCGACACCGACCGCGCTACCTGGGAGCGCGTCTTCGCCACCAATGTGTTCGCGGTCGCCGAGCTGACCCGCGCGGCGCTTCCGGCTCTGCGCGCTGCGCGCGGCATCGTCGTCGCGATCAACAGCGGCTCGGGCTTCGTCAGCGGGCCGCGCGGCGGCGTCTATGGCGCGTCGAAGTTCGCGCTGCGCGCGCTGACGGATGCCCTGCGCGAAGAGGAGCGGCCGAACGGCGTGCGCGTCTCGAGCGTGCACCCCGGTCGCACGGACTCCGACATGCAGCGCGCGCTCACCGACAAGCTCGGCGAGGACTACGACACCGACTACTTCCTCGCACCGCAGGACGTGGCCGCCGCCGTGCGGCTCGTGGTCGATCTGCCCGAGCGCGGCACCGTCGAGACGCTGTCGGTGCGGCCGACGCGGCGACGCTAGCTCACTCGTCGACCGCCGTGGCGCCCGCGAGGGTACCGCGCAGCTCGATCGCGATCTCGGACGCGTCCAGGTTCAACAGCGCGCTCTCGAGGATGTCGGCGTCGAACGTGCCCGTATCGCGCGCGTCGAGGAGCGCGGCGCGCTGAGCCGAGATCACGGCGAGGCGGTGCGCCCTGGCCGCCTGGAAGCGCTCGGCCGTGGGCTTTCCCTCGAGCTGCGGCAGGTCGGGAACCGTCTGCGCGCTGGATCGCAGGATCTCGAAGATGCTGTTCCGCTCGGCCTCCGCCTGCGCGGCCGCTGCCTCCTCGTCCCGCCTTGGGGCGAGCAGCTTCACCACCCAGCCGACCGTTCCGCCCTGGACGAGCAGGGACAGCGCCGCGACCGTGAAGGCGATGAGCACGAGCACCGAGCGCTGCGGCGTGCTGTCAGGCAGGGTCTGCGCGGCCGCGACGGTGACGGCGCCGCGCATTCCGGCCCAGACGACGATGCCGCCCTCGCGCCAGCCGAGCGGCTGACGGCGGAAGTAGTCGATGTCGGCGAGCAGCTGGGCCACGCGCCGAGCCATCAGGTCGAGTCGCCGCTCGGAGGCGGGGCGGCCGAGGGTGTTCGCGCGCTCGATCACCTCCTGCTTGCCATCTGGCGAGCTCAGCTGGTCCTGCATGGTCAGCAGGCGGTCCTGCGAGCGCCTGCCGCGATGCGTGCGCCGCCCGAGCACCAGCAGGAGCGGCACGACGTATGCCGCGCGCACCAGGATCGTGACCCCGAGCGCCGCCGCCGCGATGGCCACGGCGACGAGCACGCCGGCGTGATCGCCTTCGACGCGCGCGACGATCTGCTTGATCTGGATGCCCATCGTGAGGAAGACGACCCCCTCGAGCACGAGCTCGACCGTGCGCCAGTTCTGCGAGTCGGAGAGGCGGTTCTGGGGCGAAAGGTCGCGAGGCGCGCGGATGCCGGTGACGAGACCCGCGACGACCGCGGCGACGAGCCCCGACGCGCCGAACAGCTCTGCCGGAACCGATGCGAGGAACGGCACCGTGAACGAGATCAGCGTGTTGACCGCGGGCTGCCGCACGTGCTTGCGGGCGATCAGGCCGAGCCAGCCGACCGCCCACCCGATCAGGCTGGCGATGAGCACGGAGAGGGCGAAGCTGCCGACGGCTCCCCAGAACGAGAACGACGCGGCCACCGCGACGACGGCGGTGCGCAGCAGGACGAGGGCGGTCGCGTCGTTGAGCAGGCTCTCGCCGTCGAGCAGTGCGACGACGCGCTTCGAGACGGGGCTGCGCTTGATGATCGACGTCGCGACGGCATCCGTCGGGCTCACGATCGCGCCGAGCGCGACACCCCACGCGAACCCGAGCCCGGGCACGACGAGCGCGAAGAACGCTCCGAGCACGAGGGAGCTGCCGACCACGAGCAGCACCGACAGGCCGCTGATCGCGCCGAACTCGCGCCGGAAGTTCATGGCGGGCATCGACACCGCCGATGAGTACAGCAGCGGCGGCAGCACCCCCGCGAGGATCAGCTCGGGCTCGACGTGAACGTGCGCGAAGAACGGCAGGAAGCTCGCCCCGACCCCGACCGCGACCAGCACGAGCGGGGCCGCGATGCCGAGCCGCGGGCCGAACACGCTCGCGCCGGCGATCGCCACGAAGGCGGCGACCATCACGATGAGCAGTTCCGTCACGGCTACCAGATTGGCATGCGCCCGCTCAGCCGAGGCGGAAGATCGCCGTCGTGATGCCGAGCGCCACGAAGACCAATCCCCCGACGATCAGCGCCCAGGTGAGCAACGGGCGCAGGTCGCGGCTCATGATGCGCGAGTACGCGCGCCGCATCCGCACCGACAGCCGCGGCATCCGTCGCCACACATAGCCGGCCGCCAGGTACGGCGCGACGACGAAGAAGAGGAACCAGGCATAGCCCGCGAGCTGCAGGGTCAGATGCTCGGTCGCGCCCGCGATGACGCGGCCGGTGACGTACATCGTCACGGGTGGCACGAAGCCGATCGCCGTGTTCGCGAAGCCGACGCCGAGCATGGCCTGCGGGTGCTCGTCACGGGCGCTCACCCGGGTGGGCGGCGCTTCGCGAGGCGAGCGGCGCGCGTACCAGCCGAAGACGAGCCCCCCGACGATCAGCAGACCGCCGGCCACGAAGTCCACGACGGACTGGACGAGCAGCCGTGCGACCTGCCCCTGCAGCTGATGGGCGATGGTGGTCGGGTCGAAGGTGCGGAAAGCGAGCAGCAGCACCGTCGCGCTGAGCGCCATGCCCCCGGTGAGGAAGAGGATCGAGCGTCGAGGGCTGCCGCCGCGTGCAAGCAGGTGCAGGGTCACGCCGTACAGCGGCGGACTGAAGCCGAAGGTGAGACCGAGGAAGATCAGGCTGACCAGCGCGCCGAGCCCGCGCGCCAGTTCACCGCCCACTCATCGATGGTAGGCGGAACGGTCGGCCCCGTGCGAACCGCGCTGCCCCGTCGACGCAGGCGTTCCTGTCGGCTGCGACGAGCGGGCGGCGGCCCCGGCCGCCGGCGTCTCGCGCGCCGGCGTCGGAGGTGTCGTCTGCTGGGGCGCAGGGCCGGCTGAACCGGATCCGCTCTGCCCAGGTCTCGAAGAATGCGTCCGGGGATCGGTCGGCGCCGCCCCGGGCTCCGTCGCCTCCGCCGCGCCGTCGCCCGCATCGGTCGCGTCGGACGGTGCAGGGGACGACGTGGGCGTCGGGTAGCCCGTGTCGTCGCCGGTGGTGGGGTACGGCGAGGATGCCGGGGAGGACGACTCGTCCGTGTCGGGTGCAGACGGGTGGCTCGACCACTGCGCGGCCGTTCCTGACCGCTCATCGCTGTCGCGCGAGGGGTAGTCGCGCGACCGTGCGCCGTGCTCCGAGGCAACGCCCGTTCCCCCGGCGCCGCGCTGCTCGACGGCTCGGTGCTCAACGGCGCGGAGGCGCGCGTTCCCCGGCCACCAGACCCGCTCGGCGTCAGGCCGCGATGCACGGCGGAATGCGCCGCTCTGCTCGGATGCTCCGGAGCCCTGCTCGGGGTCTTCGGCCCCGACGGCAGGAACGGCCGCCGAAACCGCCTCGGCCGGTGCCGCGGCAGCAGGCGGTGCGGCCTGGCCGACGTCGGCCGCGAGGCGCTGCACCGGCTCGGGAAGACGGCCGGTCGCCGCGGCGCTCAAGCCGCCGCTCGCGGCGACGGCGATCGACACGCCGAGCGTGACTCCCCACAGGCCGCTGCGGCGACCGGGGCGCTGCCCCTCGTCCCCGCCGCCGCGGGGTTCGGCCCCACCGCCGTCAGGGGCGAGTTCATCGACCGCGAGCACGATCTCTGCGAGCAGACGCGCTGCCGGGTCCTCCCCCGTGCTCTCACCGGCGGCGATGGCCGAGAGCAGGGCGTCATCGGCCTCGATCCGCGCGAGGCCGTCGTCGTCCGGGGTCATCACACCCCCTCCGTCGTGTCGTCGGTGCGCCCGGTGATCCCGGCGCGCAGGGTGGACAGCGCACGATGCTGGATCACGCGCACGTTCGCCGCCGTCGTGCCGAGCGCCTCGCCGACCTGTTCGGCGCTCAAGTCGGCGACGATGCGCAGCAGCAGCACGTCGCGGTGGCGGTCAGGCAGTCCGTCGAGCCGCGCCAAGAGCCCTCGCAACGCGTCATCGCGCTCGGCCCGCTCGAGCGGCCCCGGTGCCGCGGAACTCACGTCTGGCACATCCGCAACCGCGACCTCGGGGCGGCGCCCGCGCGAGCGCTGCGACATCAGCACCTTGTTCGACGCGATGCCGAAGACGAAAGAGGTGAACCGGCTCGCGTCCCCATCGAATCGCGGCAGGGCCTCGGTCAGCGCCACGCACGTCTCCTGCGTCACGTCTTCTGCTTCCTCTCTGGCTCCGATCCGCGCCATTGCGTACCGGAAGATGCGAGGGCGGACCCGGCGGATGACATCGCCCACCGCGGCTGGGTCGCCGGCTTGCGCGCGGGCCACCAGCCCCGACAGCTCGTCTCCCCCGTCTCCCTGTCGCATCGCTGCCTATTGTCCCCCATATGGGGGTCCGATTATCAAGATCGGTTCCGATCGGCGCGACCTGCAGCACCGATCGGAACTCAGGGACGTCAGTGGCGGCCGCCACCGAAGGCGCTACCCCCGCGCCCGTCGCTCTGGATGCCGGCACGATGCCGCGCGGGCACCGCGTGGCCGCCCGCGCGATGGCTCGACGGCGCCTCGCGCTGCACCGGCACCGACGACCGATGCGCAGGAGCCGGCGACCTCGCCGGGGCCGGCGCCGCGACGACCGGGGCCTGAGTGCGGCCGGTCGGTACCTGCCGCTGCGCCGCGCTCACCGGTGTCTTCGCTCGGGTCGAAGACACCGGCGCCGGAGCGGCGGACGCCGCAGCCGTCGACGCCGCCCCCGAAGACGCCGCGCCACCGGAAGACGGCTCGCGCGCCGTCGTGATCGCCGGAACGACGAGAGGGGCGCCCAGCCCGCCGGTCGGAGCGGGACTGGGCGCCGGGTCTGAGGGGTGCGCGCGCGGCGCCGCGGCGCCCGTTTCCCGAAGCGCGTCCGCACGCGGACGCTCCGGCGAAGCGAGCAGCGGTGTCGCCGCGGCGGGTGCCGCGGCCGCCTCGGCCGACGTAGAGACCAGAGCTCTCGGCGTGTGCGCGTTTGCGGCCAGCGCCGCGGCCGCGCCGCCACCGGCGGCGACGGCAAGGCCTGCTGAGAGCGTGATGATCCTCCCGGGTCGGTGCATGGTCGGATGCCTCCGTTCCGTTCCCCCTACGGCGGCCGAGGCGGCCGTCATACGAGTGCATTGCCACGACCCCCGAATGCGTTACACGCGATTTTCCGATCGCTGCCGCGGGGCCTGGCGGAGCCGGCATCCGCCCCCTACGACGACCGCGTCTCGGGGCGCGTGCCGGCATGCTCGATCATGCGCTCGAGCAGAGCCTGCAACTGCAGCCGCTCCCCCTCTTCGAGGCCGCCGATGAGCGGCGCGAGCGCCTGCTCGAGGTCCGCACGCACTTCCTGCGCGAGCCGCGCGCCGGCTGGTGCGATCGTGACCAGCGCCGCGCGGCGATCGCCGTCATCGGGCACGCGCTGCAGAAGCCCGCGCTTCTCCGCTCGCACGACGAGACCCGACAGGGTCGACTTCTCGAGACCCAGCACCTGCGCGAGTTCGCTCATGCGTAGCCCGCGATCGCGCAGGATGCCGATCGCGCGCGCCTGAGTGAGTGAGAGATCGCGATCGGATGCCGCAGCGCTGAGCACCCCCGTCGTCACGAAGGCGACCTGGGCGAGCGCGTCGATGAGGTCTTCCCGTTCTGCAGCCACGCGGCCAGTGTAGTTGACACGGTTCGCATCACCAACTACTTTGATTCGTAACGCGAACTAACCGGAGGTGTGCCATGAAAGCCGCAGTCGTCACCGATTTCTCTCAGCCCCCGCGCTGCGCCGACTTCCCCGAGCCGGCCGCCCCGAGCGGCGGCGAACTCGTCGTCGACGTGCTCGCCGCCGGACTGCACCGCCGGGTGCGCTCGCAGGCCGACGGGTCGCACTACACGAGCACCGGAACTTTGCCCATGGTTCCCGGCGTCGACGGCGTGGGGCGCGACGCCGAGGGCCGCCTGAGGTACTTCGTGCTCGACGAGCCGGTGCTCGGCGCCATGGCCGAGCGCACCGTCATCGACGCGCGACGCAGCGTCGTGCTGCCCGCGGGGGCCGACCCGGTCGCGGTCGCGGCTGCGGTGAATCCCGTGATGTCCTCGTGGCTCGCTCTCCGCGCACGGGCCGCATTCCAGCCCGGCCAGAGCGTGCTCATCATCGGCGCGACCGGTTCCGCGGGCCGCATGGCCGTGCAGGTCGCACGGCACCTCGGCGCCGGCCGGGTCGTCGTCGCCGGGCGGAACTCCGAGCGCCTCGCACGCGCCGTGCAGGCCGGCGCGCAGGCATCCATCTCGCTGCTCGGCACGGACGACGAGATCGCCGCCGCCGTCGCGCGCGAGGCGGCCGATGTCGACGTGGTGCTCGATTACGTCTGGGGGCCGCTCACCGCGGTCGCGATGACGGCGCTCGTCACCGCGCGACCCGATCGCAGCAGGCCGCTCACGTGGGTCGAGATCGGGTCCGTCGGGGGCGCCAGCGCGGCGATCCCCTCCGCAGCGCTGCGCCAGGCGCGGCTCACCCTCGTCGGCAGCGGTCAGGGCTCGGTGGGTGTGCGTGAGATCCTCGGCGAGCTGCCCGCCATGATCGACGCCGTCTCCTCCGGCGCGTTCGCGATCGACGCCGTGCGCGTGCCGCTGGCCGACGTCGAGCGCGCCTTCGTCGACCCCGCGCTGGCGGATGCGCGCGTGGTGATCGTTCCCTAGCCCGCGGCGAGCGCGGGCAGCACGTTGAACTGCAGCATCGGAGCGAGGTCGCCGGGCAGTTCGGCCGCCGGGTCGAGCCACCGCAATTCGGCGATCTCGGCCGCCGGGCCCGCGATCGCGATGGGCGGATGCGTGAACACCGCGCTCTCGAGCAGGTGACCGGGCTCGTTGGCAGCCGCGGAGTGGAAGACGCCGAGCGGCGTGAGCAGTGACGGGTCCAGCTGCACGCCGAGCTCCTCGCGGGCTTCCCGCACCGCCGTCTCTGCTGCGGTCTCGCCCGCTTCGGGCTTGCCGCCGGGGAGCATGAAGCGGGCGGTGCCGCGCTTGCGCACGGTGAGCACGCGGCCCGCGTCGTCGCGCAGGACGACCGCGCTCACGCGGATGAGGTTCGAGTCGGCCACCCCTCCAGCCTAGATTCGAGTCATGACCAAGAGCTCGCCGCGTGTCGTCGCGGTCCATCTCAGCCCGACCCACTCGTTCTCGAAGCACGACGTGGACGAGATTGAGCTGCATGAGGGGCTCGGCGTCGCCGGTGACGCGCACTACGGCGCCACGGTGCAGCACCGCTCGCGCGTGCGAGCCGACCCCTCGCAGCCGAATGTCCGGCAGGTGCACCTGATGCACGCCGAGCTGTTCGACGAGCTCGCCGCAGCAGGATTCCAGGTCCAGCCGGGTCAGCTCGGCGAGAACGTGACCACGCGCGGCATCCCCCTGCTCGACCTGCCTGTCGGCACCCGGCTCGCCATCGGCGACGCGGCGATCACCGTCACCGGGCTCCGCAACCCGTGCCAGCAGATCAACGACTTCCAGGACGGGCTGCTGAAGCGGCTCGTCCACACCGACGACGAGGGCAACGTCGTGCGCCTCGCCGGAGTCATGGGCATCGTCTCGCGGTCGGGAACCGTGCGGCCCGGTGCCGAGATCGCCGTGGAGCTGCCGCCCGAGCCGCGCTTCCCGCTCACCCGCGTCTGATGCGCTTCTTCGTGGTGGTGCTGCCGCTCGAGCCGCTCGCGGTCGGGGCCGGCTTCCGGCGGGACAGCTGGCCGCCGCACGTCACGCTGATACCGCCGTTCGAGACGGATGCCCACGCCGGCCCGGTGCTGGAGGCGATCCGCGCCGCGGCCGCGGGCCACGCCCCGCTCGTCGCGCGCGCCGACGGGTCCGCGAGATTCGGCCGACGCCGCGACGTTCCGGTCACGACGATCGAGCTCACCCCCGAGTTCGAGGCGCTGCACGTCGAGGTGCTCGACGCCGTCGGGCGGTTCCTGCGCGGTGAGGCTCAGCCACGTCGGCCCGCGCGGCTACCGGCCGCACGTGACGGTGCAGGCCGGCGGCGGGCTCGAGCCAGGGGCATCCGCCACGCTCACGCAGCTCGCCGTGGTCGACATGCGCCCGCACGGCGACGCCCGCCACCGCGCGGTCGTGGCCACGGTGCCGCTCACGCAGCTCAGCTGAGCTCGCGGGCCGTGGCCTCGGCCGCGCGCTTCAGGGCTCCGAGCTGACGCTGCCACGAGTCGGCGAGGGACTCGAGCCAGCGCGCCGTGCCGACCAACACCTCGGGCCGCGCCGCGAACACGTGCTCGCGGCCACGGCGGCTGCGGTCGACGAGCCCCGCGTCTTCGAGCACGGCCAGGTGCTTGACGAGGGCCTGCCGCGTCAGGGGCATCCGCTCGGCCAGTCGCGACGCGCTCGCCGGGCCTCGGGTCAGCTGCTGCATGATGGCACGCTTCGACGGCTCGACGAGCGCCGCCATGACGGCGATCTCCCGGCCCGGGGCTGCGCCGACCGCGGCCGTCACGCCGCCGCCCGCTGCAGCGCTGCGAGCTCGGCCGCCCAGCCCTCGGTGTTGTCGTCGTAGTTCGCCACGACCTTCTCGGGCGAGATCGTCAGGGCACTGAACCCGCTCTCGACCACCTGTACGACGACGTGATCGGATGCCTCACGCAGGGTGAACTCGACGAGGGTCGACCCCGTCGCGCCGCGCGCATCGCGGTCACCCGCGGCGTGCGGCGCCCAGCGGAACGCGGCGTACTCGCGCTCGCGCAACTCGACGACGATGAGTCGCCAGACGCCGGCGCGATGGCCGCGCACCTCGGCGGTCACGGTGCCGTCTGCGTCGGTCGTCGTGGTGATGTCGTGCTCTTCGAGCTCGCCGTCGTTGATCCACCACCCGGGCTCGCTCACGAGCCGCCAGACGACGTCGAGCGGCGCCGCGATCTCGATGCTCTGCCTGATGACGTCGGCAAGTTGCTGCTCCGTCATGTCCGCGACCTTCCCCTCGACCCCTAGTGCAACTTCACAGTTGCACTAGGCGGGCCCGGCCGCAAGTCCGAATGTCGGTGGCTGGGCCTAGCGTCTGAATCGGGAAGGCAGGAGGGCCTGTGATGGACTGGAAGATCGAGCTCATCTTCGTGCCGGTGTCAGACGTCGACCGCGCGAGGGATTTCTATGTCGACCAGGTGGGGTTCCACCTCGACTACGACCAGCGCGTCAGCGACGAGCTGCGGTTCGTGCAGCTGACGCCGCCCGGCTCCGCCTGCTCCATCGCTTTCGGCACGGGCCTCGGCATCGACATGCCGGTCGGCGGGCAGCGCGGCATTCAGGTAGTGATTCCCGATGCGGATGCCGCGCGCGAGCACCTCGTCGCGAACGGCGTCGACGCGAGCCCCGTCGAAGACCTGTCGTGGGGGCGCTTCGTCACCTTCTCAGATCCCGACGGCAACCGCTGGGCGCTGCAGCAGCTGCCTCAGCGCGGCTGACCGCGCCCGCCCGCACGCGCTCACTCGTCGAGAATGCCCCGCAGCATGCTGATCGCCGCGACGCGCTCGTCATGCGTGCGGTCGGCGGGCTGCACGAGCAGCGTGGTGACCCCTGCCGCTAGCAGCGCATCGACACGCTCGGCGATCTCGTCGCGCGTGCCGATCAGCGACACCGCGCGGGCGAGCTCCTCGGGAACCGCGAACGCCGCGTCGTCCTTCTCCCCCGCGAGGAAGAGCCGTTGGATCTCGGCGGCCTCGGTCTCATAGCCGTAGCGCACCGCGAGGTCGAAGTAGAAGTTCCGGCCGCGGGCGCCCATGCCGCCGACATAGAGCGCGATCTGCTTCCGCACCTCCATGAGGGCGTACTCGGTGAACTCCCCCGTGTACAGCGCGACCGGCACGAGCACGTCGAGCGGCCCGAGCTCGGGTGCGCGCTTGGCGCGGCCCGCGGCAAGCGCCTCGCCCCAGACCTCCCCCGCCCGCTCGGGGTGGAAGAAGAGGGGCGTCCAGCCGTCGGCGATCTCGGCGGCCTGTGCGACCGACTTGGGCGACAGGGCGGCGATGTGCACGGGCACGGCCGGGCGCACGGGGTGGTTGATGAGGCGCAGCGACTTCCCGGCGCCGACGGCGCCAGGCGCCGAGGCGGGCAGGGGCAGCTCGTAGTAGCGCCCCGCGTGCGCAAGCGGCTCGCGCCGCCACACCTGACGGCAGATCTCGATGATCTCGCGCGTGCGACCGAGCGGTGCGTCGAACGGCACGCCGTGGAATCCCTCGATCACCTGCGCGCCGCTCGACCCGAGGCCGAGCTCGAACCGGCCGCCCGACAGCGCGTCGAGCCCCGCGGCCGTCATGGCGAGCAGTGCGGGCGTGCGCGTGTAGATCGGGACGATGTCGGTCGCGAGAGTCGCCGTCTTCGTGATGGCGGCGAGGTAGCCGAGCTGGCTGATCGCATCGAACGAGTACGTCTCGCTCACGCTGAACAGCTCGGCCCCCGCTGCTTCGAAGTCCGGAACCTCGCCCGCCGTCTGCAGGAAGTCCTGTGCATAGCCGAGCACGACGCCCAGCCTGGCTCGCCCCATTGCGATCCCCTCTCGTTGCATGAACGCGCGGCTACGGCCGCGACGCGTATTCCTCGGCCTGCTCGATCTGCTCGGGCGTCGGCGTGACGCCCGTGTAGAGCTCGAACTGCGCCGCCGCCTGCAGCGCGATCACCTCGCCGCCGGTGACGACGTGCGCGCCCGCCGAGCGCCCTGCGCGGATGAGCGGCGTCTCGACCGGCAGTGCGACGACGTCGAACACGACGGATGCCGCAGCGACCTGCTCCTCCGAGAAGGCCAGCGCCTCGGCATCCGGCCCGCCTGCCATGCCGATCGGCGTGACGTTGACGATGATCGGGGCGCCGAGGCCGTCAGGCGACTCCGCCCACTCCCAGTCGAGCTCAGCCGCGAGCCCCTGCCCGGCGAGCGGGTTGCGCGCAGCGATCGTGCCCTCGAAGCCGGCGTCGCGGAAGGCGCTCGCGACGGCGCGCGCCATGCCGCCGCTTCCCCGCAGCAGCACCCGGTCGTCGCGCGAGAGCCCGTGCGCCGCGATGAGCTGCTCGATCGCAAGGTAGTCGGTGTTGTACGCGGTGAGCACGTTCCGGCCGTCGACGACGTCGTTCACGATCGTGTTGACGGACTGGATCGCCGCCGCCGACGGCGTCAGCTCGTCGACGAGCGGGATCACCGCCTCCTTCCACGGCATCGACACCGAGCACCCGCGGATGCCGAGCGCGCGGACACCGGCGATCGAGCCCTCGATGTCGTTCGTGGTCATCGCCTTGTAGACGAAGTCGAGCCCGAGCTGCTCGTACAGCCAGTTGTGGAACCGGGTGCCGTGGTTGCTGGGGCGCGCGGCGAGCGAGATGCACAGTCGCGTGTCGCGGTTCAGTTCGGGACGGGTCACTCTGCGGGCCTTTCGAATCCGGAGGTCACGAGCGCGGCCAGCGCGTCGACCGCGGCGCGGCCGCCGGGCTCCTCGGTGGCGATCTCGATGGTCGTTCCCTTCGTCAGCCCGAGCGAGAGGATCGCGAGCAGGCTGCGCGCGTCGCGCCCGTTCACGGTGACGCGGGCGGGGAAGGTCGCGGCGAGCTTGACGAATTCCGCGGCGGGGCGCGCATGCAGGCCGTCGTCGTTGACGAGCGTCATGGTGCGCGCGTAGTGCCCGGATTCCGGCGGGGCGGATGCCGGTCGCGGGCGCTTTCCGGCGCCCTCCGCCGCGGTGCGCACCGCGCCCAGATCGGCGCCGGTCTGCGCCGCCACGGCTGCGGCCACCGCACCCTCGACGATCGGCGCGTCGGCGACGGCCACGCGGGCGGCGTCGTCTTCGGGCAGCTGCTCGATGGCGGTCTCAGCGGTCATCACGGCCGAGCCGAGGTCGGCGAGCACCAGCACTCCCGCTCCGGCGTCCGCGGCGCGCAGCGCGACGAGCACGCTGTCGAAATCGGTGCCCAATCCGCCGCCCGCGGCCCCGCCGACGGGGAGCACCCGCACCTCACCGGCCACCTGCGCCGCCATGTCGGCGGCGCCGCGCGCCACGAAGGAGCTGTGAGAGACGAGGACGAGCCCCACGCGCGCGCCCGTCATCGGGCGGCCGCCACCCACTCCTCGAGCTTCGCCGCGGCGGCGCCGGAGTCGACCGTCTCAGCGGCGAGCTCGAGGTTCTCACGGAAGCGGTGGAGGATGGGCCGGTCACCCTGGGCCGGGTCGGCCGCCAGCTGGTACGCGGCGAGCCCCGCGGCGGCATTCAGCATCACGATGTCGCGCACGGCCCCGCGTTCGCCGTCGAGGAAGCGGCGGATGACCGCCGCATTGTGCTCAGGGTCGCCGCCCGTGATGTCGGCGATCGACGCGCGGGGCAGCCCGAGGTCGCGCGGCTCGATGTCGTGCTCGGTGACGAGGCCGTTGCTGATCTCCCAGATGTGGCTGTGGCCCGTCGTCGAGAGCTCGTCGAGCCCGTCGTCACCCCGGAAGACGAGCGCGGTCGCCCCGCGGGTCTGGAAGACGCCGGTGATGAGCGGCACCCTGTCGAGGTTCGAGACGCCGACGGCGGACGCCTCGGGCCGCGCCGGGTTGCACAGCGGGCCAAGGAAGTTGAACACGGTGGGAACGCCGAGGTCGCCGCGCGTCTTGGCCGCGTTGCCGAACCCGGGGTGGAACAGCGACGCCCACGCGAAGGTGATGCCCGCCCTTCGGAAGGTCTCGGCCACAGCCTCGGGCGAGCGCGACAGATCGATGCCCAGCGCGGCCAGCACATCGGACGCCCCGGAGGACGACGACACCGCCCTGTTGCCGTGCTTGATGATCGGGATGCCTGCGGCAGCGCACACGATGGATGCCATCGTCGAGATGTTCACGGTGCGGAAGCGATCGCCGCCGGTGCCCACGATGTCGAGGGCCATGGGGTCGAGCGGTAGCGGCTTCGCGTGCTCGAGGATCGCGTCGCGGAACCCCACGATCTCGTCGACGGTCTCGCCCTTGACGCGCAAAGCCACGAGGAATCCGGCGATCTGGGCATCCGTTGCAGCGCCCAACATGATCTGGTCCATCGACCAGGTCGCCTCTGTGATGCTCAGATCCTCCCCCTCGAGCAGCGAGCCGATGATCGCAGGCCACGTGAGGGATTCCGCCATGCCGAGAATCCTAACGGGCGCGAGCCCTCTCGGGATTCGGACATAATGGGGTTTGTGACGAGCACCTCCATTACTCCGCAGGCGGCTCCGGTCGTCTCTCGACCGAACGTCGTCGCCGTCGGCACGATCGTGTGGCTGGGCAGCGAGGTGATGTTCTTCGCGGGACTTTTCGCGATCTACTTCACCCTGCGTTCGACCTCGCCCGAGCTGTGGGCAGCCTCGACCCCTCACCTCAACATCCCGTGGGCGACGGGCAACACGATCATCCTTGTGCTGAGCTCGTTCACCTGCCAGGCGGGCGTCTTCGCCGCTGAGCGGCTGCAGGCCCGCAAGACCGGCGGCTTCTTCAACGTCGCCAAGTGGGGCATGGTCGAGTGGTTCACGCTGACCTACGCCATGGGCGCAGTCTTCGTCTGCGGCCAGATCGTCGAGTACGCGAACCTCGTGCACGAGGGCGTCTCGATCGGGTCGAGCGCCTATGGCAGCGCGTTCTACCTGACCACGGGCTTCCACGCCATGCACGTGACGGGCGGTCTCATCGCCTTCCTGCTGACCATCGGGCGTGCCTTCGCCGTCAAGAAGTTCGGCCACAAGGAGGCCACCACCGCGATCGTCGTGTCGTACTACTGGCACTTCGTCGACGTGGTGTGGATCGGCCTGTTCCTTGTCATCTACGTCCTCAAGTAAGCACCTCGGAGAGATCCCCCTCACATGGCAAAGCTGAACCAGCCGACGACGAGCGGACGCACCAAGTCCGCCCAGCGCAAGACCGGCCGCCGTCACCCCCTCGCCACCCTCGCGCTGATCGCCATCGGCCTCGGTCTCACCGGCGGTGTCTACGCCGTCGCGACCTCCACCTCCTCCGCCTCGGCTGAGACCGCCACCGCCTCGCAGCAGCAGGTCGACGACGGTCAGAAGCTCTTCGAGGCGAACTGCGCCACGTGCCACGGCATGAACGCCGTCGGCACCACCGTCGCCCCGAGCCTCATCGGCGTCGGCGCGGCCGCCGTCGACTTCCAGGTCGGCACGGGCCGCATGCCGATGGCCGCCAACGGCCCGCAGGCGCTCGAGAAGACGCCGCAGTTCACGCAGAAGCAGACCGACGAGCTCGCGGCCTACGTCGCGTCGCTCGCCCCCGGGCCCGCCGTCCCCGCCAAGAAGTACACCGACGGCACGGGCGACGCCGCCGCGGGCGCCGAGCTGTTCCGCATCAACTGCGCCATGTGCCACAACGTCGCAGGCGCCGGCGGCGCGCTCACCGAGGGCAAGTTCGCGCCCGCGCTGAAGGGCGTCAGCCCCGTGCACATCTACGAGGCGATGCTGACCGGCCCGCAGAACATGCCCGTCTTCAACGACAGGAACATCACTCCGTCGCAGAAGGCCGACATCATCACCTACCTGACGTACCTCGAGAAGAACCCCTCGCCCGGCGGCTTCGCGCTGGGTGACCTCGGCCCGGTCGCCGAGGGTCTGTTCCTCTGGATCTTCGGTCTCGGATCGGTCGTGGGCCTCGCCGTGTGGATCACGGCGAAGACCAACTGACGACTGAACGACGACACAACAGCAGCGCAAGAAGGAGAGCAATGGCACAGGACGATAGCGGGAGCGTCGAGCTCACCGAGACGTCGTCGACGGCCCTCGAGCACCCGGTCGAAGATGAGCGCCTCGGTGACCCCGGCACCGCGGTCATCCTCTCGGATGCTCCGGTCAACCCCGGTTTCCCGCCGCACCGGCCGCGTCTGACCGACACCGACCCGAAGCAGAACCGGCGTACCGAGCGCACGATCTTCACGCTCTTCTACCTGTCGATCGCCGGCAGCGTCTGGGCGATCGCGGCGTATCTCGCCTTCCCCATCGAGTCGGGCAACATGCACGACGTGCGCCTGTCCACGATGTTCATCGGCCTCGGCATGGTGCTCGCGCTGCTCGGCATCGGCATCGGCGCGGTGCACTGGGGCAAGCAGCTCATGGTCGACCACGAGGGCATCGACATCCGCCACCCCGTGCGCGGCACCGACGAGACCCGTGAGCGCTCCATCGAGATCTTCGAACAGGCGAACGAGGAGTCCGGCTTCGGCCGCCGCACGCTGATCCGCAACTCGCTCATCGGCGCGCTGGTCGCCTTCCCGCTTCCCGCCGTCGTGCTGTTCCGTGGCCTCGCGCCGCAGGACCAGGATCCGATCAAGGACCTCAAGTACACGATGTGGAAGAAGGGCGTCCGCCTCACGAAGGACCCGACGGGTCTTCCCATCAAGGCATCCGACGTCACCATCGGCTCGGTCTTCCACGTCATCCCCGACGGGCTGAACGACGCCGAGGACATGCTCGACGAGAAGGCCAAGGCGGCCGTGCTGCTCATGCGCCTCAAGCCGGAAGAGCTGCACGTCTCACCCGACCGCAAGGACTGGAACTACCACGGCATCGTGGCCTACTCCAAGATCTGCACCCACGTCGGCTGCCCCGTCGCCCTGTACGAGCAGCAGACCCACCACCTGCTGTGCCCGTGCCACCAGTCGCAGTTCGACATCACGCACGAGGCGCGCGTCATCTTCGGCCCGGCCGGTCGGCCGCTGCCGCAGCTGCCCATCACGGTGGACGACGAGGGCTACCTCGTCGCGCAGAGCGACTTCCACGAACCCGTCGGCCCGAGCTTCTGGGAGCGCAACTCATGAGTACCGAAACCCCTCGCGCTGAGTCCGCTGACGGCAGCATCCCGCGCATCAAGCGCGACGGCTTCTTCGGCGCCACCGCCAACTACCTCGACGAGCGCACGAGCATCTCGGCCGTCGTCAAGGAGTTCGGCCGCAAGATCTTCCCCGACCACTGGTCGTTCCTGCTCGGTGAGGTCGCGCTCTACAGCTTCGTCGTCATCCTGATCACGGGCGTCTTCCTGACGTTCTTCTTCCAGGCGTCGATGGCCGAGGTCGTCTACAACGGGCCGTGGGTGCCGCTCAAGGGCATCACGATGTCGAGCGCGCTCGACTCGACGCTGCACATCAGCTTCGAGGTGCGCGGCGGTCTGCTGATGCGCCAGATCCACCATTGGGCGGCGCTGCTGTTCGTGGCATCCATCGGCCTGCACATGCTGCGCATCTTCTTCACCGGTGCGTTCCGCAAGCCGCGCGAACTCAACTGGGTGATCGGCTTCACGCTGTTCGTCCTCGCCATGGCCGAGGGCTTCACCGGCTACTCGCTGCCCGACGACCTGCTGTCCGGCAACGGTCTGCGCATCATCTCGGGCATGATCGAGGGCATCCCGCTCGTCGGCACCTGGATCAACTTCCTGCTCTTCGGCGGCATGTACCCGGGCACCGCGATCGTCGGCCGCCTCTACACCCTGCACATCCTGCTGCTTCCCGCGCTGGTCGTCGCGTTCATCGCGATCCACCTCGTGTTCGTGGTCGTGCACAAGCACACCCAGTTCGCGGGCCCGGGCCGCACGCAGAACAACGTGGTCGGCTACCCGATCCTCCCCGTCTACGCGGCGAAGGCCGGCGGCTTCTTCTTCATCGTGTTCGGCGTGATCGTCCTGATCGCCTCGCTCTTCACGATCAACCCGGTCTGGGAGTACGGCCCCTACGACCCGTCGCCGATCTCGGCCGGTACTCAGCCCGACTGGTACATCGGCTTCGCCGACGGCATGCTGCGCCTCATCCCGCCGCACCTCGAGACGTACTGGCTGCACCGCACGTGGTCGTGGTTCATCATCATTCCGGTGTTCATCCTGGTGGCGTTCATCGTGCTCGTCGCGATCTATCCCTTCATCGAGGCGTGGGTCACGGGCGACAAGCGCGAGCACCACATCCTCGACCGTCCGCGCAACGCAGCCACGCGCACGGCCATCGGAGCGGCCGGCGTGACGTTCTACGCGGCCATGTGGGCAGCGGCGTCCGGTGACCTCATCGCGACGCACTTCAAGCTGTCGATCGAGGGCGTGACGCACGCGATCCAGATCTCGCTCATCCTGGGCCCGATCCTGGCGTACTTCATCACGAAGCGCGTCTGCCTCGCTCTGCAGAAGAAGGACCGCTCGCTCGCGCTGCACGGCTACGAGTCCGGCCGCATCGTGCGCCTGCCCGGTGGCGAGTTCATCGAGGTGCACCAGCCGGTCGACGAGTACCAGCGCTGGCACCTGGTCAGCCAGGAGGGCTACGCGCCCCTGGTCGTGCGCCCCGACTCGCGCGGCCGCATCTCGCAGGCCACGCGCTTCCGCGCCGCGATGTCGCGCTGGTTCTTCCAGGACCGCCTGACGCCGCTCAGCCAGGCCGAGATCGAGGCTGCCGCGCACCACGGGCACGGCGCCGAGACCCCCGAGCTCGAGGGCGCCTCGCACTAGGCGTCCGCGACGCACCCGCCGTTCGGGCACCGCATGTCTGTGCAGACTCTTGCTGCATGGCTGCGGTGCCCGAACTGCGTTAAAGCCCTCGAGCCGATCGAGGATGCCGCAGGCGAGGTGCTCGGCTGCGCGTCCGGCCACCGCTTCGACGTCAATCGGCGCGGCTACGTGACCCTGCTGCCGCCGCGCAGCCGGGTCGTCGGCGACAGCGCCGCGATGCTCGACGAGCGCGAGGCCCTCCTGGCGTCCGGCGCATATGCGCCGATCCGCGACGCTCTGATCGCCGCCGTGCGCCCGTCTCGGCCCCGCACGGTGCTCGACTCGGGCACGGGCACCGGGTGGTACTTGCACGGGCTTCTGGACGCGATCTCCGCCGCGTCCGGGCAGCAGGCGCGCGGGCTCGCCAGCGACCTCTCCCCCGCCGCGGTTGCCCGGGCGGTGCGCGGCCGGCCCGACGTCGACGGGCTCGTCGCCGACGTGCACGCTCCCCTTCCCGTGCGCGATGCAGTGGCGGATGCCGTGACGGTGGTCTTCGCTCCCAGGAATCCGGCCGAATTCGCCCGTGTCCTGCGCTCAGGCGGTGTTCTCGCGATCGTCGTGCCGCGAGCCGACCACCTTGCCGAGCTGCGCGCGATCGGCGGCATGCTCGACGTGCCGGACGGCAAGGCCGGCTCGGTCGAGGCATCCCTCGCCGAGTGGTTTCTTCCCACCGCTGCCCAGCACGTGCGTTACGAGCTGCCGCTCAACCCCGAGCGCGCCCGCCAGCTGCAGGGCATGGGCCCGTCGGCGCACCACGTGGTGCGCTCCCCCGAGTCGGCTGCGCAGCTGGCGGCATCCGACCTTCCGGCATCCGTCACCGTCTCCGTCGACGTCCTCGCCTTCACCCGCCGCTGACGGCTCCCCGCGGCCCGGGCGCAGTGTCCGGCGAGATAGGTGCCGCGCGCAGAACCCTCGATCGCGCGCACGCGTGCGCTGTTTCAGTACGCGGAACCGTGTGTTCTACGCGCGGCGCGCGCAAGAGCGGGCGGAAACCTGCGGCCCGGAACGCCCGCACCACCCACACGCCCCGCACGCCCACGCACGAAAGCGCCCCTTCGCCAAAGCGAAGGGGCGCTCGTGTGAAGCGGTCTAGCGGGCGAAGTTGCCGCGGTAGTACTCGAAGACCCAGCCGGCCAGTGCGACGAGCAACAGAGGGACGCCGATGAACGCCACCCAGAAGCCAACCGCGAGGCCCAGCGCCATGACGGCGACGGCGCCGCCGAGGAAGAAGGGCCACCAGCTCCACGGGCTGAAGTGACCGATCTCGGGGTCGGCGTCGTCGATGTTGGCGTCGAGCCGATCCTCGGGAAGCAGCTGGCCGTAGCCCTTGGCCGTGCGCCCCAGGAAGAAGGCGAGGAACACGCCGAGGATCGCCGACAGGGTCAGCGCGACCGTACCCACCCACTCGATGTGGCCGCCGTAGTAGATCCACGACCAGACCGAGTAGGTCGCCGCCATCAGCGCGAAGAAGACGGCGAGGATCCAGAAGATAATCGAGTTAGAGCGCACTGGGGTTGCTCACCTTCTCGCCGACAGTGGCGTTGCCTGCAGGGTCGATGATTCCCGAAACCTCGGGGTGGTTGAGGTCGAACGCCGGCGACTCCGAGCGGATACGCGGGATCGACGTGAAGTTGTGTCGCGGGGGCGGGCAGCTGGTCGCCCACTCGAGCGAGCGGCCATAGCCCCACGGGTCGTTCACGGTGACCTTCGGCGCGTTGCGGGCCGTGATGTACACGTTCAGCAGGAACGGGATCATCGAGACCGCGATCGTCATGGCGCCGATCGTCGACAGCTGGTTCATCCAGGTGAAGCCATCGGATGCCGCGTAAGTGTAGTAACGACGCGGCATGCCCACGACACCCAGCCAATGCTGGATGAGGAAGGTCGTGTGGAAGCCGATGAACAACAGCCAGAAGTGCCAGACGGCCAGCTTCTCGTTGAGCATCTTGCCGGTCCACTTGGGCCACCAGAAGTAGAAGCCGGCGAACATCGCGAAGACGACGGTGCCGAAGACCACGTAGTGGAAGTGCGCGACGACGAAGTAGGTGTCTGAGACGTGGAAGTCGAGAGGCGGGGAGGCGAGGATGACACCGGTCAGGCCGCCGAAGGTGAAGGTGATCAGGAAGCCGAGCGCGAAGAGCATCGGCGACTCGAAGGTGAGAGATCCGCGCCACATGGTGCCGATCCAGTTGAAGATCTTCACACCGGTCGGCACCGCGATGAGCATCGTCATCAGCGAGAAGAACGGCAGCAGCACCGCACCCGTGACGTACATGTGGTGCGCCCACACCGAGACCGACAGGGCCGCGATCGAGATCGTCGCGTAGATCAGGGTCTTGTAGCCGAAGATCGGTTTTCGACTG
Source organism: Gryllotalpicola kribbensis (assembly GCF_039538245.1). Lineage (NCBI taxonomy): Bacteria > Bacillati > Actinomycetota > Actinomycetes > Micrococcales > Microbacteriaceae > Gryllotalpicola > Gryllotalpicola kribbensis. The sequence goes on from NZ_BAABBX010000016.1 coordinate 496,544, forward strand.
AAGACCGGGAAGATCTCGGAGACGATGCCGAAGAACGGCAGCGCGATGATGTACACCTCGGGGTGGCCGAAGAACCAGAACAGGTGCTGCCAGAGCAGGGCTCCGCCGTTGGCCGCATCGAAGATATGCGCTCCGAACACGCGGTCGGCGCCAGCACCGAAGATCGCAGCCGCGAGCACCGGGAACGCGAGCAGCACGAGGATCGAGGTGACCAGCGTGTTCCACGTGAAGATCGGCAGGCGGAACATCGTCATGCCGGGGGCACGCAGCGTGATGATCGTCGTGATGAAGTTCACGGCGCCGAGGATGGTTCCGAAGCCCGAGATGCCGAGGCCGAAGAACCACAGATTCCCGCCGTCGCCTGGTGAGAAGCTCTCATTTGCGAGCGGCTGGTAGGCGAACCACCCGAAGCTGGCCGCGCCCTGCGGGGTGAGGAATCCGAGGACGGCGATCGCTGAACCGAAGTTATAGAGCCAGTACGCGAACGCGTTCAGACGCGGGAACGCCACGTCGGGGGCGCCGATCTGCAACGGCATGAGCGCGTTGGCGAAGCCGGCGAACAGCGGCGTCGCGAACATCAGCAGCATGATCGTGCCGTGCATCGTGAACAGCTGGTTGTACTGCTCGCGCGTGGGCACAACGTCGAGGCCGGGCTCGAACAGCTGCGCGCGGATGATGAGTGCCATCACGCCGCCGATGCAGAAGTAGACGAACGACGTGATCAGGTACATGTACGCGATCGTCTTGTGATCGGTCGACGTGATCCAGTTGACGAGGATATTGCCCTTACGGTCTGCCTTGTTCTTCGTGTAGGGCAGCGCGGCGGTTGTTGCAGTCATGATCCTTGTTCGCCTCAGTCCGTGCCGTTGCTGGTGAAGCCGGAGTCGGTCCCGTTGCCGGGGAGGTTCTGGTTGCGGTTCTGCTCGTCACCGAGCGAGCCGGTGAAGCCCTTGGCCTTCAGCTCGTCGATGTGGGCCTGGTAGTCGGCCTGCGAGACGACCTTCACGCGGAAGAGCATCGCCGAGTGGTACTCGCCGCAGAGCTCGGCGCAGTCGCCCTTGTACGTGCCGATCCTGGTCGGCGTGACATACATGTGGTTGACGTGGCCGGGGATGACGTCCTTCTTGTAGAGGAACGCCGGAACCCAGAACGAGTGGATGACGTCGCGCGACTTGAGCGTGATGTCGACCTTCTCGTTCACGGGCAGGTACAGGGTGGGCAGCTCGTCTTCGACGACGTTGCCGTGGGTCGGGCCCTGAGCGGCGTTGGAGGCCGGCTGGGCTTGGATGCCCGGGTCGTAGACGTTGTCGCTCGTGTAGTCCCAGTCCCACGCCCACTGCTTGCCGTAGACGGTGACCTTGAGGTCGGGGTGCGCGTAGGGCTTCTCGATCGCGTCCTGGTCCTTCGCGGTGAAGGCGAAGAAGCCGATGATCAGGATGAACGGCACGATCGTGTAGAAGATCTCGATCGGCATGTTGTAGCGCAGCTGCACCGGCAGACCGGTCTGGCCCTTGCGGCGGCGGTAGACGATCGTGGCCCAGATGATGAGGCCCCAGACGATGATGCCGACGACCAGAAGGACGATCCAGCTCGTGACCCAGAGGCCGGCGACCCGGCTCGTCATCGTGGTGACGTCCTTCTCGCCCTCCACGAAGCCGGGGAGGTAGCCGTGCAGCTGATCCTGCGAACAGCCGGCGAGTACCAAAGCGAGCGACGCTGCGATCGGGATCGCGGCCCATCGGAGACGACGAGTGTGACGCACCGGTGACCTTTCGTGTGGAACGTTGGGGGACCTTCGCTTAGCCTAGCGCGCTCCCGAAGCGCCGCTGATGTGATAAGGATGCCCCGGCGAGCCGTTAAACGAACTCAGGCCGCCTGGAAAGGCGGCCTGAGCACGGGTTTTGAGTTGCGCGCAGCAACCGAAGAACGACTAGTGGAACGAGTCGCCGCAGGCGCAGGAACCCTGCGCGTTGGGGTTGTCGATCGTGAAGCCCTGCTTCTGGATCGTGTCCTCGAAGTCGATGGTCGCGCCGTCGAGGTAGGGCTGGCTCATCTTGTCGACGATGACCTCGACGCCGTCGCCGAACTCGACCACGCCGTCGCCGTCGAGCATGCGCTCGTCGAAGTACAGCTGGTAGATGAGGCCAGAGCAGCCGCCCGGCTGAACGGCGAGGCGCAGGCGCAGGTCCTCACGCCCCTCCTGCACGAGCAGGCTCTTCACCTTGTCGGCTGCGGCGTCGCTCAGAAGGACTCCGTGTGCCTTCTCGTCGACCTGGGGTGCCACTGCGGTGTCGGTCATACCGAACTCCTTCCGGGTACGTCTGCGCTCAGTGTAAGCAGGGATCCGCCAAGATCGCCGGTTCAGCCCGCGTTGAGTCGCCCGAGCAGCAGCGCCTCACTCAGGATGGCGCGCTTGAAGACGCCGAGGTGCAGCGACTCGTTCGGGCTGTGCGCGCGCGTGTCGGGGTCCTCGACGCCCGTCACGAGGATCTGCGCCTCGGGGAAGACCCGCACGAGGTCGGCGATGAACGGGATGGAGCCGCCGATGCCCGCCTCGACGGGTGCCGTGCCCCAGGCATCCGCCATCGCCTGCTTGGCCGCGGCGACGGCCCAGCCGCGCGTGTCGACGAGGAACGGATCGCCGCCTTCGAAGTCGTGGAACTCGAGTCGCGCGCCGAACGGCGCGTTGGCCCTGAGGTGCGCGACGAGGGCGTCGCGGGCGTCATCGGAGGTCTGCCCCGGCGCGACCCGCATGCTGAGGCGAACCGTCACCTGCGGCGACAGCGTGTTGGACGCGTTGGCGATGGACGGCGCGTCGATTCCCGTCACCGTGATCGAGGGCTGGAACCAGAGGCGGCTGAGCACGCTGCCCGTGCCGATCGGGCTGACCCCGTCGATGAGGGCCGCGGATGCCCTGAGCTCGGCCTCGTCGAAGTCGGGGGTTCCGGCGTCGTGGCTCGCGAGCCCCGGCACCGCGACCGAGCCGTTCTCGTCCCACAGGGTCGACAGCAGCTTGATGGTCGCGAGCATGGCGTCGGGCGCCGCGCCGCCCCACATGCCCGAATGCGAGGCGTGCCCGAGCGTCGACACCGTGAGGTTGAATGCGCAGGCGCCGCGCAGCGCGACGGTGAGGTTGGGGGTCTCGGTGTCCCAGTTGTCGCTGTCGGCGACGATGATGACGTCGGCGGCGAGGGCGTCGCGGTTGTCTTCGAGGAAGTTCACGAAGGAGTGGGAGCCGTGCTCCTCCTCCCCCTCGATGAACACCGCAAGGCCGAGTTCGAGTTCGCTGCCCGCCCCCGCGACGGCCTCGGCCAGCGCGCGGATCGCCGCGACGTGCGAGACGACGCCCGCCTTGTCGTCGGCGGCGCCGCGGCCGTAGAGCCGATCGCCGACGACCGTCGGCTCGAAGGGCTTGGTCTGCCAGCCGGCCTCGTCACCGGGCGGCTGCACGTCGTGGTGCGCATAGAGCAGCACGGTCGGCTTCCCGCCCCGCGCGGCACGCGTCGCGAGCACAGCGGGGTGGCCGAGCTCGCCCTCGGGGAATCCAGCCTTCTGCGCGCGCTTGACCTCGACGCTGTCGAAGACGCCGGTGCCGCGCAGCAGCTCGGCCACCGCGTCGGCGCTCTGCGCGACGAAGGCGGGGTCGAAGGCCGGCCACGAGACCGACGGGATCCGCACGAGATCGCCCAGGTCGGCGACGGCGGCGGGAAGACCCCCCGCGACGGCCTCGGCGATGGACTGATCCGGAGAGGTGGCTGAAGGGTCGGCATCCGTCATGCGGCTAAGCTTAATCAGATAGGAAAAGCCGAGGATCGCCGTGTTCAACCGCTCGAAAACTGAAGCTCCGACCGCCGGAAGCGCCGCCGACGAGGCCGCGCGCGCCCAGGCCGAAGTGATCGCCAGCGGCAAGGGCCGCGCCACCCCCAGCCGGAAGGAGCGCGAGGCCGCGAACCGGCGTCCGCTCGTCCCCGCCGACCGCAAGGTCGCCCGCACCGCCGACCGCGAGCGCCTGCGCATCGAGCGCGAGCGCCAGCAGGCCGGGCTCGCCGCCGGCGACGAGCGCTATCTTCCCGCCCGAGACAAGGGCCCCCAGAAGAAGTTCGCGCGCGACTTCGTCGACGCCCGCTGGAGCGTCGGCGAGTTCCTCGTTCCGATCGTCGTGGTGCTGCTGCTCGTGACCTTCCTGCCCTTCCCCTCAGACATCAAAAACACGATCTCGTCGTATGTGCTGATCGTCGTCTGGGGCTTCTTCCTGCTCACGGTGATCGACTGCCTCGTCATGGGCGCCATGCTCGCCCGCCGTCTGCGCGACAAGTTCGGAAGCGCCGAGCGCGGCGTGCGCTGGTACGCCTCGATGCGCGCCATCCAGCTGCGCCCGCTGCGCATGCCGAAGCCGCAGGTCAAGCGCGGCCAGTCCCCCGCGTGATCGGCGCCGCGTGACGATCGTCGCCGCCGCAGACGGGTCTGCCCTCGGCAACCCCGGGCCCGCAGGCTGGGCGTGGTACGTCGACGACTCCTGCTGGGCTGCGGGCGGCTGGCCGCACGGCACCAACAACATGGGCGAGCTCATGGCCGTCGTCGATCTGCTCGAGCAGACCGAGGCCGCCGGGCTCGCCGGCGAGCCGCTCAAGGTGCTCTGCGACAGCCAGTACGTGATCAACACGGTCACGAAATGGATTCCCGGCTGGAAGCGCAAGGGCTGGCGCAAGGCCGATGGGAAGCCCGTGCAGAACCTCGAGCTCGTGCAACGGCTCGATGAGCTCGTCGCGGGGCGCAACGTCGTGTTCGAGTGGGTCAAGGGCCACGCGGGGCACGAGCTGAATGAGGCGGCCGACCTGCGCGCCCGTGCGGTCGCGACCGCCTATCAGCGCAAGAGCGCGGCGATTCCGACCGGGCCCGGCTGGGCGGGGGCCGCGATGCCCGGCGCGGATGCCTCGGCCAAGGCATCCCCCGCCCGGGCTGTCGCACCGGCAGACCCCGAGCCCGCGCTCTTCGACGCCGCCCCGCTGCGCGACGAGCCGGCCACCGACGAAGAGACCGTGGTGCGCCTCGAGACGTCGCTGCTGACGGCCGAGGTCCGTGCGGACGCGTCGCGCCTCGCCGAGTTGCTGCACCCCAACTTCGAAGAGATCGGCGCCTCGGGCCGGCTGTGGGACCGCGACACGACGATCCAGGCGCTCACCTCCTCCCCCGCCGCCGACGCCGAGCTGTCCGCCGTGCTCGGGGTCTCGCGCGTGGCATCCGATGCGCTGCTCGTCGTCTTCGAGACCTCGGGCTCGCGCGGCCTCGCCCGCCGCTCGTCGCTGTGGGTGCGCACCGCCTCGGGCTGGAAGCTGCGCTTCCACCAGGGGACGCCGGCGGTCTGAGTTCGCAGAGCCCTTACGCCGAGCGCTCGTACTCGGCGCGGGCGTCGAGCACGCCGCCCATGTGCGTCGTCGCCCAGTCCTCGAGGGCCTTCAGCGGGCCCTGCAGGCTGCGCCCGGCATCCGTCAGCTCGTATTCGACCTTGGGCGGAATCTCGGGGTAGACCGTGCGCGTGACCAGACCGTCGCGCTCGAGCGCGCGCAGGGTCTGGGTGAGCATCTTCTGCGAGATGCCGTCGATGCGCCGCTCGATCGCCGAGTAGCGCGCGGGGCCGGCGGCGAGCGTGCCGATCACGAGCACGGTCCAGGTGTCGCCGATGAGGTCGAGCAGGCGGCGCGTGGGGCAGTCGCTGCTGTAGGGGTCGAACTCGGTCATCTGCGCGCCTCCGGTGGTTGCGGTGTCAACGAGGTGGGTTACGCACCAAATAGTAGGTACTTCCCCATTGGGCGGCAACAACCTAGCGTTGCTGTGCGCCCCGTCGATCAGCCGGCGGGCGCAGAGAGGAACCACCTATGTCGATCATCGTCACCGGCGCCACCGGGCAGCTCGGCGGCCGCGTCGTCGCCGGACTGCTGCGTGCGCAGCTCGAGCCGGGTCAGATCGTCGCCCTCGGGCGTGACTCCAGCAAGCTCGCCGCCCTCGCAGACTCCACGGGGGTCCACACGCGCCAGGTCGACAACGACGACCGCGAGGCCGTGCACGCGGCGCTGCGCGGTGCGAAGCAGGTTCTGCTGATCTCAGGCGCCGTCCCCGGAGCCCGCGTCGAGCAGCACCGCAACGTCATCGACGCCGCGGCGGCAGCGGGGGCTCAGCGCATCGTCTACACCAGCGTTCTCGGGGTGGAGCACAGCTCACTCCCGATCGCCCCCGACCACCAGGCCACCGAGCGCCTCATCGCCGAGTCCGGGGTTCCCGCGATTCTGCTGCGCAACGGCTGGTACCACGAGAACCAGCTGCCCGAGGCGCAGCTCGCCGCTGCGACCGGTGTGCTGCTCTCTGCGGCCGGCACCGGCCGGGTCGCGACCGCCGCGCGCGAGGACTACGCGCAGGCCGCCGTCGCCGCGCTGCTCGGCGAGGTCGAGCCCGGCGCCTACGAGCTGAGCGGGGACCACGCATGGGACTACCGCGAGTTCGCCGCGGCGATCGCCCATGTCACGGGGCGCGAGATCGAGGTGCGCGAGGTCGACAGGGCCGAGCTCCGCGCTGGCCTGGTCGCGGGTGGCTTCCCTGAGCCGTACGCCGACTTCCTCGCCGGCATCCACGAGCAGATCGCCGCAGGCGCACTTGCGGATGCCCCGGGCACGCTCGCGCGCATCATCGGCCGGCCGACCACGCCCTTCGTCGACGCGCTGAGCGGAGTCTCGGTCCCGGCGTGACCGCACGCCGTTGATGCTGCGGCCTCGGCCGGCTATTTCTTGAGGAGCCGGTCGAGGCCGCGGTTGATCGACCGCACCCAGAGCGGGCCGGCGTAGATGAACTCGCTGTAGCCCTGCACGAGCGTCGCGCCGGCCGCGAGCCGCTCGGCGACATCCGCCGCGGTGCGCACGCCGCCGACGGAGATCACGCACAGGGACGCGGGAACGTGCTGGCGGATGAGCTTCAGCACCTCGAGCGAGCGCGCGGCGAGCGGCGCGCCCGAGAGGCCACCCGCGCCGATGGCCGCGACGGCGGAGGCATCCGTCTTCAGCCCAAGCCCCTCGCGCGCGATCGTCGTGTTCGTCGCGATGATGCCGTCGAGCCCGAGCTCGACCGCCATGCCTGCGATGCGGACGATCTCGTCATCGGTGAGGTCCGGTGCGATCTTGACGAGCACGGGGGTGCCGGCGGAATGCCGCCGGACGGTCTCGAGCAGCGGCGCGAGCTTGTCGATCTCCTGCAGCCCGCGCAGGCCCGGCGTGTTCGGCGACGAGACGTTCACCGCGAGATAGTCGGCGACCGGGGCGAGAACGGATGCCGACTCGCGATAGTCCTGCACCGCGTCCTCGACGGCGACGACACGGCTCTTGCCGATGTTCACCCCGAGCACCGGGCGGGGACGAAGCCTCTCGAGGTGGCGCAGCCGCTGCGCGGCCACCGCCGCGCCCTGGTTGTTGAAGCCCATGCGGTTGATCAGCGCGCGATCGGCGATCAGGCGGAAGAGGCGGGGCTTCGGATTCCCGGGCTGCGCGATCGCGGTCAGGGTGCCGACCTCGACGTGGCCGAAGCCGAGGCCACCGAGGCCCATCACGATCTTGCCGTCCTTGTCGAACCCCGCAGCGAGCCCGAACGGCGTCTCGAAAGTGCGGCCGAGCGCATGCACCGTGAGGTCGGTGCGCGGGCGGGTGAAGTCGTGCACCAGCCGCGAGAGGCCGAGAGCCTGGATCACCTGGATGAAGACGTACGCGAGGTGGTGGGCCCGTTCCGGGTCCATGCGTTTGAAGACGAGGTTGAAGATGATCCGGTACATGCCGTGATCAGAATACTGGTCCCCCGGCGCGACGGGACGGCGGGGCCGCACGGCGCGCGGCCCGGGGCCCGGGCGCCTCTATTCGGAGCGCAGGGCCGCGTGGTCGCGGCGCAGCTGCTCGATCGCCGACTCGAAGTCGTCGAGCGAGTCGAACGCCTGATAGACGCTCGCGAAGCGCAGGAACGCGACCTCGTCGAGCTCGCGCAACTCGGGAAGCACCGCGATGCCGATGTCGTTGGCGTCGATCTGCGAGGCACCGGTTGCACGGATGGTCTCTTCGACCTTCTGCGCCAGCACGGCGAGGTCGCTGTCGGTGACGGGTCGGCCCTGGCATGCCTTGCGCACCCCCGAGATGACCTTCTCGCGGCTGAACGGCTCGACGACCCCCGAGCGCTTGATCACGTTGAGGCTCGCCGTCTCGATCGTCGAGAAGCGGCGGCCGCATTCCGGGCACTGCCGCCGACGCCGGATCGACAGCCCATCGTCGCTCGTGCGGGAGTCGATCACGCGGGAGTCGGGGTGGCGGCAGAACGGGCAGAACATGCAGAAACCCTAACCGTCGAACCGCACAGCGACCGCCTCGCCGTGCGCCGGCAGCGCCTCGGCCCCGGCGAGATCGATGATGCGGTCGCGAACGGATGCCAGTGCCGAGCGGTCGTACTCGATGACCTGCTGGGGGCGAAGGAACGAATACGCCCCGAGCGCGGAGGAGAAGCGCGCCGCGCCGCCCGTCGGCAGCACGTGGTTCGACCCGGCCATGTAGTCGCCGAGGCTCACGGGCGAGTAGTTCCCGAGGAAGATCGCACCGGCGTCGGTGATCCTCGCGAGGGTCGCGCGCGGGTCGGCCGTGTGCAGCTCGAGGTGCTCAGGGGCGTAGGCGTTGCTGACGGCGGCGGCCGCCACCTCGTCGTCGACGAGCATGATCGCCGACTGCGGGCCCGCGAGGGCGGTCGCGGCTCGTTCCGAGTTGGCGGTAGAGGCCACCAGCTTCTCGAGGGCCTCTGTCGTGGCATCCGCCAGCGCCGACGAGTCGGTGACGAGAACGCTCGCCGCCGCCTCGTCGTGTTCGGCCTGGCTCAGCAGGTCGGCGGCGACCAGCTTGGGGCTCGCCGTGCCGTCGGCGATGATCAGGATCTCCGTGGTGCCGGCTTCCGCGTCGATGCCGACCGTGCCGCGCACGAGCCGCTTGGCCGCGGCGACGTAGATGTTGCCGGGGCCGGTGATGAGCTGCACGGGGGCGAGACCCGCGTCGGGAACGCCATGGGCGAGGGCACCGATCGCACCGGCGCCGCCCATGGCCCACACCTCGTCGACGCCGAGAAGTCCCGCCGCGGCGAGGATGGTCGGGTGCGGCAGACCGCCGAACTCCTTCTGCGCGGGGCTCGCGAGCGCGAGCGACGGCACGCCGGCGACCTGGGCGGGGACGACGTTCATGACGACGCTCGACGGGTAGACGGCCTTGCCGCCCGGCACGTAGAGGCCCGCGCGCGTGACCGGCTGCCAGCGCTGCACAACGACGCCGCCGTCTGCCAGCGTCGTGGTCTGGGGTGCGGGCACCTGCGCGGCACTGGCGGCGCGGACTCGGACGATCGTCTCCTCCAGTGCGGCCCGCACCTTGGGGTCGAGTGCGTCGACCGCCGCGCGGATCGCCTCGGCCGGCACCCGCAGCGACGCGGGCCGCACGCCGTCGAAGCGCTCGGACTGGTCGTGCAGCGCCTCGGACCCATGCTCGCGCACCGCCGCGATCAGCTCGCCGGCGGCCCGCGACGCCACCTCGATGTCGACGACGGGGCGGGGTGCGAGAGTGCGCAGATCGGCCGTGATCAGGTCGATTCCGCGCAGGTCGATGGTGCGCATCATGATGCGCTCAGCCTACCGGGATCACACGAGGCAGGCCGGGCCCAGCAGGCCCTTCAGCTCGCCGAACAGGTCGGGCGAGACCGACACCTTGTACGGCAGCTCGAAGACGCGCGCCACGCCCCCGCGGGTGAGCCTCAGACGCACCTCGTTCTCCCCGGCGTGCCGGATCAGCACGTCGCCGAGCTCGGTGACCACGTCGACGGTCGCGCGCTGCTCGGGCATCGAGATGAGCAGCGGCCCCGCGACACCGCCCGTCTGCTCGAACTGCAGTGTCGTGAGGCTGTAGGCATGCAGGTTCATGCCGTCGTCGCGCATCGAGACCCGGCCGCGCACGGTCACGATCGAGTCGGCGATCAGCGCCGGCGCGAACTCCTGGTAGGCCTTGCCCATGAACATGACCTGGATCTCGCCGCCGAAGTCCTCGACGGTGATGATTCCGTACTGATTGCCGGACTGCTTCGCGACGCGGTGCTGCACGCCGGTCACCAGCCCGGCGATCGTCACCTGATCGCCGTCTTGCGTGGCGTCGGACGTCGTGAGGTCGGTGATCGAGGTCGACGCCTGCTTCGCGAGGTCGAGCTCGAGCCCGGCGAGCGGGTGGTCGGAGACATAGAGCCCGAGCATCTCGCGCTCGAAGGCGAGCTTGTCGCGCTTGCTCCACTCCGGCCGCTCGGGAACGATCGAGATCGGCCCGGTGCCGCCGTCGGCCGCGGCATCCGCCATCAGCATGTCGAAGTCGAAGCCGGCCTGGCCTGTGGCCTCGACCCGCTTCTCGTTGACGACGGACTCGACGGCGCCCTCGTGGATCTCGAGCAGGGCGCGCCGGGATGCCCCGAACGAGTCGAACGCGCCGGCCTTGATCAGCGACTCGACCGTGCGCTTGTTCGCGACGTGCAGCGGCACCTTCTTGAGGAAGTCGTGGAACGACTCGAAGCGGCCCTTCTCGGTGCGTGCGGCGACGATGCCGTCGACGACGTTCATGCCGACGTTGCGCACGGCGCCCAGGCCGAAGCGGATGTCGGCGCCGACGGCCGCGAAGAAGCCGATCGACTCGTTGACATCGGGCGGCAGGACCTTGATGCCCATGCGGCGGCACTCGTTGAGGTAGAGCGCCATCTTGTCTTTCGAGTCGCCGACGCTGGTCAGCAGCGCGGCCATGTACTCGGCGGGGTAATGGGCCTTGAGGTACGCGGTCCAGTAGGAGACGACGCCGTATGCCGCCGAGTGCGCCTTGTTGAAGGCGTAGTCGGAGAACGGCAGCAGGATCTCCCACAGCTTGTCCATCGCGGCCTTCGAATAGCCGCGCTCCTTCATGCCGGCGTAGAAGCCGGCCTGCTGCTTGTCGAGCTCGGACTTCTTCTTCTTGCCCATCGCGCGGCGCAGGATGTCGGCCTGGCCGAGCGAGAAGCCCGCCACCTTCTGCGCGATGGCCATGACCTGCTCCTGATAGATGATCAGGCCGTAGCTCGTGTCGAGGATGTCCTTCAGCGGTTCCTCGAGCTCGGGGTGGATCGGCGTGACCTCTTGCAGCCCGTTCTTGCGCAGCGCGTAGTTGATGTGCGAGTTCGCACCCATGGGGCCCGGCCGGTACAGGGCGATGAGTGCCGAGATGTCTTCGAAGTTGTCGGGCTTCATCTGGCGCAGCAGGGCGCGCATGGGGCCGCCATCGAGCTGGAACACGCCCAGGGTGTCGCCCCGGGTCAGCAGGTCGTAGGCGTCTCGGTCGTCGAGGGCAAGGCCCTCGAGGTCGAGCTCGGTGCCGGTGTTCGCCTTGATGTTGTCGAGCGCGTCGCTGATGATCGTCAGGTTTCTGAGGCCCAGGAAGTCCATCTTGATCAGGCCGAGCGACTCGGCGGCCGGGTAGTCGAACTGGGTGACGATCTGCCCGTCCTGCTCGCGCTTCATGATCGGGATGATGTCGATGATCGGGTCGCTCGACATGATCACGCCCGCGGCGTGCACACCCCACTGGCGCTTCAGCCCCTCGAGGCCGAGCGCGGTGTCGAAGACGGTCTTCGCCTCTGGATCGTTCTCGACGACCGCGCGGATCTCGCTCGCCTCTTTGTAGCGCGGGCTGTCTTTGTCGAAGATCTGGTAGAGCGGGATGTCTTTGCCCATCACGGCCGGCGGCATCGCCTTCGTGAGCTTCTCGCCCATCGAGAACGGGAAGCCGAGCACGCGACCGGCATCCTTCAGGGCCTGCTTCGCCTTGATCGTGCCGTACGTCACGATCTGCGCCACACGCTCGGCGCCGTACTTCTCGGTCACGTACTTCACGGCCTCGAGGCGGCGGCGGTCGTCGAAGTCGACGTCGAAGTCGGGCATCGAGACGCGGTCGGGGTTGAGGAAGCGCTCGAAGATGAGGCCGTGCTCGAGCGGGTCGAGGTCGGTGATGCGCAACGCGTACGCCGCCATCGAGCCCGCACCGGAACCACGGCCCGGCCCGACGCGGATGCCGTTCCGCTTGGACCAGTTGATGAAGTCGGCGACCACCAGGAAGTAGCCGGGGAACCCCATCTGCGTGATGATGCCGATCTCGTAGTCGGCCTGCTTGCGCACCTTCTCGGGAACGCCGCCCGGGTAGCGGCGCTCGAGACCCGCGTTGACCTCTTTGACGAACCAGCTGTCTTCGGTCTCACCCTCTGGCACGGGGAACTTCGGCATGTACTTGCCGGTCGACAGCTCGAACTCGACGTTGCACCGCTCGGCGATCGCGAGCGTGTTGTCGCACGCCTCGGGGTGGTCGCGGAACAGCTGCCGCATCTGCTCTGGGGTCTTGAGATAGAACTCGTCTGCGTCGAACTTGAAGCGGTTCGGGTCGTTGAGCGTCGAGCCCGACTGCACGCACAGCAGCGCCGCGTGGCTGGTGTGGTCTTCCGCGTGCGTGTAGTGCAGGTCGTTCGTGGCGACCAGCGGCAGACCGAGGTCCTTCGCGAGCTTGATCAGGTCGCCCATGATGCGGCGCTCGATGCCGAGGCCGTGGTCCATGATCTCGGCATAGAAGTTGTCTTTGCCGAAGATGTCGCGGAACTCGGCCGCCGCCTCGACGGCCTCTTTGTACTGGCCGAGACGCAGGCGGGTCTGCACCTCGCCCGACGGGCACCCCGTCGTCGCGATGATGCCCTTGGCATAGGTGTTGAGCAGCTCGCGGTCCATGCGAGGTTTGAAGTAGTAGCCCTCGATCGACGCCAGCGACGAGAGCCGGAAGAGGTTGTGCATGCCCTCTGTGGTCTCGGCGAACATCGTCATGTGCGTGTAGGCGCCGGAACCCGACACGTCGTCGCCGCCCCCGTCGCCCCAGCGCACGCGCGTCTTGTCGGTGCGGTGGGTGCCCGGCGTCAGGTACGCCTCGACCCCGATGATCGGCTTGATGCCCTTGCTGGTGGCCGTCTTCCAGAAGTCGAAGGCGCCGAACATGTTGCCATGGTCGGTGACCGCCACGGCGGGCATCTGCTGCTCGACCGCGGCGTCGAGCAGCTCACCGACGCGGGCGGCGCCGTCGAGCATGGAGTACTCGCTGTGCACGTGCAGATGGACGAACGAGTCGGATGCCATGTCTTCGATTCTGCAATACGCCACCGACATCGACCGGCCGTCACACGCGTGGTCGAGCGACACGCTTCAAGCGCAGCTTGAGGGTTGCGTGCTACCCGCCCGGGACCAACCCGTAGGCTTCGGTCGTGGCCTCTGCGCTCGAACTCACCGCCCGCGGACACTGGGTGAACGCGTGGTTCATGTACCTGCTGGGAAGGCCCGTCCTTGTCATCGACGGCGAGGAGCACCGCGCCGAGTGGCGGCGGCCGTCGCGTGTCCCGGTCGCCGCGGGAAAGCACAGCATCGCGGTCGGCGTGCGCTACCTCGCGCTGCCGTGGCTGCTCGGGCTGCGCGAGCGCAGCTACGTCGTGCCCGAGGATGCCACCCTGCGGCTCTCGGCCAAGAACGGCCCGCTCAACAACGAGCCGTTCTACGTCGAGATCAGCGGAGTGGAGGCATCCGAACCCGCACCGAGACGTTCCGAAACGGCGGAATAGCCCGGGCGATAAGCCCCTTATGGAACGTCTCGGGGGCAGTCGAGGGCGTGGCGCGACGAGGGCCGCGGCGGCGCAGGTCGCGCTACGCGCTCAGCACGTCGAGCGCGTGCTGCAGATCGGCCGGGTAGTCGGTGTTGAACTGCACCCACTGCCCCGTGCCCGGGTGCTCGAAGCCGAGCTGAACCGCGTGCAGCCACTGGCGGGTGAGACCCAGGCGCGCCGACAGCGTCGGGTCGGCGCCGTACAGCGCGTCGCCGACGCACGGGTGCCGCTGCGCCGCCATGTGCACGCGGATCTGGTGCGTGCGCCCCGTCTCGAGGTGGATCTCGAGCAGGCTCGCCGACGGGAACGCCTCGATCGTCTCGTAGTGCGTCACGGACGGCTTGCCGCCCGACACCACGGCGAATTTCCAGTCCGACTTGGGATGCCTGCCGATCGGCGCATCGATCGTGCCCGCGAGCGGGTCGGGGTGCCCCTGGACGACGGCGTGGTAGATCTTCTCGACGGTGCGGTCGTGGAACGCGCGCTTCAGCATCGTGTAGGCGTATTCGCTCTTCGCGACCACCATGAGCCCCGAGGTGCCGGCGTCGAGACGGTGCACGACGCCCTGCCGCTCGGCCGCGCCCGACGTCGAGATGCGGTAGCCGACTGCGGCGAGTGCCCCGACGACGGTCGGCCCTTCCCAGCCCACGGACGGGTGGGCCGCCACGCCGAACGGCTTGTCGACGACCACGAGGTCGTCGTCGTCGTGAACGATCTTGAGCTCGGGCACGGCGATCGGCACGACCTCGGGGCCGCGGCGTTCCTCCCACGACACCTCGAGCCAGGACCCGGCCGTCAGGCGGTCGCTCTTCCCGACGGGGCGGCCGTCGAGCAGCACTCCCCCGGCTTCCGCGACCTCGGCCGCGAACGACCGCGAGAAGCCGAGCAGGCGCGCCACCCCCGCATCGACTCGACTGCCTTCGAGCCCGTCGGGGATCGAGTAGCTACGCGTCTCCATCGCGGTGCTCTTCCGAGGGGCGCACATCGGGCGCGGCATCCGCCACAGCGGCGCCGTTATCGGCATCGGACGAGGACGGACGCCGCCCGTCGAGCCCGACGCCGAGCAGCGTGAGGATCAGGAACAGCGCCATCGCCGCGACGATCGCGGAGTCTGCGAGGTTGAAGATCGCCGGCAGCAGGGGGATCTTGATGAAGTCGATGACCTCGCCCTGGCCGAACCCCGGCGGGCGGAACAGCCGGTCGTAGAGGTTGCCGAGCAGGCCGCCGAGCAGCAGGCCGAAGACGATCGCCCACCACACCGTGCGGATGCGCCGGGCGTACCAGATGACGAACGCGAACACCCCGATCGCGATGATCGTGAAGATCCAGGTCGAGCCGGTGCCGATCGAGAAGGCCGCGCCCGGATTGCGGGTGAACAGAAAGACGAGCAGGTTCCCCAGAACGGGAACCTGCTCGCCTTCTGTGAGGTGCGCAAGAACGAGCGCCTTGGCCACCTGGTCGACGAGAAGAACGAAGACGGCTACGGCGGCGAGGACGACGATCGCGCGGACGCTGACCTTCGCGGAGGCGCTACGCTCCAAAGCCCTGGTAGCTCGGAGTCGAGCCCGTGTTCTGCGCAGACACCGGAGCGGCGCCGGTGTTCGCAGCGACGCTGCCGCTGCCCGAAGCGTCGAGGTCGCGCAGCTGGCCCTCGATGTAGCTCTTCAGCTTGGCGCGGTAATCGCGCTCGAAGGTGCGCAGCTCGTCGATCTTGTTCTCGAGCGTGACGCGCTGCTTGTCGAGGATCGCGATCTGCTCCTTCTGCTTCGACTCGGCCTCGGCCACGAGGCGCGCCGCGGTCGCGTGGCCCTCGGCGATGAGCTCGTCGCGCTTGGCCTTGCCCTCGGCGACGTGCTCTTCGTGCAGGCGGCGGGCCAGCTGCAGCAGGTTGTTGGTGCTCTGCGTCTCGTCGACGTCCGACGGCGCGGCAACCGGAACAGCCGTGGTCGGGGCGGGAGCGGCCGCGGGAGCAGGGGCGACGGCGGGAGCAGGAGCCGGCGTCTGGGCCGCACCACCGCTGCGCTGCAGCTCGGCGACCCGCGAGTCGGCGGCGACGAGGCGCTGCTTCAGCTCGTCGTTCTCCTGGTTGAGGCGACGCAGCTCGACGACGACCTCGTCGAGGAAGTCATCGACCTCGTCCTGGTCGTAGCCCTCGCGGAACTTCGTCGGCTGGAACCGCTTGTTGACTACGTCTTCCGGAGTAAGCGCCATGGCTTTCCACCCTTAGCTTTCGAATCGGGAACGTCAGGGACGTGTTGGACCAAACTTAGCAAACCAGACTACCCGCCCGGTGATCGCTCAGACGAGTGCGAACAGCCCCACGAGGTACATCGCGATGACGACGCACAGCATCGTGATCGGCCAGCCGAAGTCGAGCGCGACGGGGCCGAAGGACACCGGTGGCAACAGCCGGCGGAAGAGCCGGATGGGCGGGTCTGTGACCGTGTACACCGCTTCTGCGGCGACGAGGCCGGCACCCCGGGGGCGCCAGCCGCGCCGCAGCGCGCGCACCAGATCGAGCACGAATCGCGCCCACATGGTGAGGAAGTAGATCAGCAGCAGGTAGTAGACGACGCTGGCGACGATCGCGAGGGCAAGCACTCTAGAAGTATCGCGGAGGTGCCTGGCTCAGGCCTGACCGTCGGCGCTCAGGCCTGAGCGAAGAACGACGCGTCGCCCTCGCCGGCCGCCTTCTGCTCACCCAGC
This sequence comes from Gryllotalpicola kribbensis, assembly GCF_039538245.1. Lineage (NCBI taxonomy): Bacteria > Bacillati > Actinomycetota > Actinomycetes > Micrococcales > Microbacteriaceae > Gryllotalpicola > Gryllotalpicola kribbensis. Next base: position 512,993 of record NZ_BAABBX010000016.1, read on the forward strand.
ACTGAGACGTGCTGCGGCGAGAGCAGGAAGACCTTGTTCGTCACGCGCTCGATCTTGCCGAGCAGACCCTGCGAGAGACCGCTCGCGAAGTCGATGAGGCGGCGCGCGTCGCTGTCGTTCATCTGCGACAGATTGATGATCACCGGGATGCCGTCGCGGAATGCTTCGGCGATCGCCTGCGCGTCGCGGTACTGGCGCGGGTGCACCGTGAGGATCTCGTTCATCTCAGGAACCGCCTGTGCTCGAACGGGGGTGTTCTTGCGGATCGGCACGACGGGCGCGCGCTCGGGGCGCGGCTGCGGTGCCGGAGCAACCGGCGATGCCGCCTGCTGCGGGGCGTGGCTGACCGGCGCGCTCTCGCGCGGCTGATCCTCCTCGTACTCGAACTCTTCGTCCGCGAGACCGAGGTAGACCATGGTCTTCTTGAGCGGGTTGGCCATTTCGTCCTCCGTTGCCGTGCTCGATATGCCGCGCCCGAAATGCAGTGGCACTGTCTGCTGACTGGGCCAGATTAACGTGGCGCAGGCCGCGAACCCGTGATTGCCGTCCCGATGCGAAGGTGTGTCGCGCCTTCGAGGATCGCCTCGCGGAAATCTCCGGACATGCCCGCCGAGATGGCGCGGGCCTCGGGCGCGAGCGAGCGCAGGCGATCGGATGCCTCACGCACGCGGGCGAACGCCGCGCGCGGCTCCTCCCCCAGCGGCGCGACGGCCATCACCCCGAGCACGCGCAGGCCGGGCGCGGCGAGGGCGCGTTCGGCGAGAGGCTCGAGCCGGTCGGGTGCGACGCCTCCGCGCTCGGGGTCGTCGGTGAGGTTCAGCTGCAGGAAAACCTCTGTGACCTCGCCCGCGGGGTCACCGTCGCGACGCGCGAGCGCCTCCACGAGGGCCGGGCGATCGACCGAGTGCACGATGTGCGAGTAGCGCCGCACCTGCCGCGCCTTGTTCGACTGCAGCTGGCCGATGAAGTGCCACGTGAGGTCGTCGAGCTCGGCGAGCTCGGACGCCTTGGCCATCGCCTCCTGGTGGCGGTTCTCGCCCACGTTCCGCACGCCGAGGGCGTGCAGTTCGCGCACGAGGCCGGCCGGGTGGAACTTCGTGACGACGATGGTCGTCAGCTCGTTCTCGCTGCGGCCGGCCGCACGTGCGGCATCCGCGATCTCGGCTCGCACCGCGGCGAGCCGCTCTGCGAGATCAGGCAAGGTCTACTTCAGAAAATCAGGGATGTCGATGCCGTCGGCGTCGTCGAAGTCGCGGTCTGCGGGAAGCGTCGGCGCCTCGGCGGCGGGGGTCGGCTCCCAGGCGGCGACGGGCAGGTCCTCGGGCGCGAGCGCGGCGGTGTCCTCGCCGGCGACGGCGGTCTTCGAAGCGGGCTCGGTCGTGACCGGCTCGGCGCGGTGGGCGCCGGGGTCGGACTTCGCATTGGGCTCGCCGCCGTCGAAGCCGGCCGCGATGACCGTGACGCGCACCTCGTCGCCGAGGGTGTCGTCGATCACGGTTCCGAAGATGATGTTGGCCTCGGGGTGCACGACCTCTTGCACCAGGCGGGCCGCGTCGTTGATCTCGAAGATGCCCAGGTTGCTGCCACCCTGGATCGACAGCAGCACGCCGCGCGCACCCTCGATCGAGGCCTCGAGCAGCGGGCTCGCAACGGCGAGCTCGGCCGCCTTGATCGCGCGATCGGCCCCGCGCGCGGAGCCGATGCCCATGAGTGCGGAGCCCGCGCCCTGCATGACCGACTTCACGTCGGCGAAGTCGAGGTTGATGAGACCGGGGGTCGTGATCAGGTCGGTGATGCCCTGCACACCGGCGAGCAGCACCTGGTCGGCCGTGGTGAACGCCTCCATCATCGAGATGCCGCGGTCGCTGATCTCGAGCAGGCGGTCGTTCGGCACGACGATGAGGGTGTCGACCTCCTCCTTGAGCCGCGCGACGCCCGCTGCGGCCGAGTCGGCACGGCGCTTGCCCTCGAAGCTGAACGGCTTCGTGACGACACCGATGGTCAGAGCGCCGATCGACTTCGCGATGCGGGCCACGACGGGCGCACCGCCGGTGCCGGTGCCGCCGCCCTCGCCCGCGGTCACGAAGACCATGTCGGCGCCGGCGAGCGCCTCTTCGATCTCCTCCGCGTGGTCCTCTGCGGCGCGGCGCCCGACCTCAGGGTCCGCGCCCGCGCCGAGGCCGCGCGTGATCTCGCGGCCCACGTCGAGCTTCACGTCGGCGTCGCTCATCAGCAGCGCCTGCGCGTCGGTGTTGATGGCGATGAACTCGACCCCGCGCAGGCCGAGCTCGATCATGCGGTTGACGGCGTTGACGCCGCCGCCGCCGATGCCGACCACCTTGATGACGGCGAGGTAGTTCTGGTTAGTGCTCACGCTCTGGCCTCCGCGTTGAACCTGCGCTCAACCTTCAACCTCAAGTAGAGGGTAAAAGTTATGCTCGGTATGCATTTCCTTCACCTGAGGGTAGGGCGCGGCATCCGAACGCCCGCCGTGTATCTGCGCGTGTCGCCGTTATTCGCTCGAAAACGAGGCGGCCCGAGTCGCGTCAGCGCGTGATCGGCGCGCGCGGGCTCGACACGTCGTAGACGGATGCCCCCGCCGCACCCTTCAGCAGAGCTTGAAGGTCGGCGGTCTTGAGGTCCATGTCGCCCGTGCCGCCCCAGATGACCCGCTTGCCCCCCTTCAGCGTGAAGGTCACGTCGTTGGCGCCGGTCGCGCTCGCGCCGGTCACGCTGGTGCGCACCGTCGAAGGCAGCGCCGCGATCACGGCCGCCGTTGCCGCGAAGCCCGTCGACTTCTCGGGCTGCTCGCCCTTCGGCACGGTGATGATCGGCAGACCGGCGGCCGGCGTCGCCCCGGCCGACAGCACGACACCCGCCTGATCTACGACCTCGTAGCTCGAGCCCTGCTTGACCACGCCGAGCGGCGTGCGCTCGGTGATGCGCACGACGAGCGTCGACGGCGGCTCGAGCTGCGTGCTGTACGACTCGATGAGGCGGAAGTCGTCGAGGGCGTGCGCCACGTCGGCCGACCTCACGAGCGGCAGCGGGGTGCCGAGCTCGCCCGCAAGCGCCTTCTGGACCTCGGCGGCTTTCACGTTGTGGGTGCCGACGACCTCGATGTGCCGCAGCGACATCACCGGCGAATACGCGGTCACGACCGCGCCGCCGAGCACCAGCACGACGAACCCGGCGATGCCGAGCTGGATCTGCCTGCGTCGGCGGGTGCGTGCCGTGAAGCGCCGCGCCTCCTCGCGCTCGATCCTTCGCCGGGCCGCGACCGCGCGGCGCAGTTCGCGCCAGCTCGCGAACCTCGAGGCGGGGGCCGCCGGGGAATCCGCCTCCGGGCGCTCCGATGGCCGCGTGTCCTGCGGCCGCGCGGGCCCGTCGAGGCGCTCGCTCGTGCTCAGGCCGACCGGGCGCGCGATCGGCTCGCGCGGCTCGGACTCGCGCGGCTGAGAGTCGCGCGTTCCGGCCCCACGTGCGGTGACGGATGCCTGCTGCTGCGGCTCGCGTCGAGTGGGCGCGCTCGGCGGCGGTGGTGTCCGCTGCGCGGGTCCGCTGGGCCGACGCATCCGCTCAGGCTCCTGCCTGCTGCGGGTGCGCCGCCTCGAGCGCGTCGAGCAGCTGCGGCACGATGAGGTTCACGTTGCCGCAGCCGAGCGTGATGACGAAGTCGCCGCGCTGCGCGAACTGCGCCGTGAAGTCGGCCGCCTGCTGCCAGTCGGCGATGAACGCGACCTTCGATGGGTCGCGGAAGCGCTCGGAGACCAGCGCGCCCGTCACCCCGGGAACCGGGTCTTCGCGGGCGCCGAACACGTCGAGCACGACGGTCTCGTCGGCGTACCGCTCGAGGGTGTCGGCGAACTCCTGCGCGAGGCGCTGGGTGCGGCTGTAGGTGTGCGGCTGGTGCACGGCGATGAGCCGCCCGTCGCCGACAACCGAGCGCGCCGCCTCGAGCACCGCCTTCACCTCGGCGGGGTGATGGGCATAGTCGTCGTAGACGCTCACTCCCCCGACGGTGCCGTGCAGCTCGAAGCGGCGGTGCGTGCCGCCGAATGCCTCGAGCGACGCGATCGCCGTCTCGGGGGCGACGCCGAGGGCGGTCAGCACGGCGAAGGCACCCGCCGCGTTGAGCGCGTTGTGCCGGCCGGGCACCCGCAGCCGCCCGCGGTAGCTCTCGCCGCGCCACTCGAGCGTGAAGGCGACCGGCCCCTCGGCCGTGATCGAGGTGACGCGCACGTCGGCGCCCTCGCTCTCGCCGAAGGTCACGACGTTCCGGTGCGAGATACGCGGTGCGACGGCGCGTGCGCCCGCATCGTCGGCCGAGATCACGACCAGCTCGCGCGCCCGGTCGGCGAAGGTCACGAAGGCGTCTTCGACGGCGGCATATGAGCCGTAGTGGTCGAGGTGGTCATCGTCGATGTTGAGGATCAGGGCGACGGAGGTGTCGTAGAGCAGGAACGAGCCGTCGGACTCGTCGGCCTCGATGACGAAGAGGCCGGACTCGCCGTGCCGCGCGCTCGTCTCGAGGCCCTCGATCACGGCGCCGTTGACGAAGCTCGGGTCGGCGCCCGCCGCCAGCAGCGCCGTCGAGATCATTCCGGTGGTCGTCGACTTGCCGTGCGCGCCGGCGACCGCCACCAGTCGGCTGCCGCGAGCGAGCCAGGCGAGCGCCTGCGAGCGGTGCAGCACGGGAATGCCGTGCGCGAGCGCGTATTGATACTCGGGGTTGTCCTGCCAGAGGGCGCCCGTGACGACGAGCGTATCGGCGTCGCCGACGTTGGCGGCGTCATGGCCGATGCGGATGCCCGCCCCGAGCTCGGACAGCGCGCGGGTGTACTCGCTCTCGGCCCGGTCGGAGCCCGTCACGGGAATCCCTGCGGCGAGGAACAGGCGCGCGACGCCGTTCATGCCCGACCCTCCGATGCCGACGAAGTGCGCCTTCCCGATGGACTCGGGCAGCGGCATCGACAGGTCGGGCTTGATCACGGGTTCCAGTATCTCCTTGCTGTGCTCGCGGGCAGGTCAGGCGGGCCCGGTCAGGCCTCGGCCGCCTTGATCAGGGCGACGAGGCGCTCGGCGCCGTCGCGGACGCCGACGGATGCCGCGGCCGCGGACATCGCCGCGATCCGCTCCTCGTCCTGGAGCAGCGGCAGCAGGTGCGCCTCGACCCAGTCGGGGGTGAACTCCCGGTCCTCGACGACGATGCCGCCGCCCGAGCTCACGACGTCGGCGACGTTGAAGCGCTGCTCGCCGTTGCCCACCGGGTAGGGCACGTAGACGGCGGGGATGCCGAGCGCGGTCAGCTCGCTGACCGTGGCGGCGCCGGCACGGCTCACGACGAGATCGCACGCGGACAGCGCCTGATCCATGTCGTCGACGTAGTCGACGAGGTGGTACCCCGGCAGACCGGGGTCGCTGAACTCGCGGGCCCCGCCCTGGATGTGCAGCACCTGGTACCCGGCGCCGAGGACGCGCTGCGCCGAGTCGAGCATGGTGCGGTTGACGCGGCGCGCGCCGAGCGACCCACCCGTGACGAGCAGCACGGGGCGGTCGTCGAGGCCGAAGCGCCGGCGGGCGCCGGCGCGCGCGGCCGACCGGTCGAGCGTCTCGATCTCAGGGCGCAGCGGCATGCCGACGAAGCGGGCGTGCGGCAGCGGGGTGCCGCGGAAGGCGACGCCCACGCTCCGGGTGAAGCGGGCGCCGAGCCGGCTCGCGAGGCCGGGCTTCGCGTTCGCCTCGTGCAGCACGAGGGGCGTGCGCGTGCGTCGTGCCGCGAGATAGGCCGGGGCCGCGGCATAGCCGCCGAAGCCCACGACGACGTCGATGCCGCGCTCGGCGATGAGCTTCTCGATCTGCTTCACCGCGGCCCACCAGCGGCCGGGGAAGCGCAGCGCGGCGGCGTTGGGACGGCGCGGGAACGGCAGCTTAGGGATCGTCGCGAGCTCGTAGCCGCGCTGCGGCACGAGGCGCGCTTCGAGGCCCTCTGCCGTGCCGAGCACCACGATCTCGGGGCCGCCTGCCGGGGCATCCGCCGCCGCATTCGCCGCGTGCAGCGCACGCAGCTTGTCTGCGGTCGCGAGCAGCGGATTCACGTGGCCGGCGGTGCCTCCACCGGCGAGAAGGTACGTCGTCACTGCTTAAGGCTAGCCCGGGCCGAGAGGCCGCCCCTGCGCGCGGCACGGCTCTCCTCACGGGCGAACGAGAGCACGATGCCGAGGGCCGCGAGCGTCGAGATGAGGGCCGTTCCGCCCGACGAGATCAGGGGCAGCGGCACCCCGAGCGCGGGGAACAGCCCGACGACGACCGCGATGTTGATGATCGCCTGGCCGATGATCCAGACCGTGACGCCGCCCGTGACGGCACGGCCGAACACCGTGTTCGCCGAGCGGATGATGCGCAGCAGCACGAACGCCAGTGCGACGAACAGCAGCAGCACGAGCACGGCGCCGACGAGGCCGAGCTCCTCGGCGGTGACCGAGAAGATGAAGTCGGTCGACGACGCGGGCAGCCAGTTCCACTTCGACTCGGAGTTGCCGAGCCCGACGCCGAAGATGCCGCCGTTCGCCATGCCCCACTGACCCTGCAGCACCTGATAGCCGGAGCCGTTCGGGTCGGCCGCCTCGGGGTGCAGGAACGCCTGGATGCGGTCGACGCGGTTCTTCGTCGAGAAGCCCAGCACGAGGGCGCCCGCGGCCCCGGCCGCGCCGACGAGCAGCAGCTGCCACAGCGGGATGCCCGCGAAGAACAGCGCTCCGATCAGCACCAGCCCGACGATCATCGTCGTGCCGAGGTCGTTGCCCTTCATGATCAGGAAGAGCGGCACGAGGCTGATCAGGATGACCGGAACGAGCGCCTGCCCGATCTGCGTCATGCGCGCCTGCTTGCGCGTCAGGAACATGCCGAGCCACAGCACGAGCGCGATCTTGATGAGCTCGGAGGGCTGGAACAGGATCGGCCCGAGCCTCAGCCAGTTCGTGTTGTTGTTGATGCCATAGCCGAGCGGCGTGAAGACGACGAGGCACTGCAGCGCGCACGCCCCGAGCAGAGCGAGCCACGCCCATTTCTGCCAGAACCGTGCGGGGATGCGCGAGACCACCAGCATCATCGGAACGCCGATGATCGCGTAGAGGCCCTGGTTCATGAACTTCGCGAAGAAGCTCGAGCCGTCGGCGTGCGAGGCGACGTAGGACGACGACAGCACCATGAGCAGCCCGAACGCGACCATGAAGAGCGTGAGGCCGAGCAGCATGAAGTAGTTGGCGGATTCCGCCTCGAATGCGCGCCCGAGCGAGATGCGCGCCGTGTGCATCGCGCCGCCCGTTCGGGCGCCGGCGGAGAACCGCGGCACCCTGCGCTGGCCGGCTTGCGTAGTCACCTGGCCATCCTCACAACGGATGCCCGACCTCTCGGCTCGGCGCGCCGAGCTCATCCCTTCAAGACCGCTGAGAGCGCCCTTCACCCCGCGAGATGCTTGCGGACCGCCTCGGCGAACTTGTTGCCGCGGTCGGCGTAGTCCGCGAACTGGTCCATCGAGGCAGCGCTCGGGGCGAGCAGCACGGTGTCGCCGTCGTGGGCGACGGATGCCGCGAATCGCACGGCCTCCTCCATGACGCGCTCTCCCCCGGCGGCCCCGGCTTGCGCGACATCCCCCGTCACTTCGAACAGCGGCAGCTCGGGCGCGTGCTTCTGGAACGCGGTGCGCAGCTCGTCGCGGTCGACGCCGATCAGCACGGCGCCCCGCAGCCGCGCGACGTGCGCGGCCACCAGCTCGTCGACGTCGACGCCCTTGAGCAGGCCGCCGACGATCCACACCACCGACGGGAACGCCTTCAGCGAGGCATCCGCCGAGTGCGGGTTCGTCGCCTTCGAGTCGTCGACCCAGGCGATGCCCCCGGCGACCGCGACGGTCTCGATGCGGTGCGCATCGAGACGGAAGGTCTTCAGCGCCTCGTGGATGACGCCGGTCTCGACACCGAACGACCGCGCCAGGGCCGATGCCGCGAGGATGTTCGCCACGACATGCGGGGCGCCGAGCCCGGCGGCGGCGAGCTCGTCGAGCGTCGTCAGCTCGAGCGCCGTGTGGTGCCGCTCATCGAGGAAGGCGCGGTCGACGACGATGCCCTCGATCACGCCGAAGTCGCTCGGCCCCGGCACGCCGAGGCCGAAGCCGATGGCTCGGGCGCCCTCCTCCACGTCGGCGTCCTCGACCATCTTCATGGTCGCCTCGTCGGCCTTGTTGTAGACGCACGCGACCTTGGTGTTGTCGTAGACCTTCGCCTTCGCGGCGCGGTACGCCTCGAAGGAGCCGTGCCACTCGAGGTGGTCCTCTGCGATGTTGAGGCACACGCTCGCGTACGGGTGCAGCTCCCCCGCGGGCCCGTGGCCGTAGCCCTGCCCGTTGATGCGGTGCAGCTGGTGGCTCGACAGCTCGATCACAAGCACGTCGAAGCCCTGCGGGTCGCGGATCGCATCGAGCACGGGAACGCCGATGTTCCCCGCAGGCGCGGCACGCAGCCCCGCCGCTGCGAGGAACGTGGCCGTGAGCTGCGTCGTGGTGGTCTTGCCGTTGGTGCCGGTGATCGTGATCCACTCGGCCGGCGATCCGTCGGGGCGCACGACCTTGTCGCGCAGGCGCCAGGCGAGCTCGATGTCGCCCCACACGGGAAGGCCCGCGTCGCCCTCGGCCCACTGCAGCAGGGGGTGCGACGGCGGGAAGCCGGGGTTCGCGACGACGAGCTGCGGGTCGAAGTCGAGCAGTGGCTGCGGCGGGCCGCCTGCCAGCACATCGAGGCTCTCGTCGACCACGAGCTCTGCCCCGATGACGGCCAGCAGCTGCGAGCGCTCAGCGTCGGCCTGCTGCGTGACAACGAGCACCTCGCAACCCAGCTCGACCATGGTGTCGGCGACGGAGAACCCGGTCTTGCCGAGCCCGAACACGGCGACGCGCAGCCCCTTCCAGGCATCCGTATGCCAGGAACTCAGCGCCTCGAAATCGACGGAGGCCGCGTGCCGCCCTGCGTGCTGCTCGGTCAACTGACGCTCAGCCACTCGAGGTAGAAGGTCCCGACGCCGGCGGCGACGAGCAGACCCGCGATGATCCAGAAGCGCACGACGATCGTCACCTCTGCCCACCCCTTCAGCTCGAAGGTGTGATGGATCGGCGTCATCAGGAAGATGCGCTTGCCGTGCGTGATCTTGAAGTACGCGCGCTGCAGGATGACCGACCCGGCCTCGATGACGAAGAGGCCGCCGATGAGGATGAGCAGCAGCTCGGTGTGGGTGAGCACGGCCAGGGCGCACAGCGCGCCACCGAGGCCGAGTGAGCCCGTGTCGCCGAGGAAGATCTGCGCGGGGTTGGTGTTCCACCACAGGAATCCGACCAGGGCGCCCGTGATCGCCGCGGCCACGATCGCGAGCGACAGCGGGTCGTTCGTCGTGTAGCACTTCGCCAGGTTGTCCTGATCGATCGTCGGGCTGAAGCACGACTGGTTGAACTGCCAGAAGCCGATGAAGATGAACGACCCGATGGCGAGGATCGATGCGCCCGGTGCGAGGCCATCGAGCCCGTCGGCGAGGTTCACGCCGTTGGTCGTCGCCGCCGCGAGGAAGTTCACCCAGATCAGGTACAGGATGATCGCCACCGCGGGCACCGCCGTCGCGATGCGGCCGATGTCGAGCGCGGGCACGTCGCGCACCGCCGAGATGCCGAGGGATGCCGGCGTGTAGCCCTGCGTGTTGGGGAACTGGATCGCGAGGATCGCGAACACGGTCGCGACGACCACCTGGCCGACGATCTTCGCCCAGCCGCCGAGGCCCAGGCTGCGCTGATTGCGCACCTTGAGGAAGTCGTCGACGAAGCCGACGGCGCCCATGCCCACGAGCATCAGGAGCACGAGCAGCGAGCTCGCCGAGATGCCGTCGCCGCCGAACATCAGCGCAGAGGCGAAGAAGCCGAACAGTGTCGCCAGGATGATGATGATGCCGCCCATGGTCGCCGTGCCGCGCTTGGCGTGGTGCGACTGGGGCCCGTCGTCGCGGATGAACTGCCCGAGCTGCAGCCGGTGGAACAGCTTCACGAACAGCGGCGTGAGGAACAGGGAGAAGGCCAGGGAGAGACCGCCGGCGGTCAGAAGAGTCCTCACGAGAACGATTCTCCCAGGCGGTCGCCCAAGAACCGCAACCCGGCCACCTTCGAGCTCTTCACGAGGATCGTGTCGTTGGGCCGCGCGAGCTCGCGCACGAGCTCGAACGCCTCGTCGATCGTCTCGACGTACTGCGACTCGTCGGAGAAGAATGTGCCCTCGCGCATCGCAGAGACATGTACCCGGCGCGCGCCCTCGCCCACCACGACGAGGCGGTCGATGCCGAGCACGACGACGTCGAGGCCGACCTTGTCGTGCTCCTCACCCGAGAACTCGCCGAGCTCGGCCATCTCGCCGACGACCGCGATCGTGCGGCCACCCGGGCGCTTCAGCTTCGCGAGGGTGCGCAGGGCGGCGGCCATCGAGTCGGGGCTCGCATTGTAGGCGTCGTTGATCACCGTGATGCCGTCGCGGCCGCCGAGCACCTCCATACGCCAGCGCTCGGCGCGTGTGAGGGCTTCCAGGCCGGGCACGATGTCGTCGATGCCGACGCCGATCGCGTGGGCCGCCGCGGCGGCGGCCAGCGCGTTCATGACGTGGTGCTCACCGAGCACCTTGAAGGCGACGGATGCCTCAGCCCCGGGCAGCACGAGGGTGAACGACGTCCCCTCGGCGGTCACGACGATGTCGCGCGCGGTCACCTGGGCGCCCTGCCCGAGCCCGAACCACAGCACCTGGCCCGCGGTCGTCTGCTCGGCCATGGCTGCCACCCGGCGGTCGTCGATGTTGAGCACCGCGATGCCGTCACCGGGCAGGTGCTTCACCATCTCGGACTTCTCGGCCGCGACCCCGTCGATTCCGCCGTAGCCGCCGGCGTGCGCGAGGCCGACCTTCAGCACGACACCGATATCGGGCTTGCCGATCTCGACGAGCCGCGCGATGGCGCCTGGCGCGTAGAGCCCCATCTCGGAGACGAGGAAGCGCGTGGATTCCGTGACCCGCAGCATGGTGAGCGGCGCGCCGACCTCGTTGTTGAACGACTCCCTCGGCGCGACGGTCTCGCCGAGCGGGCCGAGGATACTCGCGAGCAGGTTCTTGGTCGTCGTCTTGCCGTTCGAGCCCGTGATGCCGACGACCTGCAGCGCCCCCTTCGCGTGCACGCGAGCGACCACCTCGGTCGCGAGCGCGGCGAGAGCGTCGACGACGTCGGCCACGACGATCTGCGGCACGGTCGCCAGCTCGGGAAGCTCGCGCTCGACGACCAGGACCGCCGCGCCGTTCTCGACGGCCTGAGGCGCGAACAGGTGGCCGTCGGTCGCCTCGCCGCGCTTGGCGAAGAAGATCCCGCCGGGGGCGACCTCACGCGAGTCGGTGGCGGCGAGCCCCGAGACGGTGCGCGAGGCATCCGCCCCGCTCTCGCCGAGGTGAAGGGATCCGGAGACCGCGTCGGCGATCTCGGTGAGGGTCAGTGCGATCATGCGGCCAAACTCATCGGGCTCATCAGTGGGTAACGGGCAGGTCCGATGGAGCGCTGTTCGACGGGCTCACCCGGTACGTCTTCAGCACCTGGCTCATGATGTCGTGAAACAGCGGCGCTGCCGCGTAGGACATTTTACCGTTCGCGGGGAACCCGATATTGACGTCGACGAGGTATCGCGGGTTGTCGACGGGCGCCACCCCCATCACCGAGATGTAGTAGTTCTGGCGGTAGCCGCCGTGCCCGTCGGGCTCCTGCGCGGTGCCCGTCTTGGCCGCGAGCCGGTAGCCGTCGATCTTCAGCGCGGCGTCGTTCGGGTTCTTGTTCGGCACGGACTCGAGCATGTCGAGCATCGTCTTCGACGTCGACGACTTGATGACGCGCGTCGACGTCTTCTTGGGCACGTCGGTCATCGTGCCGTCGGCCTGCTTGCAGCCCTTCACGAGCGACAGCGGAATCATGACGCCGTCGTTGGCGAGCGCCTGGTAGGCCTGCACCATCTGCGCCATCGTGGCCGAGACGCCCTGGCCGAACATGGTCGTGTAGTTCGTCTGCGCGTCCCAGGTGCCCGGCTTGGTCAGGATGCCGCTCGCCTGTGCGGGGAAGTCGACGGAGGTCGGGCTGCCGATCCCGAACTTCTTGTAGTAGTCGTAGCGCGTCTGGCTCGACATGTTCTGGCCGAGCTCGGCGATTCCGACGTTCGACGAGTTCATCAGGATGCCCGTGAGCGTCATGTCCTCGACGGGGTGGTACTCGGCGTCGCTGAACCGCACGCCGTTCGGCCCCGAGAAGGAGTCCGCGGTCATCACGTGCGAGTACGGAGTGGCGTAGCCGGTGTCGATCATCGCCGCCGCCGTGAGCGACTTGAAGGTCGACCCGGGCTCGAACATGCTCGAGAACATCATCGCGGTGCTGCGGTACTCCGCCGGCACCGAGTCGATGTCGTTGGGGTCCACCGACGGGTACTGCGCGGCCGCCTTGATCTCGCCTGTCTTGATGTCGATGACGGAGCCCTGGGCGAACTCCGCGCCGAGCTGCTTCGTCGTGCTCGCGAGCTCCTGGTTCAGGAACCAGTTGAGGTCGGAGTCGAGCGTCGTGACGAGGGTTCCGCCCTGCTTGGCCGCCTTGGTCACCTTGGTGCTGCCGGGCAGGGCCACGCCGTCGCGGCTCGCCTGATAGGTCTCCTCGCCGTTCTCGCCGACGAGGCACTTCTGGTACTGCTGCTCGAGGCCCTCGGCCCCTTGGCCCGACGAGTTGACGTAGCCGACGATGTTGCCGCCCACGGCCCCGAGCGGATAGCTGCGGGCGGGGTGGCTCACCGGTGTGAGCCAGGCGATCTTCAGCGCCTCGACCTTGTTGAACGTCGGCACGTCGGCGTTCTTGATGAGGGGCGCGTACTGCGACTGCGAGTTCGCCTTCAGCGCGCTCGTGAAGTCGGCCATGAAGGTCTTCACCGGCGTGTTGGTGATCTTCGAGAGCTTGGCGAGCACGGGGTCGGCCGCGAGCTTCGCGAGCGCCTGGTCGCGCGGAAGCGCATGCCCCTTCCCGTCCGTGTACGCGCTCAGAGCGTTGACGGGCGAGGCGATGAAGTCGTAGCGCAGCACGCTGCCTGCGAGCACCGTGCCGTCGTCGTCGACGATGTCGCCGCGGGCGCCGTAGAGCGTGATCGCCGTGCCGCGTCGCTCGGCCGCCTGCGCGGTCAGGGCGCTGGCGTGGACGACCTGGATGTCGAAGAGCTTGTACACGAGGCTCGAGACGACGGCCAGCACGATCAGCAGGGCGATCGAGGTGCGCCGCCGCGTCGACTTCTTCGCCTTCACTCGTGCTCCCCCTCGCTCTGCCTTCGTCTCGTCGGCCGGGCCGGCACCGCTAGTGGGTGGCGGGCGCCGGCAGCGGCCCGCTCCACGCTACGGGGCCGTGCTGCTGCGGGTTCACATTCGCCGCCGGCGTGCCGGAGGCCGACTTGCTCCCGGTTTGCTGTGAGCCCGCGCTCGAGACGGAGGTCTCGTCCGTCGCGACCTGCGAGGGTTTCGGCCCCGTCTTCGCGTTGACGAGCGGAACCCCTGTGATGAGCGCGTTCGGCACGAGGGACGAGCCCGCCTTCGCCGGCTGGCCGCTCGCCGCCGTCGGCGAGCCGACCACCTGGCCGTTGGAGAGCCGCAGGTAGACGGGTGAGCCGTTGGCGACCATGCCGAGCGCGTCGGCGTTGGCCGCCAGGTTCTGCGGGCTGGACAGCTTGTCCGCCGCCTCCGACGACGCCTGGTAGTCCCTGCTGAGCTTCTTCTGCTCCTGCTGCAGGGAGTTGAGCCGATAGGCGCCGTTCGAGACGCCGATGCTCAAGGCGAGCTGGGCCACCACGATCAGGATGAGCGCGCCGACCGCGATGCCCGCGTAGAGCAGCTTCGGGCGCTGGGCGGCACCGACCGGCGCGTCGACGGGGGCGAGCAGCCCGCGCCGCCGCTCCTCGCGGTTCGGCAGCGGCAGCTGCGAGACCCAGGGGTGCTCGTCGGCCGGCGGGAAGGCCACGTCGAGATCGGCACCGGAGGCCGCATCGATCAACGGCTCGATCACCGCGGTGTTGCCGTTCATGCTCATGAAGCCCCCCTCAGCACTTCTCTGACTCGCTCGACCGCGCGCAGGCGCACCGGGGCGCTGCGCGGGTTGCGCTCCTTCTCGTCGTCGCCGGCGAGCTCGGCGCCGCGCGTCAGCAGCGCGAGCTCTGGCCGGTGCTCCGGCAGTTCGACGGGCAGCCCGGCCGGCGCGGTCGACCTCGACCTCGCCTGGAAGATCCGCTTCACGATCCGGTCCTCGAGGGACTGGTACGACATGACGACGAGGCGGCCGCCGACGTTGAGCGCGTCGATCGCACGTGGGATGGCGCGCTCGAGCACCGCGAGCTCCTGGTTGACCTCGATGCGCAGCGCCTGGAAGACGCGCTTGGCCGGGTGCCCCTGCTTGCTGATCGCGGCCGGCGTCGCCGCCTGCAGCACGTCGACCAGCTGCATGGTGCGGGTGATCGGATGCTGCGCCCGCGCCCTCACGATGAAGGAGGCGTAACGCGCGGCGAGCTTCTCTTCGCCGTAGTCGCGGAAGATGCGCCGCAGCTCGCCCTCCGAGTAGTCGGCGACGATGCGTTCCGCGGTGAGCTCGGCCGTCGTGTCCATGCGCATGTCGAGCGGCGCGTCCTTCGCGTACGAGAAGCCGCGCTCGGGCAGGTCGAGCTGCATCGAGCTGACGCCGAGGTCGTAGAGGGCGCCATCGATCGCCGTGTAGCCGAGCTCGGCGATCGCGGTGTCGACGCCGTCGTACGTCGTGTGCACAGGCCGGAAGCGGTCGCCGAAGCGGGCGAGGCGCGCCCCTGCGAGGCGCAGTGCCTCTGGGTCGCGGTCGAGGCCGATCAGCGTGAGGCCCGGGAAGCGCTCGAGCATCGCTTCCGAGTGCCCGCCGAGCCCGAGGGTGCCGTCGACGACGACCGCGTTCGGGCGGCCGATCGCCGGCGCGAGCAGCTCCAGGCAGCGCTCGAGCATGACGGGGGTGTGCAGCTGAGAGGCATCCATGGCGAGAAATCGGCCGGCCCGCCTGCCGTGATCCCCATCCATCCTTTTCTGCCTGACTTGGCCGCGGGGAAGTCGGCCAAGGCACGCGGATGGCTGGGAGTCACAGCCTGCGGACTAGAAGAGGCCGGGGATCACCTCCTCCGCGGTGTCGGCGAACGTGCTCTCCTGCTCGGCGAGGTACGCCTCCCAGGCCTGCGCGTCCCAGATCTCGGCGCGGCTTCCCGCGCCGATGACGGCGAGTTCCTTGGTGAGCCCCGCGTAGGCGCGCAGCGCCGGCGGGATCGAGATGCGGTTCTGGGCGTCGGGCTGCTCGTCGCTCGCCCCCGACAGGAAGACGCGCAGATAGTCACGGGCCTGCTTGCTCGTCACGGGCGCCTGGCGGATCTTCTCGTGCATCGAGGCGAACTCATCGGTGCTGAAGACGTAGATGCAGCGCTCCTGCCCGCGGGTGAGAACGACCCCGCCGGCGAGCTCCGCCCGGAACTTGGCCGGAAGGATGACGCGGCCCTTGTCATCGAGCTTCGGAGCGTAGGTGCCGAGAAACATGCGCGGCGCCTCCCTTCCCCGAACGCGAACCGCAGTGCCCACTGGTGATCCAGTGCGCCCCACGTTACTCCACATCCATCCACCTGCAAGGATTTGAGGCCGGTTTTGGGGGTCTTTTCCAGGTCTAGATCCGCGTGATTACAGGCGACGCGCGTGGTGGAGGACGGTGGAGGGCTTTCCCGCCACAGCGCCGCGGAGAAGGCATACAAAAAGGGCCGACCCGAACGGGTCGACCCTGAAGTCAGTCGTGCGCGCGCCGAAGGCGAACGCGCCGGTGGAAGAAGGTGGAGGGCGGGGGCTAGCGGTCGCCGTCCTGGCGCCTGTCCCAGCGCTCGCCGAGACGGTCCATGAAGTCGGACGAGCTCTTCGCGCGACCGCTGCCCGGCTTGGCGGCTCCGCCCTGGGCGTCGAACAGCGAGTCGGCGCCGCGTCGGCGGCCGGGAGTGATGGCCAGCAGAACACCGGCGAACATGACCAGGAAGCCCAGGATGCCGACGACGGGGAGCCGGATCGCGACGCCGAGGATCAGTGCGGCGACGCCCACGACCGCGAGCAGAACGCCGAGAACGATCGCCCGATAGGCGGGCTTGCGACGGGGCGCATGGCTGATATTGGCCACGAAGTCGGCGTCGTTCTGGTAGAGGTTGCGCTCCATCTCGTCGAGAAGGCGCTGCTCGTGCTCCGAAAGCGGCATCCCGATCCCCTCTTCTTCAGCTTCGTCAGCTTCGTTGCGTCGTGCTGTGACGCCCCAGTGTAATCACGGCTCAGCGGGCCTGCTAGCCCGTTGCTCAGCCATCGTGTGCCCCGCCGTTAAGCTGGCACGGTGGCGGAAAGCGTGAGACTCGTCGATCTGGTCCAATCCCGTCTCGACGGCTTCCTCGATGACCGCTCCTCCATTGTCGGAACCATCGGTCCCGATGTGACCGCCCTGCTCGACGACTCGCGGCGATTTCTCAGCGGTGGCAAGCGGTTCAGGGCCCAGTTCTGCCACTGGGGGTGGCGCGCCGTCGCCGGCATCCGCGAGGCCCCCGTGACCCAGCGCGAGCTCGACGCCGTCATCGGCGCCGCGAGCGCGCTCGAGCTGTTCCACGCGGCCGCCCTCGTGCACGACGACGTCATCGACAGCTCAGACACGCGGCGCGGCGAGCCCAGCGCCCACCGCCGCTTCGCGGCCCGCCACGCCGAGAACCGCTGGGCCGGCGACGGCGCCGCCTTCGGCACCTCCGCCGCGATCCTGCTCGGCGACCTGCTGCTCGGCTGGAGCGACGAGCTGCTCGACGACGCGCTCTTCGAGTTGGGCGACGCGCAGCGCGCGCGAGCGGCCAGGCAGCTCTTCAACACCATGCGCACGGACGTCACGGCGGGGCAGTACCTCGACGTGCTCGAGGAGAGCGCATGGGTGGGGCGCGATGAGGCCGAGCAGCTCGAGGCTGCGCGACGCGTCGTCGTGTTCAAGTCGGCCAAGTACAGCATCGAGGCGCCGCTGCTCATCGGCGCCGCCCTCGGCGGCGGCAGCGACGCCCAGCTCGAGACGCTGAGCGCCTTCGGGCTGCCGCTCGGCATCGCCTTCCAGCTGCGCGACGACCTGCTCGGGGTCTTCGGCGACGCCGCCGTCACGGGCAAGCCGAGCGGCGACGACCTGCGAGAGGGCAAGCGCACGCTGCTCGTCGCCCTGACGCGAAGCCGGGTGAGCGGCTCGGTGCGCCGTGTGTTCGACGAGCTGCTCGGCGACCCGAACCTCGACACCGAGCAGGTGCTCATGCTGCAGGGCGCGATGCGCGACTCCGGCGCCGTCGACGAAGTCGAAGAGGTGATCGATCGGGAGGTGCGTCGCGCCAATGCGGCGCTCGATGAGGCATCCCTCGCCCCCGAGGCGATCGCCGCCCTGCGTCAGCTGACGGCGCGGGTCACCGACCGCGACGCGTGAGCCCGCGCTCGCCGATCAGGCGAGGGCCTGCGCGACGCGTCGCACCTCGGTCTTGCGCCCGCTGCGCAGGGCGTCGATCGGAGCCGCCCCGAGCGTCTCGTCCTCGGTGAGCAGCCAGTCGATCGCCTCATCGTCGGTGAAGCCCGCGTCGCCGAGCACGATGAGCGTTCCGCGCAGCTCGCTGAGCGGCTCGTTTCCCGACAGGAAATCGGCCGGGACCGCGAGCGGCCCACCGCGGCGACTGCCGAGCAGGTGCTTGTCATCGATCAGCCTGCGGACGCGGGAGGGTGAGACTCCGAGAATCTCGACCAGCTCGGGCACGGTCAACCAGGTGCGCTCGGGCGACGGAGTAGCCATGTGGAAAATCGTGCCAGAAGTTGCGCCCGCTGTTCACAGATCACGTTCATGGCTTTGTGACGTGTCACTGCGCGCGCGGAATATATCGCTACCTAGACTCGTCGGGTGACCAACGCGAGCCAGACCGACCCCCTGCTCGGCCGTCTCATCGACGGCCGATACCAGGTGCGCTCGCGGATCGCTCGCGGCGGCATGGCGACGGTGTATCTGGCCACCGACCTGCGCCTTGAGCGGCGTGTCGCACTGAAGGTGATGCACAGCCACCTCGCCGACGACACGAACTTCAAGACCCGCTTCGTGCAGGAGGCGCGCTCGACGGCACGCCTTGCGCACCCCAACGTCGTCAACGTCTTCGACCAGGGGCAGGACGACGACATGGCCTACCTGGTCATGGAGTACCTGCCGGGCATCACCCTGCGCGATCTGCTGCGCGACTACGGCAAGCTCACCCCTGAGCAGACCATCGACATCATGGAGTCGGTGCTCGCGGGCCTCGCGGCCGCGCACCGTGCCGGCATCGTGCACCGCGATCTCAAGCCCGAGAACGTGCTACTCGCCGATGACGGCCGCATCAAGCTCGGCGACTTCGGGCTCGCCCGCGCCGCGGCCAACGCGACCGGAACCGGGCAGGCCCTGCTCGGCACGATCGCGTACCTTTCCCCCGAGCTCGTCACCCGCGGCATCGCCGACACCCGCAGCGACATCTACGCCATCGGCATCATGATCTACGAGATGCTCACCGGCGAGCAGCCGTTCCAGGGCGAGCAGCCGATGCAGATCGCGTACCAGCATGCGAACGACTCGGTTCCGAAGCCGAGCCTCAAGAATCCGCTCGTGCCGCCGCAGCTCGACGACCTCGTGCTGTGGGCGACCAGCCGAGACCCCGAGGAGCGCCCGGCCGACGCTCGCGCCCTGCTCGAGAAGCTGTACGAGGTCGAGCGCACCATCCACGGTGCGCAGCCCGACGGTGAGCTGGATGCCACGCGCGTGATCTCCCCCACCGCGAACGACACGCAGGCGACGACCGTGCTGGCGCCGGCCGCGGCGGCCCTCGTGCCCTCGTACGCGGCGGCCGCGACGACGCAGTTCGCCGGGCCGGCCGCGCAGGTGCGCAGCGAGGCGACCGCGACGGATGCCGTCGGCAAGCTCGCCTCGGTGAGCCGGCATCGCCGCAGTCGCGGCTGGTGGCTGTTCGCGGCGCTGATGCTCGTCGCGGGCCTCGCCTCCGGCACCGGCTGGTACTTCGGCGCCGGCCCCGGTGCTCTCGTCGCCGTGCCGTCGCTGCGTGAGAAGACCGCGCAGGACGCGGCATCCGCTCTTCAGAACGTCGACCTCGTCGCCAAGCAGAGCCCCGTCTACAGCTGCGAGGTGCCCGAGGGCCACGTGGCCGGTGCGCGGCCGAGCGCGGGGCGCCTGGTGCACAAGGGCAGCACCGTCACCCTGGACGTCTCGCGCGGGCACCAGCCGAACACGATCCCGCCACTCGGCGGCCTCTCGCTCGAGGCCGCGAAGCAGGCGATCACGGGCGCCAAGTCGCTCGTCGGGACCACGGTCGACAACCAGTTCAGCTCGAAGGTCGCGAACGGCGCCGTGATCTCGGCGACGAAGGCCACCGACGACCAGGACATCACCGGCGGCGGCGCCTTCACCCAGTGCGACACCGTGAACCTCGTGGTCTCGGTCGGGCCGGTCCCCGATGTCGTCGGCAAGCCGCTCGCCGAGGCGCAGGCCGAGCTGGCGAAGGCGAAGCTGTCGTTCGGCCAGGGCCAGCAGAAGTACGACGACAACGTGCCGAAGGGCTCGGTCATCGCGCAGGCCCCTGCGAACTCCGGGCCGGTGCGCCCCGGCGACACGATCCTGCTCGACGTCTCGAACGGCCCTCAGCTGTTCAACGTGCCCGACGTGACGGGCATGACGCCCGCCGACGCGAAGCAGGCACTCGAGAAGGCGGGCTTCACTGTCACCGTACCCGACACGTTCTCGGGGCTGCCCATCGGGGTCTTCGCCGACGGCATGATCGTCGTCTCGAAGGAGACCCCAGACGCGAACTCGAAGCAGCGCAAGGGCACGAACATCAGCTTGACGCTCGGCCTGAAGGGCTGAGCGCAATCAGGCAGAGCCTCGGCCTGAAGGGCTGAGCGCAATCAGGCAGAGCCTCGGCCTGAAGGGCTAGTTCTTCCGCAGCTCTTCGGCGACGAGGAAGGCGAGCTCGAGCGACTGCATGTGGTTGAGCCGCGGGTCGCACAGCGACTCGTAGCGGGTCGCCAGCGTCGCCTCGTCGATCATCTCGCTGCCGCCGAGGCACTCGGTCACATCGTCGCCGGTGAGCTCGACGTGGATTCCGCCGGGGTGCGTGCCCGCAGCGCGGTGCGCTTCGAAGAAGCCCTTGACCTCGTCGACGACGTCGTCGAAGCGGCGCGTCTTGTAGCCGGTGGGGGTCGTGATGCCGTTGCCGTGCATCGGGTCGGTCACCCACAGCGGCGTCGACCCCTCGGCCTTGACGGCCTCGAGCAGGGGGGGCAGCGCCTCGCGAATGCGCCCCGCACCCATGCGGGTGATGAACGTGAGACGCCCCGGCTCGCGCTCGGGGTCGAGCTTGTCGATGAGCCGGAAGACGTCGTCGGGCGTCGTGGTGGGCCCGAGCTTGACTCCGAGCGGATTGCGCACACGCGAGAGGAAGTCGATATGCGCACCGTCGATGTCGCGGGTGCGCTCGCCCACCCAGAGCAGGTGGGCCGAGACGTCGTACGGCGTGCCCGTGCGCGAGTCGATGCGCGTCAGCGGGCGCTCGTAGTCCATGAGCAGCGCCTCGTGGCTCGCGTAGAACTCAACGCCCTTGATCTCGTCGAAGTTGGCACCGCATGCCTCCATGAAGCGCACGGCCCGGTCGATCTCACGGGCCATGCCCTCGTAGCGCGCATTGGCGGGGTTCTCGGCGAAGCCCTTGTTCCAGCTGTGCACCTGGCGCAGATCGGCGAACCCGCCCTGCGTGAAGGCGCGGATGAGGTTGAGCGTCGACGCGGCCGTGTGGTAGCCGCGCACCAGGCGTGCGGGGTCGGCCTCGCGCGACTCGGGGGTGAAGTCGTAGCCGTTGACGATGTCGCCGCGGTAGGCGGGCAGCGTCACGTCGCCCCGCGTCTCGGTGTCGCTTGAGCGCGGCTTGGCGAACTGACCGGCCATGCGGCCGACCTTGATGACGGGCAGCGATGCGCCGTAGGTGAGCACGACGGCCATCTGCAGCACGGTCTTGACGCGATTGCGGATGCGGTCGGCGGTCGCGTCGGCGAACGTCTCTGCGCAGTCGCCGCCCTGCAGCAGGAATCCGTTGCCCGCGGCGGCGGCGGCGAGCCGGTCACGCAGCTGGTCGACCTCGCCCGCGAACACGAGCGGGGGAAGCGTCGCGAGCTCGGCGCTCGCGGCCGCGACGGCGGCCGGGTCGGGCCAGTTCGGCTGCTGCTTGATCGGCAGCGTGCGCCAGTGATCGAGACCCGCGAGAACGAGCGGATCGGTCAGGGCTGCGGGGGTCTCGACGAGGGACGTCATAGCAGAGCGAGTCTATCGGTCAGCGGTTCAGGCTCGGCGTCGTCGCCTTCACGGAACTCGCGTAGACATCGACGTACTCCTGGCCGGAGATGCGCCACAGCTCGTACTGGATCTCATCGGTGACGGCGCGCAGGATGTAGCGGTCGCCCTCGAGCCCCGCGTAGCGCGAGAAGTCGAGCGGCTCGCCCACCACGATGCCGACGCGGCGGATGCGCGGCAGCTTCGCGCCGTTGGGCATGAGCTCCTGCGTGCCGATCATCGCGACCGGGATCACCGGCACCCGCGCCTCGAGCAGCATGCGTGCGATGCCCGTGCGACCGCGGTACATGCGGTGATCGGGGCTGCGCGTGCCCTCGGGGTAGATGCCGAGCAGCTCGCCGGACGCGAGCACCCGCAAGCCGGTGTTCAGCGAGTCCTCGGATGCCTTGCCGCCCGAGCGGTCGATCGGAAGCTGCCCGGTGCCGAGGAAGAACATCTTCGTCAGCCAGCCCTTGAGCCCGCGGCCGGTGAAGTACTCGCTCTTGGCGAGGAAGGCGACATGCCGGTCGACCATCAGCGGCAGGAAGATCGAGTCGAAGAACGAGATGTGGTTGCTCGCGAGGATCGCCGCGCCCTCTTTGGGCACGTTCTCGAGGCCCGTGATCCACGGCCGGAATACGGCCCGCAGCAGCGGGCCGAGAAGCACGTATTTGAGGAACCAGAAGAACGCGTTCAACGGATGCCCCCGATGCGGCTCACTTGGCAGTGGCGACGGCGTGCTGGCGCGCCACGTCGGCGGCGCCGACGACCCCGGCGTCGTTGACGAGCTCGGCGATCCGGAACTCGGGCTCGGGGTGGTAGCCGCGGGCCGGAAGCGTCTGCAGGAACGCCTGCCGCACCGGCGCGAGCAGCTTCTCGCCGGCGGAGGCGACGCCGCCGCCGAAGACGAAGACCTGGGGGTCGAGGATGGCGGCGAAGCTGGCGCAGGCCTGCCCCAGCCAGTCCCCCAGCTGCCGCAGCGCCTGCAGGGCACCGGGGTCATCCTGGTCGACGAGGTCGCCGATGTCCTTGCCGTGCAGGTAGTTGCCGTTCTTCGAGCGCACGTCGGCGAGAGCCTGGCCGATGCCGCCCGCGTCGGCGAGCGTGTTGGCGAAGCGCTGCAGCGCACGGCCCGAGCCGTACTGCTCGATGCAGCCGTTCGCACCGCAGCCGCACGGCAGGCCGTTCGGCACGACCCGCATGTGGCCGAGCTCGGCGCCGGCGCCGAACCCCCCGCGGAACAGGCGGTCGTTCGCCACGATCGCGCCGCCGACGCCCGTGCCGATCGTGAGCATCACCATGTCGGAGGTGTTCTTGCCCGCGCCGAAGCGGAACTCGGCCCAGCCGGCGGCGTTGGCGTCGTTCTCGATGATCACGGGAACGGAGACCCGCTTCTCGAGCTTGTCGCGGAAGGGCTCGTGCCGCCAGTTGATGTTCGGCGCGTAGTAGACGATCGACTGCGTGGCGTCGATGAACCCCGCCGCCGCCACGCCGGCGGCGACGGCATCCGTTCCGTCCGCCAGCTCGTTGATCATGTCGACGACGATGTCCTCGAGAGCCTTGGAGTCGCCCGCAGGAGTTGGCTTGCGCAACTGCGTGACGATCTGGCCTTTTTCGTCGACGAGCGCTCCTGCGATCTTCGTTCCACCGATGTCGATGCCGATCGCGTGCACGCGGTCTCGCCTTTCGTTTGCAGCTGAGTGTCGGATGTACTGAGGACAGAACGTCCCGGGGACACTGTCTAGAGTGTATGCAGTCAGCCGCGCCACTGTCATGGCGCGGTCATCGGTACCGAAGGAGTTACCGTGCTCGAATCCGCGATTCCAGCCATCGTCCCGGCCGACCCGTCGGCCAACACCACCGACCTGCTCGTCGAGCGCGTCGCGCTCACCCCGGACAAGGTGCTGTTCGGGATTCCCGAGGGCGACGGCTGGCGCGACGTGACCGCAGCCGAGTTCCTCGACCAGGTGCGGGCGCTCGCCAAGGGCTTCGTCGCGGCGGGTGTGCAGCCGGGCGACAAGATCGGCATCATGAGCCGCACCCGCTACGAATGGGTGCTCATCGACTTCGCGATGTGGTTCGCGGGCGGCGTGCTCGTTCCCGTCTACGAGACGAGCTCGCCCTCGCAGCTCGCGTGGAACCTCACCGACTCGGGCGCAACGGGCGTCATCCTCGAGGATGCCCGCCACTTCGCCGCCTTCGACGAGGTCGCCGCCGACCTGCCCGCCGTGCAGAAGGTCTGGCACATCGATCTCGGCGACCTCGACAAGCTCGTCGCCTCCGGCGTCGACGTGCCCGATGACGAGATCGAGCGCCGCCGCAAGCTCGCGAAGGGCGACGACATCGCGACGCTCATCTACTCCTCCGGCACGATGGGGCGCCCCAAGGGCGTCGTGCTGACGCACTCGAACTTCGTCGAGCTCTCGCGCAACGCGGGGAAGAAGCTCGGCCCGGTGCTGGAGGATCGGGCATCCACGGTGCTCTTCATCACCATCGCCCACGTGTTCGCGCGCTTCATCTCGGTCGTGTCGATCCATGCGGGCGTGCGGGTCGGTCATCAGGCCGACACCACGAAGCTGATGGACTCGCTGCAGTCGTTCCGGCCGACCTTCCTGCTCATGGTGCCGCGGGTGTTCGAGAAGGTCTACAACACCGCCGAGCAGATCGCCGAGTCCGGCGGCAAGGGCAAGATCTTCCGCGCCGCGGCCGACACCGCGGTGGCGTATTCCGAGGCGAAAGCGACGGGCAAGGTGCCGTTCGGCCTCAGCCTCAGGTTCAAGCTGTTCGACAAGCTCGTGCTCTCGACGCTGCGCGCGAAGATGGGCGGCCAGGTCGAGTACGCGGTTTCCGGCTCTGCGCCCCTGTCGACCCGCCTCGGCCACTTCTTCTCGGCGCTCGGGGTCGAGATCCTCGAGGGCTACGGGCTGACCGAGACCACGGCGCCGGTCTCGGTGAATCTGCCCGGCGCCTCCAAGATCGGGACCGTCGGCCCCGCGCTTCCCGGCAACGCGATCCGGATCGCGGCAGACGGCGAGATCGAGATCAAGGGCGTGTGCGTGTTCAAGGAGTACTGGCACAAGCCCGAGCTGACCGCCGAGTCGTTCGACGACGGCTGGTTCAAGACGGGCGACCTCGGTGCGCTCGACGAAGACGGCTACCTCTCGATCACCGGCCGCAAGAAGGAGATCATCGTGACGGCCGGCGGCAAGAACGTCGCCCCTGCCGTTCTCGAGGACGGCGCGCGCTCCAACCCGCTCATCGACCAGATCGTCGTCGTCGGCGAGCAGCGGCCCTTCATCGCGGCGCTCATCACGCTGGACACCGAGATGCTGCCGGTGTGGCTCAAGAACAATGGCCAGGACGAGCACATGTCGCTCGAAGAGGCCGTGCAGAACGACGCCGTGCTCGCCGAGGTGCAGAGGGCCGTCGACCACGCCAACGAGAGCGTCTCGCGCGCCGAGTCGATCAGGAAGTTCTCGATCCTGCCGACGACGTGGACCGAGGCGAGCGGCCATCTCACGCCCAAGCTGTCGATCAAGCGCAGTGTGATCGTGAAGGATTTCGCTGCCGAGATCGACGCGCTCTATGCGGGCGTGCCCACGCGCGCGATGTCCCTGCAGGGCTGAGGCCCGGGGCCAGGCTCAGAACCAGTCGGATTCCCGGATCTGCTTCATCGCCTCGCGCCGGCTCTGCTTCTCGAGCCGGTCGAGGTAGAGCAGGCCGTTGAGGTGGTCGGTCTCGTGCTGCAGGGCCTGAGCGAGCACGCCCTCGCCCTGCACCTCGACCTGCTTGCCGTCGACGTCGAAGCCGACCGCGCGGGCCCAGGGGTGGCGAGCCGTCTCGAACCAGAGACCCGGCACGCTCAGGCATCCCTCGCCCACCGGCTCCTTCTCGCCGCGCACCTCGACGACCTCGGGGTTGATCAGGTAGCCGACCTGGCCGTCGACGTTGTAGCTGAACACCCGCAGCGTCGCGCCGATCTGATTCGCCGCGACGCCCGCGCGACCGGGCAGCTGCACCGAGTCGACGAGGTCGGCCACGAGCGCTCTGACGCCGTCGTCGAAGCCGCCCTCGCCGGGGATCGCAGGGTCGCACACGGTCTTCAGCACGGGGTCGCCGAATAGGCGGATGGGGCGCACGGTCACTCGCAGATCCTATCCGCGGGCGCCCGCGGCGCTCAGCCCTTCGGGTCCGGAAGCCCGTCGACCACGAGCGCCGCAAGAGTGCGGGCGGCTTCGCGGGTCAGCGGCTTGAGCTGGTGATAGGGCACCACCGACCCGGCGGCGAGCAGCGGGTCGTAGGGAACGCGCACGAGCTCGCGCACCCGCGAACGGAAGTGCGCCTCGATCTCGTCGAGCATGACCATGTTCGTGCCCTGCGTCGCCGTGTTGATCGCGACGACGGCGTTCTGCACGAGCTCGCCGTAGCCGTTCGCGTCGAGCCAGGTGAGGGTCTCCGAGGCCAGCTTGGCCTCGTCGACGCTGCCGCCGGAGACGATCACGATCTCGTCGGCGCGCTTCAGGGTGGCGCGCATGACCGAGTGCACGATGCCGGTGCCGCAGTCGGTGAGCACGAAGGAGTAGTAGCGGCTCGCGAGGTCGGCGACGACGTTGTAGTCGTCCTCGTCGAAGGCCTCAGAGAGGTTGGGGTCGGTGTCGGAGGCGAGCACGTCGAGCCGCGTCTCGTCATGGCTCACGAACTGCGTGAAGTCGGTGTAGCTGGCGATCGAGTTCGCGCGGTGCACGACGTCGCGCACGGTGGCGAGCGAGCGGTGCGGCACCCGCTCGCTGAGTGTGCCGCGGTCGGGGTTCGCGTCGACGGCGACGACCCGGTCGTCTCGCACATCGGACAGGGCCATGCCGAGAAGCGCGGTCACGGTCGTCTTGCCGACGCCGCCCTTCCGGGTGAGGACGGGGATGAAGCGCGCTCCCCCGGTCAGCTCGCGACGGATGCGGTGGTCGAGCTCTTTGCGGTGACGCTCGGCCTTCGAATCGCCGAGATTCACGCCCGTGAAGGTCGCACCGTAGACGAAGCGGTTCCAGGCACCGGTCGGCCTCGACTTCGGCCGTCGCTTCACGTCGAGAATGCGGTCTGCGGTCAGCATCGCCGCGGATTCGGGCAGCTCGCTCGGCTCGCCGCGCAGCCGCTCGCGCCGGGAGGCGGCCGCCGACGTCGTCACCGCAGCGGGGCCGATCTGAGGCGTGACGAGGGTCATCGAGCGGATGCTGGGCGCCGACGGCAGCCGGCCGGGGTCGACCGGGCGCTCCGGGATGGCGACGGCGACCTCGTCGTCGGGCGTCTCGTGGGGCTTTTGCGGCGGCAGCTCGAGGCTGACCGTGATCGTGCGGGGCTCGTCGACGGCCTCGTCGGAGGCATCGACGCGCTGGCCTGTCCTCTCTGCCATTTCTGCAGACTACGGCGGCGTCGCCGCGAACGGAATGGCCGAATCGAGCTCGCCTCATGAGTCGCTCATACGCAGGGAACGGTTAGGTTCCTTCATGCCACTGACGGTAGGTTTCTAGGCGTGCACGTACTCAGCGTCAGTTCCCTCAAGGGCGGTGTCGGCAAGACCACAGTGACCCTCGGACTCGCGTCGGCGGCGTTCGCCAAGGGTCTGCGCACCCTCGTCATCGACCTCGACCCCCAGTCCGATGTGTCGACCGGAATGGACATCTCGGTCGCCGGCCATCTGAACGTCGCAGACGTCCTCGCCAGCCCGAAGGAGAAGATCGTCCGAGCGGCGATCGCCCCCAGCGGGTGGACCCGCGGGCGCCCCGGCAAGGTCGACGTGATGATCGGCTCGCCGTCCGCCATCAACTTCGACGGCCCGCACCCGTCGGTCAAGGACCTTTGGAAGCTCGAAGACGCGCTGGTGCATCTCGAGCACGAATACGACCTCACGCTGATCGACTGCGCGCCCTCGCTGAACGCGCTCACCCGCACCGCATGGGCCGCCTCCGACCGGGTCGCGGTCGTCACCGAGCCGGGCCTCTTCTCTGTCGCCGCCGCGGACCGTGCGCTGCGTGCCGTCGAAGAGATCCGCCGCGGTCTCGCTCCTCGGCTGCAGCCGCTCGGCATCATCGTGAACCGCGCCCGCGTGCAGTCCCTCGAGCACCAGTTCCGCATCAAGGAGCTGCGCGACATGTTCGGCCCGCTCGTGCTCTCCCCGCAGCTGCCCGAGCGCACCTCGCTGCAGCAGGCCCAGGGCGCGGCGAAGCCGTTGCACGTGTGGCCCGGCGAGTCCGCTCAAGAGATGGCGCACAACTTCGATCTGCTGCTCGAGCGCGTCCTGCGCACGGCCCGCCTGGGCGAGTACGCGCAGGAGGGCGCAGAGCCCGTCACCCGCGGCGCAGACCGCCCCGAGATCGCCGAGGCGTAGCCCGGCGGTTCCACCCGCGAATCGCCCGAACGGTGCCGCCGCGACGCAGTCGCGGGCGGCGCTGCCGGTGGCCTTTCCGGCACGGAATGTCGTCTGACGTCCTCCCGCGCTCGCCGGGCGACACTAGATGCCGCAAAGCACCCCCTCCACCACGCGCGGCGACACTAGATGCCACAAAGCACCCCCGCCACCACGCGCGGCGACACTAGATGCCACAAAGCACCCCCGCCACCACGCGCGGCGACACTAGATGCCACAAAGCACCCCCGCCACCACGCGCGGCGACACTAGAAGCCACAAAGCACCCCCGCCACCACGCGCGGCGACACTAGATGCCACAAAGCACCCCCGCCACCACGCGCGGCGACATTTGGTGTTGCATTGCGGCGGCCGTGATCCCGTCCGGCGACATTCCGTGGTGGAATCGGCGCCGCTAACCGACCAGGATTGTCGCCGCATGAAGAACCGCGCTCGTAGAGCAGCAGCTAGTGTCGCCGCGCGAACAACCACCCCTCGTAAAGCGGCGCCTAGTGTCGCCGCACGAAGAATCACGCCTCGCAAAGCAGCAGCTAGTGTCGCCGCACGCAGAACCACCCTCGCGAAGCGACACCTCGTGTCGCCGCGCGAAGAGGTGTGGCGCTAGCTGACCTGCTTGCGGGCGGCGCGGCGTGCGGCCAGCTCGTCGGCGGGGTCCGCCGACTCGACAGGATCGATCTCGACGAGGCTCGCCTCGACCTCGCGCAGCACGCGACCGACCGCGATGCCGAAGACGCCCTGGCCCTGGCTGACGAGGTCGATCACCTCGTCGTTGGAGGTGCAGAGGTACACCGATGCGCCGTCGCTCATGAGCGTCGTCTCGGCGAGGTCTGTCACGCCCGACTCGCGCAGCTGGTTCACGGCGACGCGGATCTGCTGCAGGGAGATGCCGGTGTCGAGCAGGCGCTTGACGAGCTTGAGAACGAGGATGTCGCGGAAGCCGTAGAGGCGCTGTGAGCCCGAGCCGGATGCCCCGCGAACGGTCGGCTCGACGAGTTCGGTGCGCGCCCAGTAGTCGAGCTGGCGATAGCTGATGCCGGCTGCCTTCGCCGCGACCGTGCCCTTGTAGCCCACTTCGTCTGCCATGTCGGGCAGGCCGTCGGTGAAGAGGTACTGCAGATCGAGGCGCCCTTCGGGGCCTGCGGCTTCGCTCATGCGCGTACCTTTCATCGCGTGCGGGGCGCCGACCGAATGCTTTCGATCGGCACTGAGTAAACGGTACTCAGCACCGGCAGGGCGGGCAATCACATCGGGCACCTGGGCCTCGGCGTGTCGCAACTTTCAGCCTCAAGTTGAGGTTGAAGGCTCGTCTCCCACTGCCCGAGGTCAGGGCGTGAGACGGTCGAGCCCCGCCTGAAGCAGGGTACGTCGCACGGCGTCGAGCTGCCTGGCGATCTCCTGCGCGGTGTCGGCGGTCTTCGCCCGGCCGGAGGCGTCACGGCGGTGCGCGAGCGGCGCGATCGCGCTCTCGATGAGGCCGAGCTCACGCTCGACGCCGGCGCGCACAGCGCGCACGTGCCGTGGCTCGATGCCGCGCTTCGCGAGCTCGACGAGAGCCGTCAGAACCTGCAGGGCGTCCTCGCCGAACACCTCTGACGCCTGGATGAGCGAGGCACTGACAGCATCGCTCAGCAGCTGCGAGGTGGCGCCGGATTCGCGCAGCAGCTCGTCGCGCGTGAAGCGCCGCCCGGTCGAGAGCATGTGGGGCCGAGCGGGCCGGCCGCCGGCCGCGACCCCACCGGGAAGCATCGGGCTGAGCCCGGCATCCAGATCGGCGAGGTGGTCGCGGATCACCTTGAGGGGCAGGTAGTGGTCGCGCTGCATCGAGAGCACGAGCTTGAGTCGCTCGACGTCCTCGGGCGAGAACTTGCGATAGCCGGAGGGCGTGCGAGCCGGCGACACGAGCCCCTGCTCTTCGAGGAAGCGCAGCTTCGACGGGGTGAGCTCGGGGTGCTCCGGCGTCAGCTTCGCAAGCACCTGCCCGATGCTCAGAAGGACCGGCCCGGCGTCTTTCGCCTGGGCCGCCGAGCGCGCCACTACTTCTTGCCCGGGTCGTTCTTGCCCAGATCGGCGCGCGACGCGTAGAACGTGAAGCGGTACTTGCCGATCTGCACCTCGGCGCCGTCGACGAGCAGCGCGGACTCGATGCGCACGCCGTCGTAGTAGGTGCCGTTGAGCGACCCGAGATCGCGCACTTCGAACAGGGTGCCGTGCCGAGTGAACTCGGCGTGACGACGCGAGACCGTCACGTCGTCGAGGAAGATGTCGGCGTCTGGGTGCCGGCCGGCGACCGTCGTGTCGGCGTCGAGCAAGAAGCGCGCGCCGGTGTTGGGACCGCGACGGACGATGAGAAGCGCGGAACCGGAGGGCAGCGCGTTGATGGCGTCGAGCTCGTCGGCGGTCACGCCGGTGCCGTCGACGTTCATCGCCTGGGCGAACTCCTCACCGAAGCGCGCTGTCGTCGCTTCGTTGGCTCTCGCCGGTTCGCGCAGGGGGTTCTCGTCTGCCACCATCGTCCTCCTTCGTCTCCTCAGCGTATCGGAAAGGACACGGCGGGGAACCGGCCAAACACGCGCTTACGATGAGCCCGTGTCCCCACTTCTCGTGAATATCTGGATTCTCGTCGGCGTGTGCGCCCTGACCTGGGCGCTGTCGCTCGTCACCAGAGAGCACTCGTGGGTCGACCGGATCTGGTCGATCGTCCCACTCGCCTATGTCTGGGTGTTCGCCGCCGCGGCCGGGCTGAGCGATGCGCGGCTTGTGCTCATGGCAGTGCTCGTGACGCTGTGGGGCATCCGGCTCACCTTCAACTTCGCACGCAAGGGCGGCTACGCACGCGGCGGCGAGGACTACCGGTGGGCCTATCTGCGGGCGCGGATGCCCCGGCCGCTGTTCGAGGTGTTCAATCTGCTCTTCATCGTCTGCTACCAGAACGTGCTGCTGCTGCTCATCTCCCTTCCCGCGTACACCGCGTGGCGGCATCCCCGGCCCCTGACGGCGATCGACGCGGTGCTCGCCGCCGCGTTCCTCGCGGCGCTCGTGGGCGAGACGGTCGCCGATCAGCAGCAGTGGCGGTTCCAGCAGTGGAAGAAGGGCGAGCGCGCCGCCGGGCGCGAGCCGCGGGTGCGCTTCCTGCAGACCGGGCTCTTCCGGCTCTCGCGCCACCCGAACTTCTTCTTCGAGCAGGCGCAGTGGTGGCTGCTGTTCTTCTTCGGGTGCGTCGCCGCCGGCTCGCTGTGGCAGTGGACCGTGATCGGGCCGGCGCTGCTCACGGTTCTGTTCATCGGCTCGACCCGCATGACCGAGCAGATCTCGCGCGAGCGCTACCCCGAATACGCCGACTACCAGGCGCGGGTCTCAGCGCTCGTGCCCTGGTTCCCGCGGCGGCGCGGCGGCCCGGGCGGGTCGCGGGAAGACCTCGCGCAGCTGCGCTGAGCCGAGGTAGGCGCCGATGCCGAGCAGGATGAGGCTGAACACGATCTGCTCGGTGATCATCCACGCCGGGTAGAGGTGCGGGATCGCAGCGAGCACGAGTGTGACCACCGGGAAGACCCGCGTGAACAGCAGCAGGCGCTGGTAGGCCCAGTACCAGCCGCGCGATGCGCGCCAGGTGAAGTAGAACAGCGTGGTCGTGATGCCGAGGACGACCACCGTGCGCGTCCACACGGGCAGGGTGACGGATGCCCCATGCCGCGCGAGCCCGACTGCGATGCCGACCGCGCCGAGCCCCAGCAGCAGCTCGAGGCCGAGCAGCCATGCGACGCGAGCGAACACCTGCCGGGTGCGCGGGTGCGCGACCGCCTCGGGCGCGGCCACGACTTCCGCGTGTCGGCCGCCCGCGACGCGGTCGAGGAAGCGGAAGGTCGGTTCCAGACGGGCGAGCAGGGCGTTCATGGCTGTGTTCGACCCTAACCGGGGCGGCTGTGTGCGCTGCGCCGCGTGTCACAGTTCCGCAGCCGTCGGGGGCCGGGGTTAGCGTGAAGACATGTCGTGCATCCGCTTCAACACCCCCGCGCAGCGCGAGCAGATGAGGCGGCTCGCGCCCAGCCAGCTGACGCCGGAGCAGGTCGCCGAGCTGCACCCCGCTCCCCCGGTGACCGAGAGCAAGATCCGCCGCCTGCGGCTGCTCGCGACGAACGACAACCCGAAGATCCGCGAGGCGGTCGCCTCGAGCTACAACACGCCGGCCGATCTGTTCGAGAAGCTCGCGAGCGATCCGGACGCCGGCGTGCGTGCGTGCGTCGCCCGCAACGAGGCGACGCCCTGCGACGTGCTGCGTGCGCTCGTCGACGACCCCGACGAGCAGGTGCGCGGATTCCTGGCCATCAATTACTACGTGCCCCAAGACGCCATGGCGCGGCTGCGCGAGGACGCGAGTCAGACGGTGCGCTCGCTCGTGCGCTGGAAGACCGAGCTCGCGGCCGAGTCCGAGCTCGCCGCGGTCTAGGGTTGCGCAGTGGCAAGCCCGCGCCGACGAGCGTGAGGGCGGGTGCGCCTCACTCCTCGAGGAAGACCAGGACCTCGTTGTCCGACTTGTCGAAGACGAATTGCAGGGCCGTGCCGCCGTCGTAGGCCGATGTCAGGCTGAGCGGGAGGTCGCTGGTCAGCCGGAACTGCACCGTGGCCGGGAAATCCCCAGCGCCCTGACCCTGCCACGCGGGGCCCTCGAGAATGTCGGAATCGGGATCCGCGCCGTCGGCGAAGACCACCATCGACGGATCGTCTGCGCTCGTGACCGCACGGTCGACGACGACGCGCAGCCCGTTGAAGGCTCGAAAGCCCTCGGCATGGGCTCCGCCGGTGGCAAGGAGGCCCTTCACCGCCAGCGGCACCTGGTAGCGAGGCGACGGCGTGAGCCGCGCGATCTGACGCGCCTGCTCGGGCAGCGCGTCGCTGCGGGCCCGGGCACTTCCGCTCACCCCGGCAAACACGAGCGCTGCGACGGCGAGCGCGAGCGAAGCAGCGACCGCGACGGTCGCGCGGCGGCTTCGCGCGCGCGTCGGCCGAGGTGCGCGGGGCGCAGGAGCCTCGCCTGCTGAGGCAGCACTCTGCCCTGACTCAGTCGGCTCGGAGGGCGGCACCGACGACTCCTCGCGCGGAGTGGCGGCGTCGATGACCGGGGATGCCTCGCCAGCGACGGGCGCAGCGCCTCTGCCCCTCCCCTCGAGCTCGCGAAGCCGCCGCAGCGCCGCAGGGTCGTTCTGGATGTCGGCGTTCGGGCCATAGGCGCGAGCCTGCAGACGGCGCAGCTCACTCTCATCGGACGGCGTCACCGGACGATCCTCGCATCACGAGGATGCCCTAGGCGGCGCGGCTCAGCTCACGGTCCCCGTGTCGCCCGCTCAGAGCGATTCGAGCAGTTCGCGGATGCGCGCGCGCAGTGCCGGCCAGGATGCCTCGAGACCCGGGTGCAGAGGCAGGGAGTCGACGGCGTCGACCGGCACCCAGCGCAGCTCGATGCTCTCAGCGTCGCCGATGACCGGCGCGAACGGCTCGTCGATGTGGGCCACGACGGTGGTGTAGCTCCACCAGCCGAGGTCCCAGACGGACTCGAAGTCGATCACGACCTCGTCGATCGGAACGCCGGCCTCTTCGTGGGCCTCGCGCACGGCGCCCTGCGCGGCGCTCTCATCCTCGTGGCGCGCTCCGCCGGGGATCCCCCACGTGCCGCCGAAGTGGCTGAAACCTGCGCGGTGCTGCAGCAGCACCCCGACCTCGCGGTTGACGAGCAGCAGCCCGGCCGCGCCGAAGTGGCCCCAGAACTTGCGCCCGTCGGGGCCCTCGACCCAGCCGTCGCCGCTGCCCAGAGGGCGCCGGGGCATGGGGTCGCTCGCGTCAGCGTGAGCCGAGAGGGGCAGGTCTTCGGGGTCGGTCACCCCTCTACTCTGTCACTCCCCCTCGGCCCATCACCGGCTCATCCGTCGCAGCGCGTCACACGGCGTCAGCGGGCTGCGGCACCGGGTACGGCTGATCGAAGTCCGCCGAGCGGCTGACCTGCTCCCACGCCTCGGCCTCCGCCAGCTGCTTCGTGGAGTACGCGAGCGACATCTCGACGGCGTTGACGCCGACGAGCAGGTGGCTCGGCACGTTCTCACGCGCCGCAGCCTGCACGATGATCTCGGCGGCGCGCTTGGGGTCGCCCGCCGGCCGGGAACCGGTCTGGCGCATGCGCGCGTTCATCGCGCCGATGGTCGCCTCGTACTCGGCGGGGATGTCATGCACCTCCATCGAGCTGCCCGCCCAGTCGGTTGCGAAACCGCTCGGCTCGACGACCATGGTGCGGATGCCGAACGGCGCCGTCTCGACGGCGAGCACCCGCGTGAAGCCGTCGACGGCGAACTTGGCCGCCTGGTAGCTCGCGATGCCCGGGCTGCCGCCGACACGGCCGCCCACCGACGAGAACTGCACGACGAGGCCGCCGCCCTGGGCCCGCAGCTGCGGGATGGCCGCCTTTGTCACGTTGTAGACGCCCCAGAAGTTCGTCTCGAACTGCCTGCGGAAGTCGGCGTCGTCGCCCGTCTCGATGGGGGCGACGTTGGCGTAGCCCGCGTTGTTGACGACGACGTCGATGCGACCGAAGTGCGCGACGGCCTCGGCGACGGCGGCGCGCGCGGCCGAGGCATCCGTCACATCGAGCGCGACGGTCGCCACCCGGTCGCCGTAGCGCTCGACGAACTCGGCGAGCTGCTCCGGCGTGCGCGCGGTCGCGACCACGCGATGCCCCGCTTCGAGAGCGGATTCGACGAGGGCGCGGCCGAAGCCGCGCGAGGAACCGGTGATGAACCAGACCTGCTGGTCACTGTCATGAGTAGTCACGAGAGTTAATACAACAGCGTTGTCTTATTTATTGCAACATCGTTGCGTAAACTGTCGGCATGACGGACACCCGCTTCCAGCGCGCCCGCTCCGACGAGGCGAAGCACCAGCGCGAGCAGGCCATCCTCACGGCCGCGAGCGCACTCGGCGCCGAGCGCGGGATCCGGAGCGTGACCCTCACCGACATCGCCGCCCGCGTCGGCATGCACAAGTCGGCTCTGCTGCGCTACTTCGAGACGCGCGAGCAGATCTTCCTGCGGCTCACCGCCGCCGGCTGGCGCGACTGGGGCTCGGCGCTGCGCGCGGCATTGCAGGCGATGACGGATGCCTCGCCCGAACGCCTTGCCCACGAGGTCGCGACCTCGCTCGTCGCCCGGCCGATGTTCTGCGACCTGCTGGCGCAGGCGCCACTGAATCTCGAGCGCAACGTCTCGCTCGAATCCGTCCGCGAGTTCAAACTCATCACGCTCGAAGAGGTCGACGCCATCGGCGCCGAGCTGACCCGTCTGCGCGGGCTCAGCGAGCAGCAGCGCGTGGACGTGATCGCCACCGCGACGAGCATGGCCGGTGCGCTGTGGCAGATGGCGACGCCGGGGCCCGAGGTCGAGGCTCTCTACCGCAGCGACCCGAGGCTCGGGCACGCGATCGTCGAGGTCGGGCCGCGCCTCGAGCGCGTGCTCACCGCCCTGCTCACGGGCATGCGGGGCTGAACCCCGCCGCGCGGCTACTGCCCGCGAACCGCGGCAAGCCGCACGAGATTGCGGGTCGCCATCGCGATCGTGAGCGGGCCGACCCGCGGCACGAAGGCGCTCGCGCGCTCCATCACCGAGTCGTCGAAGTTGGAGTACTCGGCGACGTCGACGCAGATCGCACCCTCTTTGATCTCGTCGCCGCGGATGAGCTCGAAGCTCTTCGAGGGCACCGCCGAGATCACCACGTCGGCGACCGCGAGCGCCTGGGCGCGGTCGATGTCGGACTCGCGCACGTCGTGCGTGTGACGGCCGATCGCGGGCTGGAAGGTCACCGCCCCCGAGAGGTCGAGCGAGTGCACGACGGCGCCGTCGTTGGCGAGCATCGCGGCAAGAGGGCGCCCGACCAGGTCGCTGCGGTTGATGATGCAGGCCGTGACGCCCTCGAGCGGCGCGTCGCCGCCGCCGCCGCGCATGCCGGCGTGCTGCAGCAGCTTGAGAATCGCCAGTGGCGTGCACGGCAGGATCGCCCGGGTGGCGTGCGCGTCGTCGACGAAGCGCTGGTTCTCGTAGAGCAGCCGGCTCCAGAAAGAATGCAGGCCCTCGACGTCTTTGCGGGGGTCGACAAGCTCGCGCAGCCAGCGGTCCCCCGTGCGGTCGGTGAGCGGGTAGTAGAGGAACACGCCGTCGACCTCGGGGTCGACGTTCGCGGCGGCGATCGCCGGCTCGACCTCGCCCGCGTCAACGCGCCGCAGCTCGAAGTCGATGCCGACCGACTCGGCGCCCCGCCGTGCGTAGCGCGCATAGGTCGCGGCGGGCCCGTCGTCCCGCCCGAGGAGCCCGAGGATGCGCGGCGCGCGGCCGTGCCGCTCGGTCAGACGGGTCACGTCCTGGCGGACCTGCCCGCGGTACTCCGCGGCGATCGGCGACGGGTCGAGCACCTGAGCGGTCACAGCTGTTCCTCCACTGCCGCGCTCGCGGCGTCTCTGCGGGCCCTCAGACCGGCGGCCGCGGCCGAGCCGAGCCGATCGAGCTGGTCGATGTTGATGTCTGCGGTGCGCACCGCCGCCCGCGCGGCCCCCACCACGATGTCGCGCCCCGCGAGCACATCGCTCGCGACCCCGGGCTTCACCACCGGCTCGAGCTCATGCGACAGCGCGAGCACCGCGACGAAGGACTCGACGAGCGCCAGCGGCCGCTCGGTCGCGGCGATGCTCGCCCGCTCGACCTCCCGCGAGCGCGCCGCGCGCTCATCGTCGGTGGTGCGCGGCAGCCGGTAGGCGGCCATGAGCGCGCCGAAGTCCTGCACGTCTCCGTCCGCGGCGGGCTCGATCTCGGCCCGCAGCGCGGCGAGTCGCGCGGCGGGCGCCTCGAGAGCCGGGTCGCCCGTGACGGCCACCGCCATCTGGACCAGCCCGACGCCGAACGCCCCCGTGATCGCGGCGATCGAGCCGCCGCCGGGCGTCGGGTCCGCCGACGCCGTGCTTCTCAACAGGTCACTCGCGGGCCGCGCCCACAGACTTTCGCTCACGCGATGTCAGCCTACCGGGACCGCGGGCCACCGCACGGACCGGCCGCCCGCCGACGGGCGCTCGGACGGAATACTGGTGGGTCTATGGCCAAGAAGAGCTCAGGGGCACCGACGACGGCCGCGACCGTCGCGCTGCAGCGCGCGGGCATCCGCTTCACCCCGCATTCGTATGCGCACGACCCGGCCGTCACCGATTTCGGTGCGGAGGCCGCGCGTGAGCTCGGCGTCGACGCGGCTCGCGTGTTCAAGACGCTGATGGTGACAACGGATGCCGGCGGGTTCGGCATCGGCGTCGTGCCGGTCGACTCCCTGCTCGATCTCAAGGCGATCGCCGCCGCGCTGGGCGGGAAGAGGGCCGAGCTTGCCGACCCGAGGGCTGCCGAGCGCAAGAGCGGCTACGTGGTGGGCGGCATCTCGCCCATCGGGCAGAAGACCCCGCTGCCGACGGTTCTCGACGCCTCGGCCGAGCGGTTCGAGACGATCCTCGTCTCGGGCGGGCGGCGCGGGTTCGACATCGAGCTGGCACCGGCGGATCTGCTCACGGCGACGGGCGGACGCTACGGCAGAATCCGCCGCTCATGATCGCTGGAGCGCGCTGAGCCGGCCCGCGGCCCTCACGCGGTGATCTTGATCAGCTCGCGCAGGCAGTAGTGCAGCAGCGGCTCGGGGAAGTCCGGCGAGAGCCGGTTGTAGACGACGCGCCCCTCCTTCCGGGTCGCGACCAGCCCCGCGGCGCGCAGCAGCCGCAGCGCGTAGCCTGCGGCGTCTTCGCTGACGTCGAGCGCCAGCGCGAGGTCGCCGACGCAGAGCTCGTCGGTCTCGTCGAGGGCGAAGACGATGCGCAGCCGCAGCGGGTCCGCCATGACCGACAGCAGCCCCGCGAGTCGCGCGGTCTCGTCCGCGCTCGGCACCGCCGTGCGCGCCTGGGCGACGGCCCGGGCGTCGATCGGGTGCTCGTGCTCGAGCGTCATGACTGTGCGAGGAACGCCGCGGGCTTCAGCTCGAATGCGGTGCGGCAGCCCGGCGAGCAGAAGTAGTAGGTCTCGCCTTCGTATTCGATGCTCGCAGCCGCGGTCTCGGGGCTCACCGCCATGCCGCAGACGGGGTCGCGGTGGCTGCCGTTCGGGTCGTGGTGCATTCCGTGCTCGTGGTCCATGGGGTGATTCCCTTCCTCGGGCGCTGCCCGGTCGTCGAAGCGCCGCGCGCAGCGGTCGGAGCAGAAGTAGTAAGTCTCGCCGTCGCGCTCGCGCTGCGCCGGGGCGTTCGCGATCTCGACCTGCATGCCGCAGACCGGGTCCTTCGCGTACTTCCCCTCGGCGGCCGCGGCACGGCGGTGCGTGCGGTACAGCCAGTACATGACGGCGAACAGCACGAGGGCTGCGAGGTTGAGCCAGGTCGTGTGGTTCCATGCGAAGCCGTGCGCACCCATGGCGCGGATCGGCTCGGGCTCGGGGATGCCGACCCATCGGAACAGGTACTCGACGGCGAGCCCCGCCGCGCTCATGGTCGCCCAAAACAGCACGAGGATGCGCACAGTCACCCGCAGCCCGAAGTAGCCGCGGTAGATCGCGAGCAGCGGCAGCGCGATCAGGTCGGCGAAGACGAAGGCGACGACGCCGCCGAAGCTCGCTCCCCCGTGCCAGAGCGTCGCGGCGAGCGGCACGTTGCCCACCGAGCAGACGAAGCTGATGATCGCGAGGAACGGCCCCACGATGACGTTCTCGAGGCTCGACCAGAAGCCGTGGCCCGTGAGGAACAGCGACTGCCACACGGCGGTCGGCACCAGCACGGTGATGAAACCGGCGACGAGGAATCCGATCACCAGCTCTTTGCGGATCATCGTGAGGTCGCTGATCATGTAGCCGGCCGCGTCGGACCAGCCCGCGCGTGTGCGCAGGCGCTCGCGCAGCGGCGTCTCATCGCTCGGCCCCTCGGAGTGATGGTGCTCGTGGCCGCCGGCCGCCCGGCGCGCGCCGCCCTCTGACTGCGCGAGGTGCCGACGCGCCTCGTCGGCGATCGCGCCCCCGAGCACACGCGGCCCGATCACCCCGATCAGCGCGATCATGATCGCTCCCCCGACGAACTCGGCGAGGGCGAACTGCCACCCGAGCAGCAGCCAGAGCACGAGGCCGAGCTCGACGACGAGGTTGGTGCTCGCGATCATGAACACGAGCGAGGTGGTGAAGTCGGCGCCCCGGCGGAACAGGGTCTTGGCGAGTGCGCTCGCCGCGTAGGAGCAGGACGAGCTCACCATGCCCCAGAAGGTCGACTTCGCGATCGTCGCCGGCCGGTGCTCGCCGAGCATACGCTGCATGCGCCCCCGCGACACGAAGGCCTGCACGGCGCCCGACAGCGCAAAGCCGAGGAACAGCGCCCAGAGGGTCTGCCAGAACATCGACACCGCGTCGAGCAGCCCGTCGCCCAGAATCCGGAGAATTGTCATCGCATCCACGATATCTGTAAATCTGTGCGGATATCCAGATATTCCGACTCCGCCGAAGAATTCGCGCACACACGAAGGGGCCGGGGATTCCTCCCCGGCCCCTCACGCGCAACGGGCGGCTACCCGGCGATGGGCGCGCCGAGCTCGGCGGTCTCCTGCTCGGCATGCGCCGAGGTCTCCTCGGCGATGGTGAGGATGCCCTGGGTGTCGACCGAGGTGTTGACCGCCCAGTAGTAGATGATCAGGCTGAACGCGGCGGTGACCGCCATGTCCCAGCCGAACGGCAGCCAGTCGGGCCCGGCGATGGTGCCGTTCGCGTCCTGGTTCCAGTCCGACAGGAAGACGATCAGGCCGAGACCGATCAGGTACGGGAAGAGCCACTGGGCGGCCTTCCAATTGAAGTGCACCGGCGTCGGGTTCAGCTTGAACACCCGGGTCACCACGATGATCGCGAGGCCGATGAGGATGCAGATTCCGAGCTTGTAGTCGGTGAGCCAGCCGGTCCACAGGATGATCCAGTTGGCGACGATGAACGCGATCGGCGACAGGATCGCACCGCCGGGCAGCCGGAACGGCCGGTCGGCGTTCGGGATGCGCTTGCGGAACGCGCCGAACGCGAGGGGCGCGCCGGCGTACATCAGCACCGAGGCGCTCGTGATGAGGCTCACGAGCGACTGCCAGCTGGGGAACGGCAGGAAGCAGACGCAGCCGAACACCCAGGCCACGATCAGGCCGAACCACGGCACGCCGCGGCGCGTCGTCGACTCGAGCAGCTTCGGGAAGTAGCCGTTCTTCGACAGGCCGTACGAGACGCGGCTCGTCGCGGTGAAGTAGATGAGGCCGGTGCCACCGGGCGAGATGACGGCGTCGACGTAGAGCACGACGGCGAGCCAGCCGACGCCGACGGCGGTCGCGAGCAGCGCGAACGGGCCCGACGCGTACTGCGCGGCGGTCTTGGCCCAGGTGCCGAGCAGGTGGTCGCCCGGGATCGCCGCGATGAAGACGACCTGCAGGGCCAGGTAGATCACGAGGCCGATGAGCACCGAGCCGATGACGGCGCGCGGGATGTCGCGCTTGGGGTTCGAGGACTCACCCGCGAGCTGGTCGGCCTGCTCGAAGCCGAGGAGGGCGAAGACGATGCCCGCCGTCGGCAGTGCGGACAGCACGCCCTTGAGGCCGGTCGGGGCGAAGCTCTCGCCCGCACCGAAGTTGCTGCCGTGGAAGTTGATGATCGCGAGCACGAAGATCGCGAGCACCGGCACGCCGATCTTCCACCACGTCGCGGCGCTGTTCGTGTTCGCGAGCGCGCGGATCGAGAAGAAGTTGATGGCGGTGAACACCGCCATGATGACGACGGCCGCGATGATGCCGCTCGGCGTCAGGATCTCGGTCGTCGGATTCTGGAAGTGGGCGCCGAAGCTCCAGTGCTCCGTGCGCGCCAGCGACTGCCAGTAGCCGAGCATCGCCATCACCTCGATCGGCGCGACGGTGACCGCCTGCAGCCACGAGAACCAGCCGAACGCGCCGCCGGCGATACCGCCGAAGGCGAGGTGCGGGAAGCGCGCCGTACCGCCGGCGATCGGGTACATGCCACCGAGCTCGGCGTGCACGAGGGCGAGGATCAGAATCGCGATGGCACCGATGATCCAGGACCAGATGACGGCAGGGCCGGCAGCCGCGAGGCCCTTCTGCGCGCCGTACAGCCAGCCGGAGCCGATGATCGAGCCGGCCGAAGCCCACATCAAGCCGATGAAGCCGATCTGCCTCTTCAGCCCGGTGTCGGGAAGCGCGATCTTCTGCGATTGCGTTGTGGTCATGAAAGGTCTCTCCTCATCATGGGAGCCGGACGACCCCCGGAGTGGTCACCCGAAACCTTTACAGATCAACGACTCACGGTCAATTCACGGCGTGCGGACTTGGCTGATCCATAAGTAGGTGTTACAAGCGCGCAATGCTCAGTCGACGTCGCTGGAGCGCTGCCAGATGTTGACGCCCGCGTCGACGGCATGCTCGTCGATCGCGGCGAGCTCATCGGCCGTGAAGTCGAGCTTCGTGAGCGCCGCGAGGTTGTCCTCGAGCTGGGCCACGCTCGAGGCGCCCACCAGCGCCGACGTGACCCGCTGGTCGCGCAGCACCCAGGCGATGGCCAGCTGGGCGAGGCTCTGCCCGCGCGACTCGGCGATCGCGTTCAGGGCGCGCACCCGCTCAAGGACCTCGTCGGTGAGGAATCCCTCGCGCCACGACGGCGCCTTGGTGGCGCGCGAGCCCTCGGGAACGCCGTTCAGGTACTTGCTTGTGAGCAGGCCCTGGGCCAGCGGGCTGAACGCGATCACGCCGAGGCCCAGCTCGCCGACGGCGTCGAGCAGGCTCTCGCCCTCTGCCCCGTCGCCCGGGCCCTCGACCCACCGGTTGAACATCGAATAGCTCGGCTGGTGGATGAGGGCGGGCGTGCCGAGCTCGCGCAGAATCCCGACGGCCTCGCGCGTGCGAGCCGGCGAATAGCTCGAGATGCCCGCATAGAGCGCCTTGCCGCTGCGCACCGCCTGATCGAGCGCGCCCATGGTCTCTTCGAGCGGCGTGTCCGGGTCGGCGCGGTGCGAATAGAAGATGTCGACGTAGTCGAGGCCCATGCGCGTGAGCGACGCATCGAGGCTCGACAGCAGGTACTTCCGGCTGCCCCACTCGCCGTAGGGGCCGTCGAACATCTTGTAGCCGGCCTTGGTCGAGATGATCAGCTCATCGCGGTACGGCCGGAAGTCCTCTGCCATGAGGCGCCCGAAGTTCTTCTCGGCGCTGCCCGCGGGCGGCCCGTAGTTGTTCGCCAGGTCGAAGTGCGTGACGCCGAGGTCGAAGGCCCGGCGCAGAATGGCGCGCTGCGTGTCGAGCGGCGTCGTGTCACCGAAGTTCTGCCACAGGCCGAGCGAGACGGCGGGCAGCTTCAGGCCGCTGCGGCCCGTGCGGCGGTAGGGAATCGAGTCGTAACGGTCTTCTGCTGCGAGGTACGGCACGGTCTCAGCCTTGCACGCCCGCGTCGCGCGGCAGGCCCAGCGCGCGGGCGAGCTGCGTGTAGCCGCCGGGCACGTCGTCATCGGATGCCTGCACCAGCTGCACCGCGACGTGGTCGGCGCCCGCGCGCAGATGCGCCGACAGGCGCGCCTCGATCGCGGCGTCGTCGCCGTAGACCACGAGATCGTCGATGAGGCGGTCGCTGCCGGGG
Source organism: Gryllotalpicola kribbensis (assembly GCF_039538245.1). Taxonomy (NCBI): domain Bacteria; kingdom Bacillati; phylum Actinomycetota; class Actinomycetes; order Micrococcales; family Microbacteriaceae; genus Gryllotalpicola; species Gryllotalpicola kribbensis. Next base: position 555,617 of record NZ_BAABBX010000016.1, read on the forward strand.
CTCTCGACGTCGTCGTCGCTGTACCCGAGCCGTTTCAGGTTGTTGACGTAGTTGCGCAGGCCGAGGTACGGCCGGTCGACGCTCGGGCGGCCGAGCTCGCGCGCCTGCTCGGCATCCTCTCGCAGCACGACGCGCTGCTCGGTGGCGAGCAGCTTGCCCGCGCCGAGGATCGCGCGGGCGCCCTCGTTGAACGACGGCGTCACGAGGTAGGGGTGCGCGCCCGCCGAGCGGTCGCGGGCGAGCTCGAGCATGCGCGGCCCGAGAGCGGCGAGCACGCGGCGCTCGAGCGGCACCCCGCCCTCATCGAGCGCGTCGAGGTACGCGACCATGGCGCCGTAGGGCTTGAGCGCCTGCTCGCCCTGCCCCTCGGGGTGGCCCGCGCCGATGCCGACGATCAGCCTGCCGGGGTGCGCGGCCTCGATGCGCCGATACGACTCGGCGAGCTCGCGGGCGTCGTCCGTCCAGATGTTGACGATCCCCGTCGCGACCGCGATGGTGCTCGTGTTGGCGATGACCGCCTCGACGAGCCGCAGGTCGGCGGGCTGGCCCCCGAGCCAGACCGCGCCGAAGCCGAGCGTCTCGAGGTGGTAGGCGAGCTCGGGTGTCGGGTTGGCGCGGCCCCCGATCCACACTCCGAAGCGGCCGACGTCAGGCGTGCGCGATTCGCTCATATCTCCCTCGTTCCCCGGCTCGGCCGGTCGACTCACAGCCCGAAGTACGGGCGGATTCCTGCGGCGGCCTCGAGGAACGCGTCCACGTCGTCGGCCGTGTTGTACAGATACACGCTCGCCCGCACGCTCGCGGTCAGCCCGAGGCGGCGATGCAGCGGCTGCGCGCAATGGTGCCCGACGCGCACCGCGATGCCGCGCGCGTCGAGGAACTGCCCGGCGTCGTGCGCGTGCACCCCGGCGACGTCGAAGGCGACGAGCCCCGCCCTCTCCTCCCCCGCGGCCGGCCCGATCAGGCGCAGGCCGGGGATCTCGGAGAGCCCTTCGTAGAGCCGCGCGGCGAGGGCGTGCTCGTGCTCGAGCACGGCCGGCACGCCGGCATCCGCGAGATACCCGACGGCGGCGCCCAGCGCGATCGCCTGCGACACGGGCTGCGTGCCCGCCTCGAAGCGCTGCGGCGCGGGCAGGAACTCGGCGCGCTCCATCGTGACCGTCGTGATCATCGAGCCGCCGGTGCGCGCGGGCGGCAGCGCGTTCAGCAGCTCGCGCTTGCCGTAGAGCACGCCGAGGCCGGTCGGCCCGAGCATCTTGTGGGCGCTGAAGGCGGCGAAATCGACGCCGAGCGCGTTCAGGTCGAGCGGGCGGTGCGGCGCGGACTGGCACGCGTCGAGCACCGTGAGAGCGCCGACGGATGCGGCGAGCTCCACCAGCTCGGGCACGGGGGCCACCATGCCCGTGACGTTCGAGACGTGCGCGAACGCGAGCACGCGCGTCTTCTCGGTGACGACCGCGCGGGCGTCGTCAATGGTCCACAGCCCGTTGTCGTCGACAGGGATGTAGCGCAGCACGGCGCCGGTCTGCGCCGCGAGCTCCTGCCAGGGGATGAGGTTCGCGTGGTGCTCGGCCTCGGTGACGACGATCTCGTCCCCCGGCCGCACGGCGAAGCGGCGGGCGGCCTCGCCGCCTCGGCCGCGGGAGGCGACGCCGATCGCGAGGGCCACCGTGTTCAGGGCATCCGTCGCGTTCGACTGCCACGCGATCTCGTCGGCCCGTGCGCCCACGAAGCGCGCGACCGCCTCGCGCGCGCCCTCGAACTCCTCGGTCGCCTCGGCCGCGAGCGTGTGCGCGCCGCGGTGCACCGCGGCGTTGCGCTTCTCGAGGTATTCGAGCTCGGCGTCGAGCACGACCTGCGGCCGTTGCGCTGTCGCGGCCGAATCGAGGTAGACGAGCGGATGCCCGTTGACGTTCTGGTCGAGCAGGGGGAAGTCCGCACGCAACTCAGCGAGCGGCGCGGTCAGGGATGCCGGAGTTGCCACCCCTCAACGCTATGCCGCGGTGTCGGTTTCTGTCTGATCGTTACGGGCGCCCGCCGCGGGCTGCTCGAGCGCCGGGCGCCCGAAGCTGAACGGGAACTCGCGGCGCACCACGAACCCGAGGCGCTCGTAGACGCGCTTGGCGGGCTCGTTGTCGGCGCGCACGTGCAGGAAGGCGCGCTGCCCCTCGGCGCGGATGCCCGAGGCCACGGCGCGCACGACCCGGGCGGCGTAGCCGCGGCCGCGGTAGTCGTCGTCGGTGCACACGGCGCTGATCTCGACCCAGCCGTTCGGGTTCATGCGGCGGCCGGCCATGGCGACGAGCTTCGACCCGCCATCGGTCGCGACGCGGACCCCCACGTAGCCGCCGAGCTCGATCGTGCGCGGCGCGAACGGCCCGGGCTGGGTGCGCTCGACGAGGTCGACCATCTCGGGAACATCGGCGTCGCTCAGGGTCACCAGGCCGTCGCCGTCGCGCGCGTCGGGCACGAAGCCCTCGTCGACCATCTGCAGGCCGAGGCCGCCGTCGCCCTCCCACCCGTCCGGCAGCGTGCGCCCGGGCAGGCTGATGGATTCCTCGGGCCCGAGCAGCTCGCCGAGGGCCGCCCAGTCGTCGGCCGTCGCATCGTCGGGCGTCGCGCCCCAGACCGAGACCGCGGGGTCATAGCGCAGCGCCCGGCCGGCGCCGCGCGCGTGCCGGGAATGAGCCCCGATCAGGGAGTACCAGGCGGGGTTGTCGAGCTGAGAGGTGTCATGCGGGGCCACCGATTCAGCCTAAAGCGGCGCGCACGGCGCGGCGCCCGCCGCACTCTTTGTTACGGCGGGCGCCGCGCGCCTCGGGCGCGCTACGGCAGCGTGTAGCCCGCGGCCGTGAACAGGCGATACCACTCGACGCGCGTGAGCGCGAGATCGCTGCCCGCCGCGGCCTCGCGCACGCGCTCGGGCTTCGTGGTGCCGAGCACGACCTGGAAGTCCGCGGGGTGCCGGGTGATCCAGGCCACCGCGATCGCGGTCGGGGTGACGTCGTACTTCGCGGCGAGCTCGTCGATGGCGTCGTTCAGCTCGGGGTAGGTCTCGCGGTCGCCGAGGAACACGCCGTTGAAGAACTGCTTCTGGAACGGCGACCAGGCCTGCAGGGTGATGTCGTGCAGGCGTGCGTAGTCGAGGATGCCGTTGTCGCGGTCGACCGACTGGTCGAGCGCCGCCATGTTCGCGGCGACCCCCGCGGCGATCAGCGGCGCGTGCGTGATCGACAGCTGCACCTGGTTGAAGGCGAGCGGCTGGCGCACGTACTTCTTGAGCAGCTCGATCTGGCCCGGCGTGTGGTTGGAGACGCCGAAGTTGCGCACCTTCCCGGATGCCTCGAGCTGATCGAACGCGGCGGCGACCTCTTCGGGCTCGACCAGGGCATCGGGCCGGTGCAGCAGCAGGACGTCGAGGTAGTCGGTGCGCAGCGCCGCGAGTGAGGCATCCACCGACTCGACGATGTGCTCCTTCGAGAAGTCGAACGCGCCCGGCACGATGCCCGTCTTCGTCTGGATCTTGACCTGCTCGCGTTCGCTTCCCGTGAAGCGCACCGCGTCGCCGAAGCGCTGCTCGCACTGGTGGCGCGAGCTGCCGTAGACGTCGGCGTGGTCGAAGAAGTCGATGCCCTCGTCGCGGGCGGTGCCGACCAGGGTGCGGATCGCCTCGTCGTCGAGGTCGGTGATCCGCATCAGGCCGAGGATCAGGTTGGAAGCGGTCAGATCGGTCTGCGGCAGTGCAAGTGTCTTCACCCTGCCATTCTTATCGAATCGGTTCGATCCGCCCTAGCCGTTGCGCACGCCGACGAGCGACAGCGGTTCGCTGACGGTCTCGAGCGACTTCCGCTCGGCGTCCGTGCCGAAGATGATCGCGATCACCCCGCCCAGGATCATGATGACCGCCCCGATGATGTAGCCGATGGTCAGCGGGCCGCGCTGCGAGCCGTCGCCGATGAGCGCGCCGTAGAGCGCCGGCGCGATCGAGCCGAAGATCTGGGCGAGCGAGAAGAAGTACGAGATCGCCTGGGCCCGCAGTTCGAGGGGGAACGTCTCGCTCACGGTGAGGTACGCGCTGGATGCCCCCGCCGAGGCGAAGAAGAACGCGACGCACCAGAAGATCGTCTGCGTCGTGGCGGTGAGGGCGCCCGCGTGGAAGAAGAACGCCGAGACCAGCAGCACGAGACCCGAGAGCCCGTAGGTCGCGAAGATCATCTTGCGCCGGCCGATCGTGTCGAACAGGTGGCCGAGCACGAGCGGGCCGATGAGGTTGCCGGCGGCGAACGGGAACAGGAAGTACGGCGTGTGGTCGCGCGGGATGTCGTAGAAGTTCTGCAGCACGAGCGCGTAGGTGAAGAAGATCGCGTTGTAGAGGAACGACTGCGTGATCATCATCGCGGCGGCCGTGAGGGTGCGTTTGGGGTACTTCCGGAACAGCACGCCCACGATCGTCCGGAACGGCACGTACTCGATCGGCTTCAACTCGATGGCCGCGGAGTCGTCGACCCGTTCGAGGCGCCCACCCGTCGACTCGACGCGCTGCTCGATCTCGTCGATGGTCCGCTCGGCCTGCTCGGCGCGGCCGTGCGTGATGAGCCAGCGCGGACTCTCGGGGATGTGCCTGCGCAGATAGATGATGAACAGGCCGAGAACGGGGCCGATCCAGAAGCCGATGCGCCAGCCCCAGTCCTGGCTGATGACATCGGGGTTGAACAGCGGGATGCTCGCGGCGGCGCCGAGCGCCGCGCCGGCCCAGTACGTGCCGTTGATCGCGATGTCGACCCGGCCGCGGTAGTGCGACGGGATCAGCTCGTCGATGGCGGAGTTGATGGCCGCGTACTCTCCGCCGATGCCGGCGCCGGCGATGAACCGGAAGATCAGCAGGAACCACAGCGAGAAGGCGAAGCCGGCGACGCCGGAGCCGATCAGGTAGATCGCGAGCGTCAGAATGAACAGCCGCCGTCGGCCGAGGCGGTCGGACAGCCACCCGAAGTAGAGCGAGCCGACCACCTGGCCGACGAGATAGGTCGTGCCGACAAGGCCGACCTGCGTTGCCGACAGGTGCAGCGTGTCGGCGTAGCCGTTGGCGGCGACGATCTGGATCTCGAGGCCGTCGAGGATCCACGCGACGCCGAGACCGACCACGATGGACCAGTGGAACCGGGTCCACGGCAACCGGTCGAGCCTGGCGGGGATGAGGCTGCGGACGGTGCCGGTGCCTCCTGCTGCTGATTCAGATGCTGACGCCGTCGTCATATCGATGCCCTTCCCGATCACACCCGTAGCTGCACTCGCGACTTGCCAGTTCTCTTCTACACCAGTTCCCGCTCCCAGACACGGTGCGACGGCAGCAGGTCGAGAACTCCGCCGACCACGGCCGCGGTGTCCCCCGTGACGAGGCCGGGCGCGGTCGGCGGGATCGCCACGTCGGCCAGGAGCGCCTGCGCCTCCGTCGCGACTCCGATCGCCTTGTCGTGCCGGAACGCCTCGCGCAGCAGCTCCAGTACGCGCGGGTCCACCGCCGGTGCGAGCACGATCACCGCGTCGAGCTCGACGCTCGTGGCCGTGTGGAAGCTGCGCTGCACGGGGACGCCGCCGATCGTGCCGCCGTGGGGCGCGACGACGAGGGGCGTCACGCCCGCCGCGTGCAGCGTCTCCCGGGCGGATGCCACGGCCGCGGCATCCGTTTCGTCATCGACCACGATCCCGACCTGACGGCCGCTCACCGGCCAGCGGTCGCCCGTGACCATGCGCAGCGCCGGGCTCGGCTCGCTGTCGGGCACCTGCTCGGTGGGCGCGGGCGCCGGCAGCCCGAGCTGCTCAGCGACGAAGCCGCACAGCTCGGCGTCGATATTGGCGAGGCAGCGCAGCTGGCGCTCCGTGATCGCCTGCTCGTAGACCTTGCCGAGCTCGAACGCGTAGGCCTGCTTGACGTGCAGCTGCTCGACGGGCGTCAGCGAGCGATAGAACAGCCGCGCCTGCGAGAAGTGGTCGTCGAAGCTCGCGGGCTGCTCGCGCGTCACGACGTCCTCGGCGAGGTGCTGCGGCACGTCGACGAACGCGCCGTCGTCGTGCGTCGCCCCCCGCTCGGCGCCGCCCGTGACCATCGCCGGGAACGGGCACCCGCCGTCGAGCGAGTTCGGGTGGTACGGCGCGACCCCGGAGTGCACCGCGGTCTGGTGCATCCCGTCGCGCAGCATGTCGTTGATCTCGGCGTGCGGGCGGTTGATGGGCAGCTGGGCGAAGTTGGGGCCGCCGAGGCGCGTGATCTGCGTGTCGAGATACGAGAACAGCCTGCCCTGCAGCAGCGGGTCGCTCGTCACGTCGATGCCCGGAACGAGGTGCCCCGGGTGGAACGCGACCTGCTCGGTCTCGGCGAAGTAGTTGCTCGGGTTCCGGTCGAGCGTCATGGTGCCGACGACCTTCACGGGCGCGAGCTCCTCCGGCACGATCTTCGTCGGGTCGAGCAGGTCGATTCCGTGGAAGAGCTGGTCCTCGGTGTCGGGGAAGACCTGGATTCCGAAGTCCCACTCGGGGAAGGCGCCCGCCTCGATCGCGTCGGCGAGGTCGCGGCGGTGGAAGTCGGGATCCTTGCCGGCGATCAGCTGCGCCTCCTCCCACGTCAAGCCGTGCGTGCCGAGGCGCGGGCGCCAGTGGAACTTGACGAGCGTGGTCACGCCCTCTTCGTTGATGAGGCGGAAGGTGTGGATGCCGAACCCCTGCATCATGCGGTACGAGCGCGGCAGCGCGCGATCGGACATGTTCCACATCGTGTGGTGCTGGGCCTCGGTGTGCAGCGAGACGAAGTCCCAGAAGGTGTCGTGCGCCGACTGCGCCTGCGGGATCTCGCGGTCGGGGTGCGGCTTGCCCGCGTGGATGATGTCGGGGAACTTGATCGCGTCCTGGATGAAGAACACCGGGATGTTGTTGCCGACGAGGTCGTAGACGCCCTCGCTCGTGTAGAACTTCGTCGCGAAGCCGCGGGTGTCGCGCACCGTGTCGGCGGAGCCGCGCGAGCCGAGCACGGTCGAGAACCGCACGAAGGTCTCGGTGACGGCTCCCGGCTTGAGGAACGCGGCGCGCGTGTAGGCGGCCGCCTCGCCGTTGGCGACGAAGGTGCCGTGCGCGGCGGCGCCCCGGGCGTGCACGACGCGCTCGGGAATCCGCTCGTGGTCGAAATGCGTGATCTTCTCGCGCAGATGGTGGTCCTGCAGCAGCACGGGGCCGCGGCGCCCGGCCTTCAGCGAGTGGTCGGTGTCGCGCAGCGGCAGGCCCTGCGCGGTCGTGAGTCGCTCGCCCTGCTGTGCGACGGCGTCGCGCGGGGTCGCGGTGACGGCGCCGGTCGGCGTGTAGGTGTCGGGGCCCGACTGGTCGGGCTTGGGCGGGAGGGGCCCGCGCGGCCGCGTGGGCTCGTCGACGGCGGGCGGTTCGGATGCCGGCGCTCCCGGCACCTGGATGGGATCAGAGTCAGCAGTCATGCGGGGGAAGTTCCCCGCCGCCGTGGCTCGCTAACGCAACACGGCCTGCCTCCGGGCAGGGGCGTCCTCGGAGCCCCACCCGGCTTCGAAGACGTGCGCTCGGACCGGTTCTTCACAGTCCCTTGGGGTCGGCGACCACTTCGTTGTAGTCGTTGCTCGAAGTGCCGGCGCTTGCGCGATCCCCCGGATCGCCATTGATCCGCAGCACACTCTGCCCGGGGCGGTTGCAGCGGTCAAGTGCGCCGAGATCACGATCTGGACAACCGGGCGCCACGGCCTGCGCCGAGCTCGACGTAGGGCGCGCCCTGCGCCGGCCGACGGTCTGCGGCACCGCGCTGCGGCCACAGCGAGAACGCGCGCTCTGCCTGCGCCGTGATCGTGAGCGCCGGGTTGACGCCGAGGTTCGCCGAGACGGCGGAACCGTCGACGATGTGCAGCCCGGGGTAGTTCCACACCCGGTGATACGGGTCGACGACACCGTCGGCTGGGTCGCTCGAGATCGTCGCGCCGCCGAGGAAGTGGGCGGTCAGCGGCACCCCGAACAGCTCGAGCCACGAGCCCCTCGGCAGCGCGCGCACGCCGGTGTCCTCCTCGAGCTGGGCCGCCATCGCCTCGGCGGCACGGTGGGCCTGCGGCAGCCAGTCGGGGTTCGGCGCGCCGTCGCCCTGCCTGCTCGTGAGCCGGACCCCGCCCAGCATCCCTCGGCGGGCGCTCACCGTGAGCGAGTTGTCGGCGCTCTGCATGACGAGCGCGATCACACCGCGCTCGGTGGCGCGCCACGGCACGCTCGCACGCAGTTCGGCGAGCGGATGCCGCGCGAGCCGCCCGAGCAGGAAGCCCAGCCGCCGGTGCAGGGGCCTCCCGCCCGGTGCGAGCACCGTCACGAGCGCCATCATGGCGTTCGAGCCCTTGCCGTAGCGCACGTTCTGCACGTGGGTGCTCTCGTCGACGTAGAGCGAGGTCGTGATCGCCGAGCCCGCCGTCAGGTCGACATCGGGGACGCGCACCGCGAGGGCCCCGTCGAGCGCCTCGGAGTTCGTGCGCGTGAGCCGGCCGAGGGCCGGAGACAGGGCGGGCAGCTCCCCGCAAGCGACGAGACCGTGCAGCAGCTTCTGGGTGCCCCACGCGCCGGCCGCGAAGACGACCTGGCCCGCGGTGACGGTGCGACGGTCCTTCGGCGTGAGAGCCGTGCCCGTGCGCTCGGTGGTGACGGCGAAGCCGCGGGTCGGGTCGGCGGGGTCGAGGGGGCGCACGCCGACCACCGTGCGCATGGGCTCGATGACCGCGCCGCGCCGCTCGGCGAGCCACAGGTAGTTCTTCGTCAGGCTGTTCTTCGCCCCGACGCGGCAGCCGACCATGCAGTTGCCGCAGAGGGTGCAGCTCGTGCGCGCCGGGCCCTCGCCGCCGAAGAAGGGGTCGGGCACGGTCTCGCCAGGGGCCTCGCGGCCCGGCGTCCCGTAGTACACGCCCGTGGGCGCGACGCGGAACGTCTCGGGAACGCCGAGGCGCACGGAGACCTTCCGCATGAGCTGCTCGGCGGCGCCGTCGTATGGGTAGTGCTCGACCGTGCCCAGCATCCGCTTCGCCGTCTCGTAGTGCGGCGCGAGCTCGCGCCGCCAGTCGGTGATGCCCGCCCAGCTGCCGGTCGAGAAGAACCGCTCCCCCGGCACGTACTGGACGTTCGCGTAGTTGAGCGAGCCGCCGCCGACACCGGCGCCCGCGAGCACGAGGACGTCGGGAAGCTTGTGCAGCCGCTGCGGGCCGTACCAGCCGAGCGCCGGTGCCCAGAGCGCGTTCCTGACGTCCCAGTTGGTCTTCGCGAACTCGTGATCCGCGAAGCGCCTGCCCGCCTCGTAGACCAGCACGTCGTAGCCCTTCTCAGCCAGTCGCAGCGCCGCGACCGAGCCGCCGAAACCCGACCCGACGACCACGACGTCGTGGTCGAACGCGGTGCCGGGCACCTTCTCTGGCGTCGTTGCCGTCATGGCTGCCGATGCTACTACTGACTCGCTGTCAATAAGAGAGGGGCGCCTGCCGGCCACCGCTCCGGCCCCGTGCCGCCGGCTACGGCCGGGCCCAGGCGCGCGGGTCGCTCGGCACGGGCGAGGTGCGGATCAGCCGGAAGTCGCGGCGCCGCAGCACGCGCAGCACGAAGCGCTGCACGCGGGTGAACGCGCGCACGGCCTCACCCGGGTCGAGCGACTCGACCGAGAGAATGCGGTAGGTGGCGCCGAGATGCTCGATCTCGCCGCCGCCGTGCGTGATGTTGCGGTACCAGTTGACGCCGGGGCCGTAGGTCAGTTCCGCAATGAAGCCGTCGGGGTGGCCCGCCAGGATGACCGGCGTCTCGAAGGTGCGGCCCGTCTTGCGCCCGACGTGCCGGATGACCGAGAACGGACCCCTGCCCCGCTTGGCGGCGGCGAGCGTGAGCGGATTGAGCGTGCGGTTCAGGATGTCGAGGTAGCGTCGCCTGAAGCTCGCGTGCATCGAGCCAGATTGCCTCTCACGCCCACGGAGCGCAATACCGCGCGGACGCCTCAGGCCGCGGGCACCTCGGCGAGCAGCCCGTCGATCTGGCCGAGTGCCAGCTTCGACCCTTCCTCGTGGCCCATCGCGAGCATCTTCTCCATGTAGGCGACGGAGTCGAAGACGGTCGCGGCCGTCATCCGGGTGCCCGCCTCGATGGGCTCGAAGGTGACGGTGCCGTGCATGACCCCGGCTGGGTCGCGCTCCTTCGTGTCGTTGTCGGCGAGGCCGCCGTCGAACTCGAGGCGGTGCGGCTTCTCGACCGCGGTCGTCGCCCACCACGCGCGCTGGAACTCGCCGTTGGGGCCCGTCGAGTAGTAGCTCGAGGACCCGCCCGGCGTGAGGTCGTGGGACTCGAACGTCGCCGGGTACGGTTCGGGGCACCACCACTTCTCGAGCTGGCGCGGGTCCTCCCAGAGCTGCCAGACCCGCTCGGGCGGCGCCGCGAACTCGCACACGATGGTGAGGCTGCGCGCCTCGGGGTCGCGGGTGGATGAGATGACGGGCATGGTGCCCCTCCCTTAGTCGTCGTTCCGTTGGTCATGTCGCCCGCGGCGCCGATGCCGATCGCGCCGTTCGGGCCGTTCCTCGTCGAGCAGCGCGTCGATCGCCGCGGCGCGTGCGTGCCACAGCTGCTCGTAGCGGCGCAGCAGCTCCTGCGCACGGCCGATCGTCCCGACCTCTCCGCTCACGAGCTGCTCGCGGCCGTTCCTGCTCTTGCTCACGAGCGCCGCCTTCTCGAGCACCGCGACGTGCTTCTGCACGGCCGCGAAGCTCATCGCGTAGCCGGCCGCGAGCTCGGAGACGGAGTGCGGCCGCTGCAGCACGCGCGCCACGATGTCACGCCGCGTCGCGTCGGCGAGGGCGCGGAAGATGCGATCGACCGCCTCGTCGTCGAACGCGACGTCAATTTGTGCAACCATTTGGTTGTAGATTAGAGCGAGCGGATGTCGCGCGCAAGAGCGTCATCGACGAAGTCGGCACCCCGGCTGCCCGGTAGCCTGGTGCCCATGCGCCGCACCGTGACCGCCCTCGCCCTCGCCGCCGCTGTGCTCGCCCTCGCGGGGTGTGCCGGCTCGGCGACACCGTCGGCGACGACGCATACGGGCACCACGCAGCACGCCACCGCGACGCCGACCGCGAGCCCCGCGTCCCCCGCGAGCGCCGCCGACTGCGACGGCGTGTTCGTGACGGTGCAGTTCGGGCTGCTCGGCGCGACGGACATCGACGCCTGCGCCCCGGCAACAGGGCCCATCACCGCGGCGGCCGCCTTGAAGGAGGTCGACGTGACGACGGCGGGCACCCAGAAGTACGGCGATCAGGTGGTCTGCCGCGTGAACGGCTCGCCGTCTGCGTCGACGGCGATCGACGTCCCCGGTCACGACCCCTACACCGAGACCTGCCAGAGCATGCCGGCCGCCTACGCGTACTGGGCGGTCTGGGTGAAGGACGCCGGGAAGTGGGACTACGCCGCGAGCTCGATCACGACCCAGCAGGTGAAGCCCGGTCAGACGCTCGGGCTCAAGTTCACCACCGGCACCGACACGACACCGCCGCAGGGATAGCTCCTATGCCCACCGGGCTCGAGCCTCGGCAACGCGCACGGCGCACGGCGCTCGCCTCGCTGCGGGCGCATGTGCGCCTGCGGTTCCGGGCCGCTCCCCTGCGCCAGAGCGTCATCTTCGCGGCGGTGTTCGTGGTCGCGCGGGTCGTCTACGGCGCCGTGTTCGCGGGGGCGGCCGGTACCGGCATCCGCCTGCTCGACCTGCCGCTGATCTCGCTGCCCGCCCCGTTCACGGGCGTGCAGCTGCTCGGCCCCGTGACGGCGGACGGCATCGGCCGCCTGCTGCTCTCGGCCGCCCCCTTCACCGCCGTCATCGTGGGGTTCGGCCTGCTGAACGCCCTCGTCGACGTACGCCCGTGGTTCGCCGCGGCGGCACAGCGCGGGCCGCTGCGGTCGTTCGCGCGCGCGCTCGTGATCGCGTGGCAGACCCTTCCCGCCCTCGCCGGGGCGCTGCGCCGCGCCGCACGCGCCGCCCGGCTGCGGGGCGAGCCCCCCGGCCCGCACGTGCTCGTTCCCGTGCTCGAGGATGCGATCGAGCGTGCAGTCGCTCTGGCGGCCTCCCTCGAGCTGCGCGGGTTCGCCGCCTCGCGGCGCGCCGAGCCCGACTGCGCCGTGCCGGTGCGCGTGCGGGAGGCGGTGCTCTCGCGGCCGCAGGAGCGGCCGGGGTGGGCGGTGACGATCCCCTCCCTCGACCTCGCGCCGGGGCAGTTGACGGTGCTCGCCGGCAGCACCGGGGCGGGCAAGTCGACGGTGCTCGACGCGCTCTCGGGGGTGTTCCAGCACGCCGACGCCGGCGCGCAGTCCGGGCTCGTCGCGGTCGGCGGAGTCGACCGCGCCACGACTCCGCCGCGCGAGACCGCGGGATTCGTCGGGGCGGTCGCCCAACGCGTGCGGCCCGGATTCGTCGGCGAGACCGTGGCAGAGGAAGTCGGCTTCGCACTGTCGCTTCGCGGCATCGCAGCCGTCATCGTTGCGGATCGCGTGGCGGAGGTATGCGGGCGCCTCGGCATCGCGCACCTCGTGGAGCGCCCCGTCGCGGAGCTGTCGGCGGGCGAGGCCGAGCTGGTCGCCATCGCCGCCGCCGTCGCCGAGCACCCCACGGTGCTGCTCGTCGACGAGCCGCTCGCCGAGCTCGACGCCGTCGCGCGGCCCCGCATCGTGGCGGCGCTCGCGGCGCTCGCCCATGAGGCGGGCGTGTGCGTGGTGGTGGCCGAGCACCGCACGGCGTGGTTCGGCGCCGTCGCGGACCGCTGGCTCGCGCTCGGCGCTGACGGCGAGCTGCGCGAGACGAGCGGTGCACCCGCGACGAGCGCCGCGCCGGACGTCGGCGCACGAGAGCACGGCTCCGCAGCGCTCGCGTCTCACGAGGAGATCGTGGCCGAGGTGCGTGAGGTGACCGTGCGGCACGAGCGGCGGGTCGCCGTCGATCGGATCTCGCTCGAGGTGGCACGCGGCGAGATCGTCGCGCTCACCGGCCCGAACGGCGCCGGGAAGTCCTCGCTGCTCGATGCGATCGCTCTGCCGGCCGAGGCGGGGCGCGTCTTCGCACTCGGGGACGACGTGCACGCCCTGCGGCCGCGCGACCGACGCGCCGCCGTCGCGCTCGTGCCGGAGGGCCTGGAGGACCTGTTCGTCACCGACTCCGTCGCCGCCGAGTGCCGCCGCGCCGATCGCCGCTCCACCGCCTCGCGCCGGGGCCGAGGCGCCCGCACCGCGAGCAGTAGACCGCGGCGGGCGGGCGGCGCGGCGACGCTGGAGCGCTTCGCGAGGCTGGTGGGTGCGGATTCCGCCGCGCTGCTCGGGAGCCTCGCCGAGGCGCACCCACGCGATCTCTCCGGCGGCCAGCGTGTATGCCTCGCCATCGCGCTCCAGCTCGCCGCGCACCCCGCGGTGCTGCTCGTCGACGAACCCGCCCGGGGTCTCGACCCGAATGCGCGCGCCGAGGTCACGGCGGCACTCGCGCGCGCGGCGAGCGACGGCACCGCCGTGGTGTTCGCGACGCACGAGGCCGAGTTCGCCGCATCGCTCGCCCAGCGCACCATCCGGCTCGAGGGCGGCCGGCTCGCCGAGCCCCAGGCGGTGAGCGCGTGACGACCGCCCCCGTCCAGAGGCCGCAGCTCGGAGGCATCCGGCCGCCCCGTGGTTCCCGCGTGGACTGGCGGGCGCTCGCGCTGGTCGCCGGCAGCCTCGCCGCCGTCGCCGCGTTCGCCTGGCCGTTCTTCGCCCCGGCGCTGCCGAGCGACGCGCAGCGGACGGTTCCGTACCTGGCGGTCGCGCTCGTCCCGGTCATCGTCGCCGGGCTGACGCTCGCCCTCGACCGCCAGTTCGCGAGCGCCAAGGCGGTGGCCCTGCTCGGGGTGCTGGGCGCGATCGGCGCCGCGACCCGGGTGCTCGGCGACACGGTCGGCGGCGTCGAGCCCGTGTTCGTGGTGCTGATCCTCGCGGGCCGCGCGCTCGGTGCGCGCTTCGCCTTCCTGCTCGGCATCGTCGTCGTCACGGTGTCCGCGGTCATCACCGGGGGCATCGGGCCCTGGCTGCCGTACCAGCTGTTCGCCTGCGCCTGGGTCGGCGCCGGGGCGGGGCTCCTCCCCCGGCTGCGCGCCGGCCGGTGGGCGCGACGCGCCGAGGTCGTCATGCTCGCCGCCTACGGCGCGATCGTCTCGTGGCTGGTCGGCGCGCTGCTCAACCTCTCGTTCTGGCCGTTCGCCCTCGCCGGCGGCACGAGCATCTCGTATGCACCGGGTGCCGCCTCGTTCGCGGGCCTGCTCGAGAACCTCAAGGCGTTCGCGCTCTACTCGCTCGCGACCTCCACGCTCACCTGGGACACCGTGCGGGCGATCACGACCGTCATCGGGATCGCCGCGATCGGGCGCCCCGTGCTCGCCGCGCTGCGGCGCGCGAAGCTCTGACGGCAGGAGGGGCTGGCGACCCTCGCAGCGCGGGGCGCGGGACGCGCTACACGCTGAAGTACTTCGCCTCGGGGTGGTGGAACACGAAGGCGTCCGTCGACTGCTCGGGGTGCAGCTGCAGCTCCTCGGAGAGCTCGACGCCGATGCGCTCGGGCTTCAGCAGCTCGACGACCTTGCGACGGTCCTCCATGTCGGGGCAGGCGGGGTAGCCCAGCGAGAACCGGGCGCCGCGGTATTCGAGCTTGAACAGCCCCTCGACCGAGGCGGGCTCTTCGTCGGCGAAGCCGAGCTCTGCACGGATGCGCGCGTGCCAGTACTCCGCGAGCGCCTCGGTGAGCTGCATGGCGAGGCCGTTGAGCTCGAGATAGTCGCGGTAGCGGTTCTCTGCGAAGATCTTCGCGGTCGCGCGGCTCACGGACTCGCCCGCGGTCACCAGCTGCACCGGCATCACGTCGACGCGGCCGGAGCGCTCGGCATCCTCTCGCGACTTCACGAAATCGGCGAGGCACAGGTGACGGTCGCGCCGCTGCCGCGGGAAGTGGAAGCGCAGCCGCTCGGTGCCGAGCGCCGCACCCGAGCCGCCGTCGGGGGCGAGGATGCCCGCGGGGCCGAGCGCGCCGGCGGGGTCGTCGCCGTGGTGCAGCACGACGACGTCGTCGCCTTCCGAGACGACAGGGAAATAGCCGTAGGCGACGGATGCCTCGAGCAGCCCTTCCGCCAGGATCCGGTCGAGCCAGTACCGCAGCCGCGGCCGTCCCTCGGTCTCGACGAGCTGCTCGTAGGAGGCGGCACCGCGGCCCGGCTTCAGCCCCCACTGCCCCATGAACGTCGCGCGCTCGTCGAGGAAGGCCGAGAAGTCCGCGAGGGGGATGCCGCGCACGATGCGGGTGCCCCAGAACGGCGGCGCAGGCACCGGGTTGTCGGTCGCCACATCCGACCGGGCGGGCATCGCCTCGGGCTCGGTCAGCGTCAGCTGCGAGCCCTCGCGGTGGATGCGCTTCTTGAGCGCCGGCAGCCCCACCGAGGCAGGGTCGGCGCCACGGGCGATCTTGACGAGCGGCTCCATCAGGGCGAGGCCCTCGAACGCGTCGCGCGCGTAGCGCACCGTGCCCTGGAACATCCCGGCGAGGTCGTCCTCGACGTAGGCGCGCGTGAGTGCGGCGCCCCCGAGCAGCACCGGCCACCGGCCGGCCAGGCCGCGCTGATTCAGCTCGAGCAGGTTTTCTTTCATGACGACCGTCGACTTGACGAGCAGGCCGCTCATGCCGATCACGTCGGCGTTGTGCTGCTCGGCGGCGGCGATGATGTCGGTGATGGGCTGCTTGATGCCGAGGTTCACCACCTCGTAGCCGTTGTTGGTGAGAATGATGTCGACGAGGTTCTTGCCGATGTCGTGCACGTCGCCGCGCACGGTGGCGAGCACGATGCGGCCCTTGCCCGCCGAGGCATCCGACCTGTCCATGTGCGGCTCGAGATACGCCACGGCCGCCTTCATGACCTCGGCCGACTGCAGCACGAACGGCAGCTGCATCTCGCCCGCCCCGAAGCGCTCGCCGACGACCTTCATGCCCTCGAGCAGGTGCACGTTGATGATGTCGAGCGGGCTCTGACCACCCGACATGGCGAGGCCGAGATCGGATTCCAGGCCCTTCGCCTCGCCGTCGATGATGCGCCGCTCGAGCCGCTCGCCCACCGGCAGCGCCGCGAGCTCGGCCGCCCGCTGGTCGCGCAGCGCCTTGGTGTCGACGCCCGCGAAGATCTCGAGCATGCGCGCGAGCGGGTCGTACTCGAGGTTGCCGTCGGCGTCGTAGCGGCGCCGGTCCCAGACGAGGTCGAGCGCGACCTGGCGCTGCTCGTCGGGAAGGGATGCGAGCGGCACGATCTTCGCCGCGTCGATGATCGCCGAATCGAGGCCGGCCTGCACCGCCTCGTGCAGGAACACCGAGTTGAGCACCTGGCGAGCCGCCGGGTTCAGGCCGAACGAGACGTTAGAGACGCCGAGGGTCGTGTGGATGCCGGGGTACTTCCGCGTGATCTGCTCGATCGCCGAGATCGTCTCGATCGCGTCGCGCCGGGTCTCCTCCTGCCCGGTGGCGATCGGGAAGGTGAGGCAGTCGACGATGATGTCGGTAACGTCGAGTCCCCACTCCCCCGTCAGCGCCTCGACGAGGCGCGTCGCGATCGCGACCTTGCCCTCGGCCGTGCGCGCCTGCCCCTGCTCGTCGATCGTCAGCGCGACGACCGCGGCGCCGTGCTCCTTGACGAGCGGCATGATGCGGCCGAAGCGCGACTCGGGGCCGTCGCCGTCCTCGAAGTTCACGGAGTTGATGACCGGCCGCCCGCCGATGAGCTCGAGCCCCGCCTGCAGCACGGCCGGCTCTGTCGAGTCGACGACGAGCGGCAGGGTCGAGGCGCTCGCGAGGCGCGAGACGATCTCGCGGGCATCCGCGACGCCATCGCGGCCGACGTAGTCGACGCAGACGTCCAGGAGGTGCGCACCGGCGCGGATCTGATTGCGCGCGATCTCGACGCAGTCGTCGAAGCGACCGTCGAGCATCGCCTCGCGGAACGCCTTCGAGCCGTTCGCGTTCGTGCGCTCACCGATCGCGAGGTATGAGGCGTCCTGCTCGAACGGCACGTGCTGGTACAGGCTCGCGACGCCGGGGTCGACCTCGATCGCGCGCACGGTCGACGCGGCCCGGCCGACGCGCTCGACGACGGCCTTGAGGTGCTCAGGGGTCGTGCCGCAGCAGCCGCCGACGAGCCCGAGGCCGAACTCTCGCACGAACTGCTCGTGCGCCGTCGCGAGCTCGGCGGGCTGCAGCGGGTACTCGGCGCCGTTCTTGCCGAGCACGGGCAGGCCCGCGTTCGGCATGCACATGACGGGAAGGCGCGAGTGCTTCGAGAGGTAGCGCAGGTGCTCGCTCATCAAATCGGGCCCCGTGGCGCAGTTGAGGCCGATCGCGTCGACCCCGAGCGGCTCGATCGCGGTGAGCGCGGCCCCGACCTCGGAGCCCATCAGCATGGTGCCCGTGGTCTCGATCGTGATCTCGACGAAGATCGGCAGGCGGATGCCTGCGGCTTCGCTCGCCCGCTTGCACCCGTTGATCGCCGCCTTGGTCTGCAGCAGGTCCTGCGAGGTCTCGACGAGGAACGCGTCGGCGCCGCCCGCGATGAGGCCCGCGGCCTGCTGGGCGAAGGTGTCGCGCAGGTGCGCGTAGGTGGTGTGGCCGAGGCTCGGCAGCTTCGTGCCGGGGCCGATCGAGCCGAGCACCCAGCGGAGCCTTCCGTCGCCCTGCTGCCAGGCCTCGGCCCGCTCGCGGGCGATCCGGGCTCCGGCCGCCGCGAGCTCTTCGATGCGGTCGTCGATGCCGTAGTCGGACAGGTTCGACCAGTTCGCGCCGAAGGTGTTCGTCTCGACCGCGTCGCTGCCGACCTCGAAGTACGCGTCGTGGATGCCCGCGATGATGTCGGGCCGCGTCACGTTCAGGATCTCGTTGCAGCCCTCGAGCTGCTGGTAGTCCTCGAGGCTCGGGTCCTGCGCCTGGATCATCGTTCCCATGGCCCCATCGGCCACGACGACGCGCGCGCTCATCTCGTCGAGCAGCGCACGCGAGCGAGGAGGGACAGGCAGGGCCGGATGCATGCTTTCAGGCTACTGTCCGCGGGTCGAATCGGTCGTTCTGCGACGTCCCCTGTCCCCCGGCCTGTCCCCCGGCGCCTACTTGGCGGCAGCGAGCTCGAGCGGCAGCTCGTCGAGGTCGATGAGCTCGTTCTCGTCCTGCGTCTCGACGAGTTCGAGCGCCTCGGCGGGCGTCTCGACCGCCGGCATCGAGCCGGGCAGCGGGCGCCGTGCCGACTCGCGCAGGCCGAATGCCGCAGCTGCGCCGACGACGGCGAACCCGATCAGATAGTACGCCGGCGTCATCGGGTCGCCCGTGGCCTGCATGATCGCCTCGATGAACACGGGGGCGGTGCCGCCGAAGACGGCGACTGCGATGTTGTACGAGATGCCCATCGAGCCGTAGCGCATCGAGGTCGGGTACAGCGCGGGCAGCGCCGAGGCGAGCGTGCCGACCAGCAGCGCGGTCGGCACCGCCATCAGCAGCAGGCCGAGCAGAGTCGACCACACGGCGCCGATCGAGAGCAGCGCGAAGGCGGGCACCGCGAAGACGCCCATGGTCGCGGCGCCGATCCAGACCGTCGGGCGGCGCCCGATGCGGTCCGAGAGCATTCCGGCCACGGGGATCGCGGCCGACATCACGACGAGCACGGGAATGGTCAGCAGCGTGCCGTGGATCGGGTCGAAGCCGAGCGTGTCGGTGAGGTACGTGGGCATGTAGCTCGTGAGCGCGTAGCCGACCGTGTTGGCGGTCGCCACGAGCACGATCGCGATGAGCAGCGGCTTCCACTGCGTGCGCAGGATCGAGAGGATGCCCGTCTTGGGCGCCGGCCCCTCGACGGCATCCACCGCGTCGTTCATCGCCTTGAAGGCGGGCGACTCCTCGATCTTGAGCCGGAAGTACACGGCGATCGCGCCGATCGGGCCGGCGAGCAGGAACGGGATGCGCCAGCCGTAGTCGAGCATCGCCTGGTTGCCGAGCGTGAGCTGCATGATCGAGACCATCAGCGCGCCGAAGGCGAAGCCCAAGTACGAGCCGAGGTCGAGGAATCCGCCGAAGAACCCGCGGCGACGGTCGGGCGCGTATTCGCTGACGAAGGTCGTCACGCCGGCGTACTCGCCGCCGGTCGAGAAGCCCTGCAGCAGCTTCATGACCACGAGGATCACGGGGGCGGCTGCGCCGATCGTGCTGTACGACGGGATGAGGCCGACGATGAACGTCGCCGAGGCCATCATGATGAGCGTCGTGGCGAGCACGCGCTGGCGCCCGAGGCGGTCGCCCAGGCGGCCGAAGATGATGCCGCCGAGCGGGCGGGCGACGTAGGTCGCGGCGAAGACGCCGAGCGAGAACAGCACCTGCACGCTCGCGGCCGCCGTCGGCAGGAACACGGCGCCCATCGTGACGGCCAGATAGCCGTAGACACCGACGTCGTACCACTCCATGGTGTTGCCCACGACGGTGCCGCGCAGGGCGCGCTTCAGCATGGTGGTGTCGACGATCTGCACGTCGTCGAGGCGGAGCCTGCGGGGCCGGGGACGGGCCGCCTGGCGGGTGGCTCGGGCTGTGGTCGGGTGTGCGTGAGAACTCATGGTTCCTTCCTGATTGAGCGACTGACACGACGGCTCGGAACGTGCCGTCGTCGTCCGCCACTCAGGGGCTTAGCGCGACCCCCGTACGGGGGCTGTGGCGCGCGCATGAACCAACAAGTTTACAGGCGTAAACGAATTGCCGCGAATCGGCGGCCGATTATTCAGGCTGATCGGGGGCTAAATCACTGAGCGTCCGGGCCGAGTTCGGGTGATGCGAGATGCAACTCTTTGAGCGCGAGCTTCGCCGCTTGCCACCCCGACTGGCCGTGCACCCCAGGGCCGGGCGCGGTCGACCCGCCGCACAGATAGACGCCAGGAAGCGGCGTGCGCCACGGGGACCGGCGCGGCAGCGGGCGGGCCACGAGCTGCAGGGCCGACGTCGCCCCTGCGGCGATGTCGCCGCCGATCATGTTGGGGTCCATCCGCTCGATCTCGCGCGCGGTCGTTCCCGCGCTGGCGAGCACCGTGTCGCGGAATCCGGGCGCGAAGCGCTCGATCTCGGCGGTGATCGCCTCGGTGCGGTCGGCGTCGGAGCCGGCCGGCACGTGGGTGTACGCCCAGAGCACGTGTCGCCCCGCCGGCGCGCGCGTGTCGTCGAGCACGCTCGGCTGGCTGAGCAGAAGATACGGATGCTCCGGCAGGCGCCCG
Organism: Gryllotalpicola kribbensis; assembly: GCF_039538245.1. Lineage (NCBI taxonomy): Bacteria > Bacillati > Actinomycetota > Actinomycetes > Micrococcales > Microbacteriaceae > Gryllotalpicola > Gryllotalpicola kribbensis. The sequence goes on from NZ_BAABBX010000016.1 coordinate 575,954, forward strand.
CTCGCCACCTCTCCCTCGGCGCGCGCGATCTCGGCGCGGGTGCCGCCCACGTGCACCGTCACGGCGTCGCGCAGCTCGGGCGCGGCCCACGGCACGGGGTCGCTCAGGGCGAAGTCGACCTTGGCGATGCCGTCGCCGTAGCGGAACGCCTCCATCGCGGCGAGGTACGGCCTCGGCAGGCGCTCCCCCGCGAGTTTCGCGAAGGCGCGCGGGGTCACGTCGAGCAGCACCGCGTCGGCGTCCGCCACCTCGGCGATGCTCTCGATCTCGACGCCGGTCTCGATGCGCCCCCCGTGCGCCTCGAGGTCGTCGGCGAGAGCGCGCGTGATCGCGCCGCTGCCGCCGCGCGGGATCGGCCAGCCGCGCGCGTGCGCGAACGCCGCGAGCACGAGGCCGGGTGCCGCCGCGCCGAGGGCGGGCAGTCGCTTGTTGGTGTGGGCGATCACGCCCGTGAGCAGCGCGGGTGCGGCACCCGTCGCGAACGCGGAATCCCACAGCGGGCTGCCCTGCTCGAGCCCGCGCAGCCCCAGGCGCAGCGCGACCGCGAGATGCGGCGGCGGCAGGAACGAGCCCCCGATGACCTCGGCGACCCGGTCGGCGTCGGCCGCGAGCGGCCACAGCAGGCGACGCCACGTGGAGGCGTCCGCGCCGAGCCCCTTCGCGGTGCGCTCGAGGTCGCGCCAGGCGAGAGCCGCAGTCGCCCCGCCGGGCGCGGACGCGGCGGCGAGCGCGTGGCCGTAGGACAGTTCGGGCGTGAGCAGCTCGAGGCGCCGGGTCAGCCCGAAGCGGCGGAAGAACTCGGAGTGCACGGCCATCGGGTGCACGGCCGAGCCGACGTCGTGGTGGAAGCCGGGCAGGGTGAGCTCGCGGGTCGCGGCGCCGCCGCCGAGGTGGTCCGAGCGCTCGAACACGGTGACCGAGAGACCCGCGCGGGCGAGGGTGACAGCGCCCGCAAGCCCATTGGGGCCCGAGCCGACGACGATCGCGCGACCGGTGGACATGCCCCCACCCTAGGGTTCGGGCCGCGTGCGCTGTAGGGGTGTCATCTCGGGCGCGAGCGCGCTACGGTCGCGCCTGTCATGGAGGATCTGCGCTGATGGACTGGCTGGGCTGGCTCGGAACCGGCGACTACGACGTGGCACGCGAGGTGGTGCAGCGCGGGGTGGCAGCCGTGTTCCTGATCGCGTTCCTCTCGGCCGCCGACCAGTTCCCGGCCCTGCTCGGCGAGCACGGGCTGCTGCCGGTGCCGCGGTTCCTCGACCGGGCCTACGCGCGCCGACAGCCGACGATCTTCCGCTGGCACTACAGCGATCGGATGCTTCGCCTCGTCGCGTGGGGCGGGGTCGTCGCCTCGGCGGTGCTCGTCGCCGGGCTTCCGCAGCTCGCCGCCCCCGGCGCGGCCGCTGTGCTCACCACGGTGCTGTTCCTGCTGCTGTGGGGCGCGTATCTCTCGATCGTCAATGTGGGGCAGACCTTCTACGGTTTCGGCTGGGAGTCCCTGCTGTGCGAGGCGGGCTTCACGGTGGCATGGCTCGGCGCGGCATCCGTCGTCGCCCCGGCCGCCACGCCCGTGACGACCCTGTTCCTGGTCCGCTGGCTGGTGTTCCGTCTCGAGTTCGGCGCCGGCATGATCAAGCTGCGCGGCGGGCCCGAGTGGCGCGATCTGACGGCCCTGTACTACCACCACGAGACGCAGCCCATGCCGGGCCCGTTCAGCAGGCAGGCGCATCTGCTGCCGAAGTGGGTGCACCGCGGCGAGGTGCTCGGCAATCACTTCGCGCAGCTGGTCTGCCCGTTCTTCCTGTTCGCGCCGCAGCCGGTCGCGTCGGTCGCGGCCGCGATCATGATCGTGACGCAGTTGTGGCTGATCGTCACCGGGAACTTCGCCTGGCTCAACTGGCTGACGGTCGTGCTGCTGTTCTCGGGCATCAGCGACGACGTGGTGCACGCCGTGATCCCGGCGTGGGCGTGGCCCGTGTCGAGTGATGCGCGCGGGCTGGGCGCGCTGCCCGTCTGGTACGGCGTGGTCGTGCTCGCGGCATCCGCCCTGCTCATCTATCTGTCGTGGTGGCCGGCGCGCAATCTGCTCGCGCGCCGGCAGCTGATGAACGCGAGCTTCAACCGCTGGCACCTCGTGAATGCGTACGGCGCGTTCGGAAGCGTCACGAAGCGACGCGACGAGATCGTGATCGAGGGCACGGATGACCCGGCCGGGCGATCCGGGTGGAGAGCGTACGAGTTCCACGGCAAGCCCGGTGACCCGGGCCGTGTGCCGCGCTGGTTCGCGCCGTACCACCTGCGGCTCGACTGGCTGATGTGGTTCCTCGCGCTGGGCGCCGAAGGCGGCGGCTGGTTCGACATGCTGCTCGTGCGGCTGCTGCAGGCCGATCGGCCCACGCTGCGACTGCTGCGGGTCGACCCGTTCGGCGGGCGGGCACCGGCGTTCGTGCGGGCCCGCGTGTACCGCTACCGCTTCGCGACGCGTGCCGAGCACCGCGAGACGGGCCTCGTGTGGATCCGTGAGGATCGCGGCCTGCTCGTGCCACCCGTCGGCGCTCGGGCCGACTAGCGGCCCCTGCGATCGCGTCGCGCGAGCGTCGTCACTCGCCCGTCAGGAGCCGGTCGGGCACCTCGAACTGCAGGCGGGTGAGCCACTCGGGAAAGGCCTCGGGCCAGGGGCGCCCTGTCGGCAGGCGCCGCAGCTGGCGCCGCACATCGCCCGACGACGCCGGCACGGGCAGCACGCGCGTCGGCGCCTTGCTCGAGAGCGCGCCGAACCACCAGTGCCGCCACGTGCCCTCGACGGCCTCGGGGTCGAGCACCAGGTAGTAGTCGGGCAGCTGGGCGCGGCCGGCGCGCAGCGCATCGGCCGCGACCTCGGCCTCCACGAGCAGCGTCTCGAGCGAGATCCGGTCGTCGAAGAACTCGACCCACGCCGCGGCGACGTGCGCGAGCGGGTCCGCGTCGCTGACCACGAACGACGCCGGCGACCGGCTGATGCGGCGCGCCGCCTCGTCCTCGTCGCCCGCGATGCTGAAGGCATCGACGTTGTGCAGCGTGCCGAGCTCTGTGATCAGCTCGGACGACCCAGATCCGACCAGTGTGACAACGGTTCCGCTCGATACGGCCATGTCTCACATTAAGCGCCGAGGCCGCCGATCAGCCATGCAATCCGGCGTGGCGTGTCACTCGACGCGGGCCGCTGCCGCGTCGATCTGCATGCGGCGAGCGCGCACCAGCTCGTCGAACACGTCGAGGGGCAGAGGGTTCCTGGTCGTGAAGTGCACGGACCCCGTCGTGGTCTCGAGCTCCGGGTGGGCCGCCGCGACGGCCGAGACCGCCGCGCCGCTGAACGGGTACACCGAGTAGCCGGCCTTGGTGGGCTGCAGCGAGACGAGCGCCTTGCCGCGATAGGTCAGCGCAGGCATCCCGTAGCTGCGCCCCTCTTCGAGGCCTTCGACGATCTCGCGGGCGCGCTCGAAGTACGGGCGCAGCACCTTCGCGCGTCCCTCATCGATCGAGGCCAGGTAGTCCTCGACCTCGGTGCAGCCGCCGGCGCCCGAGTCGGACATGCGAACAGTGTGCACCCGACCCGGCCTCGCGCAACAGCATCGGCCTGCGCGCATCGAGGCCTGCGCACCGCCCGATCTGCTTAAGGGGGTGCAATGAACCGACTGTGCGTTCTTCTAGCGGGAAAGTGAGGGCGCGTGTAACTTCCGCGCCATGACGAAACCCACCATCGTGCTCGTCCACGGCGCTTGGGCCGACGCCTCCAGCTGGAACCCCGTCGCCACCGCGCTCCAATCGCAGGGCTTCACCGTCCTCGCTCCCACCAACCTGCTGCGCGGCGTGCAGCAGGACTCCGACTACGTCGCCTCCTATCTGGCCCAGCACACGCAGGGGCCCGTCGTGCTGGTCGGCCACTCCTACGGCGGCTTCGTGATCACCAACGCCGGGGCGAGGGGCGGCGACGTCAAGGCGCTGGTCTACGTCGACGCCTTCATTCCCGACGAGGGGCAGTTCGTCTTCCAGCTGCTGGGCGGCTCGGGCTCGGCGTTCGACGTGCCCGACCCGACGACCGTGTTCGACATCCTGGGCTACCCCGGCGCACCCGAGGGCGACGCCGAGGCGCACCTCAAGCCCGACACCGTGCACACGGCCTTCGCGCAGGACCTGCCCGAGGCCGATCGCTGGCTGATCGTCGCCGGCCAGCGCCCGATCACCCTGCAGGCGAACACCACGCCGTCCGGGCCGCCCGCCTGGAGGTCGATTCCGAGCTGGGCCGTCATCGGCACCGAGGACAGGGTGATTCCGCCAGCCGTGCAGCGCAGCATGGCCGAGAACGCGGGGGCGACCGTCACCGAGGTCGGCGGCTCGCACGTGTCGATGCTCAGCCACCCGCAGGCGACCATCGACGCGATCCTCGCCGCGGCGGCCGCGGTCTCCTCCCCCGAGCCGGCCGCGGTCTGAGGCGGGGCGCCCCGGCGTCCGGGGCGCGCTCAGGGCCGGAACTCGACGCCGGTCCACCGCTCCGAGAGGCGCCACAGCTCCCGGCCGAACTCCGGCCGGGAGCTCGGCGCCGTGAGCCGGCGCGGCACCGGTGCCCCGCGCACCCCTGCTGCGGGCGCGAACAGCTCGCCGCCCTGCGCCGCCGGGTCGGTGAGCGCCCGCACGAGCGGCGTCGCTCCCCGGTTCTTCCCCTGCGCGACCACCGCGAGGCCGCGCTCCCAGGCGGCCGGCCGCGGCGTCACGCCGGCGCGAGCCGCGGTCAGCCCGTCGACGGCCCAGCCGGGGTGCGCCGCCAGCGCGATCGCCGACGAGCCGGCGAGGCGCAGCCGCCGGTCGAGCTCGGCGGCGAAGCCCTGCACCGCGTGCTTCGAGAGCGCATAGGCGCGGAACCCGTCATAGCGGCGCTCGCTGTCGAGGTCGTCGATCTCGGGCTTCACGAGCACGGTGGACAGGCTCGTCAGCCCGACCCAGCGAGCACCGGGGGTCCGTGCGAGCGCGGGCCACAGCGTGGCGGCCAGCAGGAAGTGGCCCAGGTGGTTCGTCGCGAAGGTGAGCTCGAGCCCCTCCGGCGTCGTGCGGCGCCGGGCGGAGCCCATGGTGATCGCCCCGTTGGCCGCGACGCCGTCGAGCCGCTCCCAGCGCGCGACCTGCTCGCCCGCGGCGCGAACGGAGGCCGGTGCGGCGAGGTCGAGCGCCAGGAAGTCGACGTCGGCGCCGTCGATGCGCGCACGGATCGCCGCCAGCGCCCGCTCGGCGCGCTCCGCGTCGCGAGCGGCCAGCACGACGCGCGCGCCGGCCGCCGCGAGCTGCTCGGCCGCGAAGTAGCCGATGCCGCGGTTGCCGCCGGTGATGAGGAAGACCTTGCCGGTCTGATTCGGCAGTCGCCTCACGTCCCACCCGTCTCGTCCCGGCATCCGTCACCCTCTCCGCTCTCGCGGCGCCCCGCGCGCGGCGCGGCACACCCACTGGGTGCAAGCACACCGCGCCACCGCCCCCGTGTGCAACTGCGACGGGCGCGGCCTCGCCGCCAGGCCGCGGATTCGGGCCGATTCACCCCATTCCTAGCCGCGCGCGCCTACCGTGTGCTCATGGCGGGCCTGCGCGCTCTGCGTGGTCGGATTCCCAGCCCCCGCACGACGCTGACCGTCGCCGGGGTGGTCGTCGCCGCGCTCGTGCTCGCCGTCGGAGTGCTCGCGTTCCGCCTCGGCAGCGCGGCGAGCGCCGCGAGCCCCGTGCGCGCGCCGACCGCGACCCCGTCGGCCACCGCCCCGACCGTCGCGCAGCTGTATCGCCTCGTCGGCCCCTCGGTCGTGGTCGTCGAGACGAGCGCCGGCGAGCTCGGCACCGGCGTGGTGGCCACGGCAGGCGGCATCATCCTGACCGCGAACCACGTCGTCTCGGGCGGCGGCACGATCACCGTCACCTTCTCGGACGGCACCAGGACTCCGGCATCCGTCGCCACGCGCGACCCGGGCAACGACATCGCCACGCTCAGCCCGAGCGACCTGCCCCAGCCGCTCGTGCCCGCCACGCTGGGCGGCGACGCGCCCGTCGGCGCACCTGTCGTCGCCATCGGGAACCCGCTCGGCCTCTCGTACAGCGTCTCGTCGGGCGTCGTCTCGGGCACGGGCCGCGAGGCCAGCACCGATCAGGGCTCGTTCGGCGGGCTGATCCAGTTCGACGCGAGCGTGAACCCCGGCAGCTCCGGCGGCCCGCTGCTCGACCAGCGCGGCGCGGTGATCGGGATCGTCGTCTCGATCGCCGACCCCGGCCACGACGGCGCGTGGGCGGGCGTCGGCTTCGCGGTGCCGATCGGCACGGCGCTCGGCGGCGGCCGCGACGGCGGCGCGCTGCAAGGACCCGAGATCTAGAGATGCGGATGCCTGAGCCGAAGGAGCCCGGATGAATCAGCCCCACCCCCTCGAGCACGTGCTGTTCGAGGTCAAGCGCACGATCGTCGGCCAGGACGTGCTGCTTGAGCGCATGGCCGTCGCTCTGCTCGCGGGCGGCCACCTGCTCGTCGAGGGCGTGCCCGGTCTTGCGAAGACGCTCGCGGTGAAGTCGCTCGCCGCGGCGATCGGCGGCCAGTTCCAGCGGGTGCAGTTCACGCCCGACCTGGTGCCGGCCGACCTCGTCGGCACCCGCGTGTACCACCAGCACACCGGCGAGTTCGAGACCGTGCTCGGCCCGGTCTTCGCCAACCTTCTGCTCGCCGACGAGATCAACCGCGCTCCCGCGAAGGTGCAGTCGGCGCTGCTCGAGGTCATGCAGGAGCACCAGGTGACGATCGGGCGCGAGACGTTCGCCGTGCCCGAGCCGTTCCTCGTCATGGCGACCGAGAATCCGATCGAGTCCGAGGGCACCTACCCGCTGCCCGAGGCTCAGGTCGACCGCTTCATGATGAAGGTCGTCGTGGGCTACCCGACCCCGCCCGAGGAGCACGCCATCGTCGCGCGCTCGCTGCAGTCCGCGCCGCTCACCCAGGCGATGCTCACGCCCGAGAGCCTGATCGAGCTGCGCACGCGGGTCGAGGGCGTCTATGTCGACCCTGCCATCACCGACTACGCCGTGCGGCTCGTCTCGGCGACCCGGTCGCCCGGCATCGTCGGGCTCGGCGAGCTGGAGCACTACCTCTCCTACGGCGCGAGCCCCCGGGCATCCATCGCCCTCGTGCACGGCGGGCGCGCGCTCGCGTTCCTGCGCGGTCGCGCCTACGTGCTTCCCCAGGACGTCGCCGAGCTCGCGCCCGACGTGCTGCGGCACCGCGTCGTCCTCAGCTACGAGGCGCTCGCCGACGATCTCGATGCCGACGCGATCGTCACGCGCGTGCTCGGCTCGGTGCCCGCGCCCGACGTCGTTCTGCAGAGCCGATGACGGGCTGGTGAGAGCGGATGTCTGAGCCGAACGCGCCGCGCGCGGCGCCCGACGCGCCGCTCGAGAAGCTGCTGCTGCGACTCGAATGGCGGGTGCTGCGCCGCCTCGAGGGGCGCATGCAGGGCGCTTATCGCACCGTGCACCGGGGAACGGGCATCGACTTCGCCGGCCTGCGTGCCTACGTGCCCGGCGACGACGCACGGCACCTCGACTGGAACGTCACGGCGCGACTCGGCGAACCGCACGTGCGCGTCTTCACGGAAGACCGCGAGCTCACCGTGTGGCTCGTGCTCGACCGCTCCGCCTCGATGGGCGCGATCTCCGCAGCCGGCGGACGCGGCAAGGACGAGATCCTCGCCGAGCTCGCATTGGCCCTCGCGCGGCTGTTCGGCCGCAGCGGGAACCGCGTCGGCGCCCTGCTCTACGACGAGGGCGCGGCGCGCGTGGTGCCGCCCGGCACGGGCCGCAGGCATGCGCTGCGTCTCGGGGCCGAACTCGACCGCGAGGCGAGCGCCCGTCGCGGTGGGGCGAGGGCCGGGGCGGATGCCGGCGGCCGACGCCGCTTCGCCCGTCGCTCTGCGACGACCGATCTCGGCGCGATGCTCGACCGGGTGGCCGGCCTCGCCCGGCGGCGCAGCCTGATCGTCGTCGTCTCGGACTTCATCGGAACCGGCGACTGGCCGCGCGCCCTGCTGCGCCTCACGCAGCGCCACGAGGTCGTCGCGCTGCGCGTCGCGGATGCCGCGGACGGCGCGCTTCCGGAAGCCGGGCTCGTCGTCGTCGAAGACGCCGAGACGGGTGAGCAGCTCATCGTCGACACGGGCGACCCGGTGTTCCGCGCCGGCTATCGCGTGGGCGTCGAGCGGCACGAGAGCGAGCTCGCGGCGGGCATGCGCCGTGCCGGCGTCCCCCTGCGCCGCGTCGACACGGCCCGAGAGCTCGACCGGGTGCTCGTCGACCTCGTCACCGCAACGGGGCACCCATGACCGTCGCTGCGCCCCCGCTCCTCGCGCTCGGCGCCGTCGTGGTCGCGGCGCTCGCCGTCGTGGCCGCGGTGTTCGGCCGCCGCCGGGCCGCGGCGCTCGCGCGGCTCGGCGGGGCGACGTCGGGGCGCGCTCGCCGCAGCTCCCTCGCCCGTGCGGTGGGGCTCTGGCTCACGATCGCGGGCGTGGCGGTCCTCGCCGTCGGCGCGGCGGGGCCCGCGGCATCCGTGCCCACGCCGCGCGCCTCGGGCACCGTGATCCTCGCCATGGACGTCTCGCAGTCGATGATCGCCGACGACGTGCGGCCGACCCGCATCGCCGCGGCGCAGAAGGCGGCCCGGCAGTTCATCGCCGCCCAGCCCGACTCGGTCGACATCGGCGTCGTCGCGTTCGAGCAGGGCGCGCTCGTCACCTCACGTCCGAGCCCGGACCACGCCCGGGCCGTGAACGCGATCGATCGGCTGACGGTCTCGGGCGGCACCTCGCTCGGCGCCGCGATCATCGGGTCGCTCTCCACCATCACGGGCAAGACGGTCACGATCGGGAAGGACGGCAACCTGCCGCAGCTCGGCTGGTGGGCCAATGCGACGATCGTGCTGTTCAGCGACGGGCAGAACATGGGTGCGGGCGGGGTCGACACCGAATCCGCCGCGCAGCTCGCCGCGCAATCCGGCGTGCACATCGACACGGTCGGGGTCGGGACCCCGGCCGGCACGATCGTCGAGGCCGATGGATTCCGCATGGAATCGGCGCTCGACGCCGACGCCCTCACGCAGATCTCGCAGATCACGGGCGGCAGCTATCACCCCGCATCCGACGCGAAGCAGCTCGGCAGCGTCGCCGACTCGATCGACCTGCGGCTCACGATCGTGCACGAGCCGCTGCCGCTCGGCGCCGCGTTCATCGCCGTCGCGCTCGCCCTGCTGCTCGTGGGCGCGCTGCTCACCGTCGTCGGCACGGGCCGGGTGGTGTGAGGTGTCGTTCACGTGGCCATGGGCGCTGCTCGCGCTGCTGCTCGTTCCGCTGGTGCTGCTGCTCGCGTGGGGGCTGCGTCGGCGCAGGCGCCGGGCGGCGATCCGCGTCGCGTCGATCACGCTGGTGCGGCAGGCTCTGCCGATGCGCGGCAGCTGGGCGAGGCGGATTCCCGCCGCCCTGCTGCTCACGGGCGTGGCGGTGCTCGCGGTCGGCGCCGCGCGGCCGCAGGCATCCGTTCACGTCCCCTCGAAGTCGTCGACGATCATGCTCGCCCTCGACGTGTCGGGCTCGATGTGCTCGACGGACGTCTACCCGAACCGCATCACCGCGGCCGCACAGCAGGCGGGCTCGTTCGTCGACTCGCTGCGCGGCGGCCCGAAGATCGGGCTCGTGACGTTCGCGGGGACAGCCGGCGTGCTCGTGCCGCCCACCGACGACACCCGCGCGCTGGGCGACGCGCTCACGGGTCTCACGACCTCGCGGGGCACCGCCATCGGCCAGGCGATCATCACCTCGCTCGACGAGATCGCGAAGGTCGACCCCGCGGTGGCCCCGACCGGCGTGAATCTCGCGCCGCCCGCCGAGCCGCCCTCGCCCGACGGCGGCGGCTTCGCGCCCGACGCGATCGTGCTGCTGACCGACGGCGCCAACACGCAGGGCGCCGACCCCCAGCTCGCGGCGCGCCTCGCCGCCGCCCGCGATGTGCGGGTCTTCACGATCGGCTTCGGCACGAGGAATCCTGCGCCGCTCGTGTGCCCGGGCAGTCAGCTGAACGACGGCCCCGGCGGCTTCGGCGGGGGCGGTTTCGGGCCGGGCGCGGGCGGCTTCGACGGGCGAGGCGGCAGCAGCCTGCTGCAGATCGACGAGCGGGCCCTGCAGCAGATCGCGAAGACCACGGGCGGCACCTATCACCGGGCGCAGAACGCCGACCAGCTGAAGAACGCGCTCGACGCGCTGCCGAGCCGGTTCAGCCTCGTGAAGCAGAACGTCGACCTCGCGTCGTGGTTCGCCGGCGCAGGCGGCCTGCTCGTGGCCGCCGCGGTCGGGGTGTCGCTCTGGCAGGGGCGCGTGCACGACCGCTCTAGCGGTCGCCCGCCCCGAGCGCCGCGATCAGCGCCGCCGCCTTGAGCTTCATCTCGGCGAGCTCTGCGGCCGGGTCCGATGACGAGGTGATGCCACCGCCCGTGCCGAACGTCGCGCGGTCGCCCTCGATCACGATGGTGCGGATCGTCGTCGCGAAGTCGGCGGAGCCGTCGGCCGCGAAGTAGCCGAACGCCCCGGCGTATGCCCCGCGAGGCACGCCCTCGAGCCCCTGCAGCAGCTCGACCGCGCGGCGCTTCGGCGCCCCCGTCATCGACCCGGCGGGGAAGAGCGCCGCGAAGGCGCGGACCGCGCCGGCCCCGGGTGCGAGCCGACCGGACACGGTGCTGACGAGCTGGTGCACCGTGCGATACGACTCGACCGCGAAGAGGCTCTCGACCGCGACCGAGCCCAGCTCGCTCACCTTCGACAGATCGTTGCGCACGAGGTCGACGATCATGAGGTTCTCTGCCCGCTCCTTCTCGCTCGCGAGCAGCTCTGCGGCGAGCGCGGCGTCGACCGCCGGCTCTGCCGCCCGCGGCCGTGTGCCCTTCATCGGCCGGGTCACGGCGCGGCCGCCCGGGCCCACCTCGACGAAGCGCTCGGGCGACGCGCTCAGAAGCTCGCGCCCGCCCAGGCGAAGGAACCCGCCGTGGTGACTCGGGGCGAGCCGCCGCAGCCGCCGGTACACCGCCACCGGGTCCGCCGGCCGCCGCGTCGACCACTGCTCGGTGAGGCACAGCTGGTAGGCATCGCCCGCCGCGATCCGCGCCTGGCATGCGCGAATGAGCTCGAGATATGCGGCGTCGTCATGCGTGCGCGCGATCTCGCCGGCGCGGGCGATGGTAGGCGGGGCGGATGCCGCGGCCGGCGCCGCCGCGAGCGCGGCGGCAGTCGCGTCGAGCCAGCCCTCGTCGGCGGCGGTTGCGATGACGCGCACGGTCCGTTCCACGTGGTCGAACATCACCGCGCGCTCCACGAGCATCGCCGCGGCGAGCGCGGCGCGCGGCGCAGCGCCGTGCGCTCCGGCCCCGGGGGCGTGCACGGGCGGCACGCCGAGCAGCGCCGAGCCGAACTCGTGCGAGAACCACCCGGCCCAGAGCGGCAGCAGCGCATCGCCCGGCGCCGAGAGCTCGCCACGCAGCGCGGCGAGCATCGCCTCGGCGTCGGCGGCATCGTGCGCCGCGAGCCGGCGCGGGGCATCCCCCGCCCACCCAAGCAGACTCATGCCGGAATCGGCATGAACGCCGGAATCGAACCAGACGACCTCGCTCCGACCGTCGTCCAGCGCGAGGAACGCCGCCTCAGGGTCGAGCCAGCGCCCGACCTCCACGTCGATCACGGGATTCCCCGAGCGCCGCTACTTCCAGACGTCGTCGGCGATGGCGACGACCTCGCGCACCTTGGCCCACTGCTGCTCCTCGGTGAGCACATTGCCCTCTTCGGTCGAGGCGAAGCCGCACTGGGGGCTGAGCGCCAGCTGCTCGAGCGGCGCGAACGCCGCCGCCTCCTCGATGCGGCGGGCGATGGCGGCGCGGTCTTCGAGCTCGCCGCTCTTCGAGGTGATGAGGCCGAGCACGACCGTCTTGTCGCCGCGCGGCAGGAAGCGCAGGGGCTCGAAGCCCCCGGCGCGCTCGCTGTCGTACTCGAGGAAGTACCCGTCGAAGGCGGTGTTGCCGAGCAGCTGCTCGGCGACTGGCTCGTAGCCGCCCGACGAGATCCAGGTTGAGCGGAAGTTGCCGCGGCACACGTGCGTCGTGACCACCATGTCGTCGGGCTTTCCGGCGAGCGACGCGTTGATGAGCGCGGCGTAACGCTCGGCGAGCCCCTCGGTGCGGATGCCGCGCGCCGCCGCCTTCTCGAGCTCGGTCGCCGAGCACAGGTACGCCCACGCGGTGTCGTCGAACTGGAGGTAGCGGCACCCGGCCGCATAGAACGCCGCGATCGCATCGCGGTACGCGGCGGCCAGGTCGTCGAACGCCGCCTCGTGGTCGGCATAGGCGCCGGTGGTGACCGCGTCGGCGTCGAGACGGAAGTGCAGCACGGTCGGCGACGGGATCGTCATCTTGGGCAGCAGGCCCGCGGGCGCGTTCTCGCGCAGATAGGCGAAGTGCTGCAGGAAGGGGTGCTCGGCCGAGAAGCCGATGCGATCGGTGACCCGCAGCACCTTGTTCTTCGTGTTGGCGCCCGTGAACTGGATGCCGTGATCGGAGTCGACGACCGCGACGCCATCGAGCCCGTCGTAGAAGTCGTAGTGCCACCACGCGCGCCGGAACTCGCCGTCCGTCACGGCGCGCAGGCCGGCCTCCCTCTGCCGCGCGATCAGCTCGACGATCGCCGTGTTCTCGACGACGCGCAGTTGCGCGTCGTCGAGCAGGCCGGCTTCGTGGTCTGCTCGCGCTCGCTTGACGCTCTCGGGGCGCAGGAAGCTGCCGACGATGTCGCTGCGGAAAGGAGGATCGACGCTCACACGATCACGCTAGCCGGTCGCGCACCGATGAGCGGGGGTTCTCCTCGCGGGCGCGACGGATCTCGACGAGCTCGGCTTTCCGCGGCCTATCCGGCGCAGACGCGGCTGTCAACGGCTGTCGCGCCGGGTGCCGCACGCCGTACCTTCACGGTGGAGCAGCGTTGCTCCCTCAGGGGAAAGGGACGAGCAATGAAGAGCCAGGCGGTCTATCGGACGGATTCTGGGGACTGGCAGATCGAGAAGCAGAGCGGCGGCCTCTACCGCGTCATGAGCGCCGGCGCGGATGCCAAGGGAAGCGCCGGCTACATCGAGCAGGTGGGCGGCGTCTGGGTGGCGCTCGCGGGCGCCCGGCTCGACCGCTGCGTCGAAGTGGGCCAATCGGTCACCTTCGACCGCGCCGCGGCCCTGCTGCTGAAGCACGGGGCCGCGTGAGTCCGCGCCACGAGTCGGCGCGGCCCCCGCTCGGCGTCCATCTGGCCGAGGGCGGCGCCGAGGTCGCGGTCTACAGCGAGAACGCCGACGGCGTCGTGGTCTGCGTGCTCCAGGACGACGGCTCCGAGGCACGCACCGAGCTCGATATGCGCACCGGCCATGTCTTCCACGGCTTCGTGCGCGGCATGCGACCGGGCACCCGCTACGGCCTGCGCGTCAGCGGCCCCTGGGACCCGGCATCAGGACTGCGCTTCGACGACGGCAAGGTTCTGCTCGACCCCTATGCGACGGCGACGGCGGATGCCCCGGAGGGCACGATCCTCGGCGTCGTGACCGACCCCGGCTCGTTCGACTGGCAGGGCGACGACCCGCCGCGCACGCCGCTGGCCGAGTCGGTCGTGTACGAGCTGCACGTGAAGGGCTTCACGAAGACGATGCCCGGCGTGCCCGAGGAGCTGCGCGGCACCTACGCGGGGCTCGCGCACCCCGCAGCCGTCGGGTACCTGCGCGAGCTCGGCGTCACGGCCGTCGAGCTGATGCCGGTGCATCGCTTCGTGCAGGACGGCCACCTGCTCGACAAGGGCCTGCGCAACTACTGGGGCTACAACTCCCTCGCGTTCCTCGCGCCGCACCCCGAGTACGCCGCTGCGCGCGACCCGCTCGAGCAGGTGAACGAGTTCAAGGGGATGGTGGCGGCGCTGCACGCGGCCGGCATCGAGGTGATCCTGGATGTCGTCTACAACCACACGGCGGAGGGAAACGACCAGGGGCCGACACTGAGCCTCAAGGGCATCGACAACCCGTCGTACTACCGGCTCGTCGAGGGCGACGCCGAGCACTACTTCGACACGACCGGCACCGGCAACAGCCTGAACGTAGGGCATCCGGCGGCGCTCGCCCTGATCATGGACTCGCTGCGCTACTGGGTGACCGAGATGCACATCGACGGGTTCCGCTTCGATCTCGCGACGACGCTCACGCGACAGGGGGGCGACCCCGACGTGCACAGCGCGTTCCTCGCGCTCATCCACCAGGATCCGACGCTCGCGCCCGTCAAGATGATCGCGGAGCCGTGGGACACGGCCGGCTACCAGGTGGGCGGATTCCCGGCCGACTGGTCGGAGTGGAACGGGAGGTTCCGCGACGACGTGCGCGACTTCTGGCGCGGCACGCCCGGCATGCTGGGGACCTTCGCGCAGCGCGTGCTCGGCAGCCCCGACGTCTACGAGGCATCCCGTCGCTCGCCCCTCTCGAGCGTCAATTTCGTGACCGCGCACGACGGCTTCACGCTCGCCGATCTGACGAGCTATAACGAGAAGCACAACGAGGCGAACGGCGAGGGCGGGGCCGACGGGGAATCCGACAACCGGTCAAGCAACTACGGCGCGGAAGGGCCCACCGACGACCCCGAGATCAACCGCGTGCGCACCCGCCAGCGCAAGAACCTGCTCGCCACGCTGCTGCTCTCGGCCGGCGTGCCGATGGTGCTCGGCGGCGACGAGCGCGGCCGCACACAGGGCGGCAACAACAACGCGTACTGCCAGGACAACGAGACGTCGTGGTTCGACTGGGAGCACGGCGACGACGAACTGGCCGAGTTCACGCGCACGCTGATCTCGCTGCGCCGCGCCGAGCCCGCGCTGCGCCCGGACTGGTATCGCTATGCGCCGGGCTCCGGCAGCCCCCGCACCGTCGACCTGCGCCGCGCCGACGGCCGCCGCTTCACGAACTCGGACTGGCACCGGCCCGAGCACAAGGCGATCCAGTTCGTCTTGGGGCACCAGGGGCACACGACCTTCGCCGTCCTGATGAACGCCGCCGAGAACGGGGTCGAGTTCTCCCTTCCGTACACGCCGCGCCGCGTCTGGCGGCTCGAGCTCACGAGCGACGAGGGCCTTGACGTCGATGCCGCCCGGCGGCTGACCCTCGCGCCCCGCTCCTTCGCGCTGCTGCGCTCGAGCCGCTGAGGACCGCCCGCGCGCTTATGATCGTCGCGTGGTGAGGCGCGCGGGGATCGTCGCGGCCGTCGCCCTGTGTCTATTGCTGAGCGGATGCCGCCCCGAAGCCGCCGGAAACGCGAGCGCGCCCGCGCCGGCCTCGCCCCAGCCCGCCGCGACGCAGCCGGCCGCGGGGGTCCGCCTTCCGCCGACGGGTGCCCGGTTCGACTACCAGCTCGGCGGCGCCTACGCACCGGCCACCGGCGTCGCGGTCGTGGAGCGGGACAGTACGGCGAGGCCCGCCGCCGGGCGGTACAACATCTGCTACCTCAACGCCTTTCAGACGCAGCCCGGCGAGCTGCCCGCCTGGAAGAAGCGGCACCCGCAGCTGCTGCTGCGCCACGACGGCAGGCTCGTGACCGACCCGGACTGGCCCGATGAGGTTCTGCTCGATACCTCCTCCGCGGCGAAGCGCTCGGCGCTGGCATCCGTCATCGGCGCACGGATCGCGCACTGCGCGGCCGCCGGCTTCGACGCGGTCGAGCCCGACAACCTCGACTCATGGACCCGCTCGCACCAGCGGCTCACCGCCGACGACAACGTGCGGTTCGCCGCGCTGCTCGCCCGCCGCGCACATGCAGCGGGCCTCGCGATCGCGCAGAAGAACGCCGGTGAGCTCGGGTCCCGAGGGCGCACCGAGGCGAGCCTCGACTTCGCCGTTGCCGAGGAGTGCCAGGTCTACGGCGAGTGCGGCGACTACACCGCGGTCTACGGCTCGCACGTCATCGAGATCGAGTACACCGACAACGGCCGGGCCGCCTTCACGCGCGCCTGCGCCGCCCGCGGTCGCATCGTCTCGGTCCTGCTGCGTGATCGCGATGTGGTGCCGAGCGACGACCGCGCCTACGTCTCGCGATGGTGCTGACGTGGCGCGGAGGGCAAGACGCTAGCGTTTAACGCATGACCGCTCAGGATTCCGCGCAGACCGAGGCCGACGAGGCCCGCGACGCGACACCCGCCTTCTCTGAGCTCGGCCTCAGCGACCCGGTGCTCAAAGCTCTGAAGGATGTCGGTTACGAGACGCCCTCGGCGATCCAGGCGGCGACCATCCCGCTGCTGCTCGAAGGGCGCGACGTCGTCGGCCTCGCCCAGACCGGAACGGGCAAGACGGCGGCGTTCGCGCTGCCGATCGTCTCGCGCCTCGACGTCTCGCAGAAGAGTCCCCAGGCCCTCGTGCTGTCGCCGACGCGCGAGCTCGCGCTGCAGGTGTGCGAGGCGTTCGAGAGCTACGCCGCGCACCTGCGCGGTGTGCACGTGCTGCCCGTCTACGGCGGCCAGGGCTACGGCGTGCAGCTGTCGGCGCTGCGCCGTGGCGTGCACGTCGTCGTCGGCACGCCGGGCCGCATCATGGACCACCTCGACAAGGGCACGCTCGACCTCTCCGAGCTCAAGTACCTCGTGCTCGACGAGGCCGACGAGATGCTGAAGATGGGGTTCGCCGAAGACGTCGAGACGATCCTCGCCGAGACGCCCGACGAGAAGCAGGTGGCCCTGTTCTCGGCGACCATGCCGGCCTCCATCCGCCGCATCTCCAAGAACTACCTGCGCGACCCCCAAGAGGTCACGGTCAAGACCAAGACCACGACGAGCGCGAACACGACCCAGCGCTACCTCGTGGTGTCGTACCCGCAGAAGGTCGACGCCCTGACGCGCATCCTCGAGGTCGAGAACTTCGACGCGATGATCGTCTTCGTCCGCACCAAGAACGAGACCGAGACGCTCGCCGAGAAGCTGCGGGCCCGCGGCTACACGGCGGCCGCGATCAGCGGCGACGTGCCGCAGGCACAGCGCGAGCGCACGGTCGAGCAGCTCAAGTCCGGCAAGCTCGACATCCTGGTCGCGACGGATGTCGCAGCCCGCGGCCTCGACGTCGACCGCATCAGCCACGTCGTCAACTACGACCTGCCGATCGACACCGAGTCCTACGTGCACCGCATCGGCCGCACCGGCCGCGCGGGCCGCAGCGGCGCCGCGATCAGCTTCGTGACCCCGCGCGAGCGCCGCATGCTCACCGCCATCGAGAAGGCGACGCGCCAGCCCGTCACCCAGATGCAGCTGCCGACCGTGGAAGACATCAACTCGACGCGCCTCAGCCGCTTCGACGACGCGATCACCACCGCGCTCGAGCAGGCCGACCGCATCTCGGCGTTCCGCGACATCATCGGCCACTACGTCGAGCACCACGATGTGCCCGAGGCGGATGTCGCGGCCGCACTCGCCGTCGTGGCGAAGGGCGACGAGCCCCTGCTCCTCTCCCCCGACGACGTGGTGAAGCTGCCGGCCGAGCGCGATGAGCGCCGCGGCCGCGGCGAACGGGGCGACCGTCCCGAGCGCGGGGATCGCTCGCGCCCCGCCGGCCGCCGAGACCGCGGCGATCGCACGGCCGCCCTCGCGCAGTACCGCATCGAGGTCGGCAAGCGCCAGCACGTGGAGCCGCGCCAGATCGTCGGGGCGCTCGCGAACGAGGGCGGGTTGAGCCGCGACGACTTCGGGGCGATCAAGATCTTCCCCGACTTCTCGCTCGTCGAGCTGCCCGCCGAGCTGGGCGGCGAGACGCTGCGCCGCCTTGAGGACACGCGGATCGGCGGCCGCCTCATCGAGCTCAAGCCCGATCGCGGCCGCAAGCCGCGCGCGCCCCGGCGCGGATGACGGGCGAGGGGGCGCCCCGGGCCGAGTACCTCGCCGACGGCATCCTGTTCGACATGGACGGGACGCTCGTCGACTCGACCGCGGTGGTCGAGGCGGCGTGGGCGCGGTTCGCCGATCGCTTCGGGCTGCGGGTCGCCGACATCCTTGCCTATTCGCACGGGCGGCTCACGGTCGACACCGTTCGCCGCTTCCTGCCGGCCGGCGATGACGTCGAAGCCGTCGTCCGCGACATGCAGCAGTGGGAGCTCGTGCGCACGGACGGCATCGTCGAAGTGCCCGGTGCCGCCGCGCTGCTGCGGGCGCTGAGCGGCGCGCGCGTCGCCGTCGTCACCTCGGCGCCGCGTGAGCTCGCGCTGCGGCGGCTCGCCGCGGCCGGCATCGAGGTGCCCGCCGTCGTCGTCGCCGCCGAGGACGTGGCTGTCGGAAAGCCCGACCCGTCGGGCTACCTGCAGGGGGCACGAGCGCTCGGCGTCAGCGCCGAGCGCTGCATCGCATTCGAGGACGCCGACGCCGGCCTGCGCGCGGCGCTCGCCTCAGGCGCCCGCACGGTGGTCGTCGGCGCCCTCGACTCCGAGACCGCCCGAGGGCTCGACCGTGTTCCCGACTTCCGCGGCGTCCGCGCCCGGGTCGAGCCCGACGGCGGCGTGCGCCTGTCGTGGGGCCGCCGCCCCGCCTGACGCCCTCTGCAGTTCGAGGCGCAGCGCGCGGATCTCCTCGCGCAGCTCCGCGAAGTGCTGCGCCGTGACGGCCTGCTCCTGCGCCTCCTCCTGCTCGGAGACGCGCTCGACGATCCACGATGCGAGGGTGGCGGAGACCACACCGATCAGAGCGACGCCGCCGAACATGAGGCATACGGCGACGAGTTTGCCCACGAGCGTCACAGGAATCGCGTCGCCGTAGCCGACGGTCGTGATGGTGACGATCGCCCACCACAGGGCGTCGCCGATCGTCTGCACCCTGCCGCCGTGGCCGTACTCGGCCTCGAGCTCGGCGAGCGCCGCGACATAGATGAGCAGAACGGCGGCGCCCACCGCGTAGATCACGATGCGCCCGCGCAGCGCGACGCCGACGCGGCGCTGCAGCACGGTGAATGCGGCGGCCACCCGCAGCAGCCGCAACGGGCGCAGGATCGGCAGGGCCACGATCGCGAGGTCGATCAGGTGCGTGTAGAACCAGCGCCAGCGGCGATCGGCGAGCGCGAGGCTAACGAGGTAGTCGACGGCGAAGGCCGTCCACCCGATCCACTCGAAGACCTCGGCGACGTCTCGGGCGGTGCCGCGCAGCTCGCCGATGACCTCCCACGAGTACGCGACGAGGAAGATGATCGCGAGGCCGGCCAGCGGCCAATCGGTGATGCGCCGCCACTGCCGCTGCGTCATGCGCGCTGCCATGCGGCGACTCTAGTGCGCGCGGGCAGGGCGGAATGCGACGTGCTTAGGCTGACGTCATGGCCACCGTCCTGCTCGTGCGCCACGGGCGCACCGAGGCGAACGCCCGCGGCGTGCTCGCGGGCCGTGCGGCCGGGGTGGGCCTCGACGGGGTCGGCCGGCAGCAGGTCGAGCAGGCCGCCGCGCGGCTGGCCGCGGTGCCGCTCGTGCGCGTGGTCTCGAGCCCGCTGCTGCGCTGTCGGCAGACGGCGCGCGCGATCCTCGCGAGCCAGGCGGGCTCGCCCGAGGCGCCCGTCGAGCGCGGTCTCACCGAGGCCGACTACGGCGAGTGGCAGGGGCGCGCCCTGAACGAGCTCATGCGCGAGCCGCTGTGGTCGGTGGTGCAGTCGCGGCCGTCGGCGGCGACGTTCCCCGGCGGCGAGTCGATGATCGCCATGCAGACCCGCGCGCTCGACGCGGTGCGCCGCCACGACGACGCGGTCGAGGCCTCGTTCGGCCCCGGGGCGGTGTGGGCGGCGGTCTCGCACGCCGACATCATCAAGTCGGTGCTCATCGAGGCGCGGGGCCTGCCGTTGGACCGGTTCCAGCGGGTGGCCGTGGCGCCGGCATCCATCTCGGTCATCCGCTACGCCGCAGGCGGCGCGCAGGTGCTCGCGTCGAACACGAACGCCGACGATCTCGCCCGCGTGCTGAACGAGGCAGAGCGATGACGGATGCCTCGGCCGACGTTCCCGGCGGCGAGCTGCGCCTCCTCGCCCGCATCCCCTCCGCGTCGAACGCGGCGTTCCTCGGCGCGATCGGCGAGACCCGCGTCATCTACAAGCCGAGCGCCGGCGAGAGGCCCCTCTGGGACTTCCCCGACGGCGACCTCGCCCAGCGCGAGCGCGCGGCCTACCTCGTCTCGGAGGCGCTGGGGTGGCGCATCGTGCCGCCGACGGTCGTGCGCGACGGGCCGCTCGGCGAAGGCATGGTGCAGCTCTGGCGAGACCCGGCCGAGGTGCCGCGCGCCGTCGAGCTGGTCGCGCCGATCGCCGCCGCCGGAACGGGGCGGCGGCGCGTCTTCGACGTGATCGGCGACCCCGATTTCCCGGTCGCGATCGCACACGAGGACTCCCCCGCGCTGCGCCGCATCGCGGTCTTCGACGTGATCGTCAACAACGCCGACCGCAAGGGCGGCCACATCCTCGAGATGGCCGACGGGCACCGCCACGGCGTCGACCACGGGCTCACCTTCCACATCGACGACAAGCTGCGCACGGTGCTCTGGGGCTGGGCGGGCGATGAGCTGGCGGATGCCGAGCTCGACGGCGTCTCCCGCGTGCGGGCGGCCCTCTCTGCCGAGCTCGGCACCGCCCTCGCCGAGCTGCTCAGCCCCTACGAGCTCGAGATGCTCGACCTGCGCTGCGAGCTGCTGCTCGCCGAGGCGCGCTTCCCTGCCCCGACCGGCAGCTGGCACGTCGTGCCCTGGCCGCTGATCTGACGCGGTCGGGCGGCCCGCCTCGTCTCACTCGTCGCTTGTGGCCGCGAGCAGCGGCACGACGACCTCGCTGATGGGCGTCGGGATGCCCCGGGCCCTGCCCTTCCGCGCGATGACGCCGTTGCGGATGTCCCATTCGAGCGGCCGGCCGGCCTCCCGGTCGGCGAGGATCGAGGTGCCGAGATCGGCCGGCATCGCACGGAACCCGTCGAGGATCTCCTGCGGCACCTCGTCGCCGAGCCGGGCGCCCTCTGCTCGCGCGATGGCGAGGCACTCGCGCAGATAGGCGAGCGTGAGAGCGCCGACGTCGGCACGGCGGTACATGCCCGCACGGCGGCCGGTGAGCGCCATCAGCCCAGCGGCGGCGTTCTGCAGCAGCTTCCGCCAGGCCAGCGAGGTGAAGTCGGCGGCGAGCTCGATGGAGCACAGGCTGCCGTGCAGCGCCTCGCCGATCGGGCGCGCGGCCGGCAGGTCGGGCAGCGTGAGCCGCGCCTCCGCCCGCAGCCACACCGAACCGTCGGGCTGCGCCTGCGCGGGGAACCACACCACGGAGGGGACGACGGCCCGGGCGGCAACGCGCGCGCTGACGATCTCCTCCTGCTCCACGCCGTTCTGCAGCACGCAGACGACCGTGTCGGGCCCGCAGAGCGACGTGAGCCACGGGGCGGCGGCGGGCACCTGCGTCGCCTTCACGGCGAGGAAGACGAGGTCGAGCGGGCCGTCGACGCTCGCCGGGTCTGTTCGCACGGGCCCGGGCACCGCGATGCGGCCTGTCGGGCCGTCGAGCTCGAGCCCCTCGCGCGGGGTGCGGCCGCAGAGCAGCGGAGTGCGCCCGGTCTCGTGCAGCGCGGCGGCCACGGTGGTGCCGATGGCGCCCGGGCCGACGACGGCGATGCGCGGGCTCACAGACATCCGCTCGCCCTGCTTCTCGTAACTGAACTCACGTCGTCTAGATCACCACACGAATGCGAGCCGATCGCACTCGCGCGCAGAGAACTGGCACTCAAGACCCGAGAGTGCTAATTTGGATCTCGGTCGGCCGGTCCGGGAGTTCGGGTCGACCAGCCGTCTGACGGGCCGAGTCCAGCTCGTGAGCAGCAGACGCCGCCACCGCCGCCGCGGTGCAGGGCGATCTGGCATCCGATGCGGACCGACCCGGGCTCCGGGCCGGCACCACAGCCGCTTGTCGAAGCCTGCCGCCAGTGAAGGAGGATGCGTGACGGCCCTCGCTCCCAACACCTCTCGGATGCCCCGCCCGAGCTCTCGGTTCCAGGGGCCGCCGATTCCCGTGCGCAGCCTGCCCGCCGAACTCCTCGATGTCGACCTCGACGTGGTCCACCCCGCCGACGACCCCGACTTCGGCCCGAGCGATGGCCTGCTGCTGCGGTGCAGCGCGGTGCTCGGCGGCATCATCGCCCTCGCACTGCTGGCCGGCGAGATCGTGACCTATCTGTTCTGAGCCGTACGGGATTCGCCGATCTGAGACGATTGTCGGCGTGAGCGAGCTGAGCCTGCGACGGGTCGAGTACTTCGTCGCGGTCGCCGATGAGCTGAACTTCGGCCGCGCCGCCGAACGGCTGCATGTCACGCAGCCCGTGCTCAGCCGGCAGATCGCGCTGCTCGAGCATGAGCTCGCCGTGCAGCTCTTCGAGCGCTCGACGCGGGGCACCGCCCTCACCGCGGCGGGTGCCGCCCTGCTGCCCGACGCCCAGGCGATGCTGCAGTCCGCCGCCGCGGTCCAGCGGCGCGCTCGGCAGGCCGCGCGCGGAACGGACCGCCTGATCGTCGGGGTGATGCCCGGGCTCATCGCGACGCCGATTCTGCAAGGCCTGCGGGCGTCCTTCCCCGACCTCGAGGTCGACACCGTGCGCACGAGTTGGGACGACCAAGCCGAGACGATCCTCGACGGCCGCGTCGACCTCGGCCTCGTGCGGCTGCCCATCGACCCACGCGGGCTCACGGTCGAGCCGCTGTTCGCGGAGCGGCGGCTGGCGATGCTGCCCCGCTCGCATCCGCTCGCGGAGCGCGCGAGCGTCGACATCGAGGAACTCGCTGAGCTGAAGCTGCTGCAGTCGCCGGATGCCGTGCCCGAGTGGCGCGACGCCAGACGGCGACGCGGGTTGCCGATAGTGGCGGATGCCTCGTACCCGCATGCCGTCGAGGTGAAGCTCGAGCAGGTCGCGCTGGGGCTCGGGGTCTCGGTCTTGCCGGCGTCGACCGCGCGGTTCTACTCGCGCACCGATCTCGTCGCGCTCGAGGTGCCCGGCCTCGGCCCGAGCGAGGTGGGCGCCGCATGGGCGACGCACCATCGCTCGCCGGCGCTGACGCGCGCGGTCGAACTCGCTCATGCCCTGCGGGCATCACTCACGACGGAAAGGGTCTTGGACGGGGAATCCGCCTCTCGCTGACGCTTGAGACATGACAGTTTCAGCTTCCTCCCGCATCGTCCTCATCGGCGCCACCAGCGGCATCGGGCTCGCCGTGGCGCGCCGCGCCGCGGAATCCGGCGCCCACGTGACCATCGCTTCCCGGCGGCCGGAATCCATCGAGCGCGCACTCGGTGAGCTGCCCGCCGGAGTCGTGGGCCGCGCCGTCGACGCGAGTTCCAGTGCTGCGGTCGCCGATTTCTTCGACGAGATCGGCGAGTTCGACCACTTCGCCTACACGGCGGCCGAGAATCTCACCGGTCTTCCGCTCTCGGAGTACACGGTCGAGAGCGCGCAGAACTTCTTCGCGCTCCGGCTGTTCCACGCGCTCGATGCCGTCCGCCTGGCGGTGCCGCATCTCACGCCCGGCGGGTCGATCACCCTGATGAGCGGTACCGCGGCGTTCAAGGGCGGCACCGGCTGGACGCTCGGCACCGCCGTCTCCGGCGCCGTCGTGTCGGTGATGCGCAGCCTCGCCGTCGAGCTCGCACCGCTGCGCGTGAATGCGGTCGCGCCCGGCGTCGTCCGCTCGCCGCTGTGGTCGCAGCTGAGTGAGAGCGATCGTGAGCAGATGTATGCCGGCCTGGCGGAGTCTCTGCCGCTCGGGCGGGTCGGCGAGACCGACGACGTGGCGAAGGCATTCCTCGCGCTCATGGATCAGGACTACGTCACCGGCACGGTCGCGGTCGTCGACGGCGGAACGCTCGTCGGCTGAGTCGCGAGTCGCGGCGGCGGTCGCGTGCCGATTCGCCTGAAGACCGGATTCCCGTCAGAATGCAGGCAAGACGCCCTCAGCGCGGGAATCGGAGGACCTCATGGCAGACGACGCCGGCACGAACGCACAGCGTCCCGATGGAGCCCCCGAGCGCCGAGGCGCCCGCGACGCACCGCGCATCGAGCAGGTGCTCGAGTCGTTCCTCTTCAGCAGCCGATGGCTGCTGGCGCCGCTCTACGTGGGCCTGGTCGTGGCACTGGTGGTGGTCCTCATCAAGTTCGTCCAGGAGCTGTGGCACCTCCTGTCGCACCTGCCCGAAGAGACCGGAACCGACGTGATGCTCGGCATCCTCGGGCTTCTCGATCTCGCGCTTCTGTCCAACCTGGTCTTCATCGTGATCCTGGCGGGCTACGAGAACTTCGTCTCCCGGATCGCCGCCGCGCACGAGAACGAGGACCGCCCCCGCTGGATGGGCCACATCGACTTCTCCGGTCTCAAGATGAAGCTCATCGGCTCGATCGTGGCGATCTCTGCCATCGGACTGCTGCGGGACTTCACCGACATCGGGAAGTCGAGCGCGCTCGACGACACCGAGCTGACGTGGCGGGTGGTGTTGCACATCACCTTCCTCCTCTCCGGCATCGGGTTCGCTTTCGCCGATTGGCTGGCCGAGAAGCGCCAGGCGCTGACTCTCGTCACCCACTCGGAGGACTGAGGCTCTCGCCCTGCCGACGCCGCGGCGGAGGTGCCGCGCTCAGGCCGGGTCGGCTACGACGATCTTCCCGATCGCGCCGCCGGACTCCACGATGCGATGAGCTTCGCGAAGGCTTGCCGCGTTGAGCGGCGCGAGCGTCTGCGTCAGGGTCGTGCGGATCCGGCCCGCGTCGACGAGCTGAGCGAGTTGCTCGAGGGCACCGTGCTGCGCGCTCAGATCCCAGTTGTAGCGGGCGCGCGCGAACATGAACTCCCAGTGCCACGAGATGGCCTTGTCCTTCAACGCGATGAGGTCCAGATCGCGCTCGTCGTCGATAGCGACGATGTGGCCGAACGGCCGGACGACTTTCGTGAACAGCGGGATGCGCCCCTTGCTCTGCGCGGTGAACACGTAGTCGACACCGCCCGGCGCGGCCGCGAGCACCTGGCGGTCGAGATCGGGAGCGCGATGATCGACGATCACATCCGCGCCGAGCCCCTCGACCCAGGTGCGAGTCTCGGTTCGGGATGCCGTCGCGATCACGCGCACGTCGGTCAGCGCCTTGACGAGCTGGATCAGGATCGACCCGACGCCGCCGGCCGCGCCGAGCACGAGCATCGTCCCGGTCGAGTCCGCGCCAAGACGGAGCTTGTCGAAGAGAGCCTCCCACGCCGTGAGCGCGGTCAACGGCAGTGCAGCGGCCTCGGCGAATCCGAGACTCGTCGGCTTGTGGCCGACGATCCGCTCATCGACGAGTTGCCGGCGAGCGTATGAACCCGGCCGGTCGAGGCTTCCGGCGTAGTAAACCTCGTCGCCCGAGCGGAAGCGCGTCACCTCGTCCCCCACTGCGACGACCGTGCCCGCGGCATCCCAGCCCAGCACTCGATCCTTGTGCGCGCGATTGCCTGAGGCGCGGATCTTGACGTCGACCGGGTTCACCGAGACGGCCTTCACGTCCACCAGGACGTCATGCCCCGTAGGCAGCCCTGGCGCCGGAAGCGAGACGTCGACGAGGCTCTCCGGACCGTCGATCGATCCGCCTGCTCGAGACACAACGGCCGCGACGGCACCCGTGTCGATGATGTGATTCGTGGTCATTCGGACCGCCTTTCTGCTCTGGCATCCGCCCCGCGGCGCAGCCGCTCACGACACTAACCAGCAGAATGTGCTTACCCGCAAGGTGCCCTACTATCCGATGGATAGTGCTCCTGCGCCCGCTCCGTCGTCGTCGCCTGCCGCGACCGTGCGGGCGTGCTCGTAGTGGGAATCCGCCCACTGGCGAAGGGCGAAGACCGGTCCGAGCGCGCTGTAGCCGACATCGGTGAGCTCGCACTCGACATGCAGAGGCACCGCGGGCAGCACGGTCCGATCGATGAGCCCGAACGCCTCCAGCCGACGCAGCGTGGCGGTGAGAACTTTGGGGGAAACGCCCGCGAGCCGCCGCTGCAGCTCGCCGAAGCGCACCGGCCCGTCGGCCAGCGCGCCGATCGCGAGAGCCGCCCACTTGTTCGCCACGACATCGAGCAGATCGCGGCACGGGCAGTCGGCCGAGTACACGTCGCCTCGCACCTTCCTCGTCGGCTCGACAGCCGAGCCCTCATACGCCGTCATCGCACAACCTCCGCCCGGGAACCGCCGCTATTGGTTCCCGATGGATAGTAGAACGAGGCGGGCGCGACCTCGGCACCCTTCGGCGGTTCACGCGTGTCGGGAACGCGAGCCGGGACGCCCCGACACCGACGAGCGCCCGAGGCGCAGCGGCTGCACGTCCGGTCACATCGCGGTTGACTACGTAGTCATTCGCTCCTATGGTGACACGAGACCCCCGCAAAGGAGCGCAAGTATGCCGTCCAATGGAGTGCGCCGCGTGTCGATGATGGACATCGCGCGGCACGCCGGCGTGTCGCAGAAGACGGTGTCGCGCGTCGTGAACGACGAGCCGAACGTCTCTCAGACGGCGCGTGAGGCCGTCCGCCAGGCGATCGCCGAACTCGGATTCCGGCCGAATGCAGCCGCCCGCGCGCTGGTGACGCGACGGAGCCGGCGGATCGGCATGGTGACCGTGACCACGACTGCGTTCGGGCCGGCGTCGATCCTCGAGGGCGTCGAGCGCGCGGCCCGGTCCGCGGGCTATGCGCTCAGCATCGCGCGCACGGTCGGCGAAGACCTCGATGACTATCACGCGGCCATCGAGCGACTCGTCGACGAGGGGGTCGAGGCGATCGTCTTGTCGGAGCCGTTCGACCTCGGTCATCCCGAGCTGCCGATCCCCGACGGCCTTCCTCTGCTCAGCTTCGACGCGCCGGACGCGAGATATCGTCGCGATGAGCTCGTGGTCGGCGCCGACGAGGTGATGGGCGCACGCAGCGCGACCGAGCATCTGCTGGCGCTCGGGCATCCTCGCGTGCACCACATCGCCGGCCCGCCGACCTGGGCTGCAACCGGGCGGCGCATTCGCGGCTGGCGCGCGGCGCTCGACGATGCCGGCGTCGACGCCCCGAGCATCGCGTCCGGGGATTGGTCTCCCGCGGCGGGCTACGAAGCCATGCGCGAGCTGTTGCGCCGGGAGACGGTGACCGCGGTCTTCGTCGCGAACGATTCGATGGCGATCGGCGCCATGCGCGCGGTCCAGGATGCCGGACTTTCCGTCCCCCGAGACGTCAGCATCGCAGGATTCGACGACACCCCGGAGGCCGCCTATCTCGCCGTGCCGCTGACAACGGTCAGGCAGGACTTCGCAGAGGTCACCCGGCTCGCCATGCACCGCCTGTTCCGCACGATCGATGGCCACCCACCGACCGAGCGACACCGCCATATCCCCACCCAACTCGTCGTGAGGGAGTCGACCGCCGCTCCTGCGTGACGCGCGCGATCGTCGGTGTGCACTCTTCGGCGTGCGCTCTCCGCCCCGCGAATTGACTACGTAGTCACCCACCCGATCCAGACAAGGAAGTCCGATGACAGCACCACCCACCCCTCCCCTCGGCGCCACGCGACGCCAGTTCCTGCGCTGGTCCGCAGCGTCCGCTGCCGCGCTCTCGGTGCCGGGCCTGCTCGCCGCCTGCGCGGGATCGGGCGATGTCCGCACTGTGCGATCCGGCCGGGTCACCCTCGACTTCTGGACGCACGACGACGGTTATGTTCAGTTCTTCACGGACTCGATCGGCGTCGCCGACGCGGCCACGCGCTACCGCTACCGGCTGGACGTCACCAAGATCGGTGCCGCCGACCTGGTGACCAAGCTGCTTGCCCAGGCGGTCGCCGAGGCGGGAACGCCCGACGTGGCCGGCTTCGAGATCGGAAACTTCGCGCGAATGCTGCGCGGTGACATCACCGAGGAGCTTCTGGTCGACCTCTCGGCGATCCGCGACCGCTTCGGCGACGACCTCATCCAGGCGCGAGTGGCTCCGTTCAGCAAGAACGGCAAACTGTACGCGCTCGACTCGGATTCTCCCCTTGTCGTGCAGTACTACCGCGAGGACCTGTTCCGGCGGGACGGCCTCGCGCTCGAGACTCCTGAGACCTGGAGCGCGTTCCTCGACGACGCCGAGAAGGTCGCACGCAAGCGCGGAACCAAGTTCGGCGCGGTCGGCGTCGGCAGCGACTTGGGCCAGGTGCTGCAGGGCTTCCAGATCCCCCTGATGCAGAACGGCGGGAACCTCTTCGATGCCGACGGCCGGTTGGCGATTGAGACGCCGGAAGCGGAGCGTGCGCTCGCCTTCCTGGTGGACGGGATCCGGCGGGGCGTCTTCACCACCGTCACCGACCTCTATGGCGGAAGCATCCAGGCAGCGCTTAAGTCGGGGGAACTCGCCGCGATCGCGATGCCGAGCTGGTACGCCGCCTACGGCATCAAGCCCAATGTGCCCGATCAGTCCGGCAAATGGCGCATTCGGGCGCTGCCGCGCTTCACGCCAGACGGCAGCCGCACCTCGGTCGGCGGCGGCACCGGATTCGGTGCGCTGCGCGGCAAGCCCAATACCCAGGCCGCGACGCAATTCATCGAGGCGATCTACCTCAGCAAGGAGCAGCAGGTCGCACGCTACAAGGCCCTCGGCTATCTGCCGACGCTGCGAAGCGTCTACAAAGACCCCGAGTTGCTCGGACTCGAGGACACGTACTTCGGCGGGCAGCGCCTGTTCCAGGTGTACGCCGATGTCATCGACGAGATCCCGCCGTACTACCAGAGCGCCGACATGAGCATCCTGCAGACGGTGCTGAGCGGGTCGCTGCTGGATGCCTATCGCGGGCGCCGCACCCCATCCGAAGCGCTCTCGGAAGCCGCAGACGCCTTCCGCGGCCAGACCCGGGCCGCATGACGGCCACGACCGGAGGAACTCCATGACTACCATCACCGGCGCCGCCGCCGGGCACCGACACCGCGACCCCGCCTCTGGCGGGTGGGCCCCCTACCTGTTCATCGCGCCCTTCTATGTGCTCTACGTGCTGTTCATGATCGTGCCCGTCGTCGCGGCGGTGTACCTGTCGATGACCGAGTGGGTCGGGCTCGGAAGGCCGTCCTTCGTCGGCTTCAAGAACTACGCCGACTTGGTGGCGGACACGAGTTTTCGGACGGCGCTCGGAAACTCCGGCATCTACGTGCTGGTCGCCGTCGTCATCGTGGTCCCCTGTGCGTTGCTGATCGCTCAGGCTCTGAATGCGCGGGGCCTGCGATTGCGGGACCTGTTCCGCGTGACCTTCTTCGTACCGATGGTCCTCTCGCCCATCGTCATCGCGCTGGTCTACGGCCTCCTCCTCGACACGAACTACGGCATCGTCAATAACGTCCTGCGTGCTCTGTTCGGAGTCGGATCCGTGGACTGGCTCGGCGATCCCGGACTGGCCAAGGTGGTGATCTCGTTCGTGCTGCTCTGGCGCTGGGTGGGCTACCTCAGCATCTTCTTCCTCGCAGCGCTGCAGGCGGTCCCCGCGGAACTCTACGAAGCCGCCGAGCTCGACGGCGCCGGGCCGATCCGGTCCTTTGCGACGGTCACCCTGCCCGCGATCAGGCCGGTGAGCTCCTTCGTCGTCGTGACCAGCTTCATCAGCGCAGCGCAGCTGTTCGACGAGCCGTACCTGCTCACTCACGGCGGACCGGGCGAGGCGACGCTCTCGGTCGCGATGTTCATCTACCGTGCTGCCTTCGAGCGGCAGCAGTTCGGCTACGCCGCAGCCGCCGGCGTCGTGCTCTTCATCATCGTGTTCGCGGTGAGCCAGATCCTGAACCGCGCCCTCGCCATCGGGAGGACCCAGTGACCGCCATCACCTCACGCCGCAACGCATCGCAGCCGGCGCCCCGCATGGGCGGCCGCCGCCGGCGGTCGACTGGGGGCAGCATCGCGCTGTACGCGGCCCTCGTGGCATTGCTCGTCGTCTTCCTGTTCCCGCTGGCGTGGGCGGTCGCGAGTTCTTTCAAGCCTCGCGGCGACATCTTCTCGTCGACCTCGCTCATCCCCGTTCCCGCGACGCTCGACAACTACAGCCGCCTGCTGTCCACGCAGCCGTTCTGGGGGTGGTTCGGCATCAGCGTCGGGGTCGCCGTGATCGCCACGGCGGTGTCGGTGTTCGTCTGCGCCCTCGCGGGCTACGCGTTCGCGAAGTTCCGCTTCGCCGGCAAGCGCGTCCTGTTCACCGTCATGTTCTCTTCGCTGAGCATCCCCTTCGCGGTGATCCTCGTTCCGCTGTTCATCCTCGTGGTCAAGAGCCACCTGTCGAACCCATGGTTCGCACTCATCGTGCCGTGGGTTGCTCCCGCCTTCGGGATCTTCATGATGCAGCAGTACATCGTGCAGTCCGTGCCGGACGAGATCATCGAAGCCGGGCGGATCGATGGGAACACGGAGTTCCAGATCTTCCGTCGCATCGTGTTGCCGTTGCTGCGTCCGTCGCTCGGCGCACTTGCCGTGTGGAGCTTCCTGCAGAGCTACAACTCGTTCATGTGGCCGCTGGTGCTGGTCTCGAACTCCGACCAATACACCCTGCCGGTCGGCCTGAACACGCTCTTCCAGGCCGAGAACCGCGCATTCGACCTCGTGCTCGCGGGCGCCGTGCTCGCGAGCGTCCCCACCGTGCTCGTCTTCCTGCTGCTGCGCAAGCAGCTGCTTGAGGGACTGTCCGCGGGAGCAGTGAAAGGATGACCCCCCACCTCATGACATCGCCGCGCAATCCACGTCGTGCGTTCCCCGCTCTCGGCGAGAGGGTGCTGTTCGGAGCGGCGTACTACGCCGAATATCAGCCGGTCCCGCGTCTCGACGACGACCTCGACCTCATGCAGCGCGCCGGCTTCTCCGTCATCCGCGTCGGAGAATCGGTGTGGTCGACCTGGGAGCCGGATGACGGTATTTTCGACCTCGACTGGTTGCAGCCTGTGCTCGACGGCGCCCATCGCCGAGGCATCCACGTGATTCTCGGCACGCCCACGTACGCCGCTCCGATGTGGCTCGCGCGACGCTACCCCGAGATCAACGCGCAGCGCGCGACCGGACAGCCCATGGGCTGGGGCGCCCGACAGGAGATCGACTATGCGCATCCGGCCTTCCTGTTCCACGCCGAACGGCTGATCCGACGCATCTTCGCGCGATACGCGGACCACCCGGCCGTGATCGGCTACCAGGTGGACAACGAGCCCGGCAACGAGATCTTCCACAACCCGCAGGTCTTCCAGCGCTTCGTCGACCACCTGCGGCGCACCTACGGCGACGTCGAGACCCTCAACGCCGAGTGGGGGCTGACGTACTGGTCCCACCGGCTGTCGACGTGGGCCGATCTGTGGACTCCAGACCTGAATGCCCAGCCGCAGTACACGCTCGCGTGGCGCCGATTCCAGGCGGGGCTCACCACGGCTTTCATCGGCTGGCAGGCCGACATCGCGCGGGAATACGCACGCCCGGACCAGTTCGTCACCACGTGCTTCTCGTACGAGCGTCCGACCCTGCAGGACGAAGCGGTCGCCGCGCACCTCGATGTCACGGCGGGCAACGCCTACTACCGGATGCGTGACCGACTGGCTCTGCCTGCCGGCTCGGCCCGAGGCGAGCAGGGCTGGACGACCGACGGCACCTGGGCGCTGTATGCCACCGCGGACCGCATGTACGGCTCACGACAGGAGCCGTTCCTCATCACCGAAACGGATGCGTCGTCGATCGGCATGTCCTGGCAGAACGAGCCCGCCTATGACGGGCAGTGGCGCCAGGCTGCCTGGGCCCTCGTCTCGCGCGGCGCCACGATGATCGAGTACTGGCACTGGCACAGCCTCCACTACGGGGCAGAGACCTACTGGGGCGGGGTGCTCCCGCACAGCCTGGAGCCGGGGCGGACCTACGAGCAGATCGCGGCGCTCGGCGCCGAGTTCCTCGCTGCCGGCGATGCGGTGGCCGGGCTCGAGCCCGATCACGATGTGACCGTTCTCTGGTCGAACGAATCGAAGTGGGCGCTGAGCGAGCACCCGGCGCTCGGCGGGGGCCGGGGGCCCAACGAGCGGACCTTCCAGACGATCGTGGACGCGTACCTGCGCGGCGCCTTCGACGCCGGGCTCTCGTCTCGGATCGTTCACGCCGGGTCGCTTGCCGACGAGGATCCGGCCGAGTTCGCGGAAGCGCACCCTGTGCTCGTCGCCGCAGGGCTGACGATCCTCGACGACGCGACGTTGAGCTGGCTGCGCGACTACGCAGAGGCCGGCGGCCATCTCGTCGTCGGCATCAGGACCGGCTACGAGGATCACGAGGCGCGCGCTCGCACGCAGCGCAAGCCTGCGTTGCTCTCGGCAGCGGCCGGCGCGTGGTACGACGAGATCGCGACGATCGACGATCCGGTTCCGGTTCGCGGGGTCGACGGGCTCTCGCTGCCCGACGATGCTGCGGCCGAGTGGTGGATCGACGGCATCCGGCCGGCCGGCGCCCAGGTCCTCGCGGGCTACGAGCATCCGCATTTCGGTCGCTTCGCCGCGGTGACGACCCAGCGCGCCGGATCCGGCCGTCTGACCATGGTGGGCACGGTGCCGAACCCCCAGCTGGCGGCCGCCGTGCTGCGCTGGGCGACGTCCGGACGTCGTCCGATCGACGCGGGCTCCGGCTGGCAGACACAGGCCCCGAGCCAGACGGTGACCGGCGCCCGCAACACCCGGGGCGAGCACCTGCGATTCGTGCACAACTGGTCCTGGACGCCGTCCGCCTTCACCCTGCCGTGCGGCGCGACTGACGTCGTCACAGGCACGTCGTTCCCGGCGGGGGCGACGATCGAGCTGGGCTCATGGGACGTGCGGGTGCTGCGCGAGGACGAGGGCGCCCCGGCGACGGACGAGCGGCACGGCTGACCGTGATACGGAAGCGAGCACGGGAGGCACCCGTATCTCAGCCACGTGACCGCAGCCGCGTGTGCCGATGACCGCCTGAGCACGCGCGAAAGGGCCGGAATTCCGTGGAATTCCGGCCCTTTCGCCTGTCGGGCTGACAAGATTTGAACTTGCGACCCCCTGACCCCCAGGCGTCCAGAAACACCGATCAGGTTGGCTTTCCGCATGATTCCGCGGGTCAGATCATGCAGTACGGGTCACGGGATGCATGGTTTGCATGATTCTGGTCCCCCTCTGGTCCCCCGTGAAGCGATCAAGAGCGTGACTACTGGGACCGCCACCCGCGTACCGCTCGGCTCGGCTCGGCCACCTAGACACAATTATCCGCTGACAGCTATCCAAGCTGCATCCGCGCGAGCGCCGGAAAGCGCTGTAGCAACCCTTCGGCCTCCGACTTCACATGCCCGCTAGTTCTGGCTGCGCGAAAGACAAGTGGTGCAATCTGGTCGCGGCGCGAGTGTCCGTAGCGTTGCGGACGTTTGATGGCCCGTTCCCACTTCGACACGGCTCCCTCGGGAAGCTCAGCTATGAGGGTGTCGATCAGGGTCGAGTCGAGATGGTCACAGACCTCGACCCATGCGTTGAGGTTGTCGAAAGGGTCGCTTGTGTTGTTGGTCAGCCCTTCGACCACCCCTGCTCTGTTCGCTTCGACCACTTCCAGTGCGAGGCCGGCATCGTGCTCGGCGAGACGCGCGACAACAGCAGCTGCCCATCCCCAACGATGGTGGTCAAGTCCAAGATCGAGCGGCAATCCTCTCCGAAGCGCGCGGGCGGCCACGTCCGGCGCCATGAACGCGATGAATGAGTCGAGTGCGATGAGCGACGGTTCGAGTCGGTCGAGGATCAAGCGCACCTCATCTGACTTCCGCTCAAACAGCTGAACGCAAAGGTAGAGGCCCGTACCGGATGGTCGTCCTTCTGGTGTGGCAAGCGACTCTTCGAGCTTGGCGAAGTCAAGGCGGTCTGCGACGTCGGCGAACGTGGCGGCATCTGCTTTCTCCACGAGACCGATGAAGACGTCAAAGTTCATCTGCCCCCATTGATCCTGCGGACCAGACAATACTTGGGCGACCTGGTCACGATCGAGCGCGCGGACGAGCGTGCGAGCCGCCGGCCGGCATTTCGCTGGAAGATTAGCTCGGCGCCCGAAGGTGATCGCGGCGTACCCGAGGGTGCCAAAAACCAGATTGAACAGATCGTTCCATCGTCGGACTGGGTCCATCATGAGCAACGACGCGATCTGACCTGCGGAGTGCTCGACCAAGCGCAGGGCGAGGTCATGATCTGCCGCTGAGAGGTTCTCGATGAGCGTCGAGATGTGCCATAGCTCCGGTGGGTTGGCGTCGAGCATCTGCCTGTAGGCCGACTCATCGAGATGTGCTTTGGTCGAGGCGCGGAGCGTCTCGCCACCGATATTGCACAGGCGGTCCAGTGCGTGTGAGCTGGAGTAGATGTGCGGCCAGCCACCGTCGAGGATTAGGCGCGCGAGCCGTCGCCCGTCCGTGAAGCCGGCGACCTGTTCGGCAAACTCGGCGTCAGGCTGGTGCAGGCTGTTCGCGAGATCTCCAAGCGCCCAGCCGTTCTCGGGCGCGATCGCCGCGTACCATTCTCTGAGCCGGTCTGCATGCGCTCGCACGGTCACCATCACCGCGCCGTCAGAGTAGGCGATGACCTCAGACAGTAGCTGTGCCGCTTCGGCGATGTCGCCGTCCCCGGAGATAGCTAGCGCGCGGCGAGCGAGTTCGCTGTAAAGCGCGTCAGAGAGCACTCCCTCGCGTCTGAGTATCCATCGTGCGTCGGTGTCCAGGTTCCGACCGACGAGCCACGTGCACCCTCGTAGCGGCGTCGAGGCCGAGTTCAGTACGAAAGCGATGAGGGCGCCGACTGCCTTTCTGTCGCGTTCAACTTCCAGCGCGGGAAGTTGCGGTGGAGCTGGCATCGTCGTGTCCACGGGCGTGGCGGTTGTGTAAGCCGTTGTCCGGGGTGATGCCGACGCAGAGGCAACCGGGAGCACTTCCGGCCTCCTGTGAGGCGGGAACACATGTCTGGGTGGATGAAGGCTCCAGGTGATCACATTTAGCGCGGCTTGGAGATGGGCGCAACGGATGCGGCCGTCAGATTCGGAGATCAGCCGTCGGCGGCGCAACTGCTCGATAGACCGTTCCAGCCACTGTTGGTCTCGGTGAAGAACTGGCAGGAGAGCCTCTAGTTCATCTTGAGCAACTCCAGAGTCAACCCCCGCGACCTGTGCGACCGCGATGGCGGCCAGCGCCAGGTCCGCCCGGCCTTGGTCCCGAAGTTCCATCGCTTGACGACGAACCCTTCGCCATCCGCCGGTGAGAACGTACGCGAACTGCCAGGTGGTCGGCTCGCGCTCGGCGAGGTCGATGCGTCGCTCGAAATTGAAGTCATGCGGGTGGTTTCCGACGTGATCATCGAGAGCACGGATATGAGGGAATAGGCTCGCCCGCTGTTCACGCACGAAGCGAGCGAGTCGGGCCACCGCACCTGAAGCGCTGAGGTGGACGGTGTTGACGCCACCGGCAACATGGTCGATACCGACGATGAGCACCAGCCTCTCGGGGGTGGCGGCTTCCGCGATTTCGCGCACTGTGTCTGCGGAGAGGTCCTGGGCGTCGTCGATGAACAGGACCTTCCTGTGTGGAAAGGCAACCAGATCCGTTAGCCATGAGCGCACCCCGTCCTGGCGCGCGTTGTCACGCAATCGGAGGACTTCGTATCCGTCATTCATCAGACCTCGGAGTGCCTGATAAGCGCAGATGGACTTTCCCGAACCTGTGGGACCGTTCACGACCACTGCGCGATCATGTTGAAGCGATCGCTTGATGGTTTGGACCTCGTCAAGTTCTGGGCACGAGTCCACGTCCTGCGGGCCGAGGCGCTGACCCGCCAGCCAGGAATCGACACCTCGGCTGCCTGCATAGGTCACCGTGTGCCATGCTGAACGTTCCTCTCGAATCGCATACCTTTCCGCGAGGGCCGGTAGGACAACCTCTGCCGTCTCCTTCAAGTCCTCGCCCCCCATCGCGTGGGGCCCGATGCGGATCGTTCGCCAGGACTGATCGAGTGGCCGCACTAGTTCGTCGACTACGACTTGGTCGCTCTCGGAGTAGCCGACGATGAGGAGTGTGCGAGCGTGCGTTGAGCGGAGCTGCGTGATTGTTCCGAGGACGTCAGATGGGACTACGCCGGGCTCATGCGGCAGTGTCCAGGGCACGTGTGGCTGGGCGACATCGCCGTGCGGTTTGAATACCACCCCCGCAGGCAACGCGGCTCCGTAGAGTCGCTGGTACGCACATTCGAGCGCGGTGTCCCAGTTGAGCGAGACCACACACTCGATAACGCCGGAGTGGACGAGGCGAGCGAGGGCTTCGTGCGCGACGGACGGTTGCGTGCTACGTTCGCCGTCCAGCTTGACGAACTGACTCTGGAACCGGTGGCGCGCGGTTGCGCTACCTGCGACCGCCGCCCAGGCCTGCTTTACGTCAGCCCATTCATCGCCCACCAGCGACTTCGCGTCGGCATCCTCACGACCAAGTGCGCTGGCCAACTTCGATCGTGCAGCAACGTCAGTATCCAGCGCGTCCCAGAGGAGCGAGGTGAGGCCTCGGGTGGCGGGGAATCGACTACTGATCGACAGCCCAGCGCCCACGACGACAACGCCCCCTAGCGCGAGCGCCGCGTCGGCACTTGCGATGCGTGCTGTCAGGTCGATCGAAAGCGCTCCAACCATACTCACACGCCGTCACCGTTCCGCGAGATCGCTGTGTCCAGCCGACGATGAATCATGGACAGCGTTCCCAGAACATCAAGAGCGTCCAGTTCGCTCATGGTCCAGTGCAACTTGGGCTCGTGGGCCACTGGGTTCCGGAAGGCGCTGAACAGCCCCTTCGCGAGATTGGCTATACCGAGTTGCTCATCCCGCTCGGTGCGGGTTCGCCCTCCGTTGATTCTGAGCGGTGGGATTGAGCCGGCCATCGTCTTCTCGATGAGGCCGTATCCATCGGCATCAACGCCGGTCTGAGAACGAATCCGTGCCCCCAAACCCTTGATCGCCTCGAAGACCGCTTCGTAGTAGTCCGCGCGGACGAGGTCTTCTCGACAGTACGCAAGTACCTCGGCATGCGCTCCGCGTTGTTCGAGAATCTTGTAGAGCCGTTCCGAGCGAGCCAGCGCCTCAGTATCAGTGGACGCCCTCTTCGCCGTTGCTACTCGCCCGTCGGCGAGCACTTTGAGGCTCACTAGCGATAGAACTTGATTGAGCTCATCGCGTGCGATGTCTGCGCGAGACTTACGATCGAGCGTGCGCTCCGCCCGCATTGCCGCCCGAACAAGAGCGATCAGCGCATTCCCGTTACCGGTCTTCGCTTGATTATTGGAGACAGCGTGGGCGAGTCGGCGCCACTTAGTGTGCCCTTCGCCGGGATCAGAACGAAGCGGGACTTCGGCCATAATGCGTGTGAGTTCGGTGCCACTGTATAGGTCACCGATAATCTTGGAAACGCCCTCAATAGTCCCGAGGGGAAAAGCACTGATCACACTGGTCACGTCCGGTTCACACCCACTTGGCGCGGGTCCGCTGCATCACCTTGCGCGCTCCGCTATGGTTCATTCTCCAGCGGGCGATCGCGAGGCTGACATCGTAGGCATCCGCTGCCTCCTCGTCGGTGGCGTTCGCTCGAGCGAGCCGGAATGCTCCGTCGTTGGGGATCAGCATCTCCCCCGAGAGCCAGTCGGCTTCGGCTTCTTGGTCGCCGCCGAGCCCACACTTCCTCTCGTCGGAAAGCGAAACGCCGAACTGGTGCTCCAGGACGACGTGGGCGAGTTCGTGGCACATGGTGGTGCGACGACGGGTCAGGGGCTGAGCGTCGTTCTCCAGGATGACCACGCCACTCCCGTTCGGGATCAGCGCCCCGGACAGTGCGCTTCCGTCCGCTCGCAGGAAGTGATCACGCGCGACACCATCAAGGTCACTGAGCTGGACGACCGGGATGCCGTACTCAGAAGCGAAGGCGTAGGGGTCGAAAGGCGCATGCGCGTCGATGCCGATCTCGGCCCGTAGCTCCAGCGCGAGGCTCTTCGCCTCGGTCTTGAATCCTCGACGCACGAGTCATCCCTGAGCCCGTGCACGTTCGATGGTCGCGCCGATCACCTGTTGCAGGTACTTGACGTCGGTCTCACTCAGATCCTTTCGGGCGCGCAGAAGCGGTGCGAGCTGCGCCATGAGGTCAGGTTCGCGGTTGTCGTTGGCGTCACGCTGTCCCTCATGCTCGAAGAAGTCCTCGGCCGGGAGTCGGAGCCAGGCAATGATCGTGGCGAAACCGTCAGTGTCGGGCTTGAGGCCGTTGCCGAGCCGAGAGAGCAACGAGGGACTCACCCCTACTTCACCGGCGAGCCCCCGCCAGGAAAGCTGCCTCTCCTGACGCGCGGCGTCTAGCGCGGAGTACAGCGCGGCCGTGTTGATCGTGGTTTTGGCCATGCCTCCAGTGTGTCACATCTGCGACAGCCTGTCGCCTCCGACACGGAGTGTGTTAGAATTGAAACATAGCATCAAGTTTAGAACGCCGAGGAGGTGAGGAGCATGGCGGGTAAGCGAGGGCGCAGCGCGGTCACGGGTCGGTTCGTGAAGCAGTCCACGGTGAAGCGTCACCCGAAGACCACGACCAACGAGAGCACCGGCAAGCGCGGCAAGAAGTAGTACACCACCTGCTCCATGCTCGCTGAAGTGTCGGTGGTATGGGACAGGCTCAGAGAAGTCCAAGACATTCACAACCAGATCGGAGGGCCCGATGGCTCACCTCAAGCAGCAGTTCAAGGATGCGCTGAGCTCCATCGAGCCCGGCGATGACAAGGCCAACGCACCGGAGGCGCACCGGCTGGTGCGCGATGCACTCGAAGCTGACACGAAGCTCACCGAGTACGGAGTGGACCCGGTGCTGATCGGTTCGTATAAGAGGAGCGTGTCGATCAAGCGGGTCAAAGACGTTGACGTGTTCGTGCGGCTCCCTGACCTACCGAACGACGTCACGTCGAAAGACATCCTCGACCGATTCTTCACCGTCCTGCATGCGGAGTTCGGCAGTGATGACGACGGTCACCGGCGAACCAAGCGCCAGGATCGCAGCCTGCAGGTGTCGTTCCCCGAGTACGACCTGTATGTCGACGCGGTGCCCGCCCGCCCTTACTGGGACGGCGAGACGTGGGAGATCCCGCAGAAGGGCGATGAGGACGAGTGGGTGCGTACCAATCCGGAGAAGCTCACGTCGCTGTCGAGCGAAATGAACGCCGCGCATGACGGCTATTACGTTCCCACGGTGAAGCTGCTCCGTCAGACCCGACGTTCGATACTCGGCTCCGGCAAGAAGCCTGGTGGGTTCTTCATCGAGGTCGCGACGTACCAAGCCTTCGCCTCCGGCCTGGTCTCGGGCAACGATCACGCAGAGTATTACGTCTCTGCTCTCGAAGAGGTCAGCAAGATCCTCGACGACTACGTCACCCTCGGCATCGGAGTGAACGACCCCACCCTGCCGGGGCACACCATCAGCATTCGTGCGACAGATGATGAACTGGATGCAGCCAAGACTCGTTTCGCTGACGCTGCGGAGACCGCACGCGAAGCGCTCGACGAGGAGGACGAGGGCAAGGCCGCACTGGCGTTCCAGGGATTGCTGGGCAAGAACGGGGATGACGAGACCGTGTTCCCGATGCCGCCGGGATTCAACGAGGATGGGTCGAAGCGCGCGTCCGCCATCTCGGCTGGCGCACGGACCGTTCCGGCGGGCACGAGGACCTTCGGGTGACCCTCACCGAGTACGACGACTACGTCGCATACTCACGACAGCACTTCGAGGAAGGGCTGATCCGAGCCGGCTTCACGGAGGACGACCACGGCTGGCGAGGGACAATCGTTCACCCTGGGGGTACGACCGAGGTTCTCATAACGCTGCGTTCCCGCTACCCCTTTCAGCCACCCCGCGTGGTTCCGCTCGACTCAGATGCGGTCGCGTGGTCCTGGCACCGGGAGTTGGACGGGGCGCTGTGCCTGGTTGCCGAGGACGATCATGAGGGGCTGTGG
Organism: Gryllotalpicola kribbensis; assembly: GCF_039538245.1. NCBI lineage: Bacteria > Bacillati > Actinomycetota > Actinomycetes > Micrococcales > Microbacteriaceae > Gryllotalpicola > Gryllotalpicola kribbensis. Next base: position 616,069 of record NZ_BAABBX010000016.1, read on the forward strand.
TGGACGGAAGCGCCGGCGTTCCTCGAACATGTCACTGCCTGGTTCGAACAGGCGGCAGCAGGCTGGCCAGACGACCGACCCGACCTAGACCTCGACCGCTACTTCAAGCCCTCCGAGGATGAGCGGCTTTATCTCTACGATGACCTGACCCGATATCCCAGCGGATTCGTTCGGTTCCGCCCGGCAGCGAACAACCTAATGCGAATCGGCGGCGGCACCAAGCCAGCGAAGTCCTCGAAACACAGCAAGGATCGCTTCGGATACGTTGCCGATCTCGGCGATGTAGACGTGCCCCCCAGATCATGGGACGACATCTCCGCTCGCATCAACCCCAGCGTCGACCTGGACCGCAGAATTCGCGAGCACACGATAGAGATCGTGGTGCTGATCTACAGCCGTGGCTCTCACGACGGCGCAATCACCCTCGAAGTATGGCCCACCGAAACTGGCGGCATCGCAGTCAGGCGCCTGAGCTCGGGTGCCGACACCGATGCCGCCAAAGCCGCACGCTCGGGTCAGCTTGCTCCCGAGCTCCGCGGACAGCGAGTCGCAGTTGTGGGCGTCGGAGCCCTCGGCTCGTTCATTGCGGACATGCTCGTGCGTTCTGGTGTTCAGAAACTCACCCTGCTCGATAGCGACGTCGTTATGCCCGGGAATCTCGTCCGTCACCTTGTCGGCCCTGAAGCCGTGGGGCGGTCGAAGGTTGAGGCCGTCAAGCAGCATCTGATTGACCGCGGTGGAGTTGCAGGTGCCGACATCGAGGTGATCGATCATGCGCTCACCTCAGGTGACGAAGCTGTCGAGCTTCTGACCGACCACGATCTCGTGGTGAACGCGACCGCCGATTTCGCCACCACTGCACTCCTCCATGTCACTGCACGGGCGTTGTCCAGGCGGCTCGTCTCAGCGTCGATCCAGAACGGTGGTACGAGCTACCGAATTGATGTGCTGCCGCCGCTCGACGGAGCCGAACCGCTACCGCCCTCGTCCAACGTTGTCGATCAGCCTGAGTCTGAACTGTTCGAAGCCGGCTGTGGCAGTCCAATCTCTCCGACGCCCCCTTACGCGGTGATCGAGGCGGCCGCAGCGACCGTGCGTCACGCCGTCGGCCTGCTCGTCGATCGCCCTCTCCACCCAGCGGGGGAAACGCGAGACCTGTCGATCGGCGCAGTAAGGAGTCACGAATGACTCGACCACCATCGCGCATCGACCTGCTCGTCGACGCCTACGAGACCATCGCCTTCGAGGCAGCGAACCACCTCCCTCGGGAGACCGGTGGCATCCTCCTCGGCTACCAGGACAACGGCACCATCGTGGCAACTCACGCCCTGGTTGTTGAGGGGCAGGGGGCAACGACGAACAGGTACGTTCGCGACGACATTCGCGCGGACGAGCTCTTGCAGGAGTTTCTGGAGCAACGAGCTGACGACGATCCGATCGGCTACGTCGGTGAGTGGCACAGCCACCCCTCCCTATCCGGACCAAGCACCGTCGATCACGCAGCGATGCGGGCGACCGCCAAGGTCAGTTCCAACCCGATCGCACTGCTCGTCTTTGCGCCTGGCGCAACCGGTGCGTTCTTCGGACTCATCGCCCGGCGCCAACGGTTCGGGAAGACCACAACGAAGGAAGCAGTCGTCTCTGTCCCTCCTTCGAGATTCCCTCCCCTCGGTCCTTTACCGGACGGTGCCGTTCGCGGCGACGGCCCGGTATTCATCTCCTACCGCCAATCAGATGGCACCGCGCAAGCGGACGCTCTTGAAGATCTACTCCGGGCCGCCGGGCTTGTCGTGTGGAGGGATCACACCGACCTGCGACCCGGCACGACCACCGACCGCCTCGAACAGGCGCTCACCCGAGGTCTCTCGGCGGGCGTGCTCGTCGTCACCCCCGACATCGCACACAGCGACATCGTCCGCGAACGCGAACTGCCACGTCTGCTCCAGCTCGACGCCGATCCCAACTTCAGCCTGTGTATCGCGAACACTGTCACACGGGCAGGCGAAGAAGTGAAGTGTGACTACGACGCCCCGGATCGGCTCCTACGACTCGCGCCAGCACGAACCCTGGCTGACAAGAAGCAGGCGAACATGCGCCAGCCGTCTGGCGGCGAAGTCGAGATCGTGCGTGATCTTCTGATGCACCGCGTCGAGCAACGAAAGCCCATCATTCGCGCAGAAGGACGCGATTTCACGATTCGCGTGCAAAGCCGCCCTGCATCATCTGCCCTCGACGCCGACGAGGAGGACCTTCACATCCGACTCAAACCGTCGGACGACGGGCGGCTTCCTTCCCGAGGCGCGCTGCAACTGCTCCAGAAGACTCTCCCGCTGACCAGCGATGCCGTGTACGCGTCCGGCGCAAAGAGCGTGCGCGTATCGGGCGGAGCCCACCTGTCAGTTGGGCTAGCAGTTGGCGCGGCGCTGCCTGAAACGAAGATCGGCAGGGTGGTCGTGGTCGATCCGGAGGGCAATGCTTGGACGTCCGCCGCGCCCGATGACGACCCGCAGACCACCGAGCTGACCATCGAGCCCACCCGGATAGAGCAGGATCAAGCGGCAGAACTCAAACATCGCGTGGCGATCTTCGTGACCTTGACACCACATGCAGATCGGACCGCTTTCGAACAGCTCGTGAACGACTCAGCCGATGGATTCGACGCAGCGGAGATCATCTCGCTTGGGAGTACAGAACGAATCGACCCACGAGAAGCAGCTCGTCTAAGCACGGCCATCGCACAGCAAATCAAGAAACTCTCTGCCGGCCAAGGACGCGCCGAGGTACACCTCGCCTTCCATGGCCCTTACACGATGGCCGTACTTGTCGGGCGCTACCTCAACACGCTGCGAACCGTCGTCTATGAATGGGATGGCAATAGGAAGGATGAGCCCCGCTACAAGCCCGTGCTCGTCCTCGAACCTGGTGTGACGGGCGGACCGATCACTGATGTCTTCCAGTAAGGATCGGCACGACGAGCGTCGATGATGCCTGTACGCGATCCCTACGCAGGCATGGTCTTCCCCTCATCATCCAGCCTTACCGAAAGCCCGCTCGAGATGCTCAGCCGTGACGGGGTTCACGGTCTCGTTGCGCTGGATGTAGTGCTGCATCGTGATCCGCGGGTCGGTGTGCCCGAGGAGCTCGGAGGCGAGGAGCGCGCCTTGCGCGTCGTTGACGACAGTGGCGACAGTACGGCGGAAGCGGTGCGGCGTGACGTTCTCGATCCCGGCCTCGTCCATCACGTCGCGCAGGAGCCTGCGGATGTTGTTCGTCGTGCGCGGCGTCCCGACCCGCGTGCTGAACAGGAGCGCACCCGGGTCGACGTCACCGGAACGGAGGAGACGGGAGCGGATCGCGTGAAGGGCGAATGACGGCAGTGCGACGCGGCGAACCGAGCGATCCGTCTTCGGATGGTCTTGCCGGTGGGTGGGCTCGCCTTTGCGGCTGATGATCGTCCCGGCTATTCGTGCTGTCGGGATCGGACTATCCAGGTCGAGATCCTGGAGTCGGATGGCGAGGACTTCGCCGATGCGGGCGGAGGTGCCGAGCATGACCTCGACGATCTGCCCGAGCTGCCGATCCGGCCTCGGGCCCGCCAGTATCCGCCGGGACTCCCATGCCTTGATCGCGGCGCGGATCTCTTGCACCTCGCCGATCGTGAACGCCTCCGGGATGGTCTTCTTCCGGTGCAGCCGGGAAACGTGGTCCATCGGGTTGCGAGGCAAGATCTCGTGGCGAACCGCGAGAGCGAGGGCGAGTCGGAGAACGACGCGGGCGTGCTTGGCGCGGCTGTAGCTGCGTCTGGCGAGCTGCTTGAGGAAGTAATCGCAGCGGGCGACCCCGATCTCCCGGAGCGTGAGGTCTTTGAACGCGGGGACGACGAGAGTGCGCATGTCGCGCTCGTAGAGGTTCCTCGTGGTTCGCGAGAGGCGGTCTTCGATCTCCATGTCCTCCAGCCAGTAGGTGACGAGCTCCAGGAACGAACTGTCGGCGCTCATCCCGTTGAATCCGGGCTGGTAGAGGGAGCGTTCGGCGAGCTTCTGCTTGAGCTTGCGCTCCGCGGCGGCCCGTGAGGGGCCGGTGGCCTGAACGAGCCGGTTGCTGCCGTCCCAATCCCGGTATCGGGCGCGGGCCACATGGTTGCCATTGGGCTGGGGACGGGTGGCGATGATCCCGAAGGTTCCGATCGGCGTGCGGGGCCTACCCACACGCGCCCTCCCCCGCTCCGGGAAAGGTGGCAGCGCCAGTAGGAGAGGCGGGCTCGCGTAGGGTGTCCATCCAGGCGCGGATGTCGGTGATGCCGAACATGATGCGCTTGCCGAAGCGGTAGGCGCGCGGGCCTTTGCCATTGGTGCGCCAGTCGTAGATGGTGGAGACGGGCACGCCGAGGTAGTCGGCGAGTTCGTCGATGTTCAGGAGCGGTTCCAGGGCGTGCGGGCTGGACTGGTGTTGATTCATCCCTCCAGTCTCGAAGGACAAACGAGCGGGGCTGTTCCCCGGCCCTCTTCCCCCGGTGAAGTTGCCCGCCGTCCGGCATGCGAATCACCGCGTGCCGTTGCGGCGTCGCTGTTCGAACGGTGCGGGCGAGGCCGCGATGCGGTTTCCTATGGCGTGCGCGCCGTTGTCGGTTCGGCAGGCTCGATCGGCCGAAGCGCACGACGGTGGCGGCGGTGGGTTGCCGACTCCTCCATACGAGCGCGAATGAGGAGGACAACGCTGATCGGCCCCATGATGAGGAACTTGAGCGCGTTCCAGCAGAACAGGAGCACGAGGAGGTTCAGCCAGCCGGGGCCGCCGTCCTCGATCAGGGTGACGCAGTAGTTCGCAGCGAGGAAGTATGGCGCGGCGAGGAGCATCGCGGGGGTGCCCCATTTCAGGCCGCGGCGGGTGCGGATCGCATCGAGCGCGATGTTGGTGGGCATGTAGCGCCGCAGGTAGTAGCGGGCGTGGGCGCTGAGCGCCCAGAGCAGCCGGATCATGGCGTTTCCTCTCGTGGCACGGTCAAGTGACGAGACAGTGCGTAGAGAGTGGCCCGAGGGCCTGTCCGCGAGGGACGCCATATCAAGGAGGAATCTGCCTCTCCTTCAGAGTACGGCTCTCGGCCGACATTCGTAAGAGGTGCGCCCATGCGTTCGGGCGGCGCTCGCGCACCTGTCTGGCATACACGATGGGAGCCGGGCATGGTCACGATCACTTCTCTCGCCAAGGACGAACGCTCCGCACGGGTCGCTCTGGCAGCGACCTTGGAGCCCGACAACGCGGTGACCGGCAGGCTCATCGCTGCGGTCGGCGCCGTCGAGACTGTGCGCCTGGCGGCCGGTACCGGCGCGTTCCCGAAGAAGATCGATACCGTCGAGGCTGGGCTGTGGCGCAACAAGGTCGCCCCGCGCATGGAGGCCCGCACGGTCACGCAGGCACTGTCGGAGACTGGCCGTCTCGGGCTGCGCATCCTCATCCCCAGCGACGACGAGTGGCCGACCGCCCTCAACGATCTGGGCGATCGTGCCCCCACCGCTCTATGGCTACGAGGCGCCGTCTCCTTACTCACTGCGCCGCTGAACGATCGCGTCACAATCACCGGAGCCCGCGCCGCCACGAGTTACGGCGAGCACGTCGTCGGCGAACTCGCCTCTGAGATGACCCATGCCGAGCGGATCATTGTGGCCGGCGGCGCCTACGGCATCGACGCTGCCGCACACCGAGCCGCCCTCGCCTCCGGCGGGCAGACTCTCGCCGTCATGGTCGGCGGTCTGGATCGCCTCTGCCCGTCCGGTAACCGTGAGTTGCTGGAACGGGTCGGAGACCTCGGGCTTCTCGCCAGTGAGATGCCGCCCGGCTCCGCGCCGACCAAGTGGCGGTTCCTCGCCCGCAATCGCGTCCTCGGTGCCCTCTCCGGTGCGACCGTCGTCGTGGAGGCTGGCTATCGCTCCGGCTCCCTCAACGTCGCCGCCCGCGCTGCGCAGCTCGGCCGCCCGGTCGGCGCCGTGCCCGGTCCGGTGACCAGTGTGTCCAGTGCCGGGACGCACCGGCTGTTGCGCGAAGGCGTCGCGTCCCTCGTCACGGACGCTGCAGATGTCACGGCCCTCCTCGACCCGCCTGCAGGTGGGGGCGGGCAGGCATTCGCGCGTGAGTCGGGCATCACCCCGTCCGCTCGTCGGGACGGGCGCGCGCTGTAGGCAGCTTCCGGTCGGCGTCACTGCCAGTTGTCGCAGGTGATCCCTACGCTGGGGGTCATGACTTTCACCGCTCTGCATCGCGCCCTCGGGGTCGCTCCTGGGCCTCTGACGGACGAGCTGCTGGACGCCGCGGTGAGCAACGGAGTCATGGAGACGAACGATCTGGACTGGAAGTCAGAGCTGCCCCCGGCGAAGGGACTACCGCAAACAGACTTCCCCAAGGACGTTGCAGCGATGGCGAACAGCGGCGGCGGCGTCATCGTGTTCGGAGTACGCGAGTCGCAGAAGGCCGCGACAGAGCGAGTCGACGTCGGAGAGTTCGATGAAGGGTACGAGCGATCCCTGCGCTCCGCAGCGATCACCGCTATCTCCCCGCCCGTCTTCGGCCTCAACGTGCACCGTCTCGGAACCGAGGGTGCCCGAGCTGTCGTCGTGGAAGTGCCGGCAAGCGTTGACGGGCCACACCTGATCTACCGCAACGACTACTTCGGCGCTCCGGTGCGCAACGACTCCGACACCGTATGGATGAAGGAACGCCAGATCGAGGCGATGTATCGAGCTCGCTTCGATGAACGCCGCCACGCCAGCGAAGCGCTCGACAGTCTGTATGCCGAGGCTGCGGGCGTGCGCGCAACGAGCGAACGCGCCTGGCTGATCGCTGTCGCCCACCCGCGCGTCCCTCGCCTCCACAACCGCTTGACGCGCGACGGTGCGCGCGACGTGCTGACCAAGGCCGAGGGCCTCGCCTTGTTCTACGCCGGACGTGGCGGTGTGCACCCGCTGGAAAACGTCGACCGGCATAACCCACGGCCGGGGTTGCGCCGCTGGGTCGCCGTGAACACCGCAACGGGCGAGCGATCAGTGTGGAAGGAAGCATGGGCGAGTCTCCACCACGACGGATCAGTCACGCTCGCAGCCGCAATCGGCGGCCACCGCATGAGTAGCGACGGGTACTTCGAGGGATCGCAGATCCAGTCGGACGCGGTCGAGTGCGGCGTCGCAGACCTGATGGCTCTCATCCGCGCGACTGCCGACGCGACGGGCAACGACGAGTACGACGTGCGCGTCGGGATCGAGTGGTCCGGATCAGAGCCCCTGACGATCCTCACGGTGGATAACTTCGGCTATTCCTACGGTGGTGTCTCAACACCGTTGCACCGCTACATGCCTGTCGAGAGCACCGTGAACGCGGCGGCTGCCGACCTTGACTTCTACTGGCGTGTTCATGACCTCGCTCAGGATTGCGTGAACCAGGGCGGCGTTTCGAACGTGCGGATGATCCAACCACCGGAGCGGACCGAGTAGTCGAACCCCTACAGCGACGGCCTGACGTGCTGCGGTCCGGTGCGCCGGGCGCGTTCCTGCTCTGGCTGCTCGGCCTGTGCGAGGTTTTGTGCCCGGGTAAGCGCGGCGCGGGCGCGGGCGGCGTCGATCTTCTGCGTGTCGGCTTCGGCGGGTGCTCCGAGGGGCGCGGGTCCGGTGATGCTGTAGCGGTCGCGGTAGGCGGCGATGGTGCGCGCGGCGTACCGCCATGCGTGGGCCGCTCGTGCAGTCTTGGGAGGGGTTCCGAGTTTCGTGATCCACTCGTGTTTCTCGGTAAGTGCGGTGTCGAGGAGGGCATCGGCTCGGGCTTCGATGAGGTCGCGTCGCTCGGTCAGCGCTTGCCGCATCTCGGATGGCATGGTGCCGGTGGCTTCGGGGATGAGGCCCGCGATGAGACGTGGTGTTCTGCGTGCGCGCCCGGCTCCCGCTGGCCTGGCGGTCGCGCGAGCGAGACGGTAATGCAGGACCGCGGCGATGTCGTCGGCGTCCCCGAACCCGCGTGCTCGCACGAGGCGTGGCAGCAGGGTCTCGACGTCGTGCTGGTTCGCCTCGGCCCGGCGGAGCTCGGCGGTCAGCGCTCCGAATGCGGGTGAAGCGATCGCGTCCTCGGCGTCGTCGTCGCTGAGCCCAGACGAGCGGATGAGCGCTGCCCAGCGGTCGTGTTGGGCGGCGGCGGCCAGGGTCTCGTACTCGGCGGCGAGCTGTGCGATCGAGGCCCAGGCGTCGTGCTCGGCGGTGATCGTCTCGTGCGCGGAGAGCTCGGCACCGACGTGCTGCAGCACCCCGAACAACACGGACCGGGCGGACGCATCCTCGTTGTCGCCGGGGTGCGGGCCGTCGTGGGCAGGGTCAGGCTTATCGACGGCGACGTAGGCGATGTTCTCCTCGCGGCCACGGGTCATGGCGACGTAGAACGTCTCTCTGGTCATCGACGCATCCGCCAGGACGTGCGAGGAGTCCACGGTGATGCCCTGCGCCCGGTATGACGTCACGGCGTAGCCGAGGTCGAGGTGTTCGGCCGCGTACTCGGCCGGGACCACGACCGAGGCGCCCCACGTGCGCCCTGCGCGGCGGAGGGTGAGAGCGCCGTCGTCACGGACCTCGGTGACCGTCCACCTGTCGCCGTTGCGAACCCAGGACCTGCCCGCGCGGAGGCGGCGGTCGTTGCGGCGGGTGATGACGGTATCCCCGACCGCAGCCCTCATTCCGTCGTGCAGTTCGACCTCACGGCGGGCGTTCACGGTGCCGTCGAGGATCAGATCAGCCCGCGCCCGGTTGTTGAGCGCCTGCACGGATTCGTTCGAGTCGGTCACGAGGACGCTGGCCCGCCCGGCGAGGGTGTCGGAGCGCCAGGCGTTGTAGGCGGCGTCGATCATCTCCTCCGTCTCACCACCTCGGATGCGACCGTGTTCGATGTAGGTGTCGATGACATCGGTGCGGCCGTGCCGCAGCGCGAGGGACGCGGTCTTCTCCCACAGGTTGACGAACCGGTGCACATCGACCAGTTCAGGGGTGTCGTCCCGGTCGTGGACGAGGAGGGAGAACGCGCCACCGGCGGTGACGGACTGGAGCTGGGCGTGATCCCCGACCAGCAGCACCTTGGCCCCGGCCTCAGCGGCCAGGGCCGTGATTCGGTCGAGGCAGAGCGTGCCCGCCAGCGATGCTTCATCGACGATGACGAGCTGCTCCTTGCGGAACGTCTCTCCGGTGCGGTCGTGGGTGTCGAGCCACTTCGCCGTGTTCTCGGTGGGGATGCCGAGGTCATCGGCGAGGACCTGCGCGGCGACCGCTGACGGCGCGAGCCCGATCACGCTGCCGCGCCCGTGCTCGTGTTCCCACGCCCGCCGCAACGCCGACATCGCGGTTGTCTTCCCGGCGCCGGCCGGGCCGACCAGCACGTCGACCATCCGGCCCGAGAGCGCGATCTTCGCCAGCGCGGCCGCCTGGTCGTCACCGAGCATCCGGCCCTTGCTGTCGGGCCGCTTCGTGACCCGTTCGACGGTGGTCAGCGGCACGGTCGGTGCGGTGGTGGTGCGGGCGCGTTCGAGGAGGCGGTCTTCGGCGCCCAGCAGCTCCTCGGAGGAGAACAGCGCGGAGTGCTTCGGACGGAACACGCTCGTGCCGTCCAGCCGGCGGAATGCGGCCGGGCTGGATGCGAGTTCGGGCGGGGTCAGGCGCAGCGACGCGGCTTCGGCTGCGTCCACGATCAGTCCGACGATGGCTTCGCGATCCTCGGTCGACGCGAACCGGTAACCCATCGTCTGCCGCGCCGCCTCGGCAGTGAGGTTCCATCGATGCCAGGTGGAGCGCTTCTCACCGACTGCGGCGACCACTTCCCGCCCGAGCGAGGCGATCACCACCAACGGGATGTCGTCGGCACGCAGCAGCAACGGTGCCTCGTTCCGGGTCACCCCTCGCGCCCACCCGGTCGCATCCGAACCGAGCACCTGCCCGGCCCGTTCCCGCCACGAGGCGGTCAGGTCGGCCAGCGACCGAATCTCCTTCTCCGGCCGGGTCGAAAGGGTGGCTTGGGCGCGGAGCTTCATGATCGTCGCCGGCGACGGCCGCCGCCCATGCTCGGACACAAAGTTCTCGATGAGCCGGTCAGTCTCGGCGTCGATGTGCCGGGCACGCGTCGAGAACTCAGCCACCAGTGTCTGCGGAACCCCGGTGATCGCCCACGCCGGGTTCCGGTCCCGCCCCTGCTCCCGCGCCTCCCACTCGATTCCGAGCATTCGGGTCAGGTGATCAGCGAACACCGCCTCGTGCAACTCCGACAGGGCGACCGTCGCGGCGTGCATCGGGCGACCATCGAGAGAGCGCCACCTACCATCGAGAACGGTCTGCACCTTGTTGGAGATGACGACATGGGTGTGCAGATGAGGGTCCCCCTCCCGGCTGTCGTAGTGATCGAACGCCGCGGCGATCAGACCAGCCACATCGACCTGCGCAACTGCCTCGTTGCGCCCGGTTGCACCCGTGCGGGTGGCTGCAACCTCCCGCTCCATGAACGCAACTACCTCCGCAACCGCCGCATGATGCGCCCGAGCGATCAACGCCTGCGTCCCAGCGTCCGCAACCGCCCACAACACCGAAGCGGACTTCGGGATCGAGAACGTGAAGTCAAACCCCGCAACCGCCCTACGCGTCCCGCGCTCGGCCTCTTCCATCTCAATAGCAGCGATCGCTTCAGCGCGGGACGCAGGTCCCAGCGCAGGATCGAGCGCGGCTACACGCTGCCCGATCCGCTCAGCGACGCTGCGGTACTCCGGGTACGCGCGACCCAGCGGCACCCCGGTGACGGGGTCACGGCCCATGCCGACCAGAAGCTGGAGCTGAGCCTCGGAAACCTGATCGCCCACACCGATCCGCCCACCACCCAGCGTGGCGACTCCGGCACCGAGCCAACGACCTGGCGGCGTGCCCTCCACGTTGTAATAGCGCGTCAGCGGGGTCGACAGAGCGCGGTCGCCATCGCCGGCGGCGACAGTGCGCAACAGGTACCTGTACCCGTTACCTGCTGACATCACCCTCATAGAGACCGTCACATCGGGAAGGTGATACGTCCCTCCCCGCGCGATGTCAGATACGGCGGGTGCGATTACGGCGAGCGATACCGATCATGACGGAACTCAACGCGACGAGGACAAGCATGAGCGCGCCGAAGGCGACGGGTCTGTCAGTTAAACGGTGTGCGGGGCCCGGCGGTTCTCAATGGGTGGTTCTCTCGAAGCGGC